>NZ_LIST01000005.1:0-233899 GCF_001280455.1 Halorubrum tropicale
AGAAATTCGACCGCGAATACGTCGTTCACGGAGACGGTGAGTACGCCGACGAGGAGGTCCACGTGAACACCTGCGAGAGCCACGCGTCGCTGGCGCGACGGTGGCTCTCGCCGCATCGAGGCATCTCAAAAGATCGCCTCACACAGTATCTCCGAGCGTTCCAACTTAGACGAGAACTCTACCGCAAACCCGGACGAAAAGCGCTCAAACACGCCGTCAAAGCCACTCTCTGAAATCAACAATGTGCTACAGAAGAGCGCTTACAGTATATATTGCCCTTCCTTGCCTCCTATACAGCGTGTTCTTTGTCTTAGCCCTCACATGGTATTCTGAGATGATTGGGACAGATACACTGCGAACCGCACACGCGGTATTTGGCAGTTATA
The DNA here is from genome assembly GCF_001280455.1 of Halorubrum tropicale. Lineage (NCBI taxonomy): Archaea > Methanobacteriati > Methanobacteriota > Halobacteria > Halobacteriales > Haloferacaceae > Halorubrum > Halorubrum tropicale. The sequence continues at coordinate 387 of NZ_LIST01000005.1, forward strand.
TCGCTCTCACTCTCTACACAAAACGAGACCAACTGACCGCTGAGTAAGCATTCTTCATCGACCGGCTGTTTCAGACTATAATGTGTTCAAGCAATAGGATTTCAGCAGAGCCGATAATTCTGTTCTCGTTATTTTGTTGTAAGATATCCAACACTTCATGCCATGGATGATCGCGACGATGCGGCAGGCAGGTATCTACTCTCTGCTTCCGTTTTGCATGTTCCGGAAGAGATTGGCCTCAAGTTTGACAAGGGGTACGTCGAAAGTAGGAAACCACGACCAATCGTATCGGGATTCCGCCGACCGACAGCCAGTTAGACACAGAGTAAGAGCGCCTGCGTCTAGTGCCCACCCTGTACATGAGCGACTGTTTCGTGTCTGGTCTGGACTGACGGCATCTCAATAGAGTGGGCGGCTGTCTCTGTTTGACCAAGTGAACCGGATGCGCTAGTCACGTCCATTTTGCTTCAGAAACCGAATCAGCAGTTACGACCGAGAGAAACTAGCGAATTTTAGTTATTACACGGTGCGTAACCGGGGTTGCTGTCGTTAGTATCTCCTTGTATCCCGTTACCGCGACCAGAGTTATTGTCAATTATATTTCCACCAGAAATGATATTTCCAGTCACCCTCGCGCCCGAGTTTACTGTAACTGAACCACCAGCCTGAATGTTCCCTTCTACTCTGCCGTTCGAGTTTATAATCACACTACCTCCAGCAACAACATCCCCACTAAGTTTTGCGTTAACATTCACACTTCCAGTGTAAGCAATGTCTCCGTTTTCATTTGAATTGACATCATATCCCCCGGCTACACACTGAACTCCAGTGTCTGATCCATCGCCACCATCCGTCGCACCATCGCCACCATCGCTACCAATCTGTGCATTATTATTCTGAGTCGGCTCTTCTGGTGCTTCTTGTACGCCGACCGTGTCCACTGTCAAGTTACTGGCGGTCGTCTCAAGCGTTAGGTTGTGGACACCATCGTCGTTCGGGGCGCTGACGCCGCCGTAGACTCCAGTTGGGATGTCAGCAGCGTCCCAATACTCCCCACTGCTCAACCGCGTCGGGACAGTGACGGTGAGATTACCTTCAGGAACATCATCAGTGACATCCTTAGCTGGGCGGAGTTCTAGAGTAACTTGGCCGGTCCCGCTCCGGCGAAACTCTCTTTGGAGAGCCGTAATTTGTACCTCTCTGCCATTGACGAGGGCCTGATCTTCAATAACCGCGATTTTACCCCCCTCGTCACGAGCATCAAGGTAAAGCACCGATGCGTCATACCACGTCGGCGATCGGTCAAGCTCGTTGTACCCGGGGCGATACTCGACAAATCGTGTTGGAATTGTTATATTCCCTTCAGGTGTACCACTATTGTTCGAAATTGTGATAGGCGGTGCCTCAACAGTCCGTATTGTCCCAGCTGGCGCTGGGGGATTTATTGCGAATACACGGGTTGAGTAGGCAGTGCCAAGCTGGACTGTCTGATACTGTGGCTGGTCGATACTGCCAGCTTGTAGAATACCCGCTCTGAGCTCAACAAGATCGTTGCGGACCTCTCCGGAGTGTTGGAACTCCGTCTCCGCATTCTGCTGTGGAACGATTTCTACTTGATACAGTGAGAGAGCAAGGATCAGAAACCCAAACAGAATAACGACCCCGATGACTGGCGCGACAGCACGATTGTCGTCCACTCCTGATGTGCTGATTAAGCGTCCACTCATCGTGGATTCACCTGAACACGCTGTGTGTCTTCTACCGACGGCCAGATGGCTAGTCGAATATCTGCAGGGCTCGGAATGATATAGAGGAACCAGTACGCTATCATAAGATGATGGAGATAGTACGGATCGGCGATTTTAATCTGTTGCCAAATGCCGGTTTGAATAGCGATGACAGCAGCCCCGCCGCCGACAAATAGAGGGGCAAGTGCAATCATCCGGAGTGTGGCTTTTGCCGGCAGTCTCTCAAAGTCAAGGCGAAGCCGGAACGGGACCCATGAGGTCTGTTCAATAGAAAGCGGGCAGGCAATCCGGGCGACTGCTAGGTGGGTCAGTTCGTGGAGTCCTATCGCAAGAACTGGGAAGCAGATAGCAAGCAAGATTGCTTGAACTCCAGCCATACCAAGTCACTATCTGCTAAGCATTTAAATCTGGTACTGAGATTTGACGTTCAATAAACACCCCAAACCAGCGGTGCGGGGCCGTGGGAATCTTCGCCCTTCAGGGCGGAGAGGATGTCAACTCGCCGACCAGCTCGGCATTGACCTCCCCGCCCGCGAGGAACTCGTCGCGTCGTTCACGAGTGGGTATTCCTCACTGGACCCGACGCGACCCGACACCGGGTCGACCGACAGTACGTATCGCCTCCGGATCAACGTCGAGCCGGCCATGCTGGAGCCCACGGAGTCCTGACCTGGGTACGAAGTCGGCGTACCTTCTCTGCAGCGTCGAGAACGGTGCTGTTCAACGACGAACTATGGGTTTGTGCCACCATCGACGGCCTCGAGATCGGGCTCGTCGAACTCGAGGGCTTCCGCGACGGCATCCGGAAGCTCCGGGCGAGGAGCCGATTCGTGGCGCTCGATTTTCTCGGTCTTGCGCGTGTTTTCGTAGAGCGCGCGTGCGACCGGAAGCCCACGGAGATACTTGTAGTCGTGGAGGACCTCGACGCCCCGCTCCGTGAATCCGTAGAACTGGGAGGGGAGGTCACGTGTCCCCTCGCTTGGGTCGTACGTGTAGCGTGCGAGGAGCCCGGCGTCGATCAACGTCTCCAACTGGTCTTTGATGGCCGCCTGGCTCTTCCCGGTCATATACTCGAGTTCGGCGAGCGACATTAGATGGGCGGGATGGCCCAGCAGCTCCTGGATGATGAGATGGCGCGTATCCTGGGACAGCAGCTTGAACAGCCGCTGCTGTTCCGCGAACGGCCCTGCATCGGCCGCACCAGTGTCGGTTTCGCTCATACGTGCTGGTACGAGGGAGGACGCCATAACAGTTAGGGTCAACCAAGTTGGTTAATTTGGAAAATATCAAAGTGATTCAGAAGCGATAAGCTGGTGTGGTTTGAATCAGCAGCTAATGACCGACCCAAGCCCGCCGCCGGACGCTGGGGAGATTATGACCGTTGTTCACGAAGCCGTCGGCGGCATCAAAGTTGAGCCTGCAGAGAATCGGGAAATCTGGCGGTTTGCCCAGCGTGAATTGCCGTATCTCTGGAGTCAGCGGACATCGTATTTCATCTTGGGGAGCTATCGCGACCCCTATATCCGCCGGCTTCGCGCCGTCCAGAACGAACTCACGAAGCAGCTCGGTGCCTATCCGTTCATCATGGGTGATCTCCTCGAACTTCCGACTGACCGCCTCAATACGTTCGATATCATGTTTTCGTTGCTCGCGACGTATAGCGACTACATCGTTGGGGTCTTTGAGAAGGAGAGTGGTGGGGAGGCGCCTGAATTGGGCGAGATTGATGACCCACCGTATTTCAACAAGTCGTACGTGTTCCCACGTGATTACGCGTGGGTGACTGACGAGAACCTTGACTCGAAACAGCACATCGTTCAGGCCGCCCTTGAGAGTGCGTTCGCAGACGATTTGGCGGCGGATGACGTCCAAGCAAAAGTCGAGTCGCTCGTTGATCGCGCCCAAGAGAGCGGTCTTGACATCGACGAACAAGAGGTGTGGGATGTGATCGACGACCGGACAAATGAGGGCGGAGAGCCAGTAACATACAGCTGGGTCCATCTCAACAAGTTCCGCAAATTCGAACTCAACGAACGGTGCTTCCCGTGGACGACAGAGGACGAACTCCGAACTCTGGTAGACGAACTCCCGTCCCCGACACCTCGTCCGGAGTGGGAAGAGCATGAGGGCCAGTGAATTATACAGAATCGAGGAGAATACCTGACCCTTTAGCGTCAGGATGAATCCGACAACTCCTCCACAACCCACCGCCGATAGCAGGGCCGGATATTCCACTGTTCTCAAACTGAACCTTTACAAATGACACGCGTATAAGCTATTATACAGACGTTCAGAATGCTGGAAGTCCATCGTACCCATCAGGCGAAAATCCTCAACCGCTCACAGGTAGAGGACTCACTTGACCGGCATGGGTGGTCGGCCAGCAAACTCTGGAACGTCGCCAACTACCACTCTCGCAACGTGTGGGAGGAGACGGGCGAGATCCCCGATCACGGCGACCTCAAAGACGAGTTGAAGACGCATCCAACATACAAGGGACTGCACTCGCAGTCCAGTCAGCGCGTTCTGGAGGAACTCGCTGAAGCCTTCAACTCGTGGTGCGAAAAGAGTAAGTCTGACAGTCAAGCGAATCCACCCGGCTACCGTAAACAAAACTACTACGACGACCAAGGTCGTCGCGTCCACGAAGAACACCCGCGTTCGACGGTGACGTGGAAACAAAACGGCATCCGACACGACACGAAAAACAACCGTGTCCGCCTATCCAAGGGCGCGAATCACAAGGACCACCCGAAAGCGTGGGAATACATCCTTGTCGAATACGAAACGCGCCCCGGCGTCGATGTCGAGAACCTGCAACAAGTCCGCGCCGTCTACGATAAGGCGACGGAGCGGTGGGAACTACATCTCGTCTGCAAAGACGAGATCGAGACACCCGACGCTCCCGGTACCGAGTCGGCGGGTGTTGACCTCGGCATCTGTAACTTCGCGGCGGTCGCATACAGCACTGAGGAAGCCGACCTCTACCCCGGCAACCGCTTGAAACAAGGCGGGTACTACTTCCCCAAAGAACTCGCCAAGTGCGACGACTCGGGCGGTGAACGTGCAACTCGATTACACAAGAAGTGGTCGGAGCGCCGAACCCACTTCTTCCACGCCTTAGCGAAGCACATCGTAGAACGATGTATCGAGAACGACGTTGGTCGAATCAACATCGGGAAACTCGCTGGTGTCCGTGAGGATGAAAACGGTGAGTCGAAAAACTGGGGGAGTCACGGCAATCTCGACCTGCACGGCTGGGCGTTCGACAGGTTCTCAAACATCCTCGAATACAAGGCGAAAGTCGAGGGGATCGAGGTCGTAGAAGTGGACGAGCGCGACACGAGCAAGACGTGTTGTGTATGCGGTAGGGAAGACGAGAGTCAGCGTGTTGAGCGTGGCTTGTACGTGTGTGAAGACCACGACGACGCGTTCAACGCTGACGTAAATGGGGCGGAGAACATCCGCGTCGACATCAATCAACGCTCTTGCGTAGAACATTGTTGGTGTCGAGCTGTCGGGCGATCTTGTCGTAGTTCTACACGGCGTCTGGACTCACCAGAACGGGAATAAAACAGGGTAAAAGAATCGATCTACCGAATTCATCAATCCGGAGAGTTCTCACCAACAATGTACTTCATAAGAGCGTCAATCAAAGTAACTCCGAGTCTTCGGCCAGTTTGGACGACGATAGGAGTACCGGCTGGTTGGCACAGCCCGGAGTCTACCTGTATGACTTGTCCACCGGATTCCAACCGCAGGCACAAGTGGTAGACTCCAAACCGTAATATCCCAACTGCGGTCGGGATTCCTCCGCCTTCAGGCGGAGGAGGATGTCAATGCCGTTGGTTTGACATCGACAGCGTTCCCGAGTTGCTATTTATCGATATTTTGCTATTTATGCTCTTCAATCCGCGACGAGTCGATATCCGATTAACCAACAAATCTATGCCGATACGCGCTTTGTTGGTTAACACTAGATCGCAGATGTCCCACAAGCCACCAACGCCACCAACTGACCTCTCAACAGAGATGGTCGACACACTCAACAGGTACTCGCCTGAACAACTCCGGTACGTCGCACGCTACGCCGAGGCCTTGGCAGCGCACAAGGCTCGTAGGGTCGCTGTCGATGAAGAGTCCGATGATGCCGAAAGGGACGAGCAACCCGACGACTTCCCGGATGACGTCCCCTCGAAGGCCACGATTACAATCAAGGAGATCAACGACAACCGCTACTACTACTGGCAGTGGCGGGACGGAAACTCAGTGAAGTCAAAGTATAAAGGGCCGGTTGACCCCGACGAGTGACCACTCCTGTCCCCTAATCCCGTACACATCGATAGAGGGGTGTCGACGAGGATCGGGTAGGGAGAACAAATCGATACAGCTACTGACCGAGTAGTTCGTATGGCCGTCGCTCAACTCGAGAGGGATGGTGGTGTCGGTGAGCACGTGATATTTATCCGCCGAATATGTTCGTTTTGGCGGCTCTCGCGGATAATCACACATCGATAGAGGGGTGTCTATCGGAAACCATAGAAAATCACTTAACACCCGTGTATGAGTAACTCAGGTATCAAGTAAGGCCTGATAACAAACTCCGAGTACACATCGATAGAGGGGTGTATATCGGAAACCATGGAAAAATTTCATTTCAGGGGGTGGGGAGCACAATAGCCGACACATCGAACACATCGATAGAGGGGTGTCTATCAGACATAATAGAAAGTTGTCATGTGCGGGGTGGGAGAGCACGATAGCCGACACATCGAACACATCGATAGAGGGGTGTCTATCAGAAATAATGGAAAGTTGTCATATGCAGGGTGGGAGAGCACGATAGTCGACACACCGAACACATCGATAGAGGGGTGTCTATCAGAAACAATGGAAAATGGTCATAAAACAGGTAACACCGTGGCCTCAAAAGGCCACACCAGTAACTGAAATGTCTACAAATAAGCAAGGCGAGTGCCTCGGGGCTTGACCCCGAGGCGGTTCACGTCTGGTTCCGGATCTGCGCTTTTACCACAGAGGTGACCTCCTCTTCAGAAATCGCCTCAATACGCGAATCTTCACGGAGTGTCTCGAGAATTGTCCCTGGACTTTCGCCAAACTGGAACTCAAGGAACATCCCCGAGCTAGGTCCATGGCTCCGTCGCTCGAAGTCGACCAGTGAGTACGTCGTGAGTTCTTTCATCTTATTGACGTACGTTTCTTGGTGGTACTGATCCGCGTCAATGGCGTCAGTCAGGTATTGATACACACGATAGCCGGTTGTACTCCTGGCGCTCCCGCCGTCAGTTTGGGACGCAACGGCCGCGGTTGCGTACAGACAGAGCTTCTTTTGTGTACTGATACCACGAACGACCTCTAACACCCGATTCTTCTCGACTTTCTCCTGTGCGGTACGGACGTGTTTTTCGCTAACGCGGTTGTCGCCTTCACGCTCAGCCAGCTCGCCGGCAACCCGCATGAGATCGATAGCCTTCCTCGCGTCACCATGCGTCTGTGCCGCGAATGCCGCTGCGAGTGGAATCACATCATCGTCGACGACGTCGTCATGGAACGCATCCTGACGCCGTCGAAGAATTGCTTGGAGTTGGTTTGCGTCGTAGTCGTCGAAATGGACGTCTTCTGGGGTGAACGAACTGACAGCGCGACTCCCAACAGATTCCATCATTTTCGTGTCGTTTGAAATAGCAACGACGGAGATGTACGCGTCCAGTTCGTCGTTTGCCCCTGCCCGGGAGAGCTGATACAGGAGCCGTGAAAACGCAGGTTCTTGTTTGTCTCGCCGGCCAACGAGCATGTCCAGTTCATCGAGGACAAACACAACAGAGTCGAAGTGCTCGTTGACAATCCGGTAGAGCTCATCCCACTTCTCTTTCGTTGCCACGCCGTGTTTTGGCACCTCAACAGGGACACCTGCCGCATCAGCAGCCTGCTGAACGAGTTCATACACGGCGATACCAAGCGTGTCCAAATCCTGGCAGTTCACTTCAACAGTGCCAAACCGAATATCGCGGCTCTCACAGATATGGCTGATATTATGGCAAACTGCCTTCGTAATTAGCGATTTCCCTGTTCCAGACGGGCCGTAGAGGAACAGGTTTGGCGGTCGGTTATCCCCGAGCGCAACCCGAAGCATCTTGGTGACTTCCTGGAGTTGCTCATCACGGCCCACGATGCGATCCTCTTCAACAACGTAATTCGGATCGAGTAGCTCTCGGTCCCGAATTAGCCCCTCCTGATCGTCAAACTCGAGGAGCATATCTTCGATCGACTGTGTTGACCCCTCGGAATCTGCTCCTTCGTCAGGCTGTGAATCACCGTTAGTGACGTGAGACGATGACGCCTGTCGCGATGACGCCGGCTGCGGCATACTCGACAGGTCAGCTTGAGCCGTCATCTCGTCCTCCGACGGTCCCGGATCCTCCGCGGGATCATCGGAGTCGTCAGTACCCATAGGCCAATTGATACGCGCCTGTATGAAAAAGGTTCCCCACCTCTATCGAAGTGTGATTAGCCGTTTGAAACCTGCAATAACCGGTTAACCGCATGATATCCGTGAGAATGGGTTAACTGGCCGTAGCCGATGACGATGTGTTTCGCAACACGCGGTCGAAGACACACACCCCTCTATCGATGTGTTCGAAGTCTTCACGGGGTGGGGGTGTGACGGGACCTTGTCTGAGCTAACCGGACGATACAGCCCTCGTATCGGCTTAGAACAGAGAAGGGACGTTCTCATTGTCTCATAATCACTCATTTTGAGTCGGTTCTTCTCTTCTCTTCTCTTCTCTTCTCTTCTTTTAACAACACAAACACACACACCCCTCTATCGATGTGTTCAATGTGTTTCGGCCAGCGACAATGTGTCGCCAGAACACCGACAGAAGTACACTCGGCTTGAACACGATCATCCAGGGATCGAGAGACGCTATCGACATTATTTGCCGAACACGAGGTTTGTAGCAGAGAATCGATCTTCTTCGCCGTTTGGCCTACTCAGTTAGAACACATCGATAGAGGGGTGTGTGTCTCATCGTGTCGAGCTCGTCGAAAGATGTCCGCCTTGCCGTCCGGTGAGGTGAAGACAGTCCCTCGTCTGGTCTTCTATTATCAGATCGAGCCGCTCATTTTAGACCGTGCGATTGAGTCAATACGAAATAAAACAACTCTGAACACCGCACAGTCGGCCAAGCGACCTGCGTTTCGTGGGGGTAGGGGTTTATTTATTACTACCATTGATACTCTTACATGTACGCATCAACGATCGGTGGCGGAGACGAGGAGCGGCAGCTCCCATGACCGAGCACCCGGTGTTACCGGCCGAGGAATCCGTGCTGACCACCGTCGACGAGGAGAATCTCTACAAGAAAAGTGGCAAGATTAAGAAAAAACACTACAAGCGGGAACTCGAGCGGCTTCAAGAAGAACTCGTCAGGCTCCAGATGTGGGTCAAAAAGCAGGGACTCCGGGCCGTCGTGCTCTTCGACGGTCGAGACGCGGCCGGTAAAGGCGGAACGATCCACCGAATCACTCGCCGGACGAGTTCCCGGGTGGTGAAAGTCGTCGCGCTCGGCAAGCCCACCGAACGAGAGCAGAGTCAGTGGTACTTCCAGCGCTACGTAGCGCACCTTCCGGCGGCCGGTGAGATGGTGCTGTTCGATCGGAGCTGGTACAACCGTGCGACTGTCGAGCGCGTGATGGACTTCTGTACCGACGAAGAGTACCAAGAGTTCCTCCGGTCAGCCCCCGAGTTCGAGCGGATGCTCATGCGCTCGGGGATCATTCTCATCAAGTACTGGTTCTCGATCAGCGATGAGGAACAGGAACGACGTTTCCAGAAGCGCAGTAACGACCCGAAACGTCGCTGGAAGCTTAGCCCGATCGACCTCGAAGCCAGAGAGCGGTGGGTCGAGTACTCGCGGGCAAAAGACGCGATGTTCACTCACACGGATACGAGTAACTCGCCGTGGCACGTGATCGACGCGGATATCAAGAAACATGCCCGGCTCAACTGTATCAGTCACCTCCTCTCACAGATCGAGTACGAGGACACCATGCCTGGGCCGACCGAGTTGCCGGACCGTCAGCAGGATCCCAACTACGAACGCCCGGCGATCGACGGCCAGAACTGGGTGCCTGCACTGTATGGGTCAAACCCATCGGCAGTCGACGTCGAACGATCCTGATCGCGCGGGTCTCGTGTCGTGCGGTTGCCACTTTACGGAGAATCAAGGAGAAAGCCTCGCGCTTCAGCGCGGAGATGAATCCGACAATTCTCTACAGCAACCACGAACTTCTGGCCGGGTGTTTTAACTGAGTGGTCGTCGTATTAATACTCATCCGAGGCGGTCCATCCGCCCACTTAATCGGACAATATCGGAATTCCCGACCACACACACAGAAAGTACCCCTTTCTGTTGTAGTGTTTGGGTACAATAAGAAGTACCTCTGAATCCCATGCCGGGATAGGAGTAACGGCTGATTGGCACAGCCAGTAGCCGTCATCGGGACAGCTACAAATCATAAATACCCCAAACCAGCGGCGCGGGGCCGTGGGAATCTTCGCCCTTCAGGGCGGAGAGGATGTCAAACCCTCGCCCGATACAGGCGGGGTGTGTTCAGGCCACCTCTCGCTTCGATGCTCTGTGCCACGTGTTCAACATCGTATTGATTTCGGCTTGTAAGAGATTCCTCACCCGATATTGAGATCTCCAGTGCCAGTTCCGTCTTCGTCCCACTCCAACTCGAACTCGAGTTCTATCTCCGCTGATCCCCCAGACTTCGACGTTTCGCGTTCGACCTCGACCTCGAACTCGACGCGTCTCGGGGGAGTGAGTGTCACCGACTCGGTACCGGATTCGAGAGTGAATTCATTACCGGACTCCAAGTGGTCTGCGACCGTTCGAAGGTACTGTGCAACTTCACTTGTGTCCATGTTCCGTTCGAATTCGAACAGTGTTTCTTCGGCCATTCCTTAAGCTACGATGGACAGGGTATTGAGTGTGAGTATCTGTGCAACCCATGCCACAGTTGACGCATCTCTCTAAGCGCGGGAGGAGGTCGATGCTGGAGCAGGCTGGCTGTGCTTCCAGCGCCCATTCCGCTGCAATCAACCTCCTTGAACACCTCCGGGGTGCGGACTACATCGACTACAAGAAACTGGAGTCACAGCCGGCCTGACTCCGAGATTGGTGCGCCGGGTTCGGTCGATTTCGTGATTCGTATCTCCGCCAGATACGCGCACTCGGAGTCGGGCTGGCCGCAGCCGGCATCGCAGGCTACGTCATCGAAGCGGTCGAGACTGGAGACGACGGAGACGAGAGCGTGGAAGAGGCAGACGACTCACTCGCGTCTCCCTGATCGACGCCAGCGTACGGCTGTGAATCCGTGGTGATGCAGGGTGCGAGATGAACTCCTCAATCGTCAGTGACACGAGGCGCGTCACGCCGGCCGACGAGGCCGTCCTCGTTCGCGCGTTCGGCGACGTCCGGTTGGAACACCCACGCGGTCAGGGCGACAATGGGCACCATCGAGATGGCGACGAGTGCGTAGCCGACATGGAGGTTCGGCAGCACCGGTGCGGCGTACACGAGCGGGTAGACGATGCCGCCGACTGTCCCGACCCCGCCCACCACGCCGGCGACGGCGCCAGAACTGTTCGGGAACATCGCCGGCACCTGCGCGAAGATCGCTCCCTCGGCGAACGCACAGGCCATCCCGACGAGAAAGCCGACGCCAACGGCGAGCAGGATCGTCCCACGTAGCCCTGCAAGCGTCATCGCGAGCATCGTGCAGACGACGAGACACAGCGAGAAGAACGTCCACTGCTCCCGGTAGCGACCGGTGAACACCGGGAGGATGTTCCGTTCTGCCCGCGCCAGTCGATCACTGACGTAGCCGCCGATGGGGCGGAGTAGGCCAGCCGCAATGGAGAAGGTCGCCGCGAACGTCGATGTGATCACGAGATTTTGCGTGTCGAATCCCTCCCGGTAGTAGGTCGCCAGCCAGCCGTTCATCGACAGTTCGAGCCCGAACGTCATAACGTAGGCGAGCGCCAGCACGACAGTGCCGTATCGCGTGGCAGTGAAAATCCACTCTCGGAGCGTCGCTCTCTGCTTCGTCGCCCTCCGTTTCTCGGTTGACCGAGCCGCTTCGCCGAAGACGTAGTAGACGCCCGCGAGGAAGATCGAGACGACGCCGGTGTAGAAGAACGCTGCCCGCCAGTTCGCACTGAACAGCGGGCCGTTCCAGCCGGCGGTGAACACGCGGGGCAAGACCAGTGCGCCTGCTGCGGCCCCGGCGTTCCCGATACCTGCGTAGACCCCTTCTGCGGTACCGAGTTCCGACTCGACGAACCACTCGGAAACGTGCTGGATGCCGATAACGAACGTGATGCCGGCCGTTGCGACGATCAGTCGCGTGCCGAAGAACACCGCGTACGACGCTGCGAACGCACTCCAAATCGAGAAGACGCCGACGTACGCGAGGACGATCGCGAACACGACCGGTGCACCGAACCTGTCAGAAAGCCAGCCAGTCAGGATTCGACCGAACGGCGCCAACCAGATTGCTGCACTCGCTAATACGCCGATTTCGGTGACCGTGAGGCCGAACTCCTCGGCTATCGGTCCGGTGAACGGTGCGAAAGAGAACCAGATGAGAAACGAGAAATTGAACCCGACAGTCGCCAGCAGGAGGGTCCGGTACTTCGTCATCCGTATCGGACTCTTCACTGCTGGCCACCCCCTGCCGCGCTGCGGTCAGATGGACCTGCTGGCCGCCGACGCCGTGCCGTCGCACATTCGCTAGTCGGGTCGACAGCATCGCTCTGTCGTGTCGTCTCCCGTTCGATACGTCTCGTCGTTCGGTCCTGTTCGATGTCCGACATCGTGTGTGCAAAGCGGTGCGTGTGCGGTTCGGTTTCGGTGGCGACACTCCTACAATCGGAATACGAGTACTCTCTCCGGTACAGGACTGTCTGAAGTGCTAGCGAGACAAAAACCGGACGGAACTGCGACCAGTGTGTCGGCCACCTCCAGTCACGTCCCACTGTCCGGTCACTTCCCCGACTCGTCGGCGCCAGTCTCACGTGGGTCCCGGCGCTCGCTCCGACACGTGTGTGTCCGTCCAGCCAGCCAGACGACATTCGGCTCGCTTCTCTGCGTCGGAGACGGTAACGTGTCCGTCTGGCGAGAAACAACCTGACGGTCGAATCGGTGGCTCGGAGCGTCTCACGACGGCCGTGAGCTGTCGTCCGCACGGGACTCGAGCGGCGAGACAGCGACAGCACACTGTTTGAGGTTCGGCTCGGCCGACTCGGGATCGACAACCGGGAGCGTGAGTTTGTTCACCGCCGGATGGTGGATCGGAAGCCAGACCATCCCCGGCGGGATGGCGTCGTCTCGCTCGACTCGGCTCTCGACAGCCCCCCGGCGTGATTCGACCACTGCCCGATTCGACTCGAGCGACGCGGCGTGTGCCCGGATCGTCTTCGGGTGGATCCGTGCGACCGGGGGGTCGGCCTCGTCCGCTCGGGTTCGCACGCCGGTGTTGTACGCGTCGGCCCGGCGGGCAGTCGTGAGGGTGAGGGGGTATGACTCGTCTGTCGGTTCTGCGAGGTCGTCGTGTGTTCCTCTCGAGAAGTGTGCCAGATTCGATGGCGTCGGAAACGACCAGTCCCCGTCGGTCAGGTAGCGGTAGCCCCCCTGCGTCTCTCCATCCGGCGCCGGCCACCGGACGGCCCCGTCGGTGTCCAGACGCTCGTAGGTGATACCAGACAGGTCGGCAGACGTCCCGGCCGTCAGCGCTGCCAGTTCTGTGAAGACCGCCTCGGGATCTGGAGTCGTGTGCTCGAAGAGTGACAGCCCCATCCGATTGGCAATCTGTGCGATGATCCTGATGTCCTGTCGGGCGGCCCCCGGCGGCGCCGTCGCTGCCCGAACCCGTGAAACAGTCCGCTCCATGTTCGTGACAGTCCCCTCTGACTCTCCCCACGTCGCCGCTGGGAGGACGACGTCGGCGAGGTCGGCCGTCTCGGTCCGGAAGGCATCTTGCACGACGAGAAACGTGTCCTTGAGCGCCGCCCGGACGACCGACGCGTCCGGCATCCCGGCGACGGGGTTCGTGGCGACCGTCCAGGTGGCGTTGACCGGCCCGTCCCGGAGTGCGTCGACAACGCCGACCGGACCGGGTCCGGGGTCGGCCGGCAGATCGGCGGCCGTGACGCCCCACGTCTCCGCGACCGCGTCACGGTGGTCGGAGTCCTCGAACGGACGGTGTCCGGGCCAGGTGCCCTTTGCGGAGCAGACGCGCGCGCCCATCGAGTTCGCCTGCCCCGTCAGCGAGAACGGACCGCTCCCCGGCCCGAGGTTGCCCGTCGCGAGACAGAGGTCGATCAACGCTCGCGCCGTCGCGGTCCCATGGACGTTCTGGTTGACGCCCATTCCCCAGTAGACGAGCGTCGGGTCGGCGAACGCCTCGGCCAGAGCCGCGACCGTCTCGATAGTCACGCCGGCGGTGTCAGCGGCCGCCCTCACCGACGGGAGGCGCGCCGCCAGCGCGTCGAAGCCGGTCGTCACTCGCCCGACGAACTCCTCGTCCACGGCGTCGGCCTCGACGAGAGCCGCTAGGACGGCCCGCGCGAGGGCCAAGTCCGTCCCTGGCTTGGGCCGCACGTGTCGGTCAGCGTCCTCAGCCGTCTCGCTGTCGACCGGGTCCACGACGATGAGCCGACTGTCCGGGTCGGTGGCGCTCTCCGCGATCCACCGGTACAGGACCGGGTGAGCGACAGCCGGATTCGCTCCCCAGATCAGGTGTGTACGCGCCGCTGGGATGTCGTCGTACGTCGGTGGCGGCGCATCGCTCCCAAACGTCTGGTGGTAGGCCGTGACCGCCGAGGCCATGCAGAGCGTCGTATTCGCGTCGTAGTAGCGCGTTCTGAAACCACCGCGGGCGAGTTTGCCGAGGGCGTACGCCGCCTCGTTCGTCTGTTGGCCGCTGCCGAGCACGGCCACGCCGTCGCGACTCGCCCGCAGTGCGGTCCCAAAGCGTTCGGCTACGATGTCCAGCACGGTGTCCCAGTCGGTCGCGACGAGGTCACCGCCGTCGCGGACGAGCGGGCGCGTCACGCGCTCGCCACCCGAGACCGTCTCGTCGATTCCACGCCGGCAGGCTTGGCCCCGTGTGACGGGATGTGTCGGGTCGCCGCGGACAGCCACGAGGCCGCGGCCGTCCTTGCCGTGCTGCTGAAGACCGCAACCGACCGCACACCGGAGACAGGTCGTTGGCGTCCACTCACTCATCCGTCCCGATCACCCTCCGCCATCGCCACGACAGTGGCCACAGGACGGGGGCCGCACCGCGGTCGGCGTCGCATACTGAGCACACTATACCTCGCAGGTCGAGCGTCCTGAACCCGTCGAAAGCCGTCAGGATCGCGCGTCGTCAGACGATCTCCGCGACCGCCTCCCGGAGACTCAGCCCCTCCCCGACGACGTCCCGGCGGTAGTGCATGTACACCGCGCCGAGCGGCGGCTGGAGGATGTACGCCAGCGCGATGGGGAGGACGGCCTCGGCAGGCACCGACCCGGCCGCGACGACGATCGCCACCGCGATGGAGAGGCTGCGCATGCTCGTCGCGTACACCAGCGCGATGCCACGCTCGGTGTCGAGTAGCGCCCGCCCGAGTCCCGCGCCGACTGCGAGGAGAACGGCGTAGAAGAACACGAGCGGGACGATAGTGCTGGCAGAGGCGACGGGGTCCGCGAGGATGCTCTGTGAGCGCATCGTCATCGCGATGAAGACGATGAACATCACGCCAACGGAGCTCAGGCCGCCGAACGTCGGCTTGAGTCGCTTGAACCCGTCGGAGCCGTACTGTCGGAGCAGCACGCGGCGCGTGAGGTTCCCGGCGACCATCGGGAGCACGACGACCTGTGCCAGCTGGTGGTACAGCGCCGTCGGGTGCAACGCGACCGAGGCAGGCACGAGCATCGAGAGGTACGCCGGCAGGATGGCGACGGCCGCGAGCAGGTTCACGTCCATCGCGACCAGCGCGGCCTCAAGGTCGCCGTCGGCGAGCCCGGTCCACGCGGCGGTCATCCTCGGGAGGTCGTGTTCGACCGCTTCAACCCCGACGTGGTGACGGTCCTGTTCGTCTACGACCCGGGAGAGGCGGGCTACGAGGCACCCGACCCCTTCGGCACGGACACAGAACTCACAGAACTGGCCGCTGAACGCGCCGAGGAGGTGTTCACGTCTTTCGAGGTGCCCAGGGCGTCGGACACGACGGTTCGGACGGTCCACGAGGTCGGTCACCCCGCCCGGACCGTCGTTGACCACGCAGCCCGCGACGACGTGGACCACGTCGTCGTCGGGAGCCACGGCCGTGAGGGCGTCTCGCGTCTCCTGCTCGGGAGCATCGCGGAAAAAATAGTTCGTCGGTCGTCCGTTCCCGTGACCGTCGTCCGGTGACGGAGTCGTCGGCTTATCGACTGTCGACCCCCCATCACTTGTGCCGTTGACCCCGCGATTGTGGGTCCGCCCGGGGTGTCGTCGCCGAAGCGATGGACGCCTTACTCCTCTCGAAGGGTGGCCGCTACGAGGTACAGTCTGCGTCCGGGAACCGGTACGAAGTCGACGTCATCGACGAATCGTGTACCTGTCCCGACTGGCAGCAGCGCTCACCCGAGGGCGGCTGCAAGCACCTGCGCCGCGTCGATCACGAGATCAAACGGGGCCGCGTTCCCCGCCCAGACAGCCGGCTCCCAACGACCCCATGGTAGATCACCATCCTCTCCGCCGGAATCGCTCTTCTGGTACTGAGTAGTGTGGCGGCACACTAGGGTTTTCACGGCCCGTCACATATCGGGAGACATGAGTAGCGACAGAATTGACGCCGAAAGCAAGGTGTCTGGCAATCAGGCGAACATTCCGGCCCGGATCCGGCGTGAACTCGATATCGACGATGGCGATCAGCTCCGTTGGCATCTCGAAGACGATGGGAGCATTCGGGTCCAAGTGGTCCAACAGCAAACGGGCACGTTCGCCGACTTCGACGGCTACGCTGGTGAGGAGTCGACCGATGTAACGAGCGAGCATGACGCCTGGGGCGTCGACGTCGAGTAAATGCCTCGTGCACTCATCGATACGACAGTCCTCTTTGCCGCCGCATACCGGCGGGATAGTTCCCACGATGCCGCGCTTCCCGTGCTCCAGGGCATCGACAATGGAACACTTCCGGAGGCTGTCGTGCTCGACTACGTACTCGCTGAAACGCTCAACGGCCTCACGACCCACGCCGGCCACGACGCAGCCGTCGATCTCCTCGATCGCATCGAAGAAAACGCCCGCTTCCACATCGACTCACTCACTACCGACGCCCTCGCGACAGGGAAGGCCCTCTTTCGCCAACACGAACCCCTCTTGTTCGTCAACGCCTGCATTGTCGCGTATATGCAAACCGAGGGGCTCGGTTACCTGTATGCGTTTGACGACGATTTTGACGCTGTCGAGGATGTCTACCGACTCGATACAGCAACGAATCCCTACGATCCAAACTGACGCCGGCTGACGCTACAGCTGGTGACGAGGTTCTGTCTCAGGATAGTGGCACCCCATAGTCAGCCGCCAGCTTCTGGAACTCGTCCCACTCTGGGAGCCGGTCGTCGTCGACCTCGCCGTGCGTCTCGAGGTAACGGAGCAAGGCGTCGATTTCGTCTCCGAGGCCATACTTCGCCGCCTGCGCTCGGAGGTCCGCCTCGTCGACGTCGACGTGGCTGAGCAGGAGGAGACAATACGAGCGGTGGCGGCTGCCGTCGTCGATCAGTAGTGTGTGACAGCAAAGTTCCGCCGGCGAGACTGCGTCGAGATCCTCGGAGTAGACGTAGTAGCGATGGCCGGTGAGCAGGAACTGGAGGTCGAAAGCTGCGAACCGAGCAAGGCCGGTTTCGTGGAACGCCGCCGCATCGATCTCCGTCTCGGCCTGGGCGAGGAATTCGTCGTAGTCCTCCCAGAGAATCGTGCCCTTCGGGGTAACGGCTTCGAGGCGCTGGCGATGTAGATGATGTGCGAGTTCACGGGCGAACTCGTGGAGACGGTCGAAGTCGGCGTTGAACTCGTAGCGACCATCGGTCGTCCCGACGAGCCCACGGTCGCGAAACCGCTTGAGGACGCGGTTAACCGTGTTGCGGTAGTTGTCGCTCCGGTCAGCGATTTCGGAGACGGTTCGCGGCTGGTCGAGGTAGTACAGCACTTCGAGTGCCTTGCCCGTCAGCAGTTCGGGGAAGTCGATGTGGGAGTGCTGGCGGACGAGGTCCTGGTAGAGTTTGACGGTGCGAGCATCCGACGGGACGACTCGTTTTCGCCGGCCATCGCGTTCCGTGTGGACGAGTCCCTTTTCAACGAGGTCGCCGACGGCACGAGAGAGGTAGCTCTTGCTGTGGTCGAGCTTCGTCGCGAGTTCGGAGATTGTGTCGCCGCGGTCGACCGTGGCGAGGACCTCGAGTTCGATGCGCCGGAGCACGGTGTAACATAGTACGAAATTAATTTATAAAGGTTCGTTCCTCCTCCTGTGGGCACTTGAGCTGTGGATGGCCCTCGGCGTGGCACTCGTCTTGTGCTTAGCCACGCCCGTCGTGATCGCCACAGTACAACGGCTCGCAGATATGTTAACCGGGTAGAAGCGGAAGAAGGCATAGATTCACATTCTCTGAGAGGACGACTCAACGCTGACGCTGTGTTTCTCAGACGGCCACAAATTAAGCTGCCTTACAGTCGATAGCGACCAGCGAATTGTCTGCGGCGCCGAATTCCTACCCGAGGTCGCTGACTAGAACTGACCCACGGAGTTTGGAGATATCATCGATATCCGGTAGGAGGTTTTATTCACCACGGTCAGTTGCAGTCTGGTGGTGATGGCGTCGCAGCACGCCAACTTTGTTCGCAACCGTCCCCGCTAGGTCTTGGAATGCTTCCGCGGTATTCGTGTCGTCCTGACAGACGATCGGCTTACCGTCGTCGGCACCCACACGAATCGCCGGATCTAGCGGCAGCGAGCCGAGATACGGGACATCGACCGCGTCGGCCAGAGAGTGGCCACCGTCCTCACCGAATATCTCGTGGGTATCGCCGCAACTGGGACAGACAAAGCCGCTCATGTTTTCGACGACGCCCAACACGTTGGTCTGGTACTCGCCGAACATCTCGATGCCTCTGCGAGAATCGTCCACGGCGACGGACTGCGGGGTCGTGACGACGACAGTCCCCGTGATGGGCAAGTTCTGAAGCACGGTCAGTTGGACATCACCGGTCCCCGGTGGGAGATCCACGACGAGATAGTCCAACGTTCCCCACGACACGTCGGCAAATAGGTCGGTGAGAGTGTTCTGTGCGACCGGGCCCCGCCAGACCACCGGATCGTCGTCTTCGATCATCAGCCCGACGCTCATCAGTTTGAGCCCATGGGCGGTCGGTGGCTCGATTCGGTCTTCGCCGTCGACGGTCGTCACATCGGGCTCGGTGTCAGACCCGAGCATCTGCGGGACGTTCGGGCCGTAGACGTCGGCGTCGAACAGCCCGACGTTGGCCCCGCGGTCGGCGAGGCCGGCGGCGAGGTTGACGGCAACAGTGCTCTTTCCGACACCTCCCTTTCCGGAGGCGACGGCGATCACGTTCTTCACGCCGGGCAGAACCGACGACTCGGCGGCATCGAACAGCGGGACGTTCGCCGAAAGCTCGACATCGATCTCCCCCTCGTCGGCAACCTCACGAACGCGCTCCGCGATGGCGGACTCGTCCGGCGCGTGCGGCGCGCCGAGTGCGAGTTCGATGGCGGCGGTCCCATCGTCGACGGTGATGTCGTTGACGAGCCCGGCGGTGACGATGTCGGTATCGAGCGCCGGGTCGTCGACGGCGCGGAGGCGATCACGAAGGTCAGCGTCTGAGATATCTGTGGTTGTCATAGATAGCGATTACGAGGATGTGGTTTCGGATGGCTGTGCGATCTCCTGTGCGTCCCACGCGGTGAACGTCCGCGCGAGACGAGCGATTGCGGCGAAAACGCCTTCGACCGTGTCGCTGCTCGCAACGGCCGCTTCGAACCGGTCGATCCAGCCCAGACGGGAGAGCGTCCGGGCCTGAAGCTCGCGGACTGCGTCGAGGTTCGCTTCAGATCCGTCGTCTTCGAGGAGCACCGCCTCTCGCTCGCAGAGCGCGCGCATAAACTCGAAGCAGGCGGCGGCATGGTCCGGAATATTGTCCCCACGCTCGGGCACAAACTCGGCGGCTGCGTACAGCTGGGCCATCTCGGCGGCCGGATCGCCGAGGAGTTCACCGGCCTCGCCGGCGGTGTGGTACCGCGAGTCCGAGTCGAACGCCTCGCTGGGATCAGTTGCGTGCGCGGACGCGAACGGCGGGACATAGTGGGTCCCCGGCACGACAAACAGGTTGTCGTACCCGACGCCTAGCGAGGCGGCGTCGTGGTCGTCGCCGCGCAGATTTGCCGTCTCGATGTCGATCGGGAACACCTCGGCGACGGCCGCGAACGCCCCTCGATCGAGCGCGGCGGCAGTCGTCTCCACCTCGCCGTCGAAGGTGGCGGCCAACAGCCCGTACAGGCGAGCACGGGCCCTCGCCATCGCCGCCTCGTCGCGACCGTCAGCCGTGTGTGTGGGCACGTCAGATCACCGCCGCTCCACGTCGACGAAGGCGTCGTACTGTGCGTTACTCCCGCCGACCAGGTCCGAGAGCCCGGTGTCCCCGAGCTCCTCGTCTAACGGCTGGACGTGGTTGATCGCGAAGCCGGCGTCGCGCCCCTTCGCGTACCCGGCTTCCTCGGTCATCGGCTCGTCGAACTGGTAGTCGCTGTGCCCGTCGGCCTCGACTGCCGGCCGCGTTTCGCCGTCGATCGTCTCGGCAGTCGCGCCGTCGCCCGTCCGACCCCAGCCCCACATCGCGCCGACGACGCCGGGGCGGATCCCGCTCGTGACCATCGTGACCGCATCGACGGTGGTGCGGCCCGCATCGAGGGCGATCTCGTCGCCGTTCTCGATGCCGCGCTCTGCGGCGTCCTGCGGGTTGATCCACACGGGGTTCTCCGGACGGGTCTCGCGGAGCCACGGGCTGTTCTGCGTGCGGTGCATCCCCTGGGTTCGCGGTTTCCAGTTGATCAGCCGGAGCGGGCGCTCCCGGTCGTCGTCGCCGCTCACCGCGGCCTGGACGGTTCCGTCGTAGTGCTCCACGTCGTCGACCCGCGGGAGCGGGTCGAACCGCTCACCGGTGAAGGAGTGTTTCCCCTTCGGAACGACCTCGCTATAGAAGTCGACGCGGGACTCGAGCTTGTACCGCATCTGCTCGCCGTCGTAGGCGTTCGAGTCGTCCGTCCGCTCGGCGTAGTCGTACCCGTGCCCGTGCTCAGCGAACGCTTCGTCGTAGCCCGCGGTCGGCTCCTCGAAGCGGCCACCGCGGTTCAACACGGTGACGACTTTCGGCCACTCCTCGTCGGTGACCGCCGCCTTCCAGCGGTCGAGGTCAAACTGCTCGCCTAGGCCGTTCTCGTGGCTCTCGCGGAACACCCGCAGTTCGTCCCCGCTCGCGTCCCCGACGGGATCGCGACTGTACGCGATGTTGGCAGCGAGCTTCAGGTAGAAGTCCTCAGCCTGTTCGAGGGGCCACAAGTCGCCGTCCGCGTCGGGGATGGCGTTCGAACCGACGCCGGGGAGATCGAGTTCCGACCACAGCTCGATGAGCACGTCCTCGAACGGACGCGCGTTAGGGACGACTGAGACAGCCGGCTGGCTGATCTTCTCGTCGGCTAGCCGCTTGTTCGGGTACGTCCCGAAGTTCTCCCACCGTTCGAGGTACGTCGGCTCGGGGAGGATGTAGTCGGCGTACTGGCTGGTCTCGCCGATCACCGTGTCCGAGGCGACGATCAGCGGGATGGTTTCGGTGTCCTGGAGGATCGCCGGGATCTCGTCGCCGCCGGCGATCGCCATCACGTGGTTGTTCGAGTACGGCCGGATGAACAGCGCCTCGACGCTGTAAGGGTACTCGTCGGCGGCGCTGCCGTACAGTTCTTGAGTCGCCTGCGGCGGCGCGACCGGGAACCACGGCCGCTTCGCCGGGTAGCCGTCGTCGCGGTCGAACAGCGAGGTGTCCTCGTAGTTGATGCCGCCCCGAAGCAGGGGGATCCCCCACGGCGAGTGTCCGTCGGGGACCGAGCCGAGTTCGTACCGGCCGGACATGGTGTCGTAGCCCGCGTAGGGGGTGATCTGGCCACCCTTCCAGTCGTAGTTGCCGATGAGGTGCTGGA
Source organism: Halorubrum tropicale (assembly GCF_001280455.1). Classification (NCBI taxonomy): domain Archaea; kingdom Methanobacteriati; phylum Methanobacteriota; class Halobacteria; order Halobacteriales; family Haloferacaceae; genus Halorubrum; species Halorubrum tropicale. The sequence goes on from NZ_LIST01000005.1 coordinate 22,461, forward strand.
GGGTGGCGATCGCCCGCGTGTTGTAGAAGCCGTTCGTGTGCTTCGCCGGGCCACGGTAGGCCATGATCGCCGCGCGCTTGCCGTGGCCGGTGAACTCGTCGGCGATCTCCGCGATCTGCTCGGCCGGCACGCCGGCCATCTCGGCGTACTCCTCGACGGTGTGCTCGAAGACCCGCTCGCGGTACTGGTTCCAGACGCTCCGGACCGCCGTCCCGTCGATTGTCACGTCGACGTCGAGAACGGCCGTGTCGACCTTGCTTGCGGGGCGCGGCTCGCCCGTGGCGGCGTCGACGGCGACGAAGTCGTCGGCGGTCTCGGCGCCCTCCGGAATGAGCCCGAGGTCGGCGGCGCGCGCCTTCGGCCCCGCCGACTCGTCGACGAGGACGAGGTGCGTCGCGTCGCTCCACGTCGGCTCGTCGTCGTCGCTCGCGGCCGACTGCGAGGGATTCTGGAGGTACGTCAGGTCGTGGCGGTCGTTCTCGATGATCCACCGCGCCATCCCGAGCGCGAGCGCCCCGTCCGCGCCGGGTTCGACGGGCACCCACGTGTCGGCCTTTTCGGCCGTCTTCGAGAGCCGCGGGTCGACCACGTCCATCCGCATTCCGTCCTCAATGGCGTTCGTCAGCTTCGGTGCGAGCCACGTCGGACCCTTGTTGGCGACCATGGGATTGGTCCCCCACGCGATGAGGTACTCGCAGTTCTCGATGTCGGGGTACTGCCGCTTTTTCTTGGCAGCGTGCGAACGGACGTTGCCCATCACGCTCGAAACGCCGCAGGTTCCGGCGTGGTGGATGCTGTTTATCGACCCCAACCCTTGGTGCCAGAGCCGGTTCCGGATGAAGTTTCGGCGGAACCCGCCGACATCGACGATCTGATTGGACTTCGGCCCCAGATCCGGGTGGTCGGTGTCGATAAGATCGTCGGCGTACTTCTCGTCGAACGCCGACTTGGACAGCTCGCCGCTCTGGACGGCCTCCCAATCGCTCATCACCGCCTCCTGTGGGGCGTATCCCCAGATGTCCCTGAGTCCAGGGTGGCCGAAATCGTCGTCGCCCTCGACAATATCCCGAATGGCCTGGTCCCACGAGACGGTCTTCCACTCGCCCGAACCGCGCGGGCCGACGCGCTTCATCGGTTGCCGGACGCGGTAACTGTCGAAGGCCGTCTGGATCCCCGCCTGCCCTTTCAGGCAGATCCGGCCGCCAGAGAGCGACCAGCGATCGGTGTCGACGTCGCCGCTCCCCTCAACGTCGCCCATCGCCACGTCTTCCGGGTCGCTGTCGTAGGGCATCTGTGAGAACGGCTGCGTATTGAGGAACGAGTACGGGTTCCCGGCGAGCTTTCGGACGAGCGAACTGTACTCGCCGGTTCCGCTCCCGTCCGCGAGCCGCACCTTGATCGGACAGAACGTGTTACACTGTCCGCAGGTGGTGTGGATCACGTCGCTCGCACCGTACTCGCCGTAGTTGTCCCCGACGTAGTGCTGCTTCTCGTCCGTCCAGAGGTCGTCCATGTCCACATCGACCGCGGCGTTGCTCGCCGCCGCGATGACGCCGATACTCCCGGCCGCCTTGACGAAGTCACGACGCGAGACGCTCGCGCCGTCATCGCCTGAATCGTCAGTACTCATTCGTGGTCACCTCCAGTAAGCGGCGTCAACGGCAGCGTCTCCGCACCGATCGTGTACAACAGCAGGCCGACGCCGATCATGCCGACGCTCGTCCCCCACTCGACGAGCGTGGGGAAGTACATCCCGTGAGGGAGCCCCTCCATCACCGGCATGACCTGCGCCGGGACGACGATGTTGAACCGGACCGCGACGATCCCGACGACGACGCTCAGTCCCGCCAGCACCATCACCGACGGCGTGCGGCGCCAGGATCGCTTGCTCAGCAGGACCATCGGGAACACCCAGCTGAACCCGATCATGAACCACCAAAACGACCACGACATCGGGCCGTACATGATGACCTGCCAGGTCTCGATCTCGTGGGGGTGGACGCTGGCGATCGCGATGAACGTCTCGATGGCGGTCAGGGCGGCGTCGACGACGATGAAGCCGATCACCAGCTGTGCAAGCCGGTCGAGCAGGTCCGGATCGACCGACTCCCCGTCGAACAGCCGGGTCCGGAGCACGTAGATCATCATCACGAGCGCGGTCCCGCTGAGCAGCGCTGAGATGACGAATATCACCGGAAAGAGGCCGCTGTTCCAGTAGGGGCGGGCCTTCGAGACGGCGAACAGCACGCCAGTGCCGCCGTGGACCATGAAGATCGCGAGCGGGATCCCGACGATGCCGGCCCGCTTGAGCCAGCGCTGGTCGAACGACTGGGACTCCTCGCTCGTCTCCAGCCGCCCGAGCGCGAGCGCCGCGTAGAACCGTTCTTTGAGCCCCGAGGTGCGTTCGGCGACCCGTGCGAGATCGATCCGCATCGAGAAGTACAGCTCCGTGACCAGAATCCCGATGTAGGCCACGTACGCGTGGACCTCCCACGAGAGCGCGGAGGTCAGCTGGCGCCAGATGAACGGGAAGTACATCCGTTCCATCCGTCCGAGGTCGATCCAGACGAACAGCAGCGCCACCGCCATGCTGATGATGGCCGCGAACAGCGCGTCGCGGTCGATCCGGTGCATCCCCTCGACCTCGAAGACGTTGGCCATCGTACTCACGAGGAACGCGCCGGCGGAGAGGCCGACGAAGTAGATGTAGAAGGCGACCCACGCGCCCCAGGGGACGATGCTCGTGAGGTTCGTGCTCGCCATCCCCTCCGTGAGCCGGAAGTACGTCGCGTACGCGCCCACCGTGACGAGTACACCGACGACCGCGTACCATGCGACGCGGAGCCGGTCGTCTTCGAACCCGGGATCGAACTCGAAGCGTGAACTCTGTGTCGACATCGGTCTATTTGAGGTAGTAGACGTTGGGGTCGGTCCCCTCGTCCTCTTTCAGTTGGAACGCGCGTGACGAGTCGGCCATCTGTGCGACATCGCTGTCGGGGTTCTCAAGGTCGCCCATGTTCCGGGCGTCGCCGACGCACGTCTCGACGCAAGCGGGCTCTTCCCCGCGCTCTAACCGGTGGGTGCAAAAGCTGCACTTGCGGATGTTGCCGATCGGCGACTTCCCCTCCTCGCGCGGCCCGCGGTCGACGCCGTACTCGGGGCTGGTCAGTTCGCCGGCCTCGTCGACCTCGTCGTCGTAGTTCTCGCCGAAGTCGAAGTACCGCGCCCCGTACGGGCAGGCGATGTTGCAGTACCGGCAGCCGATACAGCGGTCGTAGTCGATGTTGACCACGCCGTCGTCCATCTTGTACGTCGCCGAGACCGGACACACCTGCACGCACGGCGGGTTGTCGCACTGCATACACGGGCGAGGCACGTTCGTCCGCGTGACGTTCGGGAACTCGCCGTGTTCCTCCTCCATCACGACGTTGTACGACACGCCGGGTGGCGTCCGGTTCTCGGACTTACACGCGACCGTACACGAGTCACAGCCGACGCATTTCTGGAGGTCGATCACCATCCCCCACTTCTCGTCGCCCGCGCCGATCCCACCGTCGGGCTCTTCGCCGTCGGCCTGTGCCGACTCAGTCGCAACCGCATCCATCGACCCAACGCTACAACTCAACGACTCGGCCGTGTCCGTCGAGACAGTCTGGTCGCCGGCGTCGACCGCCGGGTTCGGTGTCTCGAGATACGCCTCGCCGAACTCCTCGGCGGCGGCTTCATCGTACTTTTCCCAGTACTCGTCGCCGGTGATTTCACCGCGGGCGACGCGCTGTGCGTCCTCGGCCATCGCGATGCCGAGATCCGTGTCCGCCTCGACGTCCGCGAGCTCCTCTCGCGGATCAGGCCGCTCGTTCTCCACCATCGCGTCGAGGTCGGCCTTCCCGACGTTCGGGATACCGGGGAGCGTGTCGTCGTCTGTGGCGCTCATCGCGACCACCCCTCACCGGTCGGCGCCTCGGCGACCAGTTGCTCCCGCGTCAGCCGGTTAGTCCTGAGGTTCATACACGTATTCGTACGGCTTCCCCCGTGGAGAGGGTGATACCAATATACTCTGAGACGGCCCGAATCCGGAGAAAGACCCCATATTCCGGGTACCAATACTGTTTGGGTCGGGGTCGGTTGGGGGGAAATCGGGGCGCGTCTCAAGCCGGGCACCGACCACAGGGATTATTCGACGAGCCGAGTTACCTTCGACTATGCTTTGGTCGAGTCGAAGTGGACGAACGCTATTCCTCCGAAGGCCCCCCAACTGTCAGAGGCGAGCGGCATGAACTGGATCATCGCGCTCTCGATCGTTCTGCGGCTGCTCGGCGTCGGGTACTCGGTTCTACTACTTGCCCGGACCCGTGACCGCCGGTTCGGCTTTCTGACGCTGCTGTTCTCCTTTATGACCCTTCGTCAGGTACTCACCGTACAGACTGCGACCACCGGGTTCGAAGAGCTTCCCGGCCTCATTGTGAGCGCGCTCGCCTTGCTGACCGTGTACTATCTCTCGGAGTACGTGACCGAGGAGGACGAACTCAAGACGAGACTTCGGACGGTAAACGAGCGTCTTCAGGGCTTTCGGAAGGCGATCGAACACGCTGGCCACGCCATATTCATCACCGACTCCGACGGCACTATCGAGTACGCTAACCCGGCCGTCGAATCGGTCACTGGATACGAGCGGGACGAAGTGATCGGAGAGAACCCGCGGCTCTGGCAGTCCGGGAAACACGGCGACGATTTCTACGCGGAGCTCTGGGGACAGATCACGTCAGGATCAGTCTGGGAGGGTGAGCTGACGAACCGCCGAAAATCGGGAGAACTACTCTGGATAGACGCGACGATCGCGCCGATCACCGAGGACGGGGAGGTAAATCGCTTCGTGGCGATCGAGCGCGATATCACCGAACGAAAGGAGCACGAAATGCGTATCGAGGATCAGAACAAGCGCTTGACGGTACTGAACAACACCAACCAAGTGCTTCGCGATATCAACCGCGAACTCGTCGCCGCCTCGACACGGGACGAGATCGAGGCCGCCGTTTGTGAGCAGTTCGCTTCGTCGGACCTCTTCGACGTGGCATGGATCGGTAGCCAAGGGCTCGTCGACGGCACAGTTAGCCCGAACTCCTGGGCCGGCAGCGATATCGGGTCGGTCGAGAACCACGTCGAAGCGATGTGTAAGGCGGATCCGACACCCGTCGAGCAAGCGCTGGAGGACCAGAACCCGGTGTTCACCGACGTGGAGGGCGACGAGTTGGAGACAGTCGACAACAGGCAATGCGTCGTCGTGCCGCTCACCTACCACGAGGCGGATTACGGCGTCCTCGGCGTCGTCACCAGCGACCCACACGCGTTCGACCTGATCGAACGGGACGTGTTCGTCGAACTCGGGCAAACGATTGCCGACGCCATCAGCGCCGTCGAGAGCAAGCAGACACTCATCTCCGACAGCGTAACCGAACTGGAGTTCCGGTTGACGGGCGTCGACGAGCCACTAGCAACGATGGCGGCACAGCTCGATTGTACGGTCACCGTAGAGGACGTCGTCGACGACGGCGACGAGAACCCAGTCCAGTACGTTACCGTGACCGAGGCCGAGCCGGATGCCGTTACCGAGTACGCGGCCGATTCCGAGGCAATCGGTACCGTCGAGCACGTTCACACGTTCGAGGACACGGCACTTTACCGGCTATCGGTCGAGCAACCGTCGATCGTCACGACGTTGGCTCAGTACGGGGTGAGCATCGAGTCGTTCTCGATCACTGGAACCACCGGGAATCTGGTCGCACAGATGGCCAGTTCGAACGATATTCGAAGCGTCGTCAACGCGCTTCGGACGACCTACGATGGGTTGACGCTGATCGCCCAGCGAGAGCACGAGCGGGAGGTGCAGACTGAAGCCGCCTTCCGAAAACAGCTCACAGCTGCGTTGACGGAGCGACAACGAGAGGCAGTGCGGACCGCTCACTTCGCCGGGTTCTTCGATTGGCCCCGAGAGCACAGCGGGGAGGAAGTGGCGTCGATGATGGATATCTCACAGACGACGTTTACCCAGCACCTTCGGGCGGCGGAGCGGAAGCTCTTCGAGGCACTGTTCGACGGCACAGTAGCCACGTAGTAGGGTGACCGACGACCCGCTGGTTCACACTCGCCGGTACGGGGTTTCACTGCCCAGTGAGAAACGCTCTCAGTCGCCGATCCGCGTTCGCGCGGCACACAGTTCGGCCCGCGTGTTCGTGTTCGAGACCGAACGGTTCAGCGGAACGCGGTCGGGGGCGTCCTGATCCTGAACGACCGTCGCGTTGAGTTCAGAGACGAGTCGCTGCAGGCGGAGGTCCGACGGTTGCTGGGAACAGTACCGTTGCAGCGCCTGGGTGTCGTACACCGCGTGCAAGGGATGGTGTCCAGCGTCGTCCGCCGGGATGATCGCGTCGGCGGGTCGGCGTGCGTACTCGTCGACGAGCCACTCGACCGCAGTGGGATCGAGCTGTGGCATATCGCATCCGCAGACGAACACGGCGTCCGTCTCGACCGCACTGATCGCCCCCGCGATCCCCGCGAGCGGGCCGCGTCCCCACTCGACGTCGTACCGGTAGCGGACTGGCGGCGAGAGAGCCGGGTCGACGACGGACTGCTTCTCCGGGTCGCCGACGGCGACGACCGGCGTCCGACCGGTCGCGGCCCGCACCGCGTCGACGATGCGAGCGATCATCGGCTGACCTTGGACCGTCGCTAGCGACTTCGGCTCGGGCCCGAAGCGCTCACTCCCGCCGCCGGCGAGCACGATGGGCGTGACCGAGACGGCTCGACGGTCGTCTTGGTTGTGCTCGGCGCTCATTCGTACTCGGGGTTGTCGAGAGTTACTGTTTCGTACCGATCCGGATCAGCATCCGCTGGGAGGCTGAGCAGGTCGACCCGGTGGATCCCTTTCACCAGTCGCTCGCCGTCGATATCGCCTGCCAAAAATCGAAGCGCGTACGGCCGCGTCTCCCGGAGCTGTTCGCCGTCGCGTTCGAACGCGATGACTCCGTCGAGTGCATCGGCGACCGGAACACAGATCGCGTAGCCGTCGTCGCTCTCAACACGGAAGTGCGTCGTTTCCGCCGGGGCGTCGACGATATTCAGCAGGTCGGTCACCGGGATACCGGTCCAGGAAGCGGTCGTCCGCTCGCCGGTCGCGCAGCGGATCGTATATTCGCAGGTGATGGTCGACCCGTCGGCGCAGGTGGCGGCGTCGACCGCACGCCGCTCACCGCCGCTACCGATGACGAAGCTTGTCGGCGCGTCCCTGAGCTCGTTGGGGTCGTCACCGTCAAAGACGACGCCATCCATCAGGCGTCACCTCGCACAACCGAAGTCGCCGCCTCGTCGCCGGACAATTGGCCGTGGGAGACCCGTTGTGCGTCCTCGGTCGCCGCGAGCCCCAGCTCCGTTTCGTAGTCCGTCTTCTCGAGTACCTCTCGGGGATTTGTTTGCTCCGCATCGGCCATCGCGTCTAACTTGTTCGTTCCCGCGTCGGAGATACTGGGAAGCCACTCGCCGGTACTACTCACGGCTAGCACCCCTTTCACATCTACGGCGATTGTCGACATACACGTAGGGATACGCAGCCCGGGTTGTTGAGCGTGCTTCCAATACTGTTTGGGACAGATACGACGAGGCGTTCGGGGTATAGTGCGGGTACCAATATTATTCGGGATCCTTGGGTTCCTCCGTCGTCCGAGTGACGGCTCGACGCCGAGCCCAACTCGAACCTTCTCGTCGCAGACCGAGAAAGCACTGTTCACCAGTGCCGCGTCAATGGCAAACGCTGCAATCCAGTAGAACTAATCTGGAAACGCTACTATAGCTGATTCTTATTTCCTTTCGTGGATCTCAACGACTCGCTCTTTGCCACGAAAAGAGATATCTGACCGCCAATCCGAGACTCGCTGGCGGTCTCATACCGAAACCTACAACGGTTGAGTAGAAAAACAGTGTTTGTCCGGCTGGCATCGTCTTGGGCTCTGTGTAGACTGTTGTACAGAAGCGATGCCGCCGTGGGCCCTATACAAATCAGTTAGACGGATTCTTGGCCGTGTCGTTGCCACCGTCTCGTAGTGGCTTCGACTTTCGATTCTCGCCGGACTGTCTTTCGACAGATCGCCAGCCAATCATACACTGAGTGGCCGGTATACGATTCGACGCCGTTGTACGATCGAGCCTCGCTCCCCGCACTGGAATCGGACATTCAGATCGTCGCACAAGCGTGGTTCAGACACGACGACCATACCTCCCTTGAGCAGTTCGTCTGTTCACTCCCACTGGCGTATTTCAAATTCAGCACACACGATCACTACGCAGGGTCGACCAGCTACGGGATGGATATCCTGTTTCGGCTGTTCGTGCTAAAAGAATACTACGGCTGGGATCACGAAACAGCGCTCGTCGAGTACCTCAACCGCCATCCTTTGTTCTGCGATCAGTTAGGGTTAGAGACGGTCCCGGATCAGTCGACGTTGTGGCGGAGTTGGAACAATCGGTTCACTGCAGATCTTCGCGAAACCGTCGAGACAGCCGGTCGGACAATTCTCATCAAAGCCCAAAATGCGGGGGTTTCGGTTCCACGCGAACCTCCGCGGAAGCTCCGGTACCGGGATAGCGACGATGTAGATCCGAAACCGGACGAGCAAAGTATTCTGGAACAAGCGGTGAGGATCTCAGACCACGTTAGCCGCGTTATCTACCCGGCATTCTCGCTGGACCGAGGTGACGGCTGTGAGATCCACGAGAACGCCTACTGGGGCCTGCAGACGTACCTCGGACTTCGCGAGCGGCTGGCTGCGAACGAAGGGGCTCGTAGTTTCCTCTACGAGTCGACTCGGGATCGGACACCGCTGGGGCACGCCCATCGGGAGCAGATTCGGGACCTCTCGATTGAACAGGTTCGAGCGATGTACCGGCAGGCAATCACTCGGCTCCTGAACGAAGTTGCGGAGACAGAGCAGTTCTTTCGAGCAGGGATCGTCGCAATCGACATTACCGAGGCCGATCCCTTCACCGGCGACCGGAGTGGCCACGAAGATGAGATCATCGGGACAAAGGAGAAGACCGACGAGTACGCGTACCAGTGGGCGACAGTCCAGCTGGTCGGTAACGCTGTCCCACTCGTTCTTGATGCCCGCCCGGTACGGAAAGGCGAGTCACGACTAGAAATCGTGGAGGATTTGCTGGATTCGGCTGAAGAGCTCGTTCACGTCGATAACGTGCTGATGGACCGGGAGTTCGATAGCCAGCACGTCCTGGAGATGATTAGCCAGCGCGAGCTCTCATACGTCGTCCCGAAACGGATGCAGACCAGCGAGAAAGCCCAGGCCAAGCGGTTGCTCCAGCGTGAACAGGACCGATATGAGACCGACCGGAAGCTCCATCTCGGCAGGAACGAGTGGCACGAGACGACGCTGATCTATCGTCGAAAAGAAGACTCCGAGCATGACGATCACCGGCAGTACTCGGTGTTCATGACGAATTGCGGGAGTGGTCACCTCACGGAGTACGGCTATCGCTGGGAGATCGAGAGTGGGTACAGGTCGATCAAACGGTTCATGGCTGCCACCACCTCAAAGGATTTCGGGCTACGGTTCTTCTACTTCGCGTTCGCGTGTCTCCTGTACTCGATTTGGCGAGCTGTCGATTTGCTCGTCCAGGTCGAGTTGACGGGTGAGTACGAACACTCACCCATTGTAACGGCCGACAATACGCTCACGCTGCTGAAGAAGGAGACCGGAATCGGATAGAGAGATACTCTGTCCGGGGCAATACGGATTCCTGAGTGGCAACGCTGCCGGGGGTCTTGGAAATTCACCGTTCCAGTTAGTAGTACGACACGAGAAGACTCTCGAGAGTAGATCCGAACCAGCTTCACCTCGAAAATTCGCCCGAAACCACACATCACAGGCCCGCTAAACCCACTGTAGTCTCAACTTCATAATCTCGGAGGATAGATTTGATGTGTGCCTTCTATTTTCTACTTAAGTATATGGAATAATATACTCACTCCAGCTTTTCTTTCTGTTTTTCATTAAATCCGCAGAATGTGTTAGGACTAGGTGAAAACAAGATCGGAACTGTATCGCCGTTGAGGGCCTCTGAAACACACATTTGGAAGAGAAGTAAGGCAGCAGATGTCGTAGGAGGTTGATCTAAGCTGCCGACGGCGAAAGATCATTTTTCCGCCTTTTGTGATATCTTGGTCCGGGCACAGTTATGCGATCCAACAGAGCAAAACAATCCTTGATCGATACTGTCCAATTCGAACCTACTCAAGCAAAAGTCAACTACTCACTGTGCCTATTCATCCCCGGTATCTGTTGCGGCCAAAATCTCAGGATACCGGTTCCGTATCGTCATCTCGCTTACGTCCGTAGCATGAGCGATATCTGCTTGTCGGAGAGACTCATCGCACTGTTTGGCAGCCGCGTACAGTGCCCCTGCGGCGATGCCTACCGGATGTTTCCCGCTGTGAACACCGTTTTCAACCGCTATTCCGGCGAGACGTCGTGCCTCTCGCTCTGTCGCGTCCGTACACTCCACGTCCGACGCAATCCGCCCGATGAAAGAACGAGGATCTGTTGGTGGAATTTCTAACCCGAGTTCACGTGAGACGTGTCGATATGCCCGCTCAACGCGAATTTGTTCGACGCGGCTCACTGTTGAGACTTCGTCGATTGAGCGTGGGACACCGTTCATGCGACTCGCCGCGTATAGCGCCGCAGTGGCGACGCTTTCAACGGCTCGACCCCTAACGAGTCCGTCCGCAAGTGCGCGACGATAGATGACGCCTGCTGTCTCTCGAGTGCTGTCGGGCACGCCAAGCGCGGAAGCCATGCGATTGATCTCACCGAGTGCATGCATAAGATTCCTATCCGCAGATGAGCGTCGTCGGAAGCGCTCATCCCACCGTCGGAGGCGACGCATCTGTTGTCGCTGTTTTCCTGACAGCGCGTTCCCCTTCGCATCGGTGTCTTGCCACCCAATCACCGTCGATAATCCCTTATCATGTAAGAGGTTCGTGCTCGATGGCCCGACGCGAGAGTCCTGACCACCGGTGCCATCCGGCGTGTACAGTTTGATGTTCGTATCAAGCGTCGCGTCTGAAACGACGAGTCCACAGTCGTCACAGACTGCATCAACGTCATCATCGGCTCGACGAAGTCGTCCGTGACACTCCGGACACGTAGTCTGACTGTGCCGTTCGTCCTCATTCTCCTCCGAAACGGAGTCGGTAACAGACTGACAATCGCCGGCTGCGCTTGACGAGGGCGCATCAGTACCGTTTTTGCGGGAAACTGTGTTCGGACGCTCTTCGTTAGTGCGCTCTTTCATCACGTGGCATCACCTTTCGTGACCGGGACAGAACAGACGCGTGCCACCGTGTATCTGGCCAGTACCGCTCATTGTCGGCTCTGAGTCGGCGTCGAGCCGCTGATCCTGATACCCTGCGCGGTAACTCTCGTAGCAACGGCAGATGGAACTGACCACACTGTCTCGGTAGGTACTGTCACTCCGTCGATCGCGAGACAGACGAGTTTCCCTTGTCCCCGCCGCGCCGCAATAACAAACTCGAAGCGACGAGAACGGGCGTCGGCCGCCGTCACGTGGATCGTTGAGAGTCCGTTCGCACTCTCCCACGTTGTCGTGTCGACGATATTGAGGTCGCCTGCTGGCGTAACGGCCGATGAGCCGCAGGCTGGACAGGACCCATCGTGCGGCGTCGTTCCAAGGTACCCATAGTCGGTGTCGCACGCGAAGCAGTGTTCCATAGTTCGTTGTTAGCGACGGGATAACACTGTCTCTGCGATGTTCGCTTTATTCGAACATGCTGGACAGGCAACTACGTCACCACCGTCTAACCCGAACACGGTCACAAATTGTTGTGAGACGTGTGCTCCGCAGTGGGCGCACTCAGGCATCGGATTACCCCAGCGAGCCCTCCATTTCGAGTTCGACGAGCCGGTTGAGCTCGACGGCGTACTCGATCGGCAGCTCCTCCGTGATCGGCTCGATGAAGCCTGAGACGATCATCTGCTTGGCGTCGTCGTCGTCGAGCCCGCGCGACTGGAGGTAGAAGATRTCCTCGTCGCCGATCTTGCCGACGGTCGCCTCGTGGGCGACGTCGACCTTCGACTCGTTGATCTCCATGTACGGCATCGTGTCCGACGTCGACTCGTTGTCGAACATCAGCGCGTCGCACTCGACGGCCGTCGAGGAGTTCTCTGCGCCGTCCGCGATGTGGACGAGGCCGCGGTAGTTGGTGCGACCGCCGTCCTTCGCGATCGACTTCGACTCGACGGTGGACTTCGTGTTCGGCGCGTTGTGGTACACCTTCGCGCCGGTGTCGATGTCCTGACCCTCGCCCGCGAAGGCGATGGTGATGTGGTTGTCGGAGGCGCCGCGCCCCYTCAGGATCGTYGAGGGGTACAGCATCGTCGCCTTCGACCCCATCGACCCCGAAATCCACTCCATGCGCCCGCCCTTCTCGGCGATGGCGCGCTTCGTGTTCAGGTTGTACGTGTTCTTCGACCAGTTCTGCACGGTCGAGTACTGGACGTGGGCGTCCTCGCCGACGAACACTTCCACGCCGCCCGAGTGGAGGTTGAACGCCGAGTACTTCGGCGCGGAACAGCCCTCGATGTAGTGGACCTCGGAGCCCTCCTCGGCGATGATGAGCGTGTGCTCGAACTGGCCCATCCCCTCGGAGTTCATCCGGAAGTACGCCTGTACGGGCATCTCCACGGTGGTGTTCTCCGGGACGTAGACGAACGAACCGCCGGACCAGATGGCGCCGTGGAGCGCCGCGAACTTGTTGTCGCTCGGGGGGACGCACTTCGTCATGAAGTGCTCGCGGACGAGCTCCTCGTGCTCCTGGACGGCCTTGTCCATGTCACAGAAGATGACGCCCTTCTCTTCCCACCGCTCCTGCATGTTCTGGTAGACGATCTCGGACTCGTACTGCGCGCCGACGCCCGAGAGCGCGTTCTTCTCGGCCTCCGGAATGCCCAGCTTGTCGAAGGTGTCCTGGATCTCCTCCGGGAGGTCCTCCCAGCTGTCCGCGCCGCCGCGCTTGTCGATGTCCGGGCGGATGTACGGCACGATCTCCTCGACGTCGACCTCAGAGAGATCGGGCTGCCCGGGCCAGTCGGTCGGCATCGGCATCTCCTGGAACTGCTCGAGCGCGCGCAGGCGGCGCTCCAACATCCACTCCGGTTCGTCCTTGTCCTCCGAGATGACGCGGACCGTCTCCTCGGTGAGGCCCTTCTCGCTTTTGAAGGCGGACTTCTCCTCCTTCTTGAACTCGAAGCGAGCCTCGGTGTCTGTCTCCTTGAGGTCGTCCTGTTGTGAACTCATAGTGTATTGTTACGGATTCCCGTGTTTAGGTGTGTCGCGTGCCCGCATTCGGTTACGCCGCCTCGAAGGCGTCCTCGCGGACCCAGTCGTACCCCTCGTCCTCCAGCTTCTCGGCGAGCTCCGCGCCGCCGCTCTTGACGACTTCGCCGTCGAGCATGACGTGAACGTGGTCGGGCTCGACGTAGTCGAGGATGCGCTGGTAGTGGGTGATCTGGAGGATCCCCGTGCCCTGCTCGTCGCGGAGCGCGTTGATCCCCTTCGAGACGTCCTTCAGGCGGTCGATGTCGAGCCCGGAGTCGATCTCGTCGAGCACGGCGACGCTCGGCTCCAGCATCGCGGCCTGGAGGACCTCGTTCTGCTTCTTCTCGCCGCCGGAGAAGCCGGCGTTGAGGTACCGCTGCATGAACTTCTCGTCCATGTCGAGCAGCTCCATCTTCTCGGAGAGGATCTCCTGGAACTCGGCGACGCCGATCTCGCCGTCGTCCGCGGGGCCCTCCATCGGGGAGGTCTCGTACCCCTCGTCGTCGTCGGCCTCGGCCGACTCCTCGTCCTCGTCCTCGAACAGCTCCTCGCGCTCGTCGGCCTTCGCGTTGAGGGCCTGGCGGAGGAAGTTCGTCATGGTGACGCCCTCGATCTCGGCGGGGTACTGGAAGCCGAGGAAGATGCCGAGCGCGGCGCGTTCGTTCGGCTCCAGCTCCAGGAGCTCCCAGTGGTAATCCTCGTCGTCGAGGTCGGCGTCGATGTCGGCGACGTCGTCCTCGTCGAGGTGGAGGGAGACCGACCCGTCGGTCACCTCGTAGGCCGGATGGCCGGCGATCACCTTCGCCAGCGTCGACTTGCCCGAGCCGTTGGGACCCATCAGCGCGTGGATGTCCCCGGACTCGACGGTCAGGTCGACGCCGCGAAGGATCCGTTCACCGCCCTCTTCGGCCACTCGTGCCCGAAGGTCGTTGATTTCGAGAGTTGCCATTGTGTTCTCGTGCCTCGTGTGCGAACAGTGGGCATTGCGGGGGTTAACGGTTACGCATCTCCGCCTCAAAAATCGCAGATCGACCAAGAAATTTTCTTCCGATCGAAAAGTGCTTTCGACGACCGGCGTTTCGCCTCGCCGTCGGTCACATGAACGAGCCCAGCCCCGTCTGCTCCTGGCCCGTCTTGACCTCCTCCCACGACATGCCGAGCGCCTCTATCACGCGCTCTATCGGTCCTTTGAGGGTCTTGTCGAGCATCTTCTCCCAGTCGACCTCGAACTCGTCGGGGACCTGGTCGGCGTACTCGAAGCAGATCACGTCCGGGTCGCGCTTGAACTCGCCGTAGAGGTGGTCCCGCTGGGGGTCGAGCCCCGCCTCGTCTTCCATCCGCGCCCAGAAGTCCGGGTGGACCTTCTCGATGTAGAGCCGCTTCGGCTTCGACCCGCTGCCGAAGTTCGTCCCGAGCATGAGGTTGGCGTACTTCGCGCCGCGGACCTGGGCGGTCGGGGTGTCGTAGGCGTCGAGCTTCTTGCCGATGCCGCCGGGGATCCCGACCTCGTCGAGGTCCACGTCGCCGTCGAGCACCCGCGCGATGACGTCGACGAGGTACCCCTTGACCTCCTCCATGTCGTCGTCGATGTCGTCGCCCGTCACGATCGTCTCGATGACGTTCTGTTGGACCTCCTTCGTGATGCCGGCGATGTCCGAGCGCTTGTACTCGAAGCCGGTGATGTCGATGTCGTCGACGTCTTTCCCCTCCTTCCAGACGATGTGGCCCGCGTACCGCTTCTTTTTGCCCGCCTGGAAGAACCGCCGGTAGAGCTTCTCGAACTCGATCTGGAAGCGGTGTTCGCTGGCGTTGAGCTCCTCGCGCGCGAAGTCGTCGTAGCGCTCGTTGATGTGGTCCTCTATCTCGAAGGAGGTTTCTATCGCCTCCTCCTTCGACATGTCAGAAAGAGACAACATTACCGAATCGGTATCTCCATAAGCAACCTGGTAATTAAGCTCTTCAGCGGCCTCCTCGGTAAAGTCGATGACTTCGCGACCGGTCGCTGTGACGGCTGCTGCGCCCTCTTTGTCGTAAAGACGGAACCGATCCCACCCCGTCACGCCGTAGAGTGAGTTCATAATAACCTTGACAGCTCCCTGCTGGCGGTCGTACTGCTCGTACGGCTCGGTCCCGGGGTCGTGGTCGTTCCGGAGCGCCTTCTTCTCCTCGCGCTCGGAGAGCAGCTCGTCGACCATCTCGCGCATGATGCCGTCCGGCTCCTTCCGGAAGTGGGTCCCGTTGGGCGCGACGTACGTCTCGCCGTCGTACTCGTCGGGGTCGACCTTCGTCTCCGGGCCGGCGTTGATCGTCACCATGCACATCGGGTAGAGGCTCTTCAGGTCTTGGACCGTCACCATCTCCTTGACGCCCGTTATCGGGTCGAAGACGGCGCCGCCCTCGAACTCCTCCGACTCCTGTTGGCCCTTCGTCGGGAGCGCGAACTTCCCGAACGCCTTGTGGAGGACGTACATGTCGACGGTGTCGCCGGGCGTCGGCGCGTCCTCGATCTTACAGCCGACGAAGGTCCGCACCTCGTCCCAGAAGGCGATCACGTCCTGCTTCCGGTCGATCTCGACGCACAGCTCCACGTCGCGGATGCTGTACTCCAGCAAGCGCTCGGGGTCCTGCTCCCAGAGGTCGCCGATGTCGCCCGTGTAGCGCTCCTTTCCGACGCCGAGCTCGCGCTCGCCGACCGCGTCGAGCCGGTACGACTCCAGCTCGGTGAACATCGTGCGCTTGTAGGCGTACAGCAGGTCGAAGACGACCCGCCCCTTCACGTCCGGGCCGCCCCAGCCGGAGCGCCACACCTCGCCGATCCGGGAGAGCCGGTCGACGTCGAGGTCGTACTGGCTCCCCTCGTCGAGCACCTCCAGCCGGTCGAGGACGTACGGCGCGTCGAAGTCCTCGAAGTTCCAGCCGGTCAGGAGGTCCGGGTCCGTCTCGTCGATGTACTCGACGAACGCGTCGAGCATCGCGGCCTCCTCCTCGAAGGTGCGGACCCGGAAGTCCAGCTCCCCGTCGCCGCCGACGATCCCCTCGTAGTCGGGGAGGTCCGCCGGCGGCGGGATGTCGGCCTCGGGCGCGTCGTACAGCCAGACGACGTACTCGTCGTCGTAGGAGTCGTGGCTGGTGAGACAGATGATCGGCTCCTCGCCGTCCTCGGGGAAGCCGCGCCGGTCGTCGACCTCGATGTCGAAGGTGTTCACGCGGAGGTCGGCGTCGACCTCGGCGGGTTCGAGGTGGCCCTCGTGGACCTGGATCGTCCCCTCCCCGTCGTCGAGGCGCCGCTCCTCGACGCGGATCCCGCCGTTGATCCCGTTGTCGATCAGGAAGCGGTTGGGGAACAGGATGTCCGCCTCGAAGCTCGTCTCGAAGTCGTCCCGGATGTTCCCCACGTCGCGGGGCGTCCGGGTGACGATCCGGGTGAGCGGCTCGCCGCGGATGCTCTCGAAGGGCTCGCCGTCGGGGCTCTCCTCGCGGGTCCCGATCACCACGTCGTACTCCTCGACGGGGTCGCGGTCGAGGTCGGCGGTGGGCACGTAGAAGTAGGGCTCGACGCCGAGCACGCGGAGGTGTTCGACGATATCGTGGTCCGGGTCCCCGTCGACGTGTTCGGCCTCCCCGTCCACGTTCTCGGCCGGCCGCCGACCGAACACGTGGACGACCGGGTACTCGTCGCTCCCGTACCCCTCGACGGCGTAGTCGATCTGGGTGATCATCAACTCGACGGTCCCGGTCGACTCCGGGAACTTCGCCTCGTCGACGTCGACCACGTCGCTGACGTGACCGCGGCCGCCGCCGGCGACGACGGCCGCCTCCTGGGCGGCCAGCTCCTCCCGTTCGGTGTCCGTGTCGCCGTCGGCCCCGTCGCCCGCGTCCCCGGTCGACGAGAAGTCCGACAGCCCCGACTGAGTCATATCCGTCCTTCGGCGGCACCCGGCTAAAAAACTCGGCTTTCGGGTGCGGCGAGCTATCCCGCCACGGAAAGGCATATAATGTGTGATGACTTACCACGGTCTATGTCTTCGGACCCACGCTCCGAATCCGAGGTGGCTCGCCCGGCCGACTCCGACGCGGTCGACGCCGAGGTGGAGGCGTACGAAGACGACGGAAACGTGGTGCTTTTCGACGCCGCGAACCCCCTCGCGTGGGTCGAGGCGAGCCGAACCGTCCGGCTCGCCGACGCGGTCTGAGAGGGTTCGGCCCTCGGTCCCGCCGCGCCGATCTCGTCCCCCGTAGCCGCCGCGCTCGGACGGAACCCATTTGCCCCGGCGCGGCGTACGACCGGGCGTGTTCAGCCTCGACGAGGACGACGAGGGCGAGATCTCGGTCGGCGAGAGCTCCGACGCCGAGCGGGAGATGACGCCCGACATCCCGAAGGCGCCCTCGGTGAAGTCGTTCGACGACGGCGGCGACTTCGAGGGCGCGAGCGACGTGGACCGGGACACCCTCCGCGCGTTCGTCGTCGCCGTCATCTACGCCAACGCCGCCGTCCTCCTCGTCGCGCTCGGCCCGATGGTGTGGTTCTTCGAGGGCTGGTCGCGGATCGGTCCGGCCCTGTTCGTCGTCGGCCTCTTAGCGGGGGTCCGGACCTACCAGACGTATCGATCGTGGAAGCGGTCACGGGACGAGGCCGAGGCGGACGCCGACTCCGACGACACGGTGACCGAGGCGGACGACCGCGACCCCGACGAGACGCCCCCGGAAGCGTAATACCCGGCGAGGGCCCTCCTCCGATCATGCAGACGGTCCGCGACGGCGACGGCGAGACGTACCTCCTCGTGAAGCGCTCCGCCGAGTCGAGCCGCGTGCGGGACCCGGCGACCGGCGTCGAGCGCTACGTCGACAACGACGACCTCCGGGTCGTGGAGGGCGAGTCGCCGCTCGCGACCGCCGCTTCCGGCGTGCCGGAACCGGTCCGTCGGACGCTCGGCGCGGTCCGCGACGACCGGTCGCTCGGCCTGCTCGCGGTGGTCGTCGACGAGGGACCGATCGCCGCCATCGACCTCCTCGACGCGGCCGACATGTGCGAGTCCGACCTCCACGGCGCGCTCTCCGAGTTCCGCGCGGCCGGCCTGGTCGGCGAGGCCGAGGTCGCCGGACGGCGCGGCTACGAGGCGACCTCGGTCGCGGTCGAGGCGCTGGCGCTGCTGCGCGGCGAGTCGGCGGACGACGGCGGCGCCGAGTCGGACGACGGCTGATCCCGCCGGCGTCGAACGGCCGACGCCGACAGAAAGCACTTGCCGGTCGGCCGACGCCCCTCGCCCATGGCGCTCCGACCGAACGGGCGCCTCGGCGGCGCCCTCCTCGCGGTCTGTTGTGGTCTCCTCGCCCCGCTCATCTCGGAACAGGTCCTGGCGCATCGCCTCGGCCTGGCCGGACCCCCGGTCGCGTACGGGTTCCTCGCGCTCGCGGGAGTCGGTGCCGTCGCCGCCTTCCGGTACTCCTCGGCGGACTCGTGGCGGTACCTGCTCGCGTACGCCGGGCTCGCCGTCGCCGTCGCCCTCGGTACGTTCGCCTATCTGCTCGGGCAGGCCGGGGCGTGAGCGTCGCCCGCTGCCTGGGGAAGAGATACGAACGGCCGCCCGTCGGAGTACGCGGAGGGCGGTCCTGCGGGACTGCGGTCAGTCGTCGGCGAGCGACGCCGCCTCGATGTCCGCCGCGTCCTCCCGCCGGACGGTCGAGCGGTTCGAGCGCGGGTCCTTCTCGACGGTGACGAGCTCGTCGGCCGCGCCCACCAGCTCGTCGTCGTGGCTCACGATAACGATCTGGCGCACGCCGAAGCCGCGCATCTCCTCGACGAGTCGGACGAGCCGAGAGACGTGACCGGAGTCGAGGAACACGGTCGGCTCGTCGAGGATGAGCGGCGGGGTCGGCGCCGCTCCCTCGATCCCCTCCGAGAGCAGCCGGTAGATGGCGCAGCGCAGCGAGAGGTTGAACAGGGCGCGCTCGCCCCCGGAGAGCTGCTCGGGGTCGAGCGGCTCGCCGTCCTTCTGGTAGACGGTGAGGACGTACTCGCCGTCGAGCTCGATGTGCGAGTAGGCGTCGTTGCCGTAGACGAGCTCGAACGTCTCGTTGAGGGTGCGTTCCAGCTCGGTGACGTTGCGCTGGCGGAGCTCCGCGCGCAGGTCGCCGTACATCGACTCAAGCTCGCTCGTCTCCTCGTGGAGGCCCTCCAGCGCGGCCACCCGCTCGCCCAGCGCCTCGCGCTCCTCGCGGAGCTCCTCCAGCTCGCGGAGCTCGCCTTTCACCCCGCCGATCGCGTTCTGGAGCTCCTCTCGGCGCTCGCCGAGGCGGTCGAGCTCCTCGGCGACCCGTTCGAGGTATCGCTCGGCCTCCTGCTTCCGCTCCCTCGCCGTCTCGACCGCGGCCTCGTCGACGGCGTCCGCGAGCTCGTCGCGCCGCTCGCGCTTGTCGGCGAGCCGGTCGCGCCGCTCGTCGTTCACCTCTTCGAGGTTCTCCCGCTTCTCGCGGCGGCGCTCGATCTCGTCTTCCGCGTCCGCCACGGCGGACAGGCGCTCCTCGATCGCCGTCACCGCCTCGCGGGCGTCGTCGATCTCCGCGAGCTCGGACTCGAGCTCCTCGACGCGCGCCGCGGCCGCCTTCGCCTCCTCGCGCTTCTGGGCGGCTACCTCGCGCGTCTCCTCGGCCTCTTCCCTGAGATCGGCGGCACGCTCGCGCTTCTCCTCGGCCGTCTCCCGCTTTCGGTCCGCCGCCTCGCGCTTCTCCTCGACGCGCGCTTCGAGCGTCTCGACCCGCTCGTCGATTTCGTCGAGCCGGTCGGCGGCGCTCGCGAGCCCGTCGAGCTCCGCGATCCGGTCGTCTAGGTCGCCCTCGCGCTCGCGGGCGTCCTCGAGCTCGGCCTCCAGCTCCGCCACGCGCTCGCGGTCCTCTTCTATCCCGCTGGCGTGCGGCGAGTCCTCGACCGGCTGGCCGCACTCGGGGCACTTCCCGGCCGCGAGCAGCTCTTCGGCCTCCGCGACGCGCTCGCGGGCGTTCTTCAGCTCCGCCGACAGCTCGGCGATCCGCTCGCGGACCTCGCCGCGCTCGTCGCGCAGCGCGTCCCGCTCGTCGGCGACGCCGTCGCGGTCGACGTCGGCGTCCGCGGCCGCGAACCGCTCGCGGAGTTCGTCGGCCTCCTCGCGGAGGTCCGCGACCGACGACTCGGCCTCGTCGGCCTCCGCCGCCGTCGCCTCGGCCTCGTCGGCGAGGTCGTCGGCCTCGGCCTCGACCTCCGCGGCGCGCTCGGTCCGGTCGTCGGCCTTCCCGGCGAGGTTCGTCGCCTGATTGCGGAGCCCCTCGGCGTTCACCCGCTCGTCGTCGAGCCCCTCGCGGACCGTCGCCTCCCGCTCGTCGAGCGCCGCGCGGCGGTCGGCGATCGCCTCCTCGGTCGCCGCGTCGAGGCCGGCGTCGTCGAGCCGATCGTCGATCTCGGCCTCGATCTCGTCGATCCGCTCGCGCGTCTCGCGGATCGCGTCGTGGTGGCCGTCGCGCTCGCGCTCGGCCTCGCGGATCGCGGCCTCGATCTCGCCGATCTCCGACTCGACCGCCTCCAGCTTCTCCCGCTTCTCCGCGTGCGTCGACAGCGTCTCGGCGGCCGCGTCGCGCGTCTCCTTCGCCTGCTCCCGCTGTGTCTCGTACCGGTCAATGTCGTCGGTGACCTCGCCCAGTTCGCCCTCAAGTTCGTTGAGCCGCGCGTGGAGGTCGCGGTCCTCCTTCGCGGCGATCTGCTCGTCGAGCTGGTCGAGCCGCCCGCGCCGGTTCTCCAGCACGTCCTCGACGCCGAGCCTGGCGTCGCCGGCGCGCTCGCGGTACTCCTCCAGCTTCCCCAGCTGGAGCAGGTCGTCGATCGTGTCCTGCCGCTCCCGCGGGGTGGCGTTGATCAGCTTGTTCACCTCTCCCTGCCGGACGTACGCGCAGTTGACGAACGCCTCGGCGTCCATCCGCAGCAGCTCCGTGACGAACTCGCGGACCGCGCGGGCGCCGTCACGCGTCACGTCGCTCCCGTCGGTCGATTCGAGCGTACACTGGTGGTCGATCCGGCCGTCGTACGACTTGAGCCGCCGCTCGACCCGGTAGGAGACGCCGTCGTGGGTGAACCACAGCTCGACCTCCGTCTCCTCCTCGCCGTTCGTGATCACGTCGTCGAGGGTCCCGTCGAGCGCCTTAGAGCCGTACAGCGCGAAGAAGCAGGCCTCCAACAGCGACGACTTCCCGCTGCCGTTGAGCCCGTGGATGACGGTGACCCCCTCGGTCAGCCGCAGGTCGGCGTCGCCGTACGGCTTGAAGTTCGCGAGGCGGACGCGGTCGAACTTCACAGGTAGTCCTCCATGGAGACCTGGCCGTCCGGCGACGCCGAGTCGGCGTCCGTCGCCTCGGCGGGGTCGGCGTCGGACTCGTCCGGCTCGGGTTCGCCGTCGTCCAGTTCGTCGTCCGGTGCGTCGCCGTCCAATTCGTCGCCGTCCTCGGCGTCATCCGATTCGGCACCCGGTTCGCTGGCGTCATCCTCGTCGGTCTCGGCGTCGGGCTCCACGGCCTCGAACGCGCCGAGGCCCCCGTCGAGCCGCTCCTCGACCCGTCGCTTCACCGTCTCGCGCACGTTCGCGTCGGGGACGGTGTCCTCGCGGACCGCGCTTTCCACGTCGCGCGCGGCGGTCGACAGCGACATCTCGTCGAGGCGGTCGCGGACGGCGTCCTCCGGGTCGGCGAAGCTCACGTCCACCTCGCCGTCGGCGTCGACCTCGCGCCTGTCAGTGACGCGCGCGATGAGCGCGCCCTCGTCGGTCGCGAACTCCTCGACGGCCGCGGGCGTCACCGGGTCGCCCTCCCCGGTGACCTCGACGTGGACGACCGCCTCGGCGAGGTCGTGCTCTCGGACGCGCTCGCGGACCCGTGACTCGCCCTCGCCCTCGCGCAGTTCGACGGAGACGAAGACGAACGGGCGCGTGTCGAGCGCGCGGCGTCGGATCTCGACCCGGTCGTCGCCGCCGGCCGCCTCGGTGTCGAAGACGACGACGTTGTAGCCGCGCCCCTCGCGCTCGCTGGCGCTCGCGCGCTCGGTCGAGCCCGGGTACGTGACCCACGTCCCGGCGACCCGCGCGGTGTCGGGCGTGTGGTTGTCGCCGAGAAGCATCGCGTCGAAGTCGACGTCGCTCTCGGTCAGCACGGTCTCCGTGTCCCAGTCGGCGTAGCCGAACGGCTCGAAGAGGCCGTGCGCGACCAGGGCGGCGTACTCGGCGTCGTGGTCGGCGAACGCGTAGTCGAGGTCGTCGCGCCGCGAGACGGGGACGTGGTCGAGGCCGTAAAAGGCGGTGTCGCCCACGACGACCGGCTCGTCGCCGAGCCGGGTCGCGAGGCCGAGGCGCTCGAAGAGGTCGAGCCACTGCCCGCCCCGCGTCGACTCGTGGTTGCCGACGACCGCGAGGAACGGGATCCCCGCGTCGTCGAGCCGGCGGAGGACGGAGATGGTCCCCATCAGGTCGCCGAGTTCGGGCCGGCGGTCGTGGAAGAGGTCGCCCGCGTGGACGACGGCGTCGACGCCGTCGTCGACCGCGTCGTCGACCACGGCCTCGAACGCGTCGAGGAAGTCCTGGCGTCGGACCGGCGAGTGGTACTGCGAGTACCCGACGTGGGTGTCGCCGGTGTGGATCACCCGTGTCATCTGTCCGCGTCTTGGCCGGTGTCCGGCTTAGGGATTCCGGGGCCGGAGCGGAAGTGGTCGCGCCCGTCGCCGCGCCGCTCGGGGCCGCCGGCGTCGGCGTCGCCGTCCCGGCCGGGGCCGTCCGCCGCGCGTCGGAACGCCCGGTACGCGGCCAGCGCCTCGCGCCCACGCTCGGCGGCGGCCTCGTCGTCCGCGCGCTCCGCGGCGTCGACCGCCTCCGCCAGCCGGTCGAGACCGACGGCGTCGACGAAGCCGGCCGCCCGGCGGAGGTCGGCGCGCGCGGCGTCCGCCTCGTCGATCACGGCGACGTACGGGCGCCTCGCGGTGTCGGTGCGCGTCGCGAGCGCGGCCAAGGCGCGCTTGACGGCGGTAGTCGAGACCACGGGTCGACTGGCGCGGCATCGGTGATAAACGGTCGCGGACGCCCTCCCTCGACCCGACGGACCGCGGCGCGGTCCGAACCCCGCCTCAGATCCCCAGCGAGTACAGCCGCTTGCGCGCGTCGGTGAAGGAGAACCGGGAGTCGACGACGCCCTCCTCTTCGAGCCGCGACAGGGCGTAGCGGACGGTCCGTGGCGGGAGCAGCGTCTCCTCGGCAAGCTCGCTCTGGGTCAGCGTGTCGTTGTAGTCTAACACCTTCGCGACGAGCTTCGCGCTCGGCGGCAGGTCGCGAACGGCCGCCCAGCGGTCCGCGGTCCCGTCCTCGGCGGTGACGGCATCGGTCGTGCTCATGCGTACCTCGATCGATCGCATGCTGGATAATAATATTTACTATCACATTTCATTACTATTGGGCATTCATGTGCCTCGGTCCGACCAGTCCGTCCGGCGAACCCCCCGCGCGTCGTCGTCTCGCAGACGATACTGGCGGCATCGTGCCCCCACCCGAAGCCTCTTATCCGCGAGACGCTTTAATAAGCACAATGAGCGATACCGTCGACGACGTCGATATGCCCTACGACGAGGGAGCGGCGTCGAAACAGGAGAAGATCGACTCCTTGCAGGAGCGGCTCGACGTCTTAGAGTCCCAGAACGAGGAGATGCGCGACAAGCTCCTCGACGCCAACGCGGAGAACAACAAGTACCAGCAGAAGCTCGAACGGCTCACCCACGAGAACAAGAAGCTGAAGCAGTCCCCGCTGTTCGTGGCGACGGTCCAGGAGATCACGCCCGACGGCGCCGTGATCAAACAGCACGGCAACAACCAGGAGGCGCTCACCGAGGTCACCGACGAGATGCGCGAGAAGCTCGACCCCGACGACCGCGTCGCGGTCAACAACTCGCTGTCGGTGGTCAAGAAGCTGGAGAAGGAGACCGACGTCCGCGCCCGCGTCATGCAGGTCGAGCACTCGCCGGACGTCACCTACGCCGACATCGGCGGACTCGAAGACCAGATGCAGGAGGTCCGCGAGACCGTCGAGATGCCGCTCGAACACCCCGACATGTTCGAGGACGTGGGCATCACGCCCCCGAGCGGCGTCCTGCTGTACGGGCCGCCGGGGACGGGCAAGACGATGCTCGCGAAGGCCGTCGCCAACGAGACGGACGCGACGTTCATCAAGATGGCCGGCTCCGAGCTGGTGCACAAGTTCATCGGCGAGGGCGCGAAGCTGGTCCGGGACCTGTTCGAGGTCGCCCGTGAGAACCAGCCCGCCGTCCTGTTCATCGACGAGATCGACGCCATCGCCTCGAAGCGGACGGACTCGAAGACCTCGGGCGACGCCGAGGTCCAGCGGACGATGATGCAGCTGCTCTCCGAGATGGACGGCTTCGACGAGCGCGGCGAGGTCCGGATCATCGCCGCGACCAACCGCTTCGACATGCTCGACCCCGCGATCCTGCGCCCCGGCCGCTTCGACCGCCTCATCGAGGTGCCCAAGCCGGAGACCGAGGGCCGCGAGATCATCTTCCAGATCCACACCCGCAACATGAACCTCGCCGACGGCGTCGACTTCGGTGAGCTCGCCGAGCTGACTCCCGACGCGTCCGGCGCCGACATCAAGGCGATCTGTACGGAGGCCGGGATGTTCGCCATCCGCGACGACCGCACGGAGGTCACCGTCGACGACTTCCTCGAGGCCCACGAGAAGCTCCGCCAGGACGAGGAGACGAACGCCGACGACTCGCTGGCGTTCGCCTGATCGCGTCGCGGCCGCTCAGTCCTTTTCCGACCGTCCGCTCCCGTCGAAGCGCCCGTTACAGCGCAGCGACGACGAGGTACGGCGCGACGAAGACCAGCAGGAACACCAGTCCGACCGCGATCCCGTAGCCGGCGCCGACGCCGGCGAGCGCGAGCCAGCCGTCGTCGACCGACGCATCGATGTCCATGTCGGACCCACCGCGGGCCGAGACTTAAATCCGCGCGTCGCGCCGCCGAGGGCGTCGCGGCGACCGTCGGCTCGCCGGCTCGGTCACACGTCGCCCGCCATCGCGCGGAACAGCCCGTCGGCGAGCGCGTCGCGGTCGACGACCTCTCGCTCCCCCTCTCCGGTGGGGTCGACCTCCGGTTCGATCGTCCCGCCGCCCATCCGGGAGTGCCCGCCGCCGTTCCCGTTGTCAACGTCGTCTAACACCGACGCTATCGCGTTGCCCATGTGGACCCGGTCGTCGCGCGACCGGCCCGAGAGGTGGACGGTCTCGTCGCGCTCGCCGATCACCACGACGGCGCTGACCCCCTCCAGCTGGATCAGCTCGTCCGCGGCCTGCGGTATCGCGTCGACGTTGTTCACGCCGCCGACGTCGGCGACCGCGAACGACCCCTCGATCCGCCGCCCCGCGATCGCCCGGGCCTTCACCTCCAGCACCTCCGCGTCGACCGCGGGGTTCGCGATGCGGTCGAGCCGGTCCTGGTCGACCCCGGGGTAGAGGTAGGCGGCCGCCGCGAAGTCGGGCTCGCTGGCGCCGACGGTGAGGTGTTTCGTGTCGGCCAGGATCCCGTACAGGAGGCCGGTCGCCGTGTCCGTCGACAGCGTCAGGTCGCTCGACGTCTCGCTGGCGTGTTTGTCCGGCGGGACGGGCACCGCGTCGTTGTCCCGGAAGTACTCGGCGACGACCGACGCGGTCGCGCCGTAGTCCGTCCGCACGTCCGTGAACAGCTCGCCGGCGCCGTCTCCCGGATGGTGGTCGACGACCGCCGTCGGCAACACGCCGTCGGCCCCGGCGAACCCCCGCGGTTCGTTGTGGTCGACCAGGACGACCGACTCCGCCGCGAGGTCGCTCACGTGCTCGATCGGTTCCAGCTCGAGGTCGAGGACGGTCCGGAACGCCCGGTTCTCTTGGTGGCGGATCTGTCCGGGGTACTGGACGGTGGCGTCGACGTCCACCTGGTCGGCGAGCGAGGCGACCCCGACCGCGGCCGACATCGCGTCGGGGTCCGGATTCGGGTGCATCAACACCGTGATCTCGTCTTCGGCGGCCAGCAGTCGGCGGAACTTCACTCCGGCCGTCCGCCGGGACCGAAGCACGATCAGGCCGACGCCGACCGCGATCAGGACGACGAGCGCCGCGGCGACGGCGAGCTCGGGATGCTCCCGGGCAATGGTCGCCGCCTGCGAAAACCGGTCGCCGACCGCGCTCATCGCTCGCATGCGTTGTGGCGAGTCGCTCCCGACACATGAAGCTTCGTCACCGTTCCGACCGACCGGAACCGACGGAACCCCCCGTCATTCCGGAGCTGTGTGACGGCGCGCCGCGATTCGACGGGGCGGTCTACTCGCACCGCGCCCGGAACGCGCGAACGGCGTCGCGGTACCCCGACCGGAACGTCGGGTGGGCGAACTCGTAGCCGAGCTCGCGGAGCAGCGCGTTCGAACACCGCTTGCTCGTCCGGATCCGGCGCTCCGCCGCCGCGGAGAGGTCGCCGGCCGCGATCCGCTCGTCCTTCGACAGCTTCTCCGGGCGCGGGACGCCGCAGGCGTCGGCGAGCCAGTCGGCGAACGCGTGCTTGCCGACCGGCTCGTCGTCGACGACGAGAACGGCGCGGTCGCGCGCCCGGTCCGTCTCCAGCAGGTGCCGGATCGACCCCGCGGCGTCGTCGCGGTGGACCATGTTCAGGTACCCGGCCGTCACCGGTCCCTCCACGTACCGCTCCAGGCGGTACCGGTCGGGGCCGTACAGCCCCGCGAACCGGACGACCGTTCCGTCGACCCCGGCGTCCGCCGTCCGCTCGGTCGCGATCCGCTCCGCCTCGGCGAGGACGCGAGTCTTCTCGGTGGTCGGCTCGACCGGCGTCTCCTCGTCGACCCACCCGCCGTCGTGGTCGCCGTACACGCCCGTCGAGGAGGTGTACACCAGCCGGTCCGGCGGCGACGCTCGCGAGCCGTACTCGTCGACGACGTTCGCCAGGCCGTCGACGTACACCGCCCGCGCCGCGTCGGCGCCGCGCCCGCCGGAACTGGCCGCGAAGACGACCGCGTCCGCGTCCGGGAGCGCCGAGAGCGACGCCGGATCGGTCGCGTCCGCGCGGACGGCCTCGACGTCGGGGCCGACGGCGTCGACCGCGTCGAGCCCCGCGTCCGACCGCCGGACGCCGGTCACCGCGTGACCGCGGGCGTCGAGCTGGTCCGCCAGCGCCAGCCCGACGTACCCGCAGCCGACGACGACGACCCTCATGGCTTGCGTCGCTCGATCACCGCGAGGATCTCGGCGAGCTGGCCGAGCGTCATCCTCGTCCGCCCCTCCAACGCCTGCTGGACCTCTTGACCGGTGAGGTCGGCGTCGATCTTCGCGGCGATCGCGTCGACGTCGAGGACGGCGGTCGCCATCCCCATCAGCAGGTGATCGCGCACCTCGGCCACCGTCGCGTCGGCGTCTCGGTCCGGGTTCGCCGCCGCGAGGACGGCCGCCCCGTCCGCGAGCGAGAGCGACGCGACCTCCCCGTCGCGGAGGGCGCCCGCGTCCGCCTCGCTCAGCCCGACCTCCCCGACCAGCCGGTCGGGGTCGACCGCCGCGGCCGCCTCCGTCACCATCGCCTCGAAGGCGGCGAGCAACTCTTCCGCCGCCGGCTCGTCGGCGTCGACCTCGGGTCCGCCGCCGCGACCGTCGACGACCTCGTGGAACATACCCTCACTCGGTCGCGCCGTCTCAAAACGCCTGCGGTCGGGCGCGTGCCGGTCGGTTTTCGCGGCCGTTCACCCTGCCGTACACTCGTCTCCGTCCCCCGGCGTCGCTGTCAGTGGCCCCGGGCACGGCCAGCCGGCGGACGTCTCCTCGCGCGTCCCGCCGACGTCGCCGACGCCGGGCGGTCCGGCGGGGACGGCGACGACGACGACCGTCCGCGTCTCGAACGCGACCGGCTCCGTGGCGCCGAGCGCGACCGACTCGCCGTTCACATCGGCGCTGACCGCGCCGGGCTCTCGGACGTACTCGAACGGGCGCCCGGGCGTTCCCACGTTCGCGCGGAGGGCGAACCGCGGGTACTCCCCGCGCACCTCGACGTGCCACGCGTTGACCGTCGCCACCCAGTACCCGGGCACGGGCGCGACCGGCAGCCCCGCGCCGACGGTCCGAACGGGCTTCGGGACCCGCTCGTCCGGGACCGACGCGACCGCCTTCCTCGCGCGCCCCTCGATCGCCGACTCGACCCGCTTCCGGCGGATCGCGCGGGACGCGGCGGTCGTCTCGTCGACGAACCGGGCCGGAACGCGGACCGCGTCCCGCCCCGCCTCCGTGCGCGCCTCGACGCGGAGGTGCGCCGCGAGCCCGATCCGCTCGGCCGACGACAGGGACCCGACCCGGGCCGCCTCCGCCGCGACGCGGTTCGGGTACTCGCCGTCGCCGACCGCGACGGCCCGCTCGCCGAGCGAGTCGTACTCGGCCGCGACGGCGTCCAAGACCGCCTTCCGCCGTGCGCGAGAGAGGTCCGTCCGCTCCGCGAGCCGCGCAGCCAGCGCCCCGTCGACGCGTCGCAGCGAGGCGTCGACCCGTCCGGCGAGCGCGCGGCGGTCGGCGCGCAGGTCGTCGCCGCCGTCGGCCGCCGCGAGCGCCTCGTCGGCCGCGAGGAGCGCCCGTCCGGCGACGCCGATCCGGACCGTGTCGTCGGTGCCGAGGATCCGGTCCGCGATCCCGCCGGAGACGTCCCCGTACGGGAGCGTGACGTAGTTCACGTTCCGTGCCGCGAGCGGTCGCGTCGTCGTGCCGTCGACGCCCGCGACGCGCTCGCCGTCGACCGCCGTCCGCGGGAGGTACCCCGGCGACCCCTCCGGCGCGAACGTGACGGCGCCGCCCGGCCCCCCGCCGCCGACGGCGTAGGTGCCCGGGTCGCGGGCGGCCTCGCGGCTGGCGATCACCTCGCCAACGGGCGGCCCGCCGAACGCGCCGTTCACGCGGTCGAGGACGCCCTCGGTCGCCGCCTCCCGGTCTTCGGCCGCCGACTCCAACTCCGCGACCACGGCGTCGAGGTACGCGACGCGGGCGGCGACGCGCGCCCGGTCGACGGCGCCGTCGTACCTCGCCGGGGCGTCCCGGAGGCGCTCCCGGCGGTCGCGCACGGCCGCGGCGAGGTCCCGGTACGGCGTCGACTCGCCGACCGCCGCGTCGGTCATCGACGCCTCGGTCTCCACCTCGCGGACGCGCTCGGACAGTTCCGAGACGTCCCCCGCGATCCGGTCTACGTCCGCGTCGGAGCGGCCGCCGTACACGACCGTCGACCGCGTCTCGTCGCCGAACTCGACGGCCTCGCGCGCCAGCCGGTCGACGTCGCGATCGGTCTCGACGCCGAGTTCCGCCCGCGCGGCCGCCGGGGTGTCCGCGAGGTCCGGACCGGCGACGCCGCGGCCCTCGGCGGCCCCGAACGTCGCCGTCGGCCGATCGGGCGCGTCGCCGCGCGGCGCGTACGTCCCGGTCACCGACACGCGGACGCGGTAGCGGTCCGTCGCCTCGTCCCGCGTCACGGCGCGGTCGACGCTCACGTTCTCAACCGTCCCGTTCGGCCCCCGCTCGACGACCCGGCGCTCCCACGTCGCGGTCGCGGTGCGCTCGACGACGACCGTCCGGGTCGCGCGGCCGAACGACACCGACTCGCCCGCAGACACGGTCGCGCCGTCGGTCCCCGTCCGGCGATCGCTCCCGTCGGTCACGCGGACTCGCTCCGTCCGCGACGCGTCGACCCGGCGCCACGGTTCGCCGAACCGCGAGCGGGGACGGTCCGGCGACACCGGGCCGCCGTCGACGACCCGCGTCGCCTCCGCCTCCAGTGTCGCCTCGACCCGGTGGCTCGCCCGCAGGATCGATTCGAGGTCGTCGTGGACGCGGGTCGCGGCGCGGTCGGCCGCGTGACCGACCTCGACCGTGGCGGTCTCGCCCGTCGCCTCCTCGTCCGGGTCGAAGGCGCCGTCCTCGCTCGCCGTCGCGTCCCCGGTCGAGGCCGCGGACTCTCCCTCCACGCTCCCCGTCGGCGTCGGCGCCCCGAGGACGGCGTCGGTCCAGGCGGCCTCGCGGACGCCCGTCGGCGACAGCAGGTCGGTCACGCCGGTGCGGGCGGTCGCCCGGGCGACGCCGCCGCGCGCGTCGGGGTCGCTGGTCCCGAACACGTCCCGCTGGACGCGGACGATGCCGGCGTTCGTCGACAGCTCGACGTGGCGGTTCGCGACGACGTTCTCGACCGGTGCGCCGGCGTACTGGCCGTACCCGCGGGCCCACGCGATCGCGTAGAGGCTGGCGGTGACCTGTCGCCCGAGCCCCGGCCCTTCGACGGGCCCGCGGTTGAGCCGGCGCTCGAACCGCTCGGTCCGCTCGTGAGCGGCCAGCGTCGGGACGGCGACCGTGACCGTCCGCGGTCGCGTCCGGTTGACGACCGTCCGACCGTCCCGGGTCGCGGTCGTCGCGACGCCCTCGAAGGTGACCCGGGTCGCGGTGCCGTTGGCGGCCGGTTCGACGCGGACCCGGTCGCGCGCGGCGACGAGGTCGTCCGCCGAGTCGACGGGCGGGAGCGAGACGTTCGCCGTCACGGCGCCGTGGTCGCTCTCGACCGCGCGCAGCGCCTCCGCGCCGGCGATCGCGAGCCGAACCCGGAACGCGTCCTCGAACGCGGACCCCTCGCGGACCGCTTCGGCCCCCGGCCCGGTCCCCTCCGGCGCGCGCGTCACCGGGGCCGCCGCCGCGTCGTGGGCGGCCTCGCGGGCGGCGCTCCTGAGCGCGGCGGTGGCGTCGGCGTCGACGCGCTCCACGGCGCGTTCGACGCGGCGGTCCTCACCGACCAGCCCCTGCTCGGCGAGGCCCGCGGCGTACGCCGAACTCGTCACGAGCAGCAGCACGCCGACGAGCGCGAACGGGACCCGAGCCCGCTCGTCGACGGCGAATGCCCGCGCGCGACCGGCGTCCGGGGACCGACCGCGCCCTCTATCCCCCACGATCACCACCTCCTGACGACGATCCGAACGACGCCCTCCGACGGGCGGCGCTCGCCGCTCGCATCTCCCGGCCCGTCCGGGACCGGCTGTCGGATCACGGCGGCGGAGACGTCGGCGGTCCGCGGCGGCTCGGGGCCCACGGCGACCGACCCCTCCTCGTCGCTGCCTCGTGGCTCCCCGGCGGCGTCGCCCCGGCTCGCTGCGTCCTCGCGCCGGACCGTCGCGTCGACGCGCGTCCGCGGGCCGATCCCCGCCCGGACGGACGCGACGGCCTCGCGGTCGAACGCCCCTTCGCCGTCGCGGACGGCGAGCAGCGCGAGCAGCTCCGCCCGCGTCGCGGCGACGCGTCGCGTGCCGTTCGGCGCGTCCCCGTCCGGGTACGCCACGGTCGCGGTCTCGGTGACGAGTCGGTCGGCGGCGTCGGTCGCGGTCGGGCCGTCGGGACCGCCGGCGTCGGTCGCGCCGAGCGCGACGACGCTGGCGGAGACGCACAGCAGCAGCACGGTCACGTCGAGAACGGTGCTGGTCACCGCCACACCACCGCCCGGAGCGTTCCCCGGACGTTCCGTCCCGGCGCCACGCGCACCGTCACCCGCCGCTCGGCGACCGCGACCGCCTCCGGCGACCGGACCCCCGGCGGTCCCGGCGCCTCCGGACCGGACGCGGCCGACCACCGCTCGCCGTCCGCCTCCAGTTCGATCGCCGTCGCCGTCCCCGGCGCCTCCGCCCGCCGCAGCCGCTCCGGGTCGACCACGCCCCCGACGGTGACCGCGTCCTCGACGCGGTCGAGCGCCGCCGCCGCGCTCGCTCGGTTCCCGTCGGGCGCCGCGTCCGCGAACGCGCCGGCGTACAGTCCCAGCGCGAGTCCGACGACGATCACCGCGACGAGCGCGGCAACCGGTTCGACAGCGGCGCGGTCGGCGGCCGAGAACGTCGGAGTCGGGTCTTCCGTCGCCCCCGGCGCCGTCGAATCGCCCGGCATCGCGGAGTCTGGTAACACGCGCGATCACCCCACGAGCGTGACGCGAACGTCGCCGTAGTGTACCCGTCGAACCGTGATCCGCTCCGGCGCCGGCGTCCACGTCGCGTCCGCCGCCCGCGCCCGCTCGGCCGCAGCCGCGAACGCCGCCGGGTCGTCGAACGCCGCGTCCGGCGGAGCGCCGTCGAGCACGCGCCGAAGCCGGGCGTCCGTCACCGCGGCCGGCGCCACGCCCGCCGTCGGCCGGACCACCGGCGTGATCCGCGGCGCGTCGAGCGTCGCCCGCGCCGTCCCCCGGTCGTCGCCGAGCGAGACGGCGCCCGCCGTGAGCCGGATCCGGTCCGCCGCGACCCCGTGTTCGGCGGTCGCCGGATACTCCCCGTCCGCGACCGAGTCGACCGTGCGCGCGACGCCGTCGGCGTCCGGCGGCGGCGAGGCGGGAAACGCGGCCGCAACGCCGACGTCCGCGACGCTCACGACGGCCAGTCCGAGCCACGCGTACGTGGCGTCGAGGTGCGTCTCGAGCATGGCGCGGCTGGCCGCGGTTTGATATATAAACGGTCGGGTCGCGGGCCGGCACCCCTGGCCGGCGCCGGCCGGCTCGTCGCCCCCCGCCGGGTCTCAGAACAGCAGGCCGGCGCCGGCGAACGCGACGAGGAACGTCGCGGTGGCCGTCGGCAGCGCGATCCCGACCCGATACGCGACCGGCGTCCGGTCGAACCCGCGCTCCAGCCCCGTCGCCAGCCCGGTGAGGAGCGCGGCGAGCAACAGCACGTACGTCCCCACGATCCGGCCGAGCACGGGCACCGACAGGGTCCCCGCGCCCCGGCTCGTCCCGACCGGACCGCTCCCGCCGGCGGAACCCCCCGCTTCGACGCTCGCGCTGCCGCCGGCGCTCAGCCCCCCGGCGAGCGCGTCGGCGCCCGCGGCCGCCCCGGCGCCGAGGCCGCCGACGTCGACCGCGTCGATCCCGGTCGCGAGCGCGACGGTCGCTCCGCCCACGAGCGGTGCGAACACGGCGGCCGTGTTCGAGAGCGTCCCCGTGACGGTCGCCAGCTGGCGGCGCGCGTCGCGCTCGAGTTCGCGCAGGGACTCCAGTTGGTCCGCGAGCTCCAGCAGCACGTCGCCGGCGGGGCGACCCTCCCGCGCGGCGACGGCGAGCAGCGCGATGGCGCCCCGGAGCCTGGGCGACGGGACGGCGGCCGCCGGGCCGCCCCGCCCGACGAACGCCTCGCGGACGCCGACCCGCAGCGTGTCGCTGCGTCGCCCGGCGCGCTCGAACACCTCGCCGGTCGCGCCGTCCAGCCGCTCGCCGGCGTTCGCGACCGCGGTCTCGACCGCGATCCCCTCGGCGACATCGCCGCCGATCACGGTCATCGCGTCGGGGAGCCCCCGCTCCACGTCGCGCACGTCCGACAGCACCGCCCGACGGGGCCGCGCGAGGACGAACAGCGCGCCTCCAACGCCGAAGCCGGTCCCCGCGACCGGCCAGGCCCACGGCGCCACCGCCCGCGCGGCGACGACGGCGGCCGCGGCGCCGAGCGCGAGTCCGACGAGGAGCGCCAACCCGCTGTGGTCCGGCACCTCGGGGTGATCGCCGTCGATCCGCGGCGGCGGGAACGCGACCGGGCGCCGGAAGAGCAGCCACGCCGAGGCGGCCACCAGCCCGCTCGGGAGCGCGACGAGGTACAGGCCGGCGACGACCCCGGGACCGATCGCGACGCCGGCGGCGGCGCCCGCGGGAAGCAGCGCGATGAGCGCCAGCGGGAGCAGCACGCCGAAGGCGTACAGCGCGGAGACCGGGCCCCGAACCGCGCCGACGAACGACGCGAGCCGGTCGGTCGTCCCGGAGAGCGTCGCGTCGAGCGCGCGGTCGAGGCACCGTCCGCGGCGCTCGGGGGGCGCCGTCGCCGCCGTCCGGACCAGCGCCGCGGCGCGGTCGATCGCCGGGAACCACGGGCGCCACTCGCGCGCGAACGCCTGAAGGCCGCTCGTCGGCCCGTCCGCGCTCCCCCGTTCGTGGCGGGCGAGCGCCGCGGCCAGCGGCCCGTCCCCGGTCCGCCCGGCGAACCGCACCGCGCGCTCGGTCGAGGGGTCGAGGCGCATCCGCAACACGAGCCGTCCGACGAGCCCCGGCGCCGCGCCGAGCGCCCGCGTCCGCCTGAGCGAGGCGAGCCAGACCGGCGCCCGATGGACCGCGTGGACCCCCCCGACGAAGGCGGCCAGCCCCGCCGGTGCGGCGGCGACCGCGCCGGCGACGAGCGCCGCGACGGCCGTGACGACCGCGCCCGCGACGATCCCGACCCGGTACCCGAGGCTGATGATCCGTTCGGGGGAGCGGTCCCACCCGAGGAACGCGACCGCCCGACGTAGCTCCTCCGAGGCACCCTCCCCGTCATCGCTCGATCTGACCGATCCGTCGGACCCCGGCGAGGGGACTCCCGTCATCGGTCGCCTCCGGCGTACCGCGCCGGGGCGGTCCGACCGGTCCGGACCGCCTCCCGGATCCCCTCGGCCCGCCGATCGACGGCCGCTCGCACCGCCGCGTACGATTCGTTCGCGCCCGCGAGGGCCTCGATCAGTCGGCTCTCGCCGCGGTCGACCCGCCCCGTCGCGACGAGCCCGTCCCGGGTTCGCTCGAAGAGCGGCTCGAAGCTCACGCCGTCGCCGCGGTCGACGACCTCGACGATCGATTCGACGCGATGGGAGTCGAGCACCGCGACCAGGTCGGTCGCGGCGAACGACGAGCGGGGGACGCCGAGGTCGGTGACGACGCGCTCCTCGACGGCCGCCGGGTCCTCGCCGTGAATGGTCCCGAGGACGGTCTCGCCGGTGGCGCCGACGCGCATCGCCTCGTACAGTGCCCGCGCCTCCTCGCCGCGCACCTCGCCCACGCTCAGCGCGCCGCCGCCCATGCGGAGCGCGGTCCGCAC
The DNA here is from genome assembly GCF_001280455.1 of Halorubrum tropicale. Classification (NCBI taxonomy): domain Archaea; kingdom Methanobacteriati; phylum Methanobacteriota; class Halobacteria; order Halobacteriales; family Haloferacaceae; genus Halorubrum; species Halorubrum tropicale. Next base: position 57,783 of record NZ_LIST01000005.1, read on the forward strand.
GGCGTCCGCCGGCGCGAGTTCGGCGCCGTCCCCGACACGGAGCCGCTGGGCGTCCCGGCCGACGTCCGCGAGCGCGTCGACGGGCAGTTCCGGCGTGTCCTCGACGACGACCGTCCGCGTTTCGGCGGGCAGCTCCCACAGCAGCGCTCCGAGCGCGGTCGTCTTCCCGGCCGCCCGCCCCCCGGCGATCAGTCCGGCCACGCCGCGCTCGACGGCGACCGACAACAGCCCGGCCGCCGCGGGCGTGAGCGTGTCGACGGACGCCAACCGGGCGAGCGTCCACGCTTCCGGGTCACCGCGCCGGAAAGTGAACGAGAGGCCGTCGCTCGCCGGCGCCGTGGCCGCGGCGACCCTGACGCGCCCGGTCTCGGACTCGATCGTCGCGTCGAGCGTCGGCGTCGCCCGCGAGAACGCCCGCCCGCTCTCGCGTCGGAGCCTGGACGCCAGCGTGGCGGCCCCCTCAGGGGGGAGCCGCACGTTCGTCCGGCACCGCTCGCCGTCGAGGACCACGCGCAGGGGGTTCTCCGCGACCGGCGCCGTCACCGTCGCGTCGCTCACGCGTTCGTCGGCGAAGACGTGCTCGAACGCGCCGTAGCCGTGCGTGTGCCGCCGCAGCACCTCGGTCAGGTCCGCGACCGGATCGCCGTCGTCCGCGGCCGCCCGCACCGCTCTCCCGGGCGCCCTGTCGCCCCCGCGAGGGTCGGCGAGCAGCCGGTCCCGAGCGTCGGCCAGCGTCGCCACGGCCTCGGCGTCCAACTCGGCGCTCGGCGGCGTGAGGTGGTACGTCCTGAGGGAGTCGTCGCCCTCGTAGAGTCGGACGGTCGCGCCGGTCGCGACCGTCCAGCGGTCGACCAGCGTCGCGCCCGGCGGCGGTGCGGCCGCGACGCGCGCCGTCGCGGCCGTCGGGCCGACGTGCGCCCGGAGCCTCTCGCGCAGGTCGCGGTCGCTTCCACTCTCGTCTGCGTCCCCAGCGAGTTCCTCGGCGGCCGACAGCAGTCCCGTCTCGCTCGCGACGCGCTTCGCGGCCCCCGCACGCCCGGCCGCCTCCGCCGCCGCGCCGAGCGGGTCGCGGACGACACGGTCCGCGAGCCGTTCCTCGTGGAACCCGATCCGCTCGCGGAACCGTCCCGCGGCGATGAGGAGCTCGGCGGCGCGGTCCGCGTAGGAGCGCTCTCGCCCGCGGTGTCGCGTCCTGATCACGTCGGCGTCGCGGTCGGCGAGCGCCGAGACGACGGTCGCGAGGCAGTCCGGGCTCGCTGCGAGGTCGCCGCGCCCCGGACAGCCGTCGGCGTCGACGTCGAGCACGACCCGGTCCCCGACGCCCGTCCCCGCGGGCTCGCGGAACGTCGGCTCGCACCGACACGCATTGGGACCGTCGTCGACCCACGGGAGCCGTCCGAGCGGCGTCTCGCCGTCGCCGCCGGCGAGCCGTTCGGTGAGGTCGAGGTTCATGCCGGCCGTGGCCGCGGTTCGGTATATAAACGATCGCCCGCTCACTCGCCTCCCCTCCGCTCCCGACCCGCTTCAGCCGATGCGACCGATCCGGACCGTCGGTCCCCCGTCGTCGACGTACCGGATCCGGACCCGGTTGGGTCCCGGTCGGAGTTCGACCGGGCCGCCGACGAGGTCGACGGCCGTCTCCGCGGGACCAGTTCCGACGCGGAGCGTGCGCCTCGGTCCGCCGTCGATCCGGTACGCGAGCGCGACGCCGCCCGGCCCCTCCGCCGACTCGACGAGCGCGACGCCGTCCGTCTCGGCCGCGGCGAAGCCCGTCGGCACGCGGACGAGGACCGTCGTCCCCGCCGCCATCGCCGGATCGCCCACGGGGGCCGACTCGCTGACGACGCCGCCGATCGCTCGCTCCAGCCGGTCCGTCTCGGCGCCGAGCCGCTCCGCCGTCGTCGCGGTCCGCGCCGTCTCGACCGCGGGCATCGACGCCGCCAGCAGCGCGACCGCCACGAGGACGGTGAGGACCACGCGGATCACGGCGCGCTCACAGCGACTCCCGGAGCCGGTCCAGCGCGTCCGTGGCCCACGCGCCGCCGTCGTCGCTCGCGCCCCCGCCGCCCTCGTCGCTCCTGTCGCCCCCGACGCTCCCGCCGCCGCCGGTACGGGGGCCGGACGCCGGCCCGTCGTCCGGCAGGGCGGCGTCGAGGGCGCTCTCCGACGGGACCGCCCCGTCGTCGGGGCCGGCGTCGGTCGCTCGGCCGAGCCCGTCGTCGCGGTCGCCGTCCCGGTCGGCCCCTCGGCTCGCTTCGGTCGCCCGCGCCAGCGCCAGGTCGGCCCGCCGCTCGACCTCGTCGTTGACCGCCCTGACCGCTCCCGCGTAGCCGCGGACGGCCTGCGTCGCGGCCTCCAACTCCGCGACGCGCTCCTCCAGGTCGTCGAGCCGCGATTCGAGGCGCTCGCGCTCGGCCGTCGCCCGCGCCTCCTTGGCGGCGTCCACTGGCCGCGCGTCGCCTCCGGTCACCGCGCGCTCGACGGCGCGGAGCCGGGACTCGATCCGGTCGCTCGGACCGTCCGCGTCCGTCGGCGTCGCCCTCTCCGCCTCCGTCTCCGCTCTCGGCGGCTCGGTCCCGCGTGCGTGATCGGTCATGCGGCCCGTTGCCCGCGGCTCCACTCTTAAACCTCGGGGAAAGGGTATTGTCGCGGGAAGTGGAACGTTCTCGCATGAAAGCAGTCCTCCTCGGTGTCGGACAGGCCGGCGGGAAGCTGGCGACCGCCATCGCCGAGTTCGACGCCGACGCCGGCTACGGCGCGGTCCTCGACGCGCTCGCCGTCAACACCGCCGCGGCCGACCTCGACCCCCTCCCGCTCGAAACGGTCCTCGTCGGGCAGTCGCGCGTCAACGGTCACGGCGTCGGCGGCGACAACGAACTGGGCGCCGAAGTGATGGACGAGGACGCCGTCGAGGTGCTCGACGCACTCGCCCCGAAGGTCACCGCGGAGGCCGAGGCGGTGTTCGTCGTCGCCGGTCTCGGCGGCGGCACCGGCTCCGGCGGCGCGCCGGTCCTCGTCCGCGAACTGAACCGCGTGTACGACGTGCCCGTCTACGCCATCGGCGTCCTCCCCGGCCGCGACGAGGGGACGATGTACCAGGTGAACGCCGGGCGGTCGCTGAAGACCCTGGTCCGCGAGGCGGACGCGACGGTCCTGCTCGACAACGACGCGTGGCGCTCCGCGGGCGAGTCAGTCGAGGGCGGCTACGAGGCGATCAACGCCTCGATGGCGAAGCGGATCGGCCTCATCCTCGCCGCCGGCGAGGCGGTCGAGGGCGTCGGCGAGTCCGTCGTCGACACGAGCGAGGTGATCAACACGCTCCGCGCGGGCGGGATGGCCGCGGTCGGCTTCGCGTCGGCGCCCGCGGCCGAGGACCCGCAGGAGAACGTCACCACGGTGACCAGCGCGGTCCGCAGCGCGGTGATGACGGGGCTCTCGCTGCCGAACGCGACCGACGCCGACGCCGCCCTCGTCGCGGTCGCCGGCGACCCGGACCGGATCTCGCGGAAGGGCGCGGAGAAGGCCCGGAAGTGGCTCCAGGAGGAGACGGGGTCGATGCAGGTCCGCGGCGGCGACTTCCCGCTCGACTCCGACCGGATCGCCGCCTTGGTCCTCCTCGCGGGCGTCGAGCGCTCCCAGCGCGTCGAGGCGTTCTTGGAGCGCGCCAGGCAGGCGGTCCGCGACGAGCGCGAGGAGCGCCCCGACCCGGCGGCCGCGTTCGAGAACGACGAGATCGACGATCTGCTGTAGGCTCGGCGCTCTCTCCCCCGCGAGACAGGTTCCGCACCTTTTTGGTCACGCCCGGTGGAGTTTCGCCCGATGACTAACCCGTGGGACGACTGGGACCACGTGCTGAAGGTCGACCCCGACAAGGACCTCCGCCCGGGCGAGACCTTCGAGGACGTGTGCCGGACCGGGACGGACGCGATCGAGATCGGCGGGACCCTCGACGTCACCGCGGAGAAGATGACGCGCGTCGTCGACGCCGCCGCCGAGTACGACGTGCCGCTGTACCAGGAGCCGTCGAACCCGGGCGTGGTGATCGACTCCCCGTCGCTCGACGGCTACCTGATCCCCACCGTGTTCAACGCGGGCGGTCCCTTCTGGATCACGGGCGCCCACAAGGAGTGGGTGCGCATCGACGACCTCGACTGGAGCCGGACCCACACCGAGGCCTACATCGTGCTGAACCCCGAGGCGTCGGTCGCCCAGCTGACGGAGGCCGACTGCGACCTCGCCGCGGACGACGTGGAGGCGTACGCGAAGATCGCGGAGCGCATGTTCGGCCAGGAGATCGTCTACGTCGAGTACTCGGGCACCTTCGGCGACACGGAGAAGGTCGCGGCCGCCCACGACGCCTTGGACGACGCCACCCTCTTCTACGGCGGCGGCATCCACGACTACGAGTCGGCCAACGAGATGGCCGCCCACAGCGACGTGATCGTCGTCGGCGACCTGCTCCACGACGAGGGCGTCGACGCCGTCCGCGAGACGGTGAAGGGCGCGAAGGACGCCTGAAACGGTCAACAGCGCAGTCAGTTCCCGCTCAGTCCGCTCCCGCGTACCCGTCCAGCATGTTCTCGACGTACTTCGCGATCACGTCCACCTCCAAGTGGACCGGGTCGCCGACCGACTTCTCAGAGAGCGTGGTGAGGTCGTACGTCGTCGGGATGATCGCGACGTCGAACTCGTCGCCGCGCTTCTCGGCGACCGTCAGCGAGATGCCGTCGAGCGTCACGGAGCCCTTGTCGACGAGGTAGTCGCCGTGCCCCTCGGGGATCGCGAAGGTGAACCGCCAGTCCTCGCCGACGCGCTCGATCCCCCGGACCTCGGCGACCGTGTCCACGTGGCCCTGGACGACGTGCCCGTCGAACCGCCCGTCCGCGGGCATCGCGCGCTCGACGTTGACCGCGTCGCCCTTGCGCACGTCGCCGAGGTACGTCTTCGCGACCGTCTCGCTCGCGAGGAACACCTCGAACCAGTCGGGCTCGTCGCCCCCTGCCTCGGCCGCGCCGCCGGTCGCGTACTCCTCGACGGTCAGGCAGACGCCGCTCACGCTGATCGACTGGCCGTGATGGAGGTCGTCGAACCCGTCGACGCCGATCCGCAGCCGCAGTCCGTCGTCGGTCTCGGTCCGCGACCGGACCGCGCCGGTGCCCTCGACGATGCCGGTGAACATACCGGAACTGGGGACGGCCGACGGATATCGGTTCTGGGTCCGCGCGGTCGCGCCGCGCGACCGGACCGGCTCCGCGACCGCGCGGCGCACCTGGACGCCGAGGGCGCTCGCGAGGCCGCGCCGCGTCCCTTTTGCCCCCCGGGGATCAACGGGGTCGCAATGCGACTGGGACTGCTGGACATGATCGGGCTGGCGGCCTCGCTCGTCTTCGCGCTGCCGCTCGCCAACTACGCCGTCATCCGGCTGGCCGCCGGCGAGACCGCGCTCGGTGCCGGGCTGCTCGTCGTCGCCGCCGCGATGGTCGTCCTCCCGCAGTACTTCCTCGACCCCGCGCGGATCGCCCGCAGGCTCTTGTCCGGGCTGCTGCCGCGCCAACTTCGCGGCGATCCCGACGGGACGGCTTCGGGTCGAGCGGGCGACGACGAGTCCGGGTCGACGGACGCCGGCGCGGTCGACGGCGACGACGCGACGGGGCGGTAACTCGCTGGTTTTCAGACGTCGTCCGCGTCCGACCGCTCCTCCGGCACGATACCGAACGGGTACTCGGCCAGTATCTCGTACCCGTCGTCGGTGACGACGATCAGGTCCTCCAGCCTGACCCCGCCGATGTCGGGGTCGTAGACGCCCGGCTCGACGGTCACCGCGTGTCCCGGCCGTAGCTCACCCGCGCCGGACAGCGACGGCCCCTCGTGGAGGCTCACGCCGACGCCGTGACCGGTGCCGTGGGTGAAGCCCGCCTCGCCCTCGCCCGCGTTCGGGTCGAAGCCGTACGCGGCCAGCTCCGCGGCCGCCTCGCCGTGGACGGTCTTCGCCGGAACTCCGGGCTCGATCTCGTCGAGTGCGGCCGCGCGGGCGGCCTCGACCGCGACGTACGCGCGGCGCTCCCAGCCGCCGTCGCCGTCGACGACGAACGTCCGGGTCACGTCGCCGTAGTACCCGTCCGGGCCCCGCGGCGAGACGTCGAGCAGCACCGTCTCGCCGGGCCGGATCGGGTCGTCGCCGACGCAGTGGAGGTCGGCCGCGGAGGGGCCGGCGCCGATCACCGTGTTGCCGGCGTCGCGGACGCCGCGCGCGGCGAGGACCGCGTTCACCTCCCGACGGAGCCGCTCCGTCGTGAGGGGCTCGCCCTTCCAGCGGAGCGGGGGACGGCGGTCCGTCTCCGCCTCCTCGCCGCCGCCCCTGTCGCTGTCGCTCCCACCGCCGTCGACTTCGCTCTCGGCGAGGACCGCCTCGGCGCGGGCCATCCCGGCGACCGCCGCGCGCTGGACGCGCCGTAGTCGGTCGACTTCGGCCGGCGTCTTTCGCGCCCGCGCGTCCGCGACCGCGTCCGTCGAGGCCAGGTCGACCCCCGCGCGTTCCAGGTACACCGCCGCGTCGTGCGGGATCGAGGCGGGCGCGAGGACGGTCGGGTCGGCGCCCTCGGCCGCCGCGCCCGCGCCGTCGACGAGGTCCTCCACGACCGCGGCCGCGCGCTCGCCGGCGTGGCCGCCGACGGCCTCGGTCCGAACCTCGCGAGCGACCCCGTCGTGGAACCGCTCCTCGGCGTCGGCAGCGGCCACCCCGCCCGGCGCGCGAGCGCCCGCGACGAACTCCCGCTCCGCCTGCTCGCAGAACAGCGCGGGGGCACAGAGGACCGCGCGGTCGCGGGCGTCGCCGTCGCTCGTCGTCCCGCCGCTCGGCGCGACGACCAGCGCGTACGGACGGTCCGGCCCCGAGAAGCGCGTCAGGTAGCGGAGGTCGTCGTCGGAGCGGTCGCCGACGGCGACGAACGCCGCCGCGTCCGCCTCGCGGACCGCCTCGACGACGGGCCGGAGGTCGGTCCGCAGCGGGCGGGGCCCCCCCTCGCCGTCTCCCGGCGCCGCGTCGCCTCCGCTCACGGCTCGGGTTCGGGAACCGCCAGCTCCGCCTGGACCTCGTCGACGAGCTCCTGTGCCGGCTCGTCGCGGAGCTCGTTGAACAGGAGGACGCTGATCGGGAGCGTCGGCGCGCCGCTGATGAGGCTCTCCATGATCACGAGCCGCTCGCGGGCGCGGGACATCCCGACGTAGAAGACGCGGCGCTCGTTGTCGGTGAGGACCGGCACGGGGCTCGTCGACTTCGTGAACTCCTCGACGCCGTCGACGTCGGTCGGGTCGTCGATGGAGGCCGCCATCTGCTCGACCACCTTCTCCGTGAGGTCGGTGGCGACGAACACGTGGTCGGCCTCGCGGCCCTTCGCCGAGTGGATGGTGCCGACGCGGACGCGGGTCGGGTCGGTGCCCCGGTAGTCGCCGTCGAAGTACGCGCCCATCGACTTGCGCTGGAAGCTCGTCACCTTCCGGACCATGTCGTCCGCGCTCGCGGTGTCCGGCATGAAGGGGATGTACTCGTTCAGCGTGTCGGCGGCGACCTCGATCTCGGCGACGTCGTCGGCGTCGGCCGCCTCCTCGCGGTCGTCGAGGAAGTCGTAGAACTCCTCGCGGTCGTGGGTACCGAACGCCGACTCCTGAAGCATGTCCGCGAGCCGCCGCGCCTCCAGACCGGTGACGGGCTCGTCCGCCTCGGCCTTCTCGATGGCGCTCACGTAGTCCCGGACCCGATCGGTCCACATGCGCCCGTCGGTGAGCATCGTGAACGGGATGCCGTGGTCGATGAACTCGTCGATGAAGTCGAACATCTGGTAGCGCGCCCGGAACAGGCACATGATGTCGCCCTCGTCGTCTTCGACGGTGTACCGGACGTTCCGGACGAGCTCGATCATCGAGGGCGACTCGATCGCCTCGACGGTGCCGCCCTCCGTGCGCGGGTGGAGGTCCTTCTCCTGCCGCTTGTCGATGTGGCGGATCTCGGCGTTGACGACGTTGAGAATCTCCGAGGGGAGCCGGTAGGAGTTCGGCAGGACCACGTCCTCGTCGACCTCGGTGTCGAGGAGGAGGTCGGGGTCGGCTCCCTGCCACGCGTAGACGACCTGGTCGTCGTCGCCGGCGATGAGCACCGTCTCCATGTGCGGGCGCCACTCCTCGAAGACGTTGTACTGGAGCGTCGTGATGTCCTGGAACTCGTCGATGATCAGGTAGTCGACGCTGGGGACCAGCGAGCGCTGCGCGACCCGTTCGAGCATGTCGGCGAAGCCGACGAGGTCGTTGTCGCCCTTGTACGCGCGCCACGCCCGGATCGTCTCGGGGATGTCGATCCGGTCGTCGTCGGAGGGCCACGTCGGCGTGTACTTGTTCCCCTGCTGGGCGTTCGGGTCCTCCTCGGGCGGGAGCCGGACCTCCTCGACGTTCCACTGGAAGGGCACGTCGTACCAGTCGGCCACGTCGCGCTCGGTGCGCTGGAGCCACTGCGAGGTGGCGATGATCTTGTTGCCGATGGTCGTCGACCGCGCGGTCCGGCGGCCGGCGCCGCCGTGCTGGTCCTCGAACTCGATGCCGTACTCCTCGCAGAACGCCTCCTTGTCGTCCTCGCCGACCACGTCGCCGCGCGAGAGGTCCAGCAGCTCGTACGCCTTCGCGTGCATCGTGCTGACGTTCCCCTGGAGGCTGCGCGGGGAGACGCCGAGCCGCTCGGCGAGCCGCTCGCGGATCTCCGCCGCCGCCGCGCGCGTGTATGAGACGACGAGCACGTCGCGCACGTCGGCCCCCTCCTCGTCGAGAATCGCCTCGACGCGGTCCAGGAGCGCGGTCGTCTTCCCGCTCCCGGGACCCCCGAACAGCCGCGTCACCGTGGTATCAGTCATTGGTACACCCAGATTCCGACTCTCCTTAAACGCCGTGGCTCGGCTGTCGTCGCCTCGGGCTCCGGCCCGGCCGCGGCGGACGGGCGCCTCGCCGGCCGGTCGGCCGTCAGCTGCTCCGCGTCGCGCGGGCCTCGCGGACGTCGGCGCCGTCGCGGACCAGGTCCTCGCAGGCCGGACAGACGCGGGGCCGATCGACCTCGTTCGGAGTGAACACCCGAACGTAATCTGTCGTGACGAACGAACCGCAGTTCTGACAGGTCGGCATGGTAGTCACTATCGAGTAATTCCTCATAATACTACCGGGGAGTGTGACGGAAAGAAAATCCCCGCACCGCGGCGGTGCCGCGGGAGTCAGTTCGGCCGCCAGTCGCAGACCGAACACCGCGCCGTTCCTTCCTCGTGGAGCGCACCGCACTCGGGACACTGGAGCTTGTTATAGGATCGCTCCCAGCTTACGATCTCTGTCTCGTGGCCGTGATCCGAGAGGAACTCGTCGAACACGTCGTCGTCCGAGCTGGGTGCACTACTGGACATGCGTGGCACATTATGTCACACCAGCATATATATCTTTCTACCGTTCCCGTCGCTGCGAATTACGCGACCGCTCGATCAACTTTTCCGAACAGAAGCGCAATTGCGGAACTTCGGCGCGCGCCGGTCGTCGCGGGATGGGATTTCGCCGCGCGAGGAGATTCCCGTCGCATTCACCACGGCTCGTCCTTGACGCCGAGCGCGTACGCCCCGACGTTCGTGACGACGTGGAGGACGGGGGTCATCACGAGGACGACCGCGAGGACGCGCGGCGTGAACACCGCGAGCGCCCAGTCGGTGTCGACGGCGAAGGCGAGGACCAGCGCGCCGACGACGAAGTCCAACTGGTCGAGCCCGGGGAACGCGGCGCCGCGCTCGCGCCCGGACCGGCGCTTGAGGAAGGAGGCGCCGATGTCGCCGCACATCGCGCCGAACGCGAGCGCGAACGCCGCCGGGAGCGCGAACGTCGGCAGATCGGCGCCGAGCGCGGCGCTCGCCGGGTCGGCGAGGCGGTTGAGCGCGAGCGCGAGCAGCACGCCGACGAGGGTCCCCACCGCGGTCCCGCGCCACGTCTTCCCGTCGCCGAGCAGCCGCGCGCCGCGCCACTCGCGGCCGCCGTCGACGGGGCGGCCCCCGCCGGCCAGCACCGCGGCGTTGTTCGGGACGTACGCCGGGAGCATCGCCCAGAACGCGGTCGCAACGAGCGTACCGATCATGTTCTCACCGCCGGCGCGCGGCGTTTTATAAACCCCGGATCGGGCTTGCGGTCGTCGCCGCCGGGTCGACAAAGGTAAAGTTCGCCCCGACCGGAACTGTTCGTATGATTCCCCCCATCGCCAGTCGGTTCGTCGCCGGCGAGAGCGTCCCGTCCGCCCTCGACCACGCTCGGGCGGCGAACGAGGACGGCGTCGCGGTCATCCTGAACCTGCTCGGCGAGCACTACGACGACCCCGCGGACGCCCGCGCGGACGCCGACGCCTACCTCCAACTCCTCGACGACATCGCCGACAGCGGCCTCGACGCCTGCGTCTCGGTGAAGCCCTCCCAGATCGGCATGGACGTGTCGGCGGACTTGTTCGAGGAACACTACCGCGAGATCGTCGCCCGCGCCGACGAGCTCGGCGCGTTCGTCTGGTGCGACATGGAGGACGCCGACACCACCGACGCCACCCTCGACGCCTTCGAGTCCATCGCGGCCGACTACCCGTGGAGCGTCGGCCAGTGTATCCAGTCGAACCTCAAGCGGACCGCGGACGACCTCGACCGCCTCGTCGACGTCCCCGGCAAGATCCGGCTCGTGAAGGGGGCCTACGACGAGCCGTCGTCGATCGCGTACACCGACAAGGCGCGCGTCGACGAGGCGTACCGCGACGACCTCCGGTTCCTCTTCGAGCGCCGCGACCGCGGGATCGCGGTCGGGAGCCACGACCCCGAGATGATCTCGCTCGCCGACCGGCTCGCGCGCGAGGGCGGCGCCGACTACGAGGTCCAGATGCTGATGGGGGTCCGCGAGGACGCGCAGCGCGACCTCGTCGCACAGGGAATCGACGTGTACCAGTACGCCCCGTACGGCGGCAAGTGGCTCTCGTACTTCTACCGCCGCGTCCGCGAGCGCAAGGAGAACCTGACGTTCGCGGCGCGGGCGGTGCTGGGGAGATAGGCGAGGCGACCGCCGACCGGCCCGAGGCCGCCGCCGCGTGGAAGCCCTCTTAAGGATTGCCGACACATACCGATCCGATAGATGTCCACGTGGAAACGCGACTTCGCCAGCGGGCTCATCGTGCTGGCGCCGCTCCTCGTCCTCCTCTTGGTCCTCCGCTGGATCTACCAGTACATCGCGTCGATCCCGCTGATCGAGGGGCTCCAACCCGCGGTCATCCCGGCGCCGCTCGAGCCCGTCTCCCGCGTGGTGATCGCGTTCGCGGTGTTCGCGACCGTCGTCCTCGCGGTCGGCTACTTCATGCGGACCACGCTCGGGCGGCTGGCGGAGTCGGCGGTGGACGACGCGATAAACCGGATCCCTGCGCTGCGGGTGGTGTACAACGCCTCGAAGCTCGCGATCGAGACGGCGATCTCCGGCACGGACGAGCTCCAGAGCCCGGTGTACATCGAGACGTGGCCGGGGATCCGGATGACGGCCTTCCGGACTGGCAAGAAGACCCGCGACGGCAAGATCGTCTTGTTCATGCCGACCGCGCCGAACATCACCACCGGCTTCGTCATCGAGGTCGAGCCGGAGCGGATCGAGGAGACCGGCGAGACGGTCGAGGAGGGGATGACGCGCGTCCTCTCGGCCGGGTTCGCGGAGTCGGCCCATCAGGTTCCCGTCCACGAGGAGCCCCCCGAGGAGGGGGACGGGGCGGGCGCTCCCGGCGGCTACGGTCACGTCCGGACCGACGGCACCCCGAGCGACGGTGAGGGGTCGGCGGCCGACGGCGGTGGTTCCGGCGAGTAGACGGTCCGCGTTCCGGTGAGTGACCGGTCTACCGAGACGGAGTCGCGCGGCTTACAGGTACGTGAACCACTCGTCGTGGTCGTCCGTCCGGCGCTCGACCAGGTCGAAGAAGGCGCTCTGGAGCTCCTCGGTCACCGGGCCGCGGGTGCCCGCGCCGATCTCCGTGTCGTCGACCGAGCGGATCGGGGTGACCTCCGCGGCGGATCCCGTGAAGAACAGCTCGTCGGCGGTGTACAGCTGCCCCCGCGAGATGACGGCCTCGTCGTGGACCTCGTAGCCGCGCTCCTCGGCGAGGGCGATCACGGTGTCGCGGGTGATCCCTTCGAGGATGGACTGGGCGGGCCCGGTGGTGTATATCTCGCCGTCGTTCACCATGAAGACGTTCTCGCCGGGCCCTTCCGCGACGTTGCCCTCCTTGTTGAGGACGATGGCCTCGACGTAGCCGTTCCGGCGCGCCTCCTCGCCCGCCAGCATGGAGTTGACGTAGAGGCCGGTCGTCTTCACGTTCGTCGGCACCTGCGAGGACGCGTGTTTCCGCCACGAGGAGACCATCACGTCGACGCCGTCCTCGAGCGCCTCCTCGCCGAGGTAGGCGCCCCACGGCCACGCCGCGAGGACGAGGTCGGTCGGGCAGTCCTTCGGCGAGACGCCGAGCGAGTCGTAGCCGTAGTAGGCGATCGGCCGGATGTAACAGGACTCCAGGTCCTGTCGGTCGAGCAGTTCGAGGGTCGCCTCGGTTATCTCCTCGCGGGAGTGCTCGATGTCCATGTCGTACATCTTCGCGGAGTCGAACAGCCGGTCGAGGTGTTCGTCCCACCGGAAGATGGCCGGCCCCCGCTCGGTGTCGTAACAGCGGACGCCCTCGAACACGCCGCTCCCGTAGTGGAGCGCGTGCGTCAGAACGTGGGTCGTCGCGTCCTCCCAGTCGAGGAACTCCCCGTTCTTCCAGATCGTGTCGACGTCCATCTCATCGAATCCCATGGTTCGTGGTTGCGGTCGGCGGGCTTAAAACTGTGACAACCGGTCAGGGCTGTCGCGAGGAATCCCGTTCGGAGTTCTCTGAGAAATCGACGGCGAACATCTCCGAAGCCCCAGCCGTTCACCTATAAGTAACAGACTGCGGATCGACGGCGAACACTTCCAAAGCCCCAGTCGCGAGGACGGCGCACGCTCGCTGTGCGCTTCAGCCGCTCACTTCGTTCGTCCTTCCAGTGCTTGCGTCGTCATCAGAACGCTCCGCGTTCTGATTGGCTCACGAGAGCGAAGCTCTCGTGAACGCCTGTGCCGCCCTCGTGACTGCCCGTTTGAGTCCCGCGCGGCTCCGCACAGCGCCTCACGCCTCCCCAGCCTCGCGGCTCCCTCCGCTTCGCTCCGGTCGCCGCGTCCCTCGCACGCGCTGGCGAGCGGTCGCCGGGGGCGGCCGCTCGCAGGCGCGCGCCGACAGTAAACGACGGTCGATTACTTCAGCGCCTCGACGAGCGCCGCGCCCTCGACGTAGGGGATGTCGCGGCGAGCCGCGTAGGCGGCGGCGTCCGCGGGCGCGAGCGCGTCGCCGGTCTCGTCGTCGAGCATCTCGCAGACCACGGCGGCGGGCGCGGCGCCGACGGCCTCGGCCATCGCGAGGCCGAGTTCGGTGTGACCGGTCCGCCCGTCGAGGCCGTCGCGGTCGCCGCGCAGGACGTGGACGTGGCCGGGCGCGCGGAACTCGGCGGCGAACTCCTCGGGCCCGTACGCGGTCGGGTCGTCGCGGACGCGCGCGGCCGCGTCCGCCACCTCGACGATGGTCTTCGCGCGGTCCGCGTCCGTGATCCCCGTGAACGTCTCCCGGTGGTTCACGGGGAGCGAGAACGAGGAGCGGTCGTCGTAGTCGGGGTCGTCGTCGACCGCGGGGTGGTCGAGCGCGTCCGCGAGGAACGGCAGGTCGAACGCGTCGCCGACCGCGTCGCTCACGGCCACGCAGATCAGGCCGCCGGCGTCGTTACGCATGTGCGCGACCGCGGCCTCGTCGACCGCGCCCGCGGGGTAGACGATGTCCGTCTCCCCCTCGCGGTCCGCGAAGTCGTGGACGCAGACCGGGTCGCCGGCGCGGAAGGCGTCGAGCGCGCGCTCGACGGGGTCCGTCCCATCGGCGGCCTCGCCGGCGTCGGCCCCCGCGGCGTCCGGGTCGGCGTCGACGTCGGCGCGCATCAGGCGACCTCCGTCTCGACCGCGGCCGACCCGGGCTCGTCGGCGCGGCTCGCGGGCTCGACGCGGACCTCCACGCTGTCGCCGTCTTCGAGGTCGAGCGCGTCGCGCAGCCGGTCCGGCGCGATCAGTTCGAGCTGGTCGTCGTCGTGGTGGGTCCGGTCGGGAACGATGGCGTGGACCTCCTCGTAGTGCTCGCCGTCCGCGACGAGGGTGACGCCGTAGCAGGTGGCGGCGCCGTAGGTGCGGTCCTCGCCCTCCCACGCGTCGATCGGCACGGCGTCGATGCTCGCCATCTCGCCGCGGCGGCGGACGCTCTCCTCCGTGAGGTTCACGTTGAGCGTCCCCGGGAACGGGTCGTAGCCGAGCCGCTCGCGGAACTGCTCGGCGTAGCCCGGCAGGGTGATGTAGTGGCGTCCCTCGCCCATCCCGCCGGTGACCGCGCCGCGGAGCGAGAGCTCGACGTCCGACTCGAACAGCCGGCGGTAGTCGGCGTACTCCGCGCGGAGCGCGGCCTCGCCCGCGTCCGTCACGCGGACCCACTGCCCGTCGCTGACCACGTCGCGCTCCACGTAGCCCGCGGATTCGAGCGTCTGGAGGCGCCGGGAGGCGGTCTGCGTGGAGGCGTCGAGTTGGTCGCCCAGCGCCGCGCACGACACCTTCGTCTCGGAGAGGCCGCCGACCAGCCCGACGTGTTTGAGGGCCGCGAGCGCGGCCGGATCCACGTCGGCCGCCGCGTCGGTCGCCGTCGCGTCTGACATACCGAACGTTCGGTCGTCCGCGGGGAAAAGAGTAACGAATATGGGATGCGTCTCAAAAACGTTAATGGGTTGCCGGCGGCGAGAATCCGCGTCGTGTCAGCGAATTCGCGCTCGCGGTACCTAACCCCGTCGGTGCCGGCCGGGTTCGCGGGTGTCGGCCGCACCGGCCGAATCTGTTCGGTCGACGGGTGGGACCCTCTCGCGTGCCGGTCGGCGAAAGGTAAGGTACAAATACGAACGGCGATTGCTTCGTCGTGAGGGCTCGTAGATCAGTGGCAGATCGCTTCCTTCGCAAGGAAGAGGCCCGGGGTTCAAATCCCCGCGAGTCCACTCCTTCACTCCCTTCGGTCGTTCAGTCGTTCCCTCGCTTGGTCCCACTCGCTCGCTGCGCTCGCTCGCGGGACCCCCGCGAGTCCACTCCCGCGCTCACTCCGTTCGCTCGTAGGCCCGTGAGTCCACCTCGTCCGTTGGAAGCGACTAAATACTCTCGGCGAAACCGTCGGCGTATGGGCGTCTCCGAGATACTCGAGGGAACGAACCTCACGCACCGGCAGATGGGGATCATCATGGTCGGGTGGATCCTGCTCGTCACCGTCATCTCCGTCGGCCTGCTGCTGTACACGTCGTCGCTGTAACGCCGGTGCGGCCGGTTCCGGCGGCGCGACCGATCCGGCGGACGGGGCCGCGAGCGCAATCCGTTTTTAGTCGTTCGTTGTCGGGAGCGGTATGGCACGCGACAGCGACGCACACGACGGCGAGGAGACGGATCGCCGGCTGGTCGGCGGCTGGGAGGGACGCTACTACGAGGACTTCGCGGTGGGTGACGTGTACAAACACCCCTACGGGCGGACGGTGACCGAGACCGACGACGTCTGGTTCACCAACCTCTCGATGAACCTCAACCCGATGCACTTCAACGAGGCGTACGCCGCCGAGACGGAGTTCGGCGAGACGGTGACGGCGGAGTCGCGATCGCGACGCCGTCCCCCGGCCGGCGCGCCCGACTCTCGGCAACCGCGGCGGCTACCCCCGACGTTATCAGCCGACCCGCCGAACCGTCGGCCGACATGGACGCCGCCGAGCGCCGGATCGTCGGATTCACCGCGGGGTCGCACGGCCTCGTCCACACCTACGAGCTGTCGATCCCGATCCTGCTGACGGTGTGGGTCGGGCGGTTCTCGACGACCGCCGCCGCGCTCGGCGTCGTCGTCACGCTCGGCTACGGGCTGTTCGGCGTCGGGGCGCTGCCGGGCGGCATCCTGGTCGACCGGTTCGGCTCGAAGCCGCTCATCCTCGCCTGCCTCTTCGGGATGGCCGGGTCGTTCCTGCTCGTGAGCGTCGCGCCGACGCTCCCCGTCCTCACGGCGGCCATCGCGATCTGGGGGCTCACCGCTAGCGTCTACCACCCCGCGGGGCTGTCGTTGCTCTCGAAGGCGGTCGAGCAGCGCGGGACCGCGCTCGGCTACCACGGGATCGGCGGCAACCTCGGCATCGCGCTCGGCCCCCTGGCGACCGCGCTCCTGCTGTTGGCGTTCGACTGGCGGCTGGTCGCGGCGACGCTCGCGCTGCCCGCGCTCGCCGTCGCGGCGTACGGGATCACCGTCGACGTGGACGCGGCGCTTCCGTCCAAAGACGAGAAGGATCCGGACGGGGTTGATCCGGACGTGGGGGACCCGAACGGGGAGGACCCGGACGGCGAGTCGAGCGACTCGTCCGGCGGGACCAAAGGCGAGGTCTCGCTGTCGTCGATCGCGACGGACACGCGGCTCCTGATCGCCGGCGGCTTCCTGATCGTGTTCGCGTTCGTCACGTTCAGCGGGCTCTACTACCGCACGTTCCTCACGTTCCTCCCGGACCTCCTCGGCGACGTGCTGGGCGGCCTCGTCGACCTCCAGATCGTCGACCCCGAGAGCCCCTACGCCGACCAGTTCGACGTGGGCCGGTACCTCTACGTGGCGGTGCTCACGGTCGGGGTGCTCGGCCAGTACCTCGGCGGCCGGATCGCCGACCGCGTCCCGCCGGAGCGGGGCCTCATCGCGCTGATGGCCGTCCTGTCGGCGCTCGCGCTGCTCTTCGTCCCGGCGACCGGCGCGGTCGCCACCTTCGTCGCGGTGTCGCTCGCCCTCGGCGTCGCGCTGTTCACGGTCCAGCCGCTCTCGCAGGCGACGGTGGCGGCCTACTCGCCGAGCGAGGCGCGCGGCCTCTCGTTCGGCTACACGTACGTCGGGATCTTCGGGATCGGCGCGCTCGGCTCCACGCTGGCCGGGACGGTCCTCACCCGCGCCGGCCCCCGGGAGCTGTTCGTCGTCCTGGCGGTCATCGCGGGGCTCGGCGCGCTGGCGGCGACCGCCGTAACCCGGTTCGCGACGCGCCGGGACTGAGCGCGGCCCACCGGGCGCCCGGCCCAGCCACTCGCGGCGCCCCGACCTGCTCCGCTACCTCCACCGACCGATCCGCCGCGGACGCGATCCTCGCGGTCGCGGCCGACCGCGACGTCGACTTGATCGTGCTCGGGATGCGCAAGCGCTCCCGGGTCGGGAAGCCGTCCGCCGATGACTGAGACGCCCCCTCACTCCGCCGTCGCCGCGTCGACGAGGTCCGCGACGAACCGTCCGGGGAGCGACTCGACGACGGCCGCGAGGCGGTCGGCGTCGCCGCCGGCAATCAAGGTTCGCTCCGCGGCAGCCGCGCGCCGCGAACGGCGGTTAGTCGTCGCGGTCGTCGTCTCCCTCGTCGTCGGCGACTCCGCCCTCGTGGTCGCCACCTTCCGCCCCGTCTGCGACCTCTTCTTCGTGGTTGCCGTCGCTCCCGTGGTCGTCGCTCTCCCCGCCGTCGCCCTCGTGAGCGTGCGCGCCGGGGTCGTCGTCGCCGTCGGCCTCGCCCTCGGATTCGACGTCGATCGTCACGGGTCCGTCGTCGGTCGGGTCCGATTCGGACTCCGTCGCCTCGTGGCCGTCCGCGTCGCCGTCGTCACCG
Organism: Halorubrum tropicale; assembly: GCF_001280455.1. Classification (NCBI taxonomy): domain Archaea; kingdom Methanobacteriati; phylum Methanobacteriota; class Halobacteria; order Halobacteriales; family Haloferacaceae; genus Halorubrum; species Halorubrum tropicale. Next base: position 75,587 of record NZ_LIST01000005.1, read on the forward strand.
AACTCGTCGCGGTCCGCCGACTGTAGTTCGCTCAGGGCGTATCCGACCGCGTAGCCGGTCGAGCCGCCGAGGAAGGCGCCGATGCCGGCGCCGATCGGGCCGCCGCGGGCCCCGAGGACGGCCCCGGTGAACCCGCCGACCGTCGCCGCGCGCTCCGCGTCGCGTTCGGGGTCGCCGGTCGGTTCGAGCGGGTCCTTCGCGTGCCGGTCCGCGTCGCCGTGGTCGTGGGCGTCCATACCACACCTTGCGGCCGCACGGGCCTATATCTCTCGCCGCTCAGGCGGTGTGCTTCGCCTCGTCGGCGTCCTCGACGACCTCGACGCCGCGGTTGTTGACCGCGTAGGGATCGAGCCCCTGCTCCTGGAGGAACTGCTTGTAGAGCCGCTCGGCGGTCTCGCCGTCTTTCTGCTTGTCGCTGGCGTGGTCGCACAGCTCGACGAGGGTCTCGGGCACGTCGTTCTCGTGGACGATCCAGTGGTTGATCGTGTCGGAGAGCCGCCTAATGGGCGAGGTGAAGTGGCCGTAAATGTCGAAGTTGAGCGCGTGGTGACCGCCGAACGGGTCGTTCATGTACTTCGCCCGAGGCATCACCTTCAGCACGGCGCGCTGGATCTTGTTGAGCTGGCGCTCCGGCGACTCCTCCAAGGCGGCGTTGACCGCCTTCCGCGGGTCGTCGCCCCACGCCTTCCCGGGGATCGAGACGCCGTCGAGCTCCTGGATCTCCTTGAGCGCCTCGTTCCACTGGTCCGGGGTCGGCTGCGGGTGGACGCGGTACATCGCCTCGACGCCGCGGTCCCACATCAGCGTGTGCGTCACCGCCTTGTTCGCCTTCAGCATCGACTCCTCGATGATAGTGTGCGCGCGGTCGCGGCGAGGGTTCAAGACGAGCGAGCCGTCCTCCTTGCGCTGCTCGTGCATCCGGTCGGCGAGCTCGAAGGCGAGCTGGTTCTCCTCGCTCAGGGGGAGGTCGGGGTCGTCGAGCCGGTTCTCGCACTCCTTGTAGGTGAGCCGCTCGTCGGAGTTGATGACGGACTTGTAAATGTCGATGTCCTCGAAGGAAAGGGTCTCCTCGTCGATCTCCATCTCCACGGTGTGGGCGAGCCGGTCCTCGTTCGGGACGAGCGAGCAGACGGTCTCGGCCAGCACCGGCGGGAGCATGTGAATCGTGTAGTCGGGCAGGTAGACGGTATTGGCGCGCTCGACCGCCTCCTCCCACATCGCGGTGTCGGGCGTGACGTAGTGGGTCACGTCGGCGATGTGGACCCACAGCCGGTAGGCCCCGTCCTCGCGCTCGATGGAGATGGCGTCGTCGAAGTCCTGCGCGTCGACCGGGTCGGTGGTCCACGTGGTGAGGTCGCGGAGGTCCTCGCGCTCGTCGATCTCGGCCTCGATCTCCTCGTAGACGCCCTCGGTCCGGGCCTCGGCCTCGCGGAGGACCTCGCTCGGGAACTCGTCGCGGATCCCGAACTCCTCGAACAGCTCCTCGCGCTTCTCCGCGAGTCGGTCCGCGAGCGCCGGCGTGATCGTCACGGGGCCTTGGTCCTCGGCGGACCCCGGCTTCGGCTCGTCGTCTGACATACCTCCACCAACGCGGGTGCGTTAGAAAGGCCTGTCGGGCGGCGTGAGGCGGCGCGCGGCGCCCGCCCGAGCGTCGGAGCTCAGACGGCCGCCGCGAGCAGCGGCGCCAGCGTCGCCCCCGCCACCGCGAGCGCGACCGCGCCGAGGACGACCGGGACCGCCGACGCGCCGACCAGTCGGATCGCGGTCCGGCGCGCGGTCGCGTCCGAGACGACGAACGGCGCGCCGTCCGCGACCCGCGACTTCACCTCGCCGACCGGCGCGTCCGGGAACGCCGCGGCGTCGCCGACGACCGTCACCTCGTCGCCCGGGCGGAGCGTCCGCTGGACGTACCGCCGCCGCGGGTCGTCGCCGATCGTGAGCGGGCCGACCTCGTACCCTGTCTCCGTGTCGTCGACCCCGTCGACCGCCTCGATGAAGCCCCGGACGCGCTCGGGGGGCTCCTCGCCGGCGTCGACCTCGACCTTCTCGTCGACGTCGAGCGAGAACGTCGCCGCCGCGGGGTCGACGCGGACGCCGGTCCCGCCGGCGTCGACGCGGAAGGGGACGCCGGCCTCGCCCCCGTCGATCGTCACCCACGACTGCCCCTTCCCCTGGCTGCGGAGCTCGGACACGTCGTACTCGACGCAGAGGCACGGGTCGCCGCCGAACGGCGCCGGGAGCGTCTCGTCGTCGACCGCGGCGGCGCGGCCGGTGACTCGCATCTCCCGCTCCGCGCCGTCGAGTCCGGCCGGGTCGGTCGGCGTCGCTCTGAAGACCCGGGCCGCGTCGCGGGCGCCGCTCGCGCCGCGCGCGAGGAACACGAGTCCGAGAACCAGCGCGACGGCGCCGATGGCGGTCGGGACGGGGTCGACCGCGCCGACGGCGGTCGGGACCGAATCGAGGGAGTCGACGGCCGCCGGAACCGGCGTCGCGGCCGCTGCGTGGAGGGCACACATACCTACCGTCGGGGTACTGATCCGCGCCTGGTAGAACTACCGGTCGCGGTCGGAGGGGTCGCGGTCGGAGCGCGTGCGGTCCGACCGGCCGCGGTCCGACCGGGCGCCCGCGTCGCCCTCGCCGCTCCGGCCGCCGTCGTCCGCCACCGCGTCGACGTAGCGGCCCAGGAACTCCTCGTCGCTGAGCCCGTCCGCCTCGATCGACCGGAGCAGCGATTCGAGCCCGTCGCGCGGCTGGTGGCAGATCTCGTCGTCGCAATCGGCACAGAGGTACTCGAACTCCTTGTCGCGCCGGCTCCAGCGGTCGCCCTCCTTGTCGTACTCGCGCGCGTCCTCCCGCAGCACCGAGTCGCCGCACGCGATACACACGACCGTCCGCCGGTCCCGACTCCCGCGGGAGCCCCACATACCCGTCCCCTCGGACCCGGTCCACTTAGCGTTTGGTGCGACGACCGACGCGCGTCCGACGCGGGCGCCCGCCGGGACTCGGACGGCCCGTAGCGGGCGACGCGTCGACCGGACTCGTCCCCCTCGCCCGGCGACGTACAGACATATTACGGTGGGCTCTCTGTGCTCCGTATGACGATCACCGAGTCCGACCTCCCCGGGGTCGGGAAGAAGTTCGAGATCGAGCTGGGCGGCGGCGAGGAGATGGTCGTCGTCATCCACAACACGGGTAAACGCGAAGTGTTCCGGCGCACCGACCCGGACGCCGACTCGGAGAAGGCGTTCGAGTTCTCCGACGACCTCGCGCGCACGATCGGCTCGATCATCGAGGGGGCGTACTTCCAGCCCGTCGAGCCCGAGACCCAGGAGACGACGCTGCCGGGCGGTATCCTCCTGGAGTGGTACGAGCTGCCACCGGGCTCGCCGCTCGTCGGGGAGACGCTGGAGAGCGCCGACATCGGCAACCGAACCGGGCTCGCGGTCGTCGCCATCCAGCGCGACGACGAGGTGCTCGACAGCCCGGGCGCCGACACCACCCTCCGCGAGGGCGACACCCTGATCGGGGTCGGCACGCCGGAGAACTGCGAGGCGTTCGAAGAGATACTCACCGAATGACCGACGGACTCGGCGCGTCGCCCCTCGGCGCCGCGGCCGCTCCGTGCGGTCCGGAGACCGCGTCCGTCGGCGCTCGGGGTGAGCGGTAGTGGCGCTGCTCGACGTCGGCGTCATGTTCGTCGCGGTCGCGGCCGCCGGCGCGGTCGCGAGCCGCCTCGGCCAGTCCGTGATCCCCGCGTACATCCTCGTCGGGACGCTCCTCGGGCAGTACGTCCTCGGACGGCTCTCGCTCCCGGTCGCCGGGACCGCCTACGTCCCAGAGACGGAGTTCATCTCCCTCGGCGCGGAGCTGGGGATCGTCTTCCTGCTGTTCTTCCTCGGCCTGGAGTTCAACCTCGAACGGCTGCTCGCCCGGCGGGGCCCGATCGGGACGGCCGGGACGATCGACCTCGCGAACTTCGGGGTCGGGCTCGTCCTCGGGTGGCTCGTCTTCGGGGCGTTCCTCCCGGCGTTCCTGATCGCGGGGATCGTCTACATCTCCTCGTCGGCGGTGATCACGAAGTCGCTCATCGACCTCGGTTGGATCGCCAACGACGAGGCGGAGCCGCTGCTCGGCACCCTCGTCTACGAGGACCTGTTCATCGCGGTGTACCTCGCGGTCGCGTCCGCCCTGGTGCTCGGCGGCGGCGACGTCGCCGCGGCCGCCGCGGACGTCGGGATCGCGGTCGGGTTCATCCTCGTGTTACTCGCCGCCGTCCGCTTCGGCACGCCGGCGTTCGACCGGCTGGTGGCGACGGACAACATGGAGTTCGTCGCGCTCCGGGCCGTCGCCGCGGTCGTGTTCGTCGCCGGCGCGGCGCTCGCGCTCGGCGTCAGCGAGGCGGTCGCGGCGTTCTTCGTCGGGATGGCGTTCTCCGCGACCGGACGGGTCCACGACATCGAGACGATCTTGGAGCCGGTCCGCGACGTGTTCGCCGCGGTGTTCTTCTTCTGGATCGGGCTCGTCACCGACCCCGCGCTGTTCGCCGACGTGGCGGCGCTCGTCGCCCTCGCGGTCGTCGTGACCACGCCGACGAAGGCCGTCACCGGCTACTTCGCGGGGCGCGCGTTCGACCTCGACGCCCGGCGCTCGACGCGCGTCGGACTCGGGATGACCACCCGCGGCGAGTTCTCGCTCATCATCGCGACCGTCGCGGTCTCCGGCGCGGAGGCCGGCTCGTTCGATCCGGCGCTCGCGGCGACGATCAACGCGTTCGCGGTCGCCTACGTCCTCGTGATGGCGGTGCTCGGGACGACGCTGATGAGCCACTCGGCGCCGTTCGAGTCGCTCGCGACCTCGTGGCTGGATCGGGACGTATCGGACGGCAGTGGGGCGAGCGGATAGGACTTCGGCGACGCAGCTCCTCGTTTGCCTGGTAGCGACTACGGACCGGTGACGAACACTGCCAAAGCCCCAGCGGTGAGGCGGGCGCACGCTCGCCGCGGTCCTCAGTCGGTCGCTCGCTTCGCTCGCTCCCCTCCCTGCGGTCCTTACGTCGTCACCAGAACGCAACGCGTTCTGATTGGCTCACGAGAGCTTCGCTCTCGTGAACGCCTGCGCCCGCCTCACCGCTGCCCCTTTGATTCCCACCCGACCGCGACCGCACGGCACCTCGCGCCTCCCCAGCCTCGCGGTTCGCTCCGGGTTCCCTTCGGTCGCCCGTCGCTCACCGCGTCCCTCGCGCGTGCGACTCGCGCCCTGTCGGGCGCTCGTCGGCACGCGCCACCGCCAGGGAGCAGACATCTCTTGTCGTCTCGGCGGTCTCGTAGAAACGGGGTCGCCGCGCTCGGCGCTTACTCGGTCGCAACCGGGCCGCGGCCGACGACGTCCTCGACCGCCTGGAGGAAATCGCTCCGGCTCTCGAAGAGGGGCACCTCCGAGTCCGCGAGCACGTCGTCGAGCGTCTGCGGGCCGTCGGGCGTCCGGATCTCGGCGTCGCCCTCCTGTTCGCGGACGTCGCTGCGCGTCGCGGGCCACGTGAGCCGCGACGCGACGCGGGCGACCGGCTCGCCGGCCACGTCCGGCCCGTCGCCGAGTTCGACGGCCGGCGCCGCTTCCGCCTCCTCGTCCTCGTCCGCATCGGTGTCGCTCATGCCCCGCGGTTCCGCTCGGGCGACACTAATGGTTTCGATGCCGTCCGGTCGCTCGCTGGGCGATCCCCGCCCGCTCGGTCCGACTTGGAGAATACACCCGGAATAATTCGGTAATACTGTTATATCATCCGGCTACATTTACCGGTTGGGGGCACGGCACACGACTCCCGTACTCGCGTGTCGAACGCCGGCACGCCGGTCTCCGCCCTTTCCGTTCACTACACCGGCGCCGAGCGGCGCGGCGCCCTCGGCGACGGCCACGGCCACGCGTCGCCGGTCTCGCGGCTCGCCTCGCCGCCGGTCACTCCCACCCGCGGTCGGTCCGGTTCAGGCGCTCGCAGCCGTCCTCGGTGACGACCACGAGGTCCTCGATCCGACAGCCGAACCGCCCGTCGAGGTAGATCCCGGGCTCGACGGAGCAGACCATCCCCGGCTCCAGCGGGCGGTCGTTGCCCGCGACGAGGTACGGCTCCTCGTGGACGTCTAGGCCCACGCCGTGGCCGGTCCGGTGGACGAACGCGTCGCCGTACCCGGCCGCCTCGATGACCTCGCGCGCGGCGCGGTCGACGGCCGACGCGGGGACGCCCGGCCCGACCGCCTCGACGCCGGCCGCCTGCGCCTCGCGCACGACCTCGTGGACCTCGGCGTACGCCTCGGCCGGTTCGCCGTCGAAGACGAGGGTCCGCGTCTGGTCGGAGGGGTAGCCGTCGACGCGCGTCCCGAAGTCGAGGACGACCGGCTCGCCGGCCCGTATCTCTCGGTCGCCGTGCCCGTGGTGGGGCTTCGCGCCGTTCTCGCCCGCCGCGACCACCGTCTCGAAGCTGACGCCGCGGCCCCCGCGCTCGGCCAACCGCTCGGCGATCCGGTCGGCGAGCGCGGCCTCGGTCATCCCGACCGCGTCCGCGCCCAGTTCGCGGAGGTCGCCGACGACCGCGTCCGCGACCGCGGCGGCCTCGCGCAACGCCGCCAACTCGGCGTCGTCCTTCCGGACCCGGAGGTCGGCGAGCGCCTCGCTCGCGAGCCCCCACGCCGCGTCGGGGGCCGCCGCGCGGAGGTCCTGCGAGAACCGCGCCCACATGGTGTCGTCGACGAGGAGCCGCCCCGAGTCGAGCCCGCGGTCGGCGAGCAGCTCGCGCGTCGCCGCGACCGGGTTGTCGCCGTCGCTCCACGTCCGGACCTCCCCGACGGTCGTCGCCTCCCGGACCTGCGTCTCGAACAGCGCCGGGGCGAGCAGCGCCGGCTCCGGGTCGGCCGCGCTCGCCGCCGGCACGACGAGGAAGAAGTGCCGCTCGCCCGGCTCCTCGGCGAAGCCGGTGAGGTACTGGAGGTTGCGGCTCGGGAACGCGACCAGCCCCGCCGCACCGGCCTCGTCCAGCCGCTGCGCCGCCAGTTCGCGCCGCCGCTCGTGCGGGTCGCCCGGTCGCTCCCCTCCCGACCGGTTCCCGTGTGCGTCGTCGGTCACGGGCCGGGGTTCGGCCTCGGTATATAAGTAGGGTGGCCTTGCGGTGACAACAAGCGGCGCATAACTACGCCGGATCGGTCGCTATGTGATAGCATGTCGACCGAGAACGCTGCGACCTTCGACTGCCCGGAGTGCGACGTGAGCGCCCCCTCGACGTCGGTGCCGTACGACTCGCTCGGCTACGTCCTCTGTCCGGTGTGCGGGTACGCCGCGTCGCCGAGCGCCGGTCGGTCGCCGAGCGCCGGTCGGTCGCCGAGCACGGGCGACTGACCCGACCGACGCCGCGCGCCCGGCCCGGACCGTCGGCCGGCGGACGGCCCGCGGTCGGCCGCCGCGGAACCGCACCGCTTTAGCCGCGGGGCGCGTCCGCCCGGGTATGAGCTGGTCGCTGGAGCGCGACGACGGCACGGTCACCGAGTGGGAGCGATCGGACGGGTACGCGACCGTCAGGCTCCGCGAGCGCTCGGCCGGCGGCTTCGTCGTCCGCCTCGACGTGATGGAACAGGCGACCGACGAGTCGGCCTACGAGCGCGAGCGGTTCGACGGCCGGGACGCGGCCGAGGAGCGGGCGGCGGCGTGGCGCGAGGAGCGCGACCTCGACGGGTAGGGCGTGCCTCCGACGCGCAGCGCGGGCACCTACTCGATGTCGACGCCCTCGTCGAGGAAGACCTGACACTCGACGGTCCGCCCTTCGGGGTCCTCGGCGAAACACTGGTAGATGTCGTACGTCTCGTTCTCTCGCGGTTCCGTCACCACCGCGTCGCCGAGCCGCTCGCTCGCGGCGTCGACCCCGTCGCGGTCCGGGTAGACGAAGGTGAGGATGCCGCAGTCGTCGGCCGCGTCGCGCTCGCAGAACCCGAACAGGAACCCGTCGAACGCCAGGATCGTACAGTCGGGCTGTTCGAGCCGCACGGTCGCGTTCAGCCGCTCGCGGTAGAACTCGACGACCGCCTCGCGCCGCTCCGTCGCGTGGAAGACGATTCCGGTCACGTCCGTTCGCTCGGGCGGCGATCACTTCATCGCTCCGGGCGACGCGGTCGACGTCGCCGGACGCGACCTCACCGCTCCGGGTGCGCGGGCGCGTCGAACCCGCCGCGGACGAGCGGCTTCGCGACGTGGCGGCGCGCGCTCGGCGGCACCTCGTACCACCCCGGTTCGAGGTCGCGCTCGATCGGCTCCGCGACCTTCCCCGGCGCGCTCGTCCCGCAGTCGCGACACCGGTACCCCTGTCCGCTCCCCGCCGACGACATCGACCGTCCGCAGTCGGGGCAGGTCGGGACCGCGGGCGCGGTCCGGACGAGGTCGCGGACGGCGAACTTCTCCAGTTTCAGGGTGCTCTCGGGCCCCGCCGCGTCCGGCCGCACCTCGTGCTCGCCGCAGAGGGTGACCCGGTCGCCGGGCCGGAGCGCGCGCACCCGGTCGCGGAACCGACCCGTGGGCGCGAACGCGACGGCGCGGAGCCGGTCGGCGTCGGCCCCGTTCTCCGCGTCGCTCCCGTCCTCGGCGCCGGACGCACCGTCGACGGCGACCGCGGCGCGGTCGCCCGCGACGTCGACGTGGACGTGTCCCCCCCGTTTCGTCTCCGGCTCGCCCGCGACCGTCCCGGCGATCCGGTAGCCGGCGCCGTCGCGGAGGTCGCCGATCCGGCCGGGCGCGAGGTGGGCGTCCGTCCCCTGGTTCGTCAGGAACGTCGCCGCGCGCTCGACCGGCTCGCCCTCGATCCTCTCCGCGACCGCGCGGCACGCGGCCGGGTCGTCGCCGCGGATCCCGTGGAGGATCGGGCCGGGGGCGTTCGGGACGCAGACCGCCGCGCCGGTCTCGCGGTCGACGGTGTCCCAGACCGTCGGGTACCCCGCCGCCGCGGCGTCGAAGACGCTCTCGGCGTCGACCTCGCGGGGCGTCCCGCAGCGGTCGAGCTCGCGGTAAGAGATGCGCTCGAACGTCCAGTCGTCGAACGCGGCCGGCGCGCCCACCGCCGCGAGCGCGCCGATCCGCCCCCGCCCCGCGACCGCCTCGTCCGCTCCGTCCGCCCCGCCGGCCGGGCCGACCGCGGCGTGTCGGAAGCCGTGTTCCTCCGCGATCTCGACCGCCTCCGCGACGGAGAGCCGCTCGCGGAGCGCGCGCCGCGCGAACGCGGCGACCGCCTCGGGGATCGGCGCGCCGGTCGGGTCGAAGGGGTCGCCGTCTGCGTCGCGGTCGGCGACGACGACGCCGGGAGAGGTCCGCGGGTCCGCCGCCGCCGCGAACTCCTCGATCGTCTCGACCGCGACCGTCGCGGCCCGCTCCGCGTCGACCCCGGAGACGTGGAGCGCGACCGCGGCGTTCCCGCGCGTCTTGTGCTTCACCGCCGGGTTCAGGCGGACGAGGAGGCGCCGCCGAACTCGGGCGTCGCCGTCCGCGAGCCGCGCCGCGATCCGCGTCGCCACGTACGTCGTGCACATCCCGCGCTCGCGGGAGTCGGTGTCGTCGACGGCGACGATCGGCATGTGCCCGCGTTCGCGGCGGCGCGTCAAGCCCCTTTCGAGGCCGGCCCCCGCCGACCGCAGAACGGAACTCCGGGGTTCGCCGACCGCGTTTCGCGGCCGGTCGAGTATTTAACCGTTTCCCGCCTCGAACGGCGGAAATCGCAGGCGGGCGGCAGTTTCGTCGCTACACCGACGACACAACGCATATATACGGCGAGACGCTTGTTCCGGCTATGTCCCGGACTGCGCTCATCGGGAACGTCACCGCGATGCTGGAGGACGCAGGGTTCCTCGTCAGCGACCGGTGTGCGGTCCGGCCCAAGAGCTTCGACGTGGCGGCCCGCCGCGACGAGGACCTCCTCCTGTTGAAGATCCTCGGCAACGTCGACGCGCTCGACGCGGAGACCGGCGCGGAGATGCGCCGGCTCGGCGAGTACCTCAGGGGGACGCCGATGGTGATCGGGATCCGCACCCGCGACGAGGAGCTGAAGCCCGGCGTCGTCTACTTCCGACACGGCGTGCCGGTGATCAACCCCGACACCGCCTACGACCTGTTCGTCGAGGGGATGCCGCCGCTCATCTACGCCGCCCCCGGCGGCCTGTACGTCAGCCTCGACGGCGACCTGCTGGCCGACGAGCGCGAGGAGCGCGGGTGGTCGCTCGGCCGGCTCGCGAACGAGCTGGGCGTCTCCCGGCGCACCGTCTCGAAGTACGAGGACGGGATGAACGCCTCCATCGAGGTGGCGATCCAGCTGGAGGAGCTGTTCGACCAGCCGTTCTCCAGCCCGGTGGACGTGCTCGACGGCGCGGACGAGGTCCGCGACTCGGAGCCCACCCCCTCCGCGCCCGAGGCGGACCCCGACGACGAGCACGTCCTCCACGTGCTCACGAGCGCGGGCTTCACCGTCCACCCGACCGCCCGCGCCCCGTTCAAGGCCGTCTCGGAGGACGAGGACAGCCCGACGACGCGCGTGCTCACCGGCCACTCGGCGTTCACCGCCGCGGCCGAGAAGCGCGCCCGGATCATGTCCTCTATCGGCGAGGTTGCCCGGACCCGCTCGGTGTACTTCACGGAGGAGGACGAGAAGCGCGAGTCGGTCGACGGCACCGCCCTCGTCTCCTGCGAGGAGCTCGCCGAGGTCACCGACCCCGAGGAGATCCGCGAGCTGATCCGCGACCGCGCCCGCGCCCCCTCCGAGGCCTGACCGGACCGCCGCGCCCCACCCGGTTCTCCCGTCTCACTCCCGCCGGCGAGCTTCCGCCCTCACCGGCCGAGTAACCGACTGAAGAAGCCGCCGTCCTCCTCCTCGTCGTCGGCGTCCGCGGTCGACTCCGTCTCGGCGCCCGCGTCCGCCGAGCCGTCCCCGGCGTCCGTCTCGCTCTCGTCGTCCTCCTCGGACAGCACGGTGTTCATCGTCCCGGTGTCGTCGTCGCGGAACGGGATGCTGCCCGCGAGTTCGTCGTCGATGTCGTCGTCCGTCTCCGAGTCGGCGCCCGAACCGCCCTCGGGCCCGTCGCCGCCGGCGTCGCGCTCGGCGGTCGCCCCGTGCGCCGTCTCGCCCGCGTCGGGGATCGCGTCCGACTCCTCGTCCGTCGCGGCCTCGGGGCCGGTGGCCTCGAGCTCGGCGGCCGCTCTCCCGCCGCTCACGGACTCGTCGCCGGTGTCGGGTCCGCCGGCCTCGTCGCTCTCGGTCGCCTCTTGGTCGGCCTCGGTGCCCTCGCGAGCCGCCCCGTCGCCCTCGTCGACGGACTCCTCCGGCTCGTCGCCGTCGTCGGGTGTTCCCTCGTCGGTCGTCTCACCTCCGTCATCGTCGGAGCCCTCGCTCCCGCCGTCACCCGTGTCGTCGTCGCCGTCTTCGTCGGTGTCGTCGTCCGCGATGTCCCCCGCCGCTTCGCTCTCGCTCGCGACGATGATGTCGTCGCCGTCGCCCGGCTCCGCCACGCCGGCCGCGTCGGGGTCCGCGACGATGATGTCCTCGTCCTCCCGGTCGCCGTCGTCCGGGTCGCCGTCGTCCGCCGCTTCGCCGCCCTCCGCCTCGTCTTCCTCTCCGCCGCCTCCGTTTCCGTCCTCGTCCGGGTCGTCGTCGACGATCACCGCGTCGTCGTCTGTCGCGTCCGGCCGTTCCTCCCCGGTCTCGTCCTCGGATTCCTGCGGTTTCGCCGGTTCGCCGTCGCCGTCGGACTCGCCCTCGGCTTCGACTCCGCTCGCGCCGGCGGCCGCCTCGGCCGCGGGCTCGTCGAGCCCGGCCCCCTCCACGTCCGCGCCGGTCAGCGCTCGGGCCAGGTCGCGGTACGCGCGCATCGCCCGTGCGTCGGGCGCGACGGCCAGCAGCGGGCGGTTCGCCGCCGCGGCCCGTGCGACGGCATCGTCGTCCGGGACCCGGCCGAGGACGGGGGCGTCGAGGAGGGCGGTGACGACCTCGTCGGCGTCGTCGGTCGCGCGGGTGATCGCGGCGCCGACGACGGTCCCGCCGAGCCGCTCGGTCAGTTGCCGCGTCTTCTCGGTGTCGCCGAGGGCGCTCCGCTCCGGCGTCGAGACGAGCAGCGTCTCGTCGGCGATCGCGAGCGGGAGCGTGGAGTCGTGGGACAGCCCCGCGCCCGCGTCGACGAACACGTAGTCCGCGTCGTCGAACGCCTCGACGACCCGGCGGAGCCCCGACGGGTCCGCGGCGGCGTACGCGTCGAGATCGGTCGCCCCCGGGACGACCCGGAGGCCGGACGGCCCCTCGCGGACCGCGTCCTCCGGGTCCGCCTCGCCGGCCAGGGCGTCGTGGAGGGTGGTCTCGCCGGGCGTCACCCCGACGACGCCCGCGAGGTTCGCCATGCCGAGGTCGGCGTCGATCGCGACGACGTCGGCGCCCGAATCCGCCAAGATCGTCGCCAGCGCGGCCGTCGTGGTGGTCTTCCCGACCCCACCCTTCGCCGACGCGACCGCATACACCGTTGCCATACGGTGAGGGTCCGGCGACTGCTACTTAAATGTAGGCGGCGGCGAGCGGATCTCCCGCCCGTCGCGGCTAGGTCCCGGCCGGAATCCGGGCGAGATCGCCCCGGAATCGGCGCGCAACCCCGCGGGCTTTCGCAAACACCTTATACGTCGCTTGTAGAGATTCAGGCGATTAGTAGCATGGCGAGACCAGAGGTGCTCAACTCGATCAAGGAGGCCGAACGGGAGGCGGACGAGATCATCGCTGACGCGGAAGCGGACGCCGAGGAGCGCCTCGCCGAAGCTCGAGAGCGCGCGGACGAGATCCGCGCCGAGGCCGAGGAGGAGGCGGAGGCCGAGGCCCAAGAGCGGCTCGAAGCGGCCCGAGAAGAGATCGAGGAGCGGCGCGAGGAGATCCTCGAATCGGGGCGCGACGACCGCGACGAGCTCGAACGCGAGGCCCGCAAGCGGGTGGAATCGGCCGTCGAATACGCCGTAGAACGGTTCGAGGCGGCGGTCCACGACCAGGCCGAGGAGGCGGTGGATGCTCAGGCCTGAGCAGATGAGCCGGGTGTCGGTGACGGGCTCGAAGCGCGTCATCGACGACGTCATCGAGGCGGCGTACGCCCACCACTCCCTGCACGTCACGGACTACGACGACCGGTACGAGGGGTTCGAGCCCGGGACGTCGCTCGACGGCGCGGAGACCGTCAACGAGCGCCTCGTCACGGTCCGGTCGCTCGAGAGCATCCTCGACGTCGACGAGGACGACGCCGAGGTCGCCCGGTCGCTCGACGACGACGAGCTCGTCGCCGAGCTCGAACGGGTCCGCGAGCGGGTAAACGAGCTCAACGACGAGCGCGACGAGCTCCAGGCCGCGATCCGCGACCGCCAGGAGGAGATCGACCGGATGGAGCCGTTCGCCGAGCTCGGGATCGACCTCGAGTACCTGCGCGGCTACGACTCGGTCGAGGTCGTCGTCGGCGAGGCCAAGCCCGACGCCGTCGAGGCCGCGCTCGCCGACGCCGACTCGATCGACGTCTTCGACGTGTTCGTCGGCGGCGACGTGCTCGCCATCGTCGCGCGGCCGACGGACCCCGACGCCGAGGGCGTCGTCCAGGACGCGCTCGTCGGCGTCGACATCGCGCTGCTCGACGTGCCGGACGCCGACGCCAGCCCTGAGGAGTACGTCGCGGAGCTGGAGGCCGAGCAGGCCGACCTCCGCGACGAACTCGCCGGCGTCGAGCGCCGGCTCGAATCGGTGAAGGAGGAGGCGGCGGGCTTCCTGCTGCGCGCCGAAGAGCAGCTCACCATCGAGGCCGAGAAGAAGGAGGCGCCGCTCTCGTTCGCGACCACCGAGAACGCCTTCGTCGCGGAGGGGTGGGTGCCGACCGAGACGTACCCCGACTTCGAGGCGGCGATCGTCGACGCGGTCGGCGACCACGTCGAGGTCGAGGAGCTCGAACGCGCCTCGTTCACCCCCGACGGCGACCACCACGCCGAGCCGGTCGACGACGAGTCGGGCGGCGCTGAGGGCGCGAGCGCCGTGGCCGCGGACCGCGAGGCGGAGACGGCGGTCGCCACCGACGGCGGCCACGCGGCGCACGGCTCCGACGACCCGCCGGTCGTCCAGGACAACGGCAGCGCGGCCGGCCCGTTCGAACTCCTCGTTCAGGCGTTCGGGCGGCCGAAGTACTCGGAGTTCGACCCGACGCTCCTCGTCTTCCTCACGTTCCCGGCGATGTTCGGGTTCATGATCGGCGACGTCGGGTACGGCGTCCTCTACGCCGCCATCGGGTTCTTCATGTACTCCAAGTTCGACGGCGCGTTCCGCGAACTGGGTTCCGTCGCGATGTGGGCCGGCGGCTTCACGATACTGTTCGGCATCTACTACGGTATCGACCTGTTCGGCTACCACGCCTACCAGCTGCTCGGGATCCACTGGCCGGTCGAGGGGAAGGGCCTCTCGCCCGCAGACCTCGACTGGGGGCTCTCGTTCCTCGTCGTGAGCGTGGTGTTCGGCATCGTCCACCTCAACGTCGGTCACGTGCTCTCGTTCGTGAGCACCGCCCAGCAGCACGACCTGAAACACGCCGTCTACGAGGCCGGCTCGTGGCTCCTGATCCTCAACGGCGCGTGGATCTGGATCTTCAGCCGGGTGTTCCCCAACTCGAAGCCCGACTTCCTGTTCGAGGCCGTCTCGGTCCTGACGTTCGGCGCCGTCTCGTTCGGCGGGTTCCCGGTCCTGGTCGGCTGGGCCGGCGCGGCCGCCGCGGTGCTCGGACTCGTCCTGCTCGGGATCGGCGAGCCGCCGGAGCTCGCCGAGTTCCTCTCGCCGGTCGTCAACGTCATCTCGTACGCCCGGCTGATGGCCGTCCTGCTCGCGAAGGGCGGGATGGCGCTCGCGGTCAACCTGCTCGCGTTCGGCGCCTACATCGACGACGGCGGCGACGGGAGCTTCCACTTCATCTTCAGCGCGGACTACCTCGCAAAGGTGCAAGAGACCGCGGACTACGAGCTCGTGTTCGCGGGGATCACCACGGCGTTCGACCCGGCCTCGATCGGCCTCGTCGGGATCGTCGCGCTCGTCGGCGGCATCGTCGTCGCGCTCGTCGGCCACGTCGTCGTCCTCCTGCTCGGGGTCACGTCCGCCGGCATTCAGGCGGTCCGCCTCGAGTACGTGGAGTTCTTCGGAAACTTCTACGAGGGCGGCGGCCGCGCGTACCTCCCGTTCGGCCGCGACCGGAAGTACACCCGCGACGACTGACGACGCCCCGCCGTCGGTCGCCGCTCGGTCTCGCCGCTTCGCGTGCGGTCGAACCCGGCAATCCCGTCGGGTTCTGACGCGAATAGCGCCTGCTTTCCCCGCCGTTCTCCCGGATCCCGTTCGGTCGTTTTGGGAAGCTTTATGACTCCTCTAGGGGCAACTAGCAACCGTTCGGAGACGAGCAACAGCAACTACTACCAATGTTTGAAGCTACCAACGAACTCGGGAACCTCGTACTGTCGACCGGTGGAACGCTGACTGACCCCAACGCCGCGGCGGCGCTCGCCGTCGGGCTCGCGGCGCTGGGCGCAGGCTACGCGGAGCGCGGTATCGGGTCGGCCGCCGTCGGCGCGATGGCCGAGGACGACGACCTCTTCGTCAACGGGCTCATCCTGACGGTCCTTCCCGAGACGATCGTCATCCTCGCGCTCGTCGTCGTCTTCATCGTCGGGTAACTCTCCAGCGTTTTTCAACCAATGAGTTTGGAAACCGTCGTTGAGGACGTTGAAGATGAGGCCCGCGCGCGTGCGGAGGAGATCCGCGAACAGGCCGAGGCGGAGGCCGACAAGGTCATCGAGGAGGCGGAGGCCGACGCGGACCGCATCCGCGAGGAGCGACTCGCCGAGGTCGAGAGCCAGATCGACCAGGAGCGCGAACAGACGCTCTCCTCGGCGAAGCTCGAGGCCAAACAGGAGCGGCTGGGCGCCCGCCGCGACGTCTTGGAGGACGTCCACGACGAGGTCGAGGCGGCGATAGCCGACCTCGACGGCGACGACCGCCGCGACCTCACGGAGGCCTTACTCGACGCGACCCTCGCGGAGTTCGACGACGACGAGGACGTCGCCGTCTACACCCGCGCCGAGGACATCGAGCTGCTCGAGGAGCTCGTGGCGGACCGCAACGCCGAGGTCGACGGCGAGGTCGACTGCCTCGGCGGCGTCGTCGCCAAGAGCGACACCTCCCGCGTTCGCGTGAACAACACGTTCGACTCGGTCCTGGAGTCCGTCTGGGACGACGAGTTGAAGAACATCTCGGAGCGGCTGTTCGACCAATGAGCGCCGCCGGTAGCTCGAACCCCGAGTACGTCGTCGCGCGGGTTCGTGCCCGCCGCGGCAGCCTCTACGGGGACGAGGAGTACCGCAAGCTGACCCGGATGGGGCCGGCCGAGATCGCCCGGTTCATGGAGGAGTCGAGCTACGGCGAGGAGATCAACGCGCTCGGCAGCCGCCACGGCGGCGTGGACCTGATCGAGTACGCGTTAAACCGGAACCTCGCCGAGCAGTTCGACGCCATCCTCGACTGGAGCGAGGGGCCGCTGTACGACCTCATCGCCCGCTACCTCCGGAAGTTCGACGCCTGGAACGTGAAGACGGTCATCCGCGGCGTCTACACCGACGCGGACCAGTCGGCCGTCGAGGCCGACCTGATCCGCGCCGGCGAGTTCGACGACCGGCGCATCCGTCGACTGCTGGAGGCGGACTCGATCGACGGCGTGATCGAGGTCCTCGAAGATACGATCTACGGCGAGCCGCTTCGGGAAGCGTTCGCCGAGTACGAGGAGGCGGGCGTGTTGGTGCCCTTGGAGAACGCGGTCGACCGCGCGTTCTACGAGCGGCTCCTCTCCGGGCTCGGCGGCGACGAGCCGACCCGGCAGTACGAGGCGTTCCTCAAGGCGGAGGTCGACTTCCGGAACGCGACGAACGCGCTCCGGCTCGCCCGCTCGGGCGCGGACATCGACCCCGCGGCGTACTTCATCGAGGGCGGCGACCTGTTCACCCGCTCGTCGCTCGCGCGGCTGGCGCAGAACCTCGACGAGCTGGTCGAGTACATCGGCGACAGCCAGTACGGCGACGAGCTCGGGCCCGCGCTGCGCGAGCTCGAGGAGGCGGACAGCCTCATCGCGTTCGAGCACGCCATCGACGGCGCGCTGTTGGCGTACGGCGACCGGCTCGGCACGATCCACCCGGTGTCGGTCACCCCGGTGATCTCCTACATCCTCGCGAAGGAGCGCGAGACGGAGAACATCCGGGCGATCGCCCGCGGGAAGGAGGCCGGCCTCTCGCCCGACGAGATCGAATCGGAGCTGGTGATAACATGAGCCAGGAGATAGCGGTCGTCGGCAGCCCGGAGTTCACGACCGGATTCCGCCTCGCCGGCGTCCGAGCGTTCGAGAACGTGCCGGACGAGGAGAAGGACGAGGCGCTCGACGACGCCGTCGAGCGGACGCTCGACGACGGCGACGTCGGCATCATCGTGATGCACGACGACGACCTCGACCACCTCTCGCGGGGGACCCGCGAGGCCGTCGAGGGGAGCATCGAGCCGGTCCTCGTGACGCTCGGCGGCTCCGGCGCCGGCAGCGGCGGGCTGCGCGACCAGATCAAACGCGCCATCGGCATCGACCTGATGGAGGAAGACGACTAATATGAGCAAAGCAGACACAACCGACGCCGAGACAGACAGCGGCGTCATTCAGAGCGTGAGCGGTCCGGTCGTGACCGCCCGCGATCTCAACGCCCGCATGAACGACGTCGTCTACGTCGGCGACGAAGGGCTCATGGGGGAAGTGATCGAGATCGAGGGCGACCTCACGACCGTTCAGGTGTACGAGGAGACCTCCGGTGTCGGCCCCGGCGAACCCGTCGAGAACACGGGCGAGCCGCTGTCGGTCGACCTCGGCCCGGGGATGCTGGACGCCATCTACGACGGCGTTCAGCGCCCCCTGGACGTGCTGGAGGGCAAGATGGGCAGTCCGTACCTCGACCGCGGGGTCGACGCGCCCGGCATCGACCTCGAGGAGGAGTGGGAGTTCGAGCCCGAGGTCGAGGCAGGCGACGTCGTCGAGCCCGGCGACATCGTCGGGATCGTCGAGGAGACGGTCACCATCGATCACAAGGTCATGGTGCCGCCGGACTACGAGGGCGGCGAGGTCGTCGCCGCCGAGTCCGGGACCTTCGATGTCACCGAAACGGTCGTCGAACTGGACAACGGCGAGGAGATCTCGATGCACCAGGAGTGGCCGGTGCGCGAGGCCCGCCCCGCCAACGACAAGAAGACGCCCCGGACGCCGCTGGTGTCCGGCCAGCGCATCCTCGACGGCCTGTTCCCGATCGCGAAGGGCGGGACGGCCGCGATTCCCGGGCCGTTCGGCTCCGGGAAGACGGTCACGCAACACCAGCTCGCGAAGTACGCCGACGCGGACATCATCGTCTACGTCGGCTGCGGCGAGCGCGGCAACGAGATGACGGAGGTCATCGAGGACTTCCCCGAGCTGGAGGACCCGGCCAACGGCAACCCGCTGATGGCCCGCACCTCGCTCATCGCGAACACCTCGAACATGCCCGTCGCGGCGCGTGAGTCCTGTATCTACACGGGGATCACGATCGCCGAGTACTACCGCGACATGGGGTACGACGTGGCGCTGATGGCCGACTCCACCTCGCGGTGGGCGGAGGCGATGCGCGAGATCTCCTCCCGGCTGGAGGAGATGCCCGGCGAGGAGGGGTATCCCGCGTACCTCGCCGCCCGCCTGGCGCAGTTCTACGAGCGCGCCGGCTACTTCGAGAACATCAACGGGACGGAGGGCTCCGTCTCGGCGATCGGCGCGGTGTCGCCGCCCGGCGGCGACTTCTCCGAGCCGGTCACCCAGAACACGCTGCGTATCGTGAAGACGTTCTGGGCGCTCGACGCGGACCTGGCGGAACGCCGCCACTTCCCGTCGATCAACTGGAACGAGTCCTACTCGCTGTACAAAGACCAGCTCGACCCCTGGTTCGAAGACGAGGTCGCCGACGACTGGGCCGAGCGGCGCCAGTGGGCGGTCGACGTGCTCGACGAGGAGACGGAGCTGCAGGAGATCGTCCAGCTCGTCGGGAAGGACGCCCTGCCCGACGACCAGCAGCTCACCCTGGAGGTCGCGCGCTACCTGCGCGAGGCGTACCTCCAGCAGAACGCGTTCCACCCGGTCGACACGTTCTGTCCGCCGGAGAAGACGTACCTGATGCTGACGACGATCCAGACGTTCAACGACGAGGCGTTCGACGCGCTCGACGCCGGCGTCCCGGTCGAGGAGATCATCGACATCGACTCGGCCCCGCGGATTAACCGTATCGGCGTCCAAGAGGACTACGAGGAGTACGTCGAGGATCTCAAAGCGGAGATCACCGAGGAGCTCCGGAGCCTCTACTGACCATGAAAGAGTATCAAACCATCACCGAGATCAGCGGTCCCCTCGTGTACGCCGAGGTCGACGAGGCGATCGGCTACGACGAGATCGTCGAGATCGAGACGGCACAGGGGGAGACGCTGCGCGGACAGGTGCTCGAATCCTCGGAGGACGTGGTCGCGATCCAGGTCTTCGAGGGCACCTCAGGCATCGACCGAGACGCGTCCGTCCGCTTCCTGGGCGAGACGATGAAGATGCCCGTCACCGAGGACCTCCTCGGGCGGGTGCTCGACGGCTCCGGCCGCCCGATCGACGACGGCCCGGAGATCGTCCCCGAGGAGCGCCAGGACATCGTCGGCGCGGCGATCAACCCGTACTCCCGGGAGTACCCCGAGGAGTTCATCGAGACGGGCGTCTCCGCCATCGACGGCATGAACACCCTGGTCCGGGGGCAGAAGCTCCCGATCTTCTCCAGCTCCGGGCAGCCGCACAGCGAGCTCGCGATGCAGATCGCGCGGCAGGCCAGCGTGCCCGAAGAGGAGGAGGGCGACGACGAGGAGGGCTCCGAGTTCGCCGTCATCTTCGGCGCGATGGGGATCACCCAGGAGGAGGCCAACGAGTTCATGGAGGACTTCGAGCGTACCGGCGCGCTCGAACGCTCCGTGGTCTTCATGAACCTCGCGGACGACCCCGCCGTCGAGCGGACGGTCACGCCGCGGATGGTCCTGACGACGGCCGAGTACCTCGCCTTCGAGAAGGACTACCACGTCCTCGTCATCCTGACGGACATGACCAACTACTGCGAGGCGCTCCGCGAGATCGGGGCGGCCCGCGAGGAGGTGCCCGGCCGCCGCGGGTACCCCGGGTACATGTACACCGACCTGGCGCAGCTGTACGAGCGCGCCGGCCGGATCAAGGGACGCGAGGGCTCGGTCACGCAGATCCCGATCCTCACGATGCCGGGCGACGACGACACTCACCCGATCCCGGACCTGACCGGGTACATCACGGAGGGACAGATCTACGTCGACCCCGACCTCAACAGCCAGGGCCTCCAGCCCCCGATCAACGTCCTCCCCAGCCTGTCGCGGCTGATGGACGACGGCATCGGCGAGGGGCTCACCCGCGCCGACCATGCCGACGTGAAAGACCAGATGTTCGCGGCGTACGCGGAGGGTGAGGACCTCCGCGACCTCGTGAACATCGTCGGTCGCGAGGCGCTGTCGGAGCTGGACAACAAGTACCTCGACTTCGCGGACGCGTTCGAGTCCGAGTTCATCGACCAGGGCTTCGACGAGAACCGCGACATCGACGAGACGCTCTCGATCGGCTGGGACCTCCTCTCGATGCTGCCGAAGGACGCCCTCAACCGGATCGACGAGGAGTTCATCGAAGAGCACTACCGCGAGGACGAGTCCGAGCGCGAAGTCCTCGAAGCGGCCGACTGACGGCCCGACTCACTTTTTGACGCCTGCGACGCCGCGTCCGGACAGCGGCGCTGCTCGCCGTCGCTCGCAGTCGTCGTCGGGGCGATCCGCCGCGTCTGAAAAGAATTAACCGCCTCGGAGCGGAAGCTTCTCCCAAGATGGCCAAGGACGTCAAACCGACGCGGAAGAACCTGATGGCGATCGAGGACCGCATCGAGCTCTCCGAGCGCGGTCACGACACGCTCGAACAGAAGCGCGACGGGCTCATCATGGAGTTCATGGACATCCTCGACCAGGCGCAGGACGTCCGGTCCGAGGTCTCCGAGAACTACGAGACGGCCCAGCGCAAGATCGACATGGCCCGGGCGATGGAGGGCGACGTCGCCGTCCGCGGCGCGGCCGCGGCGCTGAAAGAGCACCCCGAGATCACGACCCAGTCGAAGAACATCATGGGCGTCGTGGTCCCGCAGATCGAGTCCTCGAAGGTCCAGAAGAGCCTCGACGAGCGCGGGTACGGCCTGCTGGGCTCCTCGGCGCGGATCGACGAGGCGGCCGACGCCTACGAGGAGCTGTTAGAGAAGATCATCCTCGCGGCCGAGGTCGAGACGGCGATGAAGAAGATGCTCACCGAGATCGAGACCACGAAGCGCCGCGTGAACGCCTTGGAGTTCACGCTGCTCCCGACGCTCTACGAGAACCAGGAGTACATCGAGCAGAAGCTCGAAGAGCAGGAGCGCGAGGAGATATTCCGCATGAAGAAGATCAAAGCGAAGAAGGAGGAAGAAGAGCGGGCGGAGGCCGAGGAGGCGACCGCGGAGGTCGCGGCCGCGGAGACCGAAGAGCCCGAGCCCGCCGACTGACGTCCTCGCGGCGCCTCTCTCGAGTCGCCATCACCGCTTCCGCGCCGGTCGCCGCTCGTTTTCCCACCGTCGGCTTTTAGCCCGCCCCGCCCGTAGCGACGGGCGTGTCCTGTCCACACTGCGGCGCCGAGGCCGTCGCCTTCGCGGTGCCGCCGGCGCTCCGCGAACACGCCCCCGCCGATCCGGCGGCGATCTGTACGCGGTGTCTACGCGTCGCCGCGGCCGACGAGGCGGGCGTCGCGGGCGCGGCGACCGACGACCCCGACCTCGCCCGCGTCGACCCCGCCTTCCCGTCCGGCGAGGCCGGGATCGCCTTGGCGCTCTGCTGCGGGGAGCTGGAGTCGTTCGCCACGAACCGCGCGTTGATCGAGGCCCTGGTCCGTCACGCCGAGGGGGCGGGCGCGGACGTGTTCGCGTTCCTCGGCCGACTCGACGCCGCCGACGCCGCGTTCGACCTCGACCGCCGCCGGAAGGCCCTGATAGACGCGCTCTGAGCGGACGCGCGTCGAGCGGGTCGGCGGCCGCGGCGAGCGCGACCGCGGCGACGAGCGCCTACAGGTCGACCCCGTCCGGATCGTTCCACTCGTCGTCGTCGCCGTCGTCCGCCTCCGTGCCCGCCGGACCGAGCCGCTCTTCTCCCTGCCGCGACTCGTGGACGGCGAAGCCGCCGGTGCGGCCGTCGCTCCCGCCGGCGTACGGGTCGGTCTCGGAGTCGTAATCGCGCTCGCCGCGCTCGAAAATATACGCGAAGAACCCGAACAGCGGGACGAAGAAGGCGATCAGCGCCCACTTCCGCGGATCCATCCCGTACTTGGGCGCGTCGACGTACGCGTAGGCGGCGAAGCCGACGAGCCACGCGAGCGGGACGCCGACGAGGATGACGGCGACGAGCGGTGTCATACCGTCGCTTCGACCGCGCGGTAATAAGGCTGCGGGCGGGTCTGCGACCCTTCCGGCGTTGCGACGGCCGCGGGCGGGTCGCCGGTCCGCGCGCTACAGGAACGGCCGCCAGTAGAACGGGCTGACGAACCCCTCGATGACGGCGGCGACGCCGAACAGGATTCCGAGCCCGACCGTCACCCAGAACGCGGTCTCTAAGGCGTCCGCGAACCGCTCGCGGCTCGCGCGGCCGCGGAACGCCCGCCACGACACGGCGCCGAGGCGGATCCCGAGCGCCCCCGAGGCGATGAGCGCGGGGATCTCGAAGATCCCGTGGGGGACCACGAACGCGACGAGCGCCGGGAGGTTCTCCTCTAGGGCGGCGGTGGCGCCGAGCGCGAGGCCGTTGAACGCGAGCGACGAGAGCGCGGGGAGGACGAACCCCGCCCCGGAGAAGGCGGTCGCGATCGCGACGCCCCAGTTGTTCCCGAAGTACGTCAGCGTCGCCACGGGCGGGATCTGTCCGACCAGCCGCGACTCGATCGAGGTCGGGACCGTCTCGGCGAACGGCGCGGCGCCCAGCCAGCCGACCGCGCCGAAGCCGACGGCCACCGCGAGCGCGAGGGCGTGACTGCCGGGCGTCGACCGGACGAAGCTCCCGAGCGCCCGCCAGCCGCGGCGGGCCCCGCCGACGAACTGCGCCCTGACGCCGGCCTCGGGCGGCGAGACGGGGTCGACCGTGCCGCGGTAGTCGCCGTAGAGGACGGTCTTCAGCAGGTCGAGCGCGGGCGCGACGACGACCGCGCTGGCGAGCGCGACGACGGGGCCGCCGCCGAGGAACGCGAGCCCGGAGGCGACCGACGCGACGGCGACCAGCGAGCCGATCGCGACCACGAGGTAGGCGGCGGCGTCGACGGGGTTCGAGCGCACGAAGCCGCCCGCGCCCTCGACCGCGCCGACCACGCCGGCGTCGTCGACGACGACGGCGACCGGCGCGAACGCGAACAGGATCCGGACGAGCGCTAAGGCGACGAACCCGACGAGGAGGGCGGCGACCGCGACCGCGGCGCCGAGGAAGGGGTTCGCGAGGAACGCCGCGCCGACCGCGATCGACCCGAGCGCGAGGACGGCGATCCAGAGGAGGAGCTCGGCGACGTACACCCCGAGGAACGTGAGCCAGTGGGACCGCGCGCCGGCGATCCCGCCGACGAGCCCCCGCTCGTCCCGGAGGCTCGCGATGACCGCGGAGAGCTGCCCGGCCGAGACGACGGCGTACGCGACTATCGCGAGGACGACCGAGACGAGCACGCCGGCGACGAACAGGGCCCCGACCGTCGGCGTCAACAGGGGCTCGAACGCGGGCGTCAGGCCCTCGGCCCACGCCTGAAGCGCCTCCGGGTCCTGCGTCTCCGGCGGCGGCTCGACCCCGGCGAGGGCGTCGCCGACGGCCGCGAGCCGCCCGGAGAGTTCGAGGTGGAGGTAGATCCCCGCCAGCGCGGCGAACGTGCCGAGGCGGGCGATCACCGGGACCGCGGTGCCGAGGAGGTAGAAGGGGAGAAGCTGTGCGGGGCGGCGACGGAGGGTCGCTGTCGTTGCCGAGACGGCGGCGGAGAGGTCCATGCCCTCGCTTCGGCCGTGCCACACAAAAAAGAGCGTGTCCGCGAACTAATCCCAGAACGACTGCGTGCGCGCGTACTCCCGCTCTTGGCGGAGCACGTCGCGGTAGAACTCGTCTTCGTCCTCGCGGAGCTTGTTGATGATCCGCGCGGCGTTGTGGGGGCCGACGCCGCGGGCGGCGAGGGCGATCACCGCGCGCTTCCCGTGGGTCTGGACGAGGCTCGCGGCGCGGTGGGCCCGCTCGGTGCGGCGCTCCTGCTCGTCATCCTTCTCGGGCGCGCGCACCGCGGCGACCGTCTCGTCGTCCCACGGGTTCAGCGCCGCGATCCGCGTCGACCCGCACTCGGGGCACTCGGGCTGGTCGCGGACGCGTCGGACCTTCGTCGTCTGCTTCCAGTCCGTACAGTGGAGACAGAAGCAGATGACGCGGTCGTCTCGAATGCGCTCTTTGACCGTCTCGATCACGTCGGCGTCGGCGTTGTCGGGGACGAGGAACTCCGTGCCGGCGGACCGGCCTGCAGTGCCGAGCGGCGTCCGCTCGCGGGCGATCGTGAGGTCGAGCGAGCCGTCCTGAACCGCCGCGAGCAGGTCCGCGGTCTCCGGCACGGCGAGGTCGGCGTGGAACACCTCGCGGAGCGCCTCGTCGTAGACCGGCGTGTCCTCCAGGGCGGCGAGCAGGCGGTCGCCGCCGAACTTCCCTCGCCCCTCCTTGTACCGCTTGACGGCGCCGAACTTCGCGGCGACCTGCGCGAGCGTGAACTTCAGCGCGTCCGACTTCTTCACCGCGAGTTCGAGGTACGCCTCCAGCCGGTCGGGGTCGGTCGTCTCCAGCACCTCGCGGAACGTCCCGGGGCCGACGCCGCCGGGGACCTCGAACTCGATCCGGTACGGGTCGACGTCCATGCCGACCGACGAGCCGGCACGCTGGCCGACCAGCGCCGCGAGCAGGCGCGCGAGCGTCTCGTTGACCTCGTGGCCGAAGGCGGCGTTGACCGCGACGGTGCGCGCGCTCCCCTCGATCACGACCCGCTCGTCCGTGGGGACCGGGTGGCCGGCGTCGACGTGATCGACGACGGACTTCAGCGCGGCCGCGACCGTCTCCGCGTCGGTCGGGTAGCGCTCGGCGAGGTCGGCGGCGACGGCCTCGGGGGTCGAGCCGGCCTCCAGCGCGGCCGCGGCCTCGCCGCGAATTCGACCCACCTCCTCGGCGACGGGCTTCGGGACGGGGATCTCCTGGCCCACCCACGAGGGGACCTCGCCGGTCGGGTCGGGGATCGGCGTCACGTTCACGCGCTCCTCATCCTCGTCGATCTCCGTGATCTTCCACATCTCGCCGCGCTGGACGAACGTCTCGCCCGGCCCGGCGAAGTTGACGACGAACTGCTCGTCGAGGGTCCCGATGCCGCGTCTGGAGGACATGTCGTACACCTCGTAGGTGGCCTCGTCGGGGATCATCGAGAGGTTCGCGTAGAAGTACTGCCAGGTGCCGCCCGACTTCTCCAAGGTGTCCGTCTCCTCGTCGAGCCACAGCAGCCGGTTCCCGTCGAGCTCGCGGACGACCTCCTGGAACCGCGGCTCGGAGAGGTCCCTGAACGGGTAGGCGTCCGTGATCGTCCGGTACGCCTCGCGGGCGTGGAGCTCCCCCTCGTCCATCACGAGGCCGACGACCTGGTTCGCGACCGTGTCGAGGCTGCCGTGGTGGATGTTCGCGGGCTCGACGAGCTCCTCGCCCGCCCGCCGCGCGATGGCCATCGCTTCGAGGGTGTCGTCGCCCCCCTGCGCGACGACGGTCCCCTCGGAGACGAGGTCGCGGCGGTGGCCCGCGCGCCCGACGCGCTGGAGCAGCCGGGCGACCTCGCGCGGGCTCCCGTACTGGACCACGTGGTCGACGCGCCCCACGTCGATCCCGAGCTCCATCGAGGAGGTACAGACGAGCCCGTCGAGGTCGCCCGACTTGAAGCGGTCCTCAACGTCGATCCGGACCTCCTTCGAGAGCGACCCGTGGTGGAGCTCGATCTCGGTGGGGGCGTCGACTCCGCGCTCCCGCTCCTTCTCCGCGAGCGTCTTGAACCGCGATCCGAGCGCCTCCGCGGTCTGTCGCGTGTTGACGAAGATCAGCGTCGACTCGTTGTCCGCGACGATCTCGCGGATCGTCCGCACGTGGCTCGCGGTCGTCTCGTCGACCGCGAGCTCGCCCGCGAGCGTCGTGTCGCGGTCCGTAATCTCGGGGTCCAGCACGCGCACGTCGGTCCGCGTCCCGGCCGCGACCTCGACCGTCTCGAAGTCGCGGTCCCCTTCGCGGTCCGGGTCGCGGGTCCCCGTCCCGACGAGGAACCGGCCGACCTCCTCCGGATCGCCCACCGTCGCGGAGAGCCCGATCCGCTGGAACGGCCCCGCCACGCGGCGGAGCCGCTCCATGCCGACCGTGAGCTGCGCGCCCCGCTTCGCCGAGGCCAGCTCGTGGACCTCGTCGACCACGACGTGCGCCACGTCTTCGAGCGCGGCCCGCATCTTCGAGCCCGTCAAGATCGCTTGGAGGCTCTCCGGCGTCGTGATGAGCACGTCCGGCGGGTCGTCGGCCTGCTTGGACCGCTCGTACTGCGTGGTGTCGCCGTGGCGCACCGCGACCTCGACGCCGAGGGTCTCGCCCCACCACTCCAGCCGGTCCATCATGTCGCGGTTGAGCGCGCGGAGGGGGGTGATGTAGAGGGCGGAGATCCCCTCGCGGGGCGGGTCGCCGGGAGAGCTTCGGGCCTCGGCGAGCGCGTCGAAGACGGGGAGCATCGCGGTCTCCGTCTTCCCGGTGCCGGTGGGGGCTAAGACGAGCGCGTTCCGCCCGGCCGCGAGCGGCGGGATCGCCTCGCGCTGGGGCTCCGTGGGCGTTGAAAACCCCCGGTCCGAGAGCGCCTCGCGGACCTCGCTCCCGAGGTGCGCGAACGCGTCCATCCCCGACGGCTCCGACATGCTCTGATCGTGTTCGATTGGGCGCTCGGGCGATTAAGCCCGTCGCCGTGCGCGATCGATCCGCTTCCCCCGTCCGGGCCGTCGCCCCGCCCCGACGCGCTCAGTCGGCGCGGCGGAGCTCGACGGTGAACACGCTCCCGGTCGGCTCGTTGTCCTCGACCCACACGTCGCCGCCGTACCTGTCGACGAGCGTCTTGACGAGGTACAGCCCGATCCCCGTTCCACCGCTTTCGAGTCCCTTCTCGCCCTCTTGGAAGATCTGCGCCTTGTGGTCGTCCGCGATCCCGGGACCGTTGTCCGCGATCGACACGCGCACCGTCTCGTCCGACACGCTGGTCGACACCGTGATCTCCGCCACGTCCTTGTCGTTGTGGACGACGGCGTTCGTCAGCAGGTTTCGGAACACCGCCTCCAGCAGGCCGTCGGCGAACACCGTCACGTCCGGGATCGTCTCGTCCACGGTGACCGTCGCGCGGTCTTTGTCCGACCGGATCTGTTCGATCTGCTCGGTGAGTTCGGTGCGGAGGTCGACCGGCTCTTGATCGGCACCGACCTGTAGCAGTACGTCGGTGACGTCTCTGGCCGTCTCCGTGATGTCTGCGGCCTGCCGCGCCGCGCCGATGACCGTCCGCGCGTACGTCCGACTCTGCTCGTCCGGCAGCGACTCCTCGAGGAACTCGGTGTACGACTCGACGACCATCAGCTGGTTCCGGATGTCGTGGCGGACGACCTGGTTCAGGAGCTTGAGGTTGTCCCGCTGTTCCTCCAGCGTCCGCTCGTACTCCTTGAGTTCCGTCACGTCGCGGGCGTACCCCAACACCGCGTCCTCGCCGGTGTCCGGGGCCTCGTACGGTATCTTCGTCGTCTGGAAGATGCGCGTCTCCCCGTCAGCCGTGGTCAGCGTCTCCTCGCCGACCGCCTTCGGCTCGCCCGACTCGATCACCTCCAAGTCGTCCTGTCGGAACGCCTCCGAGTCTTCGACGTCCGGAATGATCTCCGCCTCGGTCTTCCCCTCGACCTCCTCGGGCGTCTTTCCGTACGCCGCCGCGGTCGCCTCGTTCGCCAGGAGGTACTCGCCCTCGCGGTTCTTCACGAACACGAGGTCCGGCACCAGGTCGATGATCTGCCGGAGCTCCTCGCGCGTCGATTCGAGGGCGGCCTCGTACTCTCTCCGCTCCGTGATGTCTTGGAACAGTCCGAGCGCTCCGGTGACCGCTCCGTCCTCGCCGAACCGAGGGTCGCCGATGGCCCTGACCCACCGGGTCTCACCGGTCGTCGTGACGATCCGCAGCTCGAGGTCGTACGACTCGCCCTCCGTTCGTAGCCGCTCGAAGGCGCTCTCGATGGCGTCGCGGTTGTCCGGATGATAGAACTGTATTCCGTCCTCCAGCTCGACCGACTCCGTCGTCGGTAGCTCGTGGATGCGGTACACCTCGTCGCTCCACGTCAGCGACTCGTCGACCAGGTCGACCTCCCACCACCCGATCGACGCGCTCTCCTGCGTTCGCTCGATCAGTCGCCGGGTCCGTCGCAGCTCCTCCTCCCGTCGCTTCTGCTCGTCGACGTCGAGGTGGATCCCCACCGCGCGCACCGGTCCGCCGTCCTCGTCGCGCTCCACCACCTTCCCGATGTCACGGATCCACTTCCACTCGCCCGACGCGGTCCGCATCCGGTGTTCCGCGTCGTAGTACTCGGTCTCGCCGTCGACGTGGGCCGACAGGGCGTCCTCGACCGCCGGGAGGTCGTCGGGATGGACGCGGCGCTCCCACGCGTCGAGGTGCGGCTCGATCTCGTCGAGCGAGTGGCCCAGCATCTCCGCCCACTGGTCGTTGAACTCGACCTCGTCAGTGGTCACGTCCCAGTCCCAGACGCCGAGGTTCGCGCCTTCGACCGCGAGTTCGAGTCGGTCTTTGATCCGTTGGACCGTCCGCTCCCGCTCTCGCTGCTCCGTGACGTCGCGAGCGACGCCGACGATCCGCGTCACCGACCCCTCGTCGACGACCGGGCTCAGCCGCGTCTGCCACTCTCTCCGCCCCTCCGGCAGCGCGAGCGCCTCCTCGTACTCGATCGTCTCGCGGGCCTCGACGCAGCGGCGGTAGTTCTCCGCGACCGCCGCGCCCTGCTCCTCACCCAGCAGCTCCCGCGGCGTCTTGCCGCGGATCTCTTCGAGGGAGATCCCGGTGAGCCGTTGGTGAGACGCGTTGGTCCGTCGGAACCGGAAGTCGTACCCCGCGTCTCCGGCCTCGACGTCGATCAGGAAGACCGCGTCCTCCATCTCGCAGAAGATCGTCTCGTAGACGCCCCGCTCCTCGTCCCCGACCGCGAGATCGGACTCCGACTCGGGGGCCGGTCGCTGCCGATCCGTCATACGTCGGCGTTGGCCGGCCGCAATATAAGTTATTCCGACCTGGAGGGTCCCGCGCCCGCTATGTCACGCCGCCCTGGCTCGTCGCGTACCTCTCGTGTGCGCCGGCGTCGAGGATCGCCTCGACCTCGTCGACCACTTCGAGTACGTCGGCGAAGGACGTGTACGGGGCCGCGGGACAGACCCGCACCACGTTCGGCGGCCGGAAGTCGACGACGACGCCGCGGTCCTTGAGCGCCGCGCTCAGCCGCTCCGCCTCGGGGTGTTCGAGGGCGACGTGCCCGCCGCGGGCGTCGCGCTCGCGCGGCGTCCCGACCGAGACCGCGGGGAGCCGGTCGTCGACCAGGGCGATCAGGAAGTCGGTCAGGGCGAGCGACTTCTCGCGGAGGCGCTCGATCCCGGCCTCCCGCAGGAGCTCCACGGAGCCCTCCAGCGGCGCGGCCGCGAGCAGCGGCGGGGTACCGATCTGCCACGCGCCCGCGGAGTCGGCCGGCGTGTAGGTCATGTTCATCTCGAACTGCGTCGCCTTCTCGTGGCCCCACCAGCCCGCCAAGGCGGGCGTGAGCCCGTGGTGCCGCTCCGCGACGAACAGCGCGCCGATCGAGCCGGGGCCGGCGTTGAGGTACTTGTACGTGCACCAGACCGCGAAGTCGACGCCCGCCGCGCCGAACTCGTGCGGGACGGCGCCCGCGGAGTGGGCCGCGTCGAAGCCGGCGTACGCGCCCGCCTCGTGGGCCGCCTCGGCGATCCGCTCCACGTCGAACAGCTGGCCCGACCGGTACAGCGCGGTCGGCATGAAGACGATCCCCACGTCGTCGTGCGCGTCCAGCGCGGCCTCGACGTCTCCGGGGTCGATCGTCCGCCCGTCGCGGCTCGGCACGACCCGGAGCTTCTCGTCGGGGTCGATCCCCCGCTGCCGGAGCTGGGCGCGGATCGCGTAGTGGTCGGACGGGAAGTCGAGCTCGTTGACGAGGACCGCCGGGTCGTCCTCGGGGTCGCCCTCCGGCGCCCACTCCCCGTCCGCGCGCTCTAACTCCTCGCGGTCCGGGCCGTTCCCGGCCAGCAGCTCGTCGAGGAAGGTGCCGACGAGCGTGTGGATGTTCACCGTGATCGAGTTGCCGACGACCACCTCTTCGGGGTCGGCGCCCACCAGCGGCGCGAGCGCGCCGCCCAGCCGCTCGCCAACCTCGAACCACGGCGGGTCGGCGTCGGTCCACCCCGCGATGAGCCGGTCGCGCCACTCGTCGACGACGCGGTCGAGGCTCGCGAGGGCGGCGTCGCTCGCGGGGCCGAGCGAGTTGCCGTCCATGTAGAGCAGGTCGTCCGGGATCCGGTACCGGTCCGCGAACCCGGCGAGCGGGTCCGCGTCGTCGAGCCGGGCGGCGAGGACGGCGGGGTCGGCGCCGCCCGCGTCGCCGCCGGTGCCGTCATCGCCGCCGCTACCGAGCCCCTCGCCCGCGAGCGCCGCGCGCGCGGGAGCGTACGGGTCGTCCATACGGGAAGGGACCGCGCCGGCGACTAAGCGTTTCCGGGGGCGGCCGCGCCCGCCGGATCCCTCGCCGGGCGTCGGCCGCTACTCGACGATGTCGATGGCGGGGCGGCCGGGCTCCGCCTTGCTGACCACGCCCTCGTCGGCGTCGGCGGCGCGCTCGACGCGCACCGGCGCGTCGAACTCGCGCTCGATCAGCCACGCGGCGGCGCGCAGGGCGTCGTACTCGGCGTCGCCGTCGAGGGTCTCCCGCAGCGCCTCGCGGTTCGCCTGGAGGTCCTGGCCGTACGAGGCGGCGTCGTCGCCCCGCTCGCGGATGTGACTCTCGGCCATCAACTCCGAGATCAGGTTGTCGGCGTCGCTGTCGATCGCGATCGACAGGGCGTCGTACTTCCAGTCGGGGGCGACGACCACATCGATCCGCTCGGGGTCCTCGATCCCCGCGACCTCGACGATGTCGCGCACGTCCTCGCGGGTGTTCGCCACCAGCCGGCGGCGCTTCTCGACGGTGTCGCGGTCGACGCTCGCGGTCGGCCACTCCGCCTCGGCGACGAACCCGTCGCGACCGAGCGTCTCCCACAGCTCCTCGGCCAGGTGCGGCGCGACCGGCGCCAGCAGGCGCACGGCCACGTCCAGCCCGCGCTCGAAGACGGCCGGGTGCGGGTCGGCGCCCTCGCGGTAGCTCCGGAGGGTGCGGACCAGTTCCTGGGCCTCCCGCAGCGCGACGTTGAACGTCAGGTCGTCGTACTCCGCGCCCGCGATGGCGACCGCGGCGTCAGTCTCGTCGGCGACGTAGTCGTCGATCTCGTCGCGGTCGGCGTCGTCGCCGGCGAGCGCCACGTCGCCCGCGGCGTACTCGGCGACGAGGTCGTTGAGACGGGTCAGGAAGCGGTGGGTGGAGCGGACGCCCTCCTCGGACCAGTCGAAGTCGCGCTCGGGCTGGGCGGCCTCCATCATGAACAGCCGTGCGGTGTCGGCGCCGTACTCGTCGACGATCCGCTGGGGCGAGACGACGTTCCCCTTCGACTTGGACATCTTCTCGCCCTCCAGCTGGACCATCCCCTGCGCCAGCAGGTTCGTGAACGGCTCGCGGTGGTCGAGGCCCTCCTCGTCGGCCAGCACCTTCGTGAAGAACCGCGAGTACAGCAGGTGCATCACGGCGTGCTCGATGCCGCCGACGTACTGGTCGACCGGCATCCAGTCGTTCGCGCGGTCGAGGTCGAACGGGGCGTCCGTCAGGTCCGGCGAGACGTACCGCAGGAAGTACCACGAGGAGTCGACGAACGTGTCCATCGTGTCCGTCTCGCGGGTCGCGGGCCCGCCGCACTCGGGACAGGTCGTCGCCTGCCACTCGTCGGCGGCGTCCAGCGGGTTGCCCGTCGTGTTGATGAACTCCGGCAGCTCGACGGGCAGGTCCTCGTCGGGCACCGGGACCGCCCCGCAGTCGTCGCAGTCGACCATCGGGATCGGCGTCCCCCAGTAGCGCTGCCGGGAGATGCCCCAGTCGCGCAGGCGGTACTGGGTCGCCTCGCTCGCGCCCTCGGTGTCTTCCGTGATCCGCTCCCGCGCGGTCTCGCTGTCGAGGCCGGTGTACTCGCCCGAGTCGATCACCACGCCGTCCTCCGTGAACGCTTCCTCCGTCACGTCGGGCGCGTCGGGGGCCGTCTCGCCGTCCCAGTCGTCCGGTTCCGGCGCGATCACGGGCCGGATCTCGACGCCCTTCTTCGTCGCGAACGCGTGGTCGCGCTCGTCGTGGCCGGGGACCGCCATCAGCGCGCCCGTCCCCACGTCCGAGAGGACGAAGTCGGCGACGAAGACGGGTATCTCCTCGGCCGTGACGGGGTTGGTGGCCGTGAGGCCGGTCTCGACGCCGTTCGGCTCGTCGCCGTCGGGGTCGGCCTCCTCCTCGATGAACCGCCGCACGTCGTCGTCCTCCGCGGCCAGCTCCTCGGCGATCGGGTGGTCGGGCGCGACGGCGAAGAACGTCGCGCCGTGGATCGTGTCGATCCGGGTCGTGAACGCGGTGACGGGCCCGTGGCCCTCGACCTCGAAGTCGACCTCGCTCCCGTACTGGCGCCCGATCCAGTTGCGCTGCATCTGCCGGACGGAGTCGGGCCACCCCTCCAGCTCGTCGATGGCCTCCAGCAGCTCGTCGGCGTACTCCGTTATCTTCAGGAACCACTGGTCGAGCTCGCGGGTCTCGACGGGGGTGTCACAGCGCCAGCACAGCTCCGCGTCGCCCTCGACCTGCTCGTCGGCGAGGACGGTCTCGCAGGAGGGACACCAGTTCACCTCGGCGTCGCGGCGCTCCACCAGGCCGGCCTCGTGGAAGCGGCGGAACAGCCACTGGTTCCACCGGTAGTACTCGGGGGTACAGGTGGTGACCTCGCGGTCCCAGTCGTAGCCGAACCCCATCGACTTCATCTGCCCGCGCATCGTGTCGATGCAGTCGAACGTCCAGTCGCGGGGGTTCGTGTCGCGCTCCTTGGCGGCGTTCTCGGCCGGCAGCCCGAACGCGTCCCACCCCATCGGGTGGAGCACGTCGTCGCCGCGCATCCGTCGGTAGCGGGCGTACGCGTCCGTGATGGTGTAGTTGCGGACGTGCCCCATGTGGAGCTTCCCGGACGGATACGGGTACATCCCGAGGACGTACGTCGGATCGTCGGCGTCGTCCGGGACGTGGTACACGTCTGCGTCCTCCCACGCCTCCTGCCAGCGTTCTTCGACCGTCGCGTGGTCGTATCCCTCCTGAGACATCTGCTTATATACTCGTGGTCGGTTCGGCGTCGTATAGCTTTCCATCCACTGGTGGCCCGTGACACACCGCCCCGCGGGCGGCGAGCGGCCGCCTCGACGACGCCGCCGGCTACAGCTTGTCGGCGTTCCGCGCCTGCTCGACCCGCTTCGCCGCCTGCTTGACGCGCTTCCCGGTGGCGTTCGCGAGCCCGGGCGGGAGCCCCTCGCGTGCGGCGGCGAGGCGCTCTTGGATCCGGGCGATCCGGTCGAGCACGTTCGCCAGCTGCCGCTCGGTGCCCGGGGCGTCGCCCTCGCGGGCGCGCTCCTCGGCCCGCTCGGCGGCGTCGACCGCGGCGGCCAGCGCCCGTTCGAGCCCGTTGACCGCGTTCGACGGGCCGCCGCCGGAGCCCCCGCCGCCGCCCGAGCCGTTCCCGCCGCCGGAGTCGTCGTCGCCGCCGTCCCCGCTCTCCGTAGCCGCGGCCGCGACCGCGGCGCGCGTCTCCTCGGCCACGTCGGCGACGTAGCCGGCGAGGGGGGCCGCGCCCGTCTCGGGACGCTCGATCCGGATCGGCTCGGGGCCGCCCTCCCCGCCGTCGCCGTCGCTCCCCGACGCCGACGGGTCCGGGTTGACCCGGTACGCGCCGACCTCGTCGTCGGCGTCGCGGACCTCGGTCGTGTAGGCGCCGCCGGCGTGGACGTAGGCCGCGTCGCTCCCGTCGATCGCGGAGTCGTAGATCCGCCCGGCGAAGTCGTCCTCGATCGCGGTCCGGGTCAGGTCGACGTCGCTGTCGGCGTCCGACAGCTCCACCTTCCGCGCGTCCTCGCGGGCGACGAGCGGGATCTCGCCGTCGACGCCCGCGGTCGTCACGGCCTCGTCCGGCGAGACGGTCAGCGTCTCGCTGTGCGGCGCGCGCCCGGCGCCGTTGACCGTGACGCGGTGGTCGCCCTCGGGGACGCCGTTCGCGACCGCGACGCCGCCGGCGAACGTCGGGACCGCCTCGGGGTCGCTCTCGATCAGGACGAACGACTCGACGCTCGACCCGGTCGTCGTCAGCCCCTCGCCGTCGGGCGCCTCGTCGCTCTCGGTCGCCCGCGTCACGCGGGCGACGACCGAGTCGAGGGCCTCTGCGGCGCCGGCGCCGAGCGACGGATCGTCGGCGATCGCGTCGTACCGGGCCGCCATCTCCGACCGGTGGTTGCCGGCCGTGATGTCGAGCGCGGGGTTCTCGTAGCGGGGCTGGTCCCACGGGACGCCGGTCGTCGTGATGTGGCTCGCGACGGCGTCCTCGACGGCCTGCGGGACCGCGAACTCGAAGCTGAGCTGCGGGCCGGTGAACGCCGAGATGTCCTCCAGCTCGGCGCTCTCGACGAGGTCGTACTCGACGACCGACTCGGCGGCCTCCTCGGCGAGCGCGGCGTCCTCGCCGTCGGCCGGGCGCCCGCCGTGGCGGAAGGCGATCCCCGTCTCGCGGAGCGGGAGGTCGGTCGGCGGCGACCGCAGCGCGTCGAGCGAGCGGACCGTCAGGGCGCCGTCGACGAGCGACCCCTCGCTGACGGCGGGGAGGTCGGGGTGGTCGTAGATCGGTTCGCCCTCGTACTCCGGGACGACGAAGGGGAGCCGCGCCCCCTCGTCCCGGGGGAGGCCGTACGCGATCGGGACCCCGAAGAGGTCCTCGACGGTGTCTATCGTCGTGTTCGTGATGTCCGCGAGGAGCCCCTCCTCGCCGACGCGGCGGAACCGGTCGGGGATCTCGTTGACGGAGAGCGTGCTGGAGTGCGAGCCGAGCTCGGGGAGGATCCGCGGGACCACGTTCGGGTCCGGGTCGAGGAACTCGTTGTTCGGGACGCTCCGGGAGTGCGAGCTGGCGACGTACAGCTGGGGGTCGCCCGTGTCGAGGTCGACGAACACGTGGAGCACCTCCCAGTCGTGCCAGTGGAAGTTCGCCGTGAACTGGTCGAACGCGGAGTAGAACCAGAACTGGACGACCGCGAGCGGGGAGTCCTCGTACCGCATCCCGTTGTAGAACACCGTGGGGGCCGGCGGCTCGCCCGCCTCGTCGTACCGCTCGTGGTAGCCGTTGAACGCCTCGAACCCGTCGACGACCGTCTCGCCGTCCTCCTCGACCGCGT
This sequence comes from Halorubrum tropicale, assembly GCF_001280455.1. Lineage (NCBI taxonomy): Archaea > Methanobacteriati > Methanobacteriota > Halobacteria > Halobacteriales > Haloferacaceae > Halorubrum > Halorubrum tropicale. The sequence continues at coordinate 111,490 of NZ_LIST01000005.1, forward strand.
ACGGTCGCGGGTCGGTCGGGAACCACGGCTCCGCGGCGTCGAAGTACAGCGTCGGAGCGAACCGCACCGCGAGCTCGTCGAGCCGTTCGCGGTCGAGTCCGGCCGTCGACCGGTCGCCCGAGCCGCCGTCCTCCCCCGCTCCGCCGCCGCTCGGTTCGTCGCCGCCGTCGGCCTCGCCGCCGCCGTCGGCCTCGTCGCCGCCGCACCCGGCGAGCGCGACGCTCCCCGTGAGCGCGAGGCCGCCGAGTACCGTCCGGCGGTCGACGCGCGCCCCGTTCGCCTCCGCGACGCCACCGCCGGCCGTCCCGGACCCGTCCGAGCCGTCGCCGCCGACGGTCCCGTTCGGGTCCTCGTTCCCGTCGGACCCAGCCATTCGTCCGAACGATGTGACAGCGGGGAATAACCCTTCCGCTGCCCTGCCCGCCCTCGACCGCGCCGAGCGCGGTCGACCGCCGCAAATCACCGTTCGACGAAGACGTCGGAGACGACCGCGTCGACGCCGCCGACCGCCGCCACCGCGTCGTACTCGCGCGCCGAGGCGACGGTCCACGGCAGCACTCGCAGCCCGCCCTCCCGCGCCCGCCGAACGAGGTCGGTCCGCAGGCACAGCTCGTACCGCGGCGAGACGGCCGCACACCCCAGCTCGGTCGCCGTCTCGATCGTCCCCGCCACGTCCTGCGGCGGGTACGCCCACCGGGGCGGCGACGCGCCGCCGAGCGGCCCCGGGATCAGCGGTCGGAGGGCCCGCGCCGGAACCGACTCGCGGACGCCGTAGACGGTCGGCACCGCCGGGTCGGCCGCCGTCGCCGCCTCGATAACCGCCGGGTCGTCGGCGGCGACGGCGAGGTCGTAGTCGCGGTCCGCGCCGGCCGCGACCGCGTCCGCCGCGACGCCCCGCTCCTTCAGGTCGAGCATGACCCACGCGTCCGCCGGCACGGCGTCGAGCGCGTCCGCGAGCGTCGGCACCGGCTCGCCGGAGCCCTCGACCGAGAGGGCCGCGAGCCGCTCGTACGGCGTCTCGCTCACGCGCCCGGTCGCGTCGGTCGCCCGCCCGAGCGTCGCGTCGTGGAAGGCCACGAGCTCGCCCGTCCCGCAGCGGCGCACGTCGAGCTCGGTCCGGTCGGTCGCCGCCGCGGCCGCCTCGACCGCCGCGACGGTGTTCTCCGGGTTCTCGGCCGCGAAGCCGCGGTGCGCGATCAGGGGCGGGCCGAGGTCGCTGCGGTCGCCGCCCGCCTCGGTCGCCCCGCCGCCGTCCCGCCCGACACAGCCCGCGAGGGCGGCCGATCCGGCTACCGCCGCCCCGCCGACCGCGATCGACCCGCACCGCCGAAGCACCGCTCTGCGGGACGGGTAGGTCTCCGCACCGGATCCGGTCGGCTCAGTGTCGCTCACGGGACCGTCCTCGTCGAGGAGTTCGGCCCCGCGGACAAAAGCTCGCGGTCGGCGACGCTCGGCCGGCGACCGCGCTCGCCCGGGAGAAGGTATTTGCGGCCGGCAGCCCGATTTCGGGGCATGGACGGGAAGCAGGCCCTCTACTACGCGGCGATCGCGATCGCGGTGCTCGTCGGAGTCAGCGTCGTCGTCAGCGTGGTCTCGGCCCTCTTGAGCCTCGCGTGGGCGGTCGTCTCCGGGATCGTCACGCTCGCCGTGCTGGCGGGGCTCGCGTACGCCGCGTACAAGGCCGGCTCGTGGCTGCTCGGCGACGGGGACGCCGGCGCCGACTCGCTCGACTCGATCGGGTCCTCGTCGTCCGCCTCCGCCGACGCCGCGACGAGCCGGCAGGACCGCCTCCGCCAGCAGTACGTCGAGGGACAGATCAGCGAGTCGGAGTTCGAGCGCCGCATCGGCGAGGAGTTAGAGACCGAGGAGGTCGACGACATCGACCGCGAGCTCGAACGCGAGCGCTGAGGATCAGAAACGGTCGCGGAGCTCTCCGCGCAGGTCGTCGACGTCGAGGTCCTTCATCGCGAACAGCACGAGCAGGTGGTAGACGAGGTCGGCGCTCTCCGCGGTGAGCTCGTCGCGGTCGTCGTCCTTCGCCGCGAGGATCGCCTCCGTCGTCTCCTCGCCGATCTTCTCTAAGACGGCGTTTTCCCCCTTCTCGTGGGTGAACAGCGAGGCCGTGTACGACCCCTCCGGCAGCTCCTCCTTCCGCGACTCGATGGTGGCGAACAGCTCGTCGAGGACCGCGTCGGGCGGCGCCGCCCCCTCGCCGGATTCCGGACCCCGATCGCTCACGCGACCACCTCCCGCTCGGGGAAGAAGGCGAGGTCGTGGATCCGCGGGTCGTCGGTGAGCTCCGGGTGGAACGCGGTGGCGACGACCGGGCCGTCCCGCACCGCGACCGGGCGCCCGTCGACGGTCGCGAGCGTCTCGACCCCCGGCCCGACCTCGTCGATGGCGGGCGCGCGGATGAACACGGCGTGGAAGGGGTCGTCGAGCCCGGCGACCGGGACCTTCGCCTCGAAGGAGTCCTTCTGTCGACCGAACGCGTTGCGGTCGACGGAGACGTCGACCAGCCCCAGCGGGTCGACCCGGTCGTCCTTCGCGTCGTTCGAGCAGACGATGAGCCCGGCGCAGGTCGCGAGGACGGGCTTCCCGCTCGCGACGTGTGCCTCGATCTCGGCGGCGATCCCCTCGCGGTGGATCAGCCGGGAGATGGTGGTCGACTCTCCGCCCGGCATCAGGAGGACGTCGCAGTCGGGCACGATCCCCGCGTCCCGGACCTCGACGACCTCCGCGGACTCGTCGTGGGCGGCCGCGGCGTTGCGGACCGCGGCGGCGTGTTCGGCCACGTCGCCCTGAACGGCGATGACGCCTGCTTTCATACGAACAGGTGGGGCGGGCGCGTGGAAAAAGGGCGCGCTACGCGGGCGAACGGCTCGCGCTCGGTCCGTCGGTGCGAGGAGAGGGGGAGCGTCTACGCGACGGTCAGCGACAGGATCTGGACGAACACGCCGAAGAGGACGCAGAACGCGACGACCGTCTTGGGGTCGATCGAGATGGCGTTCCGGTCCTCGTTCTCGAAGTAGCGGACCAGTCCCGCGCTGGACATCAGCCCGCCGGAGTTGGAACCACTCATGTCCGTTGCTGGACGGCGACGCGGCGTAAACGTTTCGTTCGCCGTCCGAGCCGACGGGTCGCAGCCGCCGATCGCGCCGCGCGGACCGCCCGCGTACACGAGTGGGAAACCCTTATGCGCGGGCCGGCGATAGTTGACGCCGACTATGACCGTTCGACTGCTGGATTTCCACGCCGAGTGGTGCGGCCCGTGTAAGACCCAAGACCCCATCCTGGAGGAGATTCAGGAGGACCTCGGCGACGCGTTCGAGCTCCAGAAAGTCGACGTCGACGAGGAGCAGGACGTCGCGAACCAGTACCAGGTCCGCTCGCTCCCGACGCTCATCGTCGAGAACGACGACGGCGTCGTCGACCGCTTCGTCGGCGTCACGCAGCGCGAGGACATCGAGGCCGCCCTCACGGAAGCGGGCGCCTGACCGTCGGTCCCGCTCGGCAGCCGTTCTTCTCGCGGCCGATGGCCGCACCCGAACGCTTTCAGACGGCCGCTTCGGGGGCGCGACCCGCCGCCGCGGCGTCTCGCAACCTTTTACAGCACCGCACGCGCAGTAACGGTATGGCCAAATTCGACGCCGCCGAACGCCGCATGCTCGACCGACAGATCTGTATGCGCTGTAACGCCCGGAACGCCTCCGAGGCCGAGCGCTGCCGCAAGTGCGGCTACACCAAGCTCCGCCCGAAGGCGACCGAGCGCCGCGCCGCGTAATCCGGTCGGCCGCCGGGCCGCCCTCGGCCCTTCCTCCGAGCTATTCCCCCTCGACGAACAGCCGCGCGTCCCCCTCGCGGCCCCGGCCTCGGTCGCGCCCCGCGCTCACTCGTCGGGGTACTTCGGCTCGCGGCGCTCGGCGCGCTCCGTCGCGCGCTCTATCACCTCGCGGACGGTGTCCGGCCCGTCGGCGGCGCGGTAGACGTCGCCGTGGCCGGGGAACATCGCCGCGGTCGTGTCGGGCAAGCGGTCGAGGATCTCGCAGAGGCTCTCGATCAGGCGCTCGCGGGACTGGCCGGCCATGTCCGTCCGGCCGAACGAGCCGTCGTCGAAGGCGCCGTCGTTGTAGACGACCACGTCGCCGGAGTAGAGCCGATCCTCGCCGACGAGCGAGACGTGGTCGTCGGCGTGGCCGGGCGTGTGGACGACCTCGCACGCCTCGCTCCCGACGAGCACCTCGTCGCCGTCTTCGAGCGCCACGTCGCGGCGCGGGTGGTCCGCGTACGCGAACACCCGCGGGTCGAACCGGTCGGCCACCGCGTCGAGCTCGCCCACGTGGTCGTGGTGCTGGTGGGTGATCACGACGCGGTCGAGCCCGTCGACGCCGGCGTCGTCGAGCGCGTCGGCGATCACGTCGTCGACGCCCGGCATCGTTCCCGCGTCGACGAGCGTCGTCGCGTCCCCGACGGCGAGGTACGCGTTACAGGTGAACTCATCCGCGTCCGCGGTGACGGTGATCGGCTCCATGCCCGTACTCGCTCGCGGAGCGACAAAAGGGTACAGCCGCGGCCGCGCGGCGTCTCTCCCCGCGAGCGGCCGTGGATTTATTTGACACCCGCCGTTAACTTCACACACAGATGGGCTTCGGCAGCTACGACGAGTCCGAACAGGAGAATCAGGACCTGGACGCGGACTTCGACGACGACGACGGTGTCCGGGCTGCCCAGGAGACCCACCAGGGGTCCGTCGACTACGAGCCCGGCGCCTCGAACGACGAGCTTCTCGACCGGCTCCAGGAGATCAAGTCCGAGGACGCGTGAGTGACCGCGCCGAGCCGCACGCTCGGCGTCGCGTTCTCCGACGCCCGCGACGTTAGCTACGCGGCCGGCGTCGTCGTCCGCGCCGACGGGACGCCCGACGGCGTCGCGTTCGCGTGGTGTACCGTCGGGGGAACCGACGCGACCGACGCCGCCCTCGACTGCTGGCGCGCGCTCGACCGCGAGGACGTCCGCCACGTCGCCTGCGCCGGGGTCGCGCCGGCGTGGTTCAACCTCCTCGACCTCGACCGACTCCGCGAGGCGCTCGACCGCCCGGTGTACGCCGTGAGCTACGAGGCGAGCCCCGGGCTCGAACCGGCCCTGCGCGACGCCTTCGACGGCGACGCGCTCGCCGAGCGCCTCGCGACGTACCGGTCGCTGCCGCCCCGCGTTCCGGTCAGCTCCGCGGACGCGGACGGCGGCGACGCTCCCGACGGCGGCGAGCCTCGGTTCGTCCGCGCGGTCGGCCTCGACCCCGAGCGCGCCGCCGCGGCGGTCAGGGCGCTCACCCGCGACGGCTTCCGGCGCTGCGAGCCGCTCCGGATCGCCGCGCTCGCCGCGAGCGCCCACCGCGAGGCGGTGACGGCGAGCGATCCCCCCGGGGCGACCGACGCACCTTAGACGGCCGCGCCCGGAGCCGTGGGTATGAGCGAACACGGCGGCGACGGCCTCGACGAGGACCTCCGCGTGCCCGCCTGCGAGCGGTGCCCGGAACTGGTCGCCTCGCGGAGCCGGATCGTCGACGGCGTCGGCCCGACGGACGCGGACCTGCTGTTCGTCGGCGAGGGGCCGGGCGCCACCGAGGACGAGGAGGGCGAGCCGTTCGTCGGGCGGTCGGGCGACGTGCTCGACGAGGCGCTACGCGACGCGGGGCTCGCCCGCGCCGACGTGCGGATCACGAACTGCGTCCGGTGCCGCCCGCCCGACAACCGGGACCCGACGGCCGAGGAGCTGTCGAACTGCCGCGGGCACCTCGACGCGGAGATCGACCGCCTCGACCCGGCGCTGATCGTGACGCTCGGGAAGGTGCCGAGCGAGCACCTCCTCGACCGGTCGGTGGCGATCACCTCGGCGTCCGGCGACGTGGTGGACGCGCGGCTCGCCGGGGCGTCGCGGCGCGTCCTCCTGTCCGTCCACCCGGCGGCGACGCTGTACGACCGGAGTCAACGCGACGGCTTCTTCGAGACGATCGCGCGGGCGGCGGAGCTGAGCGGCGTCGGAGAGCGCGGCGAAAACGGCGGCGGCCAGTCGCGGCTCGGCGACTTTTAGGCGCTCAGTCCCGCTTGGGACCGTCGCCGATACCGAGCCACTTCTTGGCGTCGAACAGGCCGCGGATGGCCTCGATCAGTCCCTTCCCCTCGTGCTCGCCGGGCCGGAGCCGGGCGCGGATCCGCGAGGAGATGAGCTCGATGCCGAGGACGACGATGAACACCATCACCAGCCCCGCGGCGGTCTGCTGGAACTCGAAGAGGTCCTGACTGTTCCGGATCATCAGCCCGAGGCCGCCGGCGCCGACGACCCCGAGCGAGATGGCGATCCGGGTGTTGATCTCCAGGATGTACAGCGTCCACGCGATGAACGACCGCGAGACCTGACTCAGCATGCCGAAGCTCACGGTCTGGGTGCCCGAGGCGCCCGTCGACCGGATCGCCTCGATCGGCCCCTCCTCGATCTCTTCGAGGTCGTCGGTGAACAGGCGGCCGAGGTTCCCGATGCTGTCGGTCGCGATCGCGAGCACCGCCGTCACCTGTCCCGGCGGGCCGACGGGGATGTACAGGAAGATCCAGACGATCGCGGGGATGGCGCGGATGCCGCTGAGCGTGCCGCGGAAGATGAAGTTGAACGGGAACGGCGTGACGCGCTCGCTGCCGAGCACGCCGAGGATCAGCGCGAACGGGAAGGCGAACACGGTGCCCATGAAGCCGAGGAGGAGCGTCACGAGGCTCGCCTTCACCAGCGTCTGCCGCGGCGACTGGAAGCTCTCGACGATGCGGGCCCCGCCCTCGCCGAAGCTCGCCGGGATCGCCTGAAGCCCCGTGATTCCCTGGTCTTTGGTGTAGATCGTGAAGTTCTGGAAGTCGGGCGGGAAGAAGCCGGTCGCGATGAACTCGTACATCGCCGGGAGCCGCCCGGCGACGACGTTCGGCTGGAAGCCGATGAAGCCGAGCCCCCAGTAGGTGACGCCGAGGACGGCGGTGAGGAGCACGGCCCACAACAGGTACTTGAGTCGCCGGAGCCGTTCGAGCGCGCGGAACTGGTCCCTAATCGCGGAGTCGGACGAGGAACTCACGCTTCTTGCCCCCCGTCTGCGGCCGCATCAGCCTCAGCGTCGGTCTCGCCCAGCTCCTCGCCGGTCGTGCCGGTCGGGACCGTCTTTCCGTCCTGTGCGCTGCCGTAGTAGATGCGGTCCATCTCGTCCATGGTGAGGTCGTCGGCGTCGCCGTCGAAGATCACCTCGCCGTCGCGGATCCCGAGGAACCGGTCTCCGAACTCGCGGGCGATGTTCACCTGGTGGAGGCTGGTGACCGTGGTGAGGTCCTGTGCGGTCGCCGCCTTCTTGAGGTACCGCATCACGTCCCGCGCCGCCTTCGGGTCGAGGCTGGCGACCGGCTCGTCGGCGAGGACGATCTCCGGCTCCTGAACCAGCGCCCGGGCGATCCCGACGCGCTGTTTCTGCCCGCCGCTCATCGACTCGGCGCGCTGCCCCGCCTCGTCGAGGAGGCCGACCGTCTGGAGGGCTTCCAAGGCGGTCCGCTTGTCGTCGTCGTCGTGCATCCCGAGGGCGCTCCGGAGGAGGCCGTTCCGGGAGAGCGCGCCCGACAGCGCGTTGCCGAACGCGGTCTTGCTCTCGATGAGGTAGTGTTCCTGGAACACCATGCCGACGCTGCTGCGGTTACCCTGTATCTCCTCGCCGCCGATGCGGACGGACCCCTCGGTGGGCTGCGTGAGTCCGTTCAGCACGCGCAGCATCGTCGACTTGCCGGCGCCGGAGGGACCGAGGAGGATGACGAATTCGCCCTCGGAGATGGTGAACGATACGTCGTCGAGGGCGACGGTGTCCTCGCCGTATCTCTTGGTGACGTTCTCGAATTCGATCGTTGGCATAGGGTGTGGCTTTGTCCGAAAGGGGAGGAATCGGGTGAAAAGTGATCCGAAGTTGGAGACGGGGCCTTACTGGTCGAAGATGTCGGTGCCGACGCCGAGCTCGTTGGCGACGTCGATGACGGACTGGTAGTCCTCCTGGCTCGCCTCGCGGACCTTGCTGAACCAGAGGTCGTCGTCGGTGTCGGACTCGCCGTCGGCGCCGTAGTAGATGCTGTCCGGCGCCTCGAGGAACGACTCCCGAATGGCGGACTTCACGTCGTCGCTCAGTTCGGGCGACACCACCATCGGCGCGCGCGGCAGCCCCTCGTCCTCGTGGAGCGTGGTGGCGACCTCCTGCCACTCCTCCGGCGCGGGGCCGGTGCCGGTGTCGCGGACGAAGCCGCCCATCGCGGCGGCGTCGACCTGGCCCTGTTCGAGCAGGGTGTACGAGCCGACGTGGCCCCCGGCGAAGCGGGCGTCGAACTCGGCCTGCGAGCCGTCGCCCTCGGGGAGCTCGCCGATGTCGAGGTCGCCCTGGCTCGACATGCTGTACAGCGGGTACAGCGCACCGCTGGTCGACAGCCGGTCGGAGAAGGCGACGGTCTTGCCGGACAGGTCCGACAGCTCCGTGATGTCGCTGTCGTTCGGCGTCGCGATGATGCTCTTGTACGTCCAGCCGCCGTAGCCGAACCGCTGGAGGATGATCTCCGCGTTCCCGGTCTTCACGCCGAGGGCGGCCGCGAACGGCCCTGTCTCCGCGACGTCGGTCGTGCCCTGGCCGAGCGACTGGATGATCGCGCTGTAGTTACTGCCGACGTTCCCCTCGACCGAGAGGCCGTCGGGGACCTCGTAGTTCTCCTTCAGATAGCTGCCCACGTGGTCGAGCAGCGGGGAGTACTGCACCTCAAGGTCCTCCTGCGGGACCGACGGCGAGATGCCAAAGTCGACCTTCCCGTCGCCGCCGAACGACATCTGCGAGTCGCCGCCGTCAGAGCCGTCAGACCCGTCGCCGCCGTCGGACCCGTCGCCGCCGTCGGACCCGTCGGATCCGTCACCGCCGTCGGACCCGTCGCCGCCGCCGCTACAGCCTGCGAGTCCAACGATACTTGCCGCACCCGCGATCTTGAGGAATTTGCGTCGTTGCGCCATGAGGTGTCCATTTGATGCTTCTACTGGCGTTTCAAAAGTGTTGCTGTTGACATATACACACGACTCTATACCGCTATGTAACAGTTCCCGGATGGAAACTGACTTCCACCGCGGTCGCGAACCGAAACCATGGACGAATCACCAACGGGCGCCGAGGTGTCCGTCGCGCTCGTGGACTACGGGCTCGGGAACCTCCGGTCCGCGACCCGCGGGCTGGAGCGCGCGGGCGCGTCCGTCGAGATCACCGACGACCCCGAGGCGTTCGCGGCCGCCGACGGCGTCGTCCTCCCCGGCGTCGGCGCGTTCCGTGAAGGGATGGAGAACGCCGGGCCGCTGCGCGAGGCGCTGACCGACCACGCCGAGGCGGGGCGCCCCCTCTTCGGGATCTGCCTCGGGATGCAGATGCTCCTCACGACGAGCGAGGAGGCCGACCACGCGGGCGAAGGCGAGGTGACGGGGCTCGACCTGATCCCCGGCACCAACGTCCGCTTCGAGGTCGACCGGAAGGTGCCGCACATGGGCTGGAACGAGCTCGAAGTCGAGCGCGACCACCCGATCGTCGACGGCGTCGACGGGGCGGAGGAGTCGGGGGCGGCCGAGTCCGCCGGCGGGTCCGTCGACGGCGAGCACGCCTACTTCGTCCACTCCTACTACGCCGCGCCGGACGACGCCGACGCGGTCGTCGCCACCGCCGACTACGGGGTCGACTTCCCGGCGGTCGTCGCCAACGACGCGGGCAACGTGTTCGGCACGCAGTTCCACCCCGAGAAGAGCGGCGAGACGGGACTGACGATCCTGCGGAACTTCGTCGACTACTGCGCGGAACGGTAGTCGGCGACCGCGTCCGCTCCGCTTAGAGCTCGTCGTACGGGCCGGGCTTGGCCGCAGTCAGGCGGTCGACTTGCTCGTCCGAGAGGTCGATCGTCGCGGCCGCGAGGTTCTCTCGCAGCTGGTCGACGGTCCGGGCGCCGACGATCGGGGCCGTGACGCCGTCGCGGTGCGAGAGCCACGCGAGCGCGGTCTGCGCGGGCGAGGCGCCGACTTCCTCGGCCACGGCGTCTAACTCGTCGTGGACGTCGAAGTTCGCCTCGGTGAGGTACGCCTCCTGGAACCGGCTCGACTCCGCCGCCTTCGAGTCGCCGGGCAGGTCGGCGTCGCGGTCGTACTTCCCGGTCAGGAAGCCCTGTCCGAGCGGGCTCCACGGGGAGACGGCGAGGTTCCGCTGGCGCGCGAACTCCAGGTACTCCCCCTCGATCTCGCGGTCGACGAGGTTGTAGCGCGGTTGGAGCACCGTGAACGGCTCCCAACCCTCGCTGCGGGCGATCTCGTTGGCGCGGGCGACCTTCCAGGCGTTCGGGCAGAGCGTCGAGGCGCCGAGGTAGTGGACCTTCCCGGACTCGACGAGCCCGTTCAGCGTCTTCATCAGCTCGCGGGCCGGGGTCTCGTCGTCCCAGCGGTGGATGTAGAGGACGTCGACGTAGTCGGTGCCGAGCCGGTCGAGCAGGGCGTCGACGCGGTGGCGCACGTTCTTGCGGTTCGTCCCGCGGCTGTTCGGGTCGCCGTCGCGGATCTGCCAGTACACCTTCGAGGCGACGGTGTAGCGCTCGCGGTCGCGCTCGGCGAGCCAGTCGCCGATCCAGCGCTCGCAGTCGCCGCCGCCGTACACGTCGGCGGTGTCGATGTACCGCCCGCCGGCGGTCTCGTAGGCGTCGAGCAGCTCGTGGGCGCGCTCCTCGTCGATCTCAACGTTCCCCGCCTCGGTCACGCGGCCGAACCGCCACGTGCCGAACTGGAGCTCGCTCGTCCGCAGGCCGGTCCGACCCAGCGGCACGGTTCCCAGATCGATCTCGTCGAGTTCGGGCGTCATCGCCGAACGGTTGTCGCGGTCGACGCAAAAAGGCTCAGCAACCGGATGCGATGTGCGAACGCGTGGCGGCCGCGGGGGCGGGACGGCGGCGGGAGCGTCGCTCTGGTTTCCGACGGGGCCCGGCGTCGAACCGACGCCACCGGATCGCGGCGGTCACTCGCACGTCACGGCGAAGTCCTCCTCCGCCGCGGCTGCGGTACACACCGGACAGCCGGCGTCGAGGATGGTCTCCCGCATCGCGTCGTTGACCTCGATGGTCTGCTCGCAGTCCGGACAGGTGAAGTGAACGGTGGTCAACGCTTACCCTCTCGTTCCCCCCGGATGCGGTCTGCGGACATAAATGGACGGTTCCGACCGGCTCACTCCGTCCGCGGTACCGCGTACGCGCCGACAGCGAGGAAGACCGCCGCGAGCGCGGTCAACACGAGGAGGTCGCCGGCCCACCGACCGCCGGTGAAGGTGATCGCCCGAGCCCCGCGCGCGAAGTACGTCAGCGGCGAGGCGGCGACCGCGGGCAGGAACCACTCCGGCAGGAGCGAGGGGGTGACGAACGTCTCGGAGAGGAAGAGCAGGGGAAGCGCGACCGTGTTGCTCGCGGCGATCACGCCGTCCTGCGAGTCGGCGAGCGCGCCGAGGACGGCGCCGAGCCCGCAGAAGAGCGCGACCGCGACCGCGACGAAGACCGGCAGGGCGGCCAGCGACGGCGAGACCACGAGCGTCGCGTCGGTCACCGCAACCACGAGGCCGAGGATGAGCAGGCTCGCGGCGCCGATGATGCCGACGTTGACGAGCGTGTGCGCGACGAGCCACTCGGCGCGGGAGAGGGGCGTGGTCGCCAGCTTCTCGAACCGCCCGCCGTCGCGGTGGCGCGCGATCTCGGAGCCGACCCGCGACAGCGGCGTGAACAGGACGACGACCGCGAGGTAGCCGGGAATGTAGTAGCCCGCCGGCTCGGCGAAGAGGCCGCCGCCGGTCGGCTGCGTCCGCACCAGCGCGCCGAAGATGACGACGAGGATGACCGGAAAGAAGAAGGTGAAGAACACCGCGGTCCGGCGCCGGGTGAACGACCGCGCCGCCGCGACCGCCTCGGTCCCGATCCGCCCGAGCCGGGTCATCGCTCGCCCCCGTCGGGCGCCGCGTCGTCTGCTGCGCGACGCCCGTCGGGCGCCGCGTCGTCTGCTGCGCGGCCCCCGTCGGACGCCGCGTCGTCTGCTGCGCGGCCCCCGTCGGACGCCGCGTCGTCTGCTGCGCGACGCCCGTCGCCGACCGCCACGGTCGGTCCCCCATCGGCTCCCCGCCGCGCGTACTCCTCGCCGGTCAGCCGCAGGTACACGTCTTCCAGCGACGGCTCCGACCACGACAGCGAGTCGAAGGCGACCCCGGCGCCGTCGAGCGCGTCGACGGCCGCGCCGATCGCCTCGGGCCGCACGCCGCGCACCCGGATCCCCCCGTCTGTCGCCTCGACGGTGGGGTCATCGCCGAGTCGCTCGCGGACGCCGGCCGCGACCGCCGCGACGGTCTCGTCGGTCGCCGGCCCCGCGGTCGCGGCGTCGAGCCGCGGCGCGCCGCCGTGTTCCGCGACCAGCCGGTCCGGCGCCCCGCTCGCGACGACCCGCCCGTCGCGGAGCATGGCCACGCGGTCGGCGAGCCGCTCGACCTCGTCCATCGCGTGGCTCGTGAGGAAGACGGTCGTCCCGCCGGCCGCGAGCCGCTCGATCAGCCGGTGGATCGCCCGGCGACCGGCGGGGTCGATCCCCGTCGTCGGCTCGTCGAGGAAGAGGAGGTCCGGGTCGTTGACGACCGCGGTCGCGACGCAGGTGCGGCGCTTCTGCCCGCCCGAGAGCGTCTCGTACCAGGCGTCGGCGTCGTCGGCCATCCCCACGTCCTCGAGGACCGCCTCGGTGTCGCGGGCCGCGTCGTAGAGGCCGCCGTAGTAGTCGACCAGCTCGCGGGCCGTGAGCCGCGCGGGCGGGTCGAACGACTGCGGGAGCAGCCCGACTCGGGCGGGGTCGACCTCGCGAGGCGGCGCGCCGAACACGCGGAGGTCGCCCTCGGCCTCGGTCGTCCCGGTGAGCGCGCGCACCAGCGTCGTCTTCCCGGCGCCGTTGGGGCCGATGAGCCCGAACACCTCGCCGGCGGCCACGTCGAGGTCGACCCCGTCGAGCGCGTCGACCTCGCCGTACGCCTTCCGGACCCCCTCGCCGACGACGACGGGGTCGCCGGCGGGCGCGTTCGAGTTCCCCGCGTCCGCCCCGGCGGTCCCGCTCCCGCCCGCGTCGACGGTCGCTGTCTCGTCCATGCGACCGAGTCCGGCCGCCGCGCGCGTAAGGGTTGCTTTTCGGCCGACGCGGTCGCCGGGGCTCGGTCAGGTCCGTCACGCCTAAGCGACGCGCTCCCGACCTACGGCGTATGTACTACCACGAGGCGGCGGCGTTCCTCTTCGACCTCCGCCGCTTCTCGGTCAAGCCCGGGACGGAGCGGGTGGAGGCGCTGCTCGCGCACCTCGGGGACCCGCACGAGGAGGTCCCGTTCGTCCAGATCGCCGGCTCGAACGGGAAGGGCAGCGCGGCGCGGTTGACGGAGTCGGTCCTCCGAGAGGCGGGGCTGTCGGTGGGCCTCTACACCTCGCCGCACCTCTCCGCGCTCGCCGAGCGCGTCCGGGTCGACGGCCGGCGGATGACCGAGTCGGCGATCGCCGACTTCGTCGCGGAGGTGCGCCCGTGGCTGGTCGACCGCGCGGCCGCCGGCGAGCCGCTCACCTTCTTCGAGGTCGTGACGGCGATGGCGGTGCGGGAGTTCGCGCGCCGCGAGGTCGACGTGGCGGTCTTGGAGGTCGGCCTCGGCGGCGAGTACGACGCGACGAGCGCGGTCGACCCCGTCGCGACCGCCGTCACGAACGTCTCCCTCGAACACACCGACGTGCTCGGCGACACGATCGGGGAGATCGCCCGCACGAAGGCCCGGATCGCCCGCCCCGACGCGCCGTTCGTCACCGCCTGCGAGGGCGAGGCCCTGGACGTGGTCCGCGAGGTCGCCGGCGAGGCCGGCGCGCCGGTGACGCGGGTGACCGGCGACGGCGACGCCGACGACGCGGGCTCGGCCGACGAGGGTGACCCCGGGGACGAGACCGACGACTCGCCCGCGCTCGCCGCGACCTACGAGGGCCGCGTCAGCGCCACAGACGCCGCGGTCTCGCTCGCCGGCGAGCGAGAGGGGACCTACCGGATCCCGCTCGTCGGGCGTCATCAGGCCGCGAACGCGGCGGTCGCCGTCGCGCTCGCGGACCGGACCGCGGCGGCGCTGGGGACCGACCTCCCCGACCGCGCCGTGCGCGACGGGCTCGCGCGGGCGACGTGGCCGGGGCGGTTCGAGGTGGTCGACACGGCGCCGCTGACCGTCCTCGACGGCGCGCACAACCCCGCCGCCGCCCGGACGCTCGCCGCGACGCTCGACGAGTACGACTACGACGACCTCCACCTCGTGTACGCCGCGATGCACGACAAGGACCACGCCGAGACGGCGGCCGGGCTCCCGGACGCGGCGACGGCGGTCACCTGCCGCCCCGCCATCGACCGCGCCGAGGACCCCGCCGTGCTCGCGGCCGCGCTCCGGTCGGCGGGCGTCGACGAGGTGACGGCCGGCGACGACGTGGCGGACGCGCTCGCGACCGCGACTGACCGCGCCGCCGACGGCGACTGCGTACTGCTCGTCGGCTCGCTGTTCGCGGTCGCCGAGGCCCGGGCGGCGACCGTCCGGACCGTCCGCGAGCGGACGGTCCGGGGGCCCGACGACGCGGCGCACGCCCTCGACGCGGCCGGCGTCCCGCCCGAGGGCGTCGCGGCCCACCGGGACGGCGTCGACCACCGCGTCTTCACGCTCCGGCTGCGCGGCGACCGGGCCGAGCGCGTCGCCAGCGAGGCCCGAGCGGTCGGCGGCGGCGCCGCGCTCGGGGGGCTCGGGGCGGACGAGGACCGCGGGGCCGCCGGCGAGCAGATCCCCGTCACCGTCGCGGGCACGGTCGCGGAGTTGCGCGCGCTCGTCGACCGCCTCGACGCGGCCGACGGGGGCGGGCTCGGCGGCGTGGCGGCCGACCTCGCGGCGGCGGCCGGGATCGACGCATGCGGACCCGGCGGAACGGAGGGCGAGGGCGACGCGGCCGACCCCGAATCCCCCGACTACCCGTGGACCGACCGCACCGCGGTGATGGGCGTGCTCAACGTCACGCCGGACTCGTTCCACGACGGCGGGCGCCACGCGGACCTCGACGACGCGGTCGCGGGCGTCGAGCGGATGGTCGACGCCGGGGTCGACGTCGTCGACGTCGGCGGAGAGTCGACCCGCCCGGGCGCGGAGCCGGTCCCCGTCGAGGAGGAGATAGAGCGCGTCGTGCCGACGATCGAGGCGATCCAGTCGGTGCCCGCGGTCGGGTCCGGCGAGGTGCTGGTCTCGGTCGACACGCGCAAGCCCGCGGTCGCCGAGGCGGCGCTCGACGCGGGCGCGGACGTCATCAACGACGTGACCGGGCTGGAGGACCCCGAGATGCGCTCGGTCGTCGCCGACGCCGACTGCCCGGTGATCGTGATGCACAGCCTCGACGCGCCGGTCGACCCGGACGCCGACCCCGAGTACGACGACGTGGTCGGCGAGGTCGTCGACGCCTTACGCGAGCGGCTGGCGCTGGCGGACACGGCCGGCATCGACCGCGACCGCGTCATCGTCGACCCCGGGCTCGGCTTCGGGAAGTCGCCGGCGGAGGACTTCGAACTGCTCGCCCGCTGCGGGGAGTTCGCGGCGCTCGGCTGCCCCGTCCTCGTCGGCCACTCGCACAAGTCGCTGTACGGCGCGGTCGGGCGCGACGCCGACGACCGCGAGCACGCGACGGTCGCCGGCACCGCGCTCGCCGCCGACCGCGGCGCCGACATCGTCCGGGTCCACGACGTGGCCGAGAACCGCGCCGCGGTCGACGTCGCCGCCGCGGTGAACGGGGCGCTCCGTGGCGGGGGCGACCCCGCGGAGGACGGGGAGTGACCCGGGACCGGCGCGCGGTCGGGCGCGACGCCGACGGTCGCTCCCGCCGCGCCGACGGCAGCGTTTTGCCTCGCGGTCCCGTCGCGTCCCTATGACCCGGCGCCTGCTGCTCGGCTGTAGCGCGGTCGGGAACGCGCTCGTCGAACACGCCCGCGACGGGCGCGGCGGGCGCGACGACCTGGTGGCGATCACCGACGACACCGGCTGGGTGTCGACGCTGCGCGACCGCAACGTCGCCACCGTCGAGGCCGACCCGACCGACCCCGGGACCTACCCCGACAGCGCCGGCGTCGTGCTGATCGCGAGCGACGACGCCGAGCGGAACGTCGCCGCCGCGCGCGCCGCCCGGGAGCGGTACCCGGAGGCGCTGATCGTCGCGCACCTCGGGGCGGCGCCGACGGACGAGCAGCGCGCGGCGGTCGAGGCGGTCGCCGACCGCGTTGTTGACCCGGTCGAGGCGGTCGCCGACCGCGTCTTCGCGGCGGTCGGCCTCGACGACGCCCCCGACCCGACCGCGGAGTTCGCCGCCGCCGACGGCGCCGAGAAGCCGGCCCGGCTGCTCGCGGCGCTCCGGGGGCTCTCGGGGCCGCTGCTCGTCGTCGCCCACGACAACCCCGACCCCGACGCCATCGCGAGCGCGCTGGGACTGGCGCGGATCGCGGCGTCGATCGGCGTCGAGGCCGACGCCTGTTACGGCGGCGAGATCGCTCACCAGGAGAACCGCGCGATGGTGAACCTCCTCGACATCCGGCTCCGGTCGTTCGACGAGATCGACCTCGACGCGTACGGGGGCGTCGCCTTGGTCGACCACTCCCGCTCGGGGATCAACGACAGCCTCCCCGAGGGCCACCCGGTCGACGTCGTCGTCGACCACCACCCGCCGCGGGGGCCGGTCGCGGGGTCGTTCGTCGACATCCGTCCCGGGGTCGGCGCGACGAGCACGCTCATCTCGGAGTACCTCTCGCGGTACGGGATCGCGCCGGAGCGGGACCTCGCCACGGCGCTCCTCTACGGCATCCGGATCGACACGAAGGACTTCACGCGCGCGACCGCCACCGACGACTTCGAGGCGGCGGCCGCGCTGCTCGCGCACGCCGACGAGTCGACGCTCGAACGCGTCGAGAGCCCGAGCGTGAGCCCGGAGACGCTGCGCGTCCTCGCGGCCGCCATCGAGAACCGCGACGTGCGGGGGTCGGTGGCGGCCTCCTGCGTCGGCGAGATCGCCGACCGCGACGCGCTCGCGCAGGCCGCCGAGCGGCTCCTCGACCTGGAGGGCGTGACGGTGACGTTCGTCTACGGATACACGGAGGGAGTTATCTACGGCTCCGCCCGCGCCCGCGGCGCTGACCTCGACGCGGGCGAGCTGCTGCGCGACGCGCTCGACCCCGTCGGCTCCGCCGGGGGCCACGCGGCGATGGCCGGCGCGCAGGTCCCCCTCGGCATCCTGAGCGAGGTCTCGGAGTCGGAGTCGCTGGCGGACGTCGTCGAGGCGTTCGTCGCCGGCCGGTTCTTCGAGGCGCTCGACGACGCGCCGACGCAGCCCACCGGGCTCCCGCCCGAGTTCCCGACCGATTGACCGCACGGGACCGACGAATGGGACGGCGTCGCACGGCGCCGTAACGCATTCGGCGCCGGCCCGCGACGCGCCCGACATGCCCGACGGTCTCTACGACGAGCGCCCGCGGCTGTACGACGCGATCCAGTCCGAGTGGGACTACGACCGCGACGTCGCCTTCGTCCGCGGCACGCTCGCCGACCGCGGTGTCGACCCCCACCGCCTGCTGGAGGTCGGCTGCGGCACCGGCGAGCACACGCGCCGGCTCGCCGCCGGCGGGCTCGACGTGACCGCGATAGACGTCCACGAGGGGATGCTCGGCGTCGCGCGCGAGAAGTGCGCCGACCTCGACGGCGACGGCACCGCCGAGTTCCGCCGGACGGGAATTCCCGACCCGGACCTCGGCGGCGCCGGCCCGTTCGACGCGGCCGTCGCGATCCGCGGCGTCGTGAACCACCTCGCGCCCGCGGACCTCGACCCCGCGCTGGCCGCGCTCCGCGACCGCCTGCGGCCGGGCGGCGTCCTCGTCTTCGACAACTCCCCGCTGCCGCCCGAAGGGAACCGCCCCGGGCTCGACGTGGGCCGCGACGCGGACGGGGCGGTCGAGTACGTCCGCGTCGCGCACCACGTCGCGACCGGCGACGGCCGCCTCGACTGGCGCGCGGTGACGTTCACGCCCGACGGCGACCCCTTCGTCGACGCCCGTCGGATGACGCCGTTCGCCGACGAGCGGATCGCCGACGCGCTCGCCGCGGCCGGGTTCGACGAGGTCGATACCGTCGACGGCTACGGCCCCGACGACGACCGGAGCGTGTTCGTCGCGGTGCGGTAGGTGTGAGTCGCGGTACGGTGGCGCGGTCGTCGCGGTGCGGTGGCGCGGTCGTCGCGGTGCGGTGGCGCGGTCGTCGCGGTGCGGTGGCGCGGTCGTGCGGGAATCGCGCAACGGTCGCAACGTACATACGGCGCGCCGGCGAACCGGATTACATGACCGACGACATCGTCGAACACCGTCGACTCATCATCGCCGGCACCGGTATCTCGGGGCTCTCGGCGGCGATCTACGCCGCCCGGTCGAACAACGACCCGCTGCTCATCGAGGGCGACGAGCCGGGCGGCCAGCTCACGCTGACGACCGACGTGGAGAACTACCCCGGGTTCCCCGAGGGCGTCTCCGGGCCCGGCCTGATCAACGACATGAAAGAACAGGCCGAGAAGTTCGGCGCGGAGGCCCGCAACGGCGTCATCGAGGACGTCTCGAAGGAGCCCGCGGGGCACTTCCGCGTCGCGCTCACCGACGGCGACGCCTACACCGCCGACGCCGTCATCGCCGCGTCGGGCGCCAGCGCCCGGACGCTCGGCGTCCCCGGTGAGGAGGAGCTGATGGGATACGGGCTCTCCACGTGCGCGACCTGCGACGGCGCGTTCTTCCGCGGCGAGGACATGCTCGTCGTCGGCGGCGGCGACGCCGCGATGGAGGAGGCGAACTTCCTGACGAAGTTCGCGGACACGGTGTACGTCGCCCACCGGCGCGAGGAGTTCCGCGCCGAGGACGTGTGGATCGAGCGCACGATGGACGCCGTCGAGGAGGGCGACATCGAGCTCCTCCTCAACACCGAGCTCACCGAGATCCACGGCACCCCCGAGGACGGCATCGATCACGTGACGCTCGTCGAGCATCCCGACGGCCACCCGAAGGAGAAGCTCGACGACCCCGCGACCGCCGACGAGGTCGACGAGTACGACTTCGACGTGGGCGCCGTCTTCTACGCCATCGGTCACACGCCGAACACGGACTTCCTGGAGGGGACCGGCATCGAGACCGACGACGACGGCTACCTGATCACCGAGGGCGGCCGCGGCGGCGGGCAGACCCGGACCGGCGTCGAGGGGCTGTTCGGCGCCGGCGACGTGGTCGACTTCCACTACCAGCAGGCGGCCACCGCGAGCGGCATGGGCGTGAAGGCCGCGCTCGACGCCGACGAGTACCTCTCGGACCGCGAGCGCGCCGGCGAGCTGTACGAGGGCGAGGTCGACGCCGCGGCCGCGGACGACTGATAATCGCGTAGTTCCGCGGTTTCTTATGTATCACCGTTGGGTCTCGCTTTCGGGGTCCGACGACTGATAGACCTCGGGTCGACCGTTCATTTATAAATAACCGGCTGTGAATCGACGGCGAACGGCTTCAAAGCCCCAGCCGTGAGGACTCGCGCGGCTTGCTGTGCTCCTCGCTCAGTCGCTTTGCTCCTTCGCTGCGGTGCTTACTGCGCCGGGCTTCGTCCTCACGGCTGCCCCTTTGAGTCCCACCCGACAGCGACCGCACAGCACCTCACGCCTCCCCAGCCTCGCGGCTCGTTCGGGGCTCCCTGCGGTCGCCCCTCACTCACCGCGTCCCTCGCGCGTGCGGTTCGCGGCCTGTCGGCCGCTCACCGGCACGCGCCACCGCCGTTCCGCTTATGAAAAGTCGCCGCTCGTTCAGGACAGGATCTCCACGTCGTACCCCTCGGCTTCGAGCGCGTCGACGATGTCGGCGGCGTGTTCGGCGTCGTCGGTCTCTAATTCGAGTTCGAGCTCGGCGGCGTTGACGGCCACGTCGCGGGAGGTGCGGTCGTGGTGGACCGCGTACACGTTCGCGCCGGTGCGCGCGACGATGCTGGAGACCCGCTCCAGCTCGCCGGGCCGGTCCTTCAGGTCGATCGTGATCTTGAGGTACCGGCCCATCTGGACGAGGCCGCGCCGGACCACGGTCCCGAGGCGGTTGAGGTCGATGTTGCCGCCGCAGAGCGCGGCGACGACCGTCTCCCCGTCGTCGTACTCGAAGGCGTCCGAGAGGACGGCGGCGAGCGCGACCGCGCCCGCGCCCTCGACGAGCGTCTTCGCGCGCTCCAAGAGCAGCGTGAGGGCCAAGGCGATCTCGCGGTCGTCGACGGTGACGACCTCGTCGACGTACTCCTCCATGACCGCCAGGGTCTCCTCGCCGATCGACCGCGTCGCGATCCCGTCGGCGATCGTGTCGACGCTGTCGATCTCCGCGACCTCGCCCGCTTCGAGCGACTTCGCGGCCGAGGCGGCGCCCTCCGCCTGAACGCCGACGACCCGCACGTCGGGGACCTGCTCTTTGATCGCGACCGCGACCCCGGAGATCAGGCCGCCGCCCCCGATCGGGACGACGACGGTGTCCAGGCCGGGGCAGTCGTCGACGATCTCCAGGCCGAGCGTCCCCTGGCCGGCCATCACGACGGGGTCGTCGAACGCGTGGACGTAGGTGCGCCCCTCATCGCGCTCCAACTGATGGGCGTACGCCTGCGCCTCGTCGTAGTCGACGCCCTCCAAGCGGACGCTCGCGCCGTATCCGCGGGTCGCCTTCACCTTCGAGACGGGCGCGAACTTCGGCATCACGACGGTGGCGTCGACGCCCGCGCGGCTGGCCGCCAGCGCCACGCCCTGCGCGTGGTTGCCGGCGCTCGCGGTGACGACGCCGGCCTCCCGCTCCGCCGCCGAGAGGGTCCGGATCCGGTTCATCGCGCCGCGGATCTTGAACGCGCCGGTCCGCTGGAAGTTCTCCAGCTTGAGGTGGAGGTCGGCGCCGCTCATCTCCGAGAAGGACCGCGACCGTTCGAGGGGCGTGTGCCGGGCGACGTCCGAGACGCGCTCGCGCGCCTCCCGGATGTCGGCGAGACTGAGCATGCCACCCCGTCGCCGCGCCGACCGCTAATCGGTTCCGGTCGGACGCGACGGGGCACGCGGCGCGCGACCGCCGCGTCGCGGTCGCCGCGCGGGCCGACGCCGCCGATCCGGCCCGCGGGTGCGGGTCGACGGCGCGGTCGCTCGCGGTGGTAAAGGGGGGAATGCACGCGTGTGACGTGCGAGTGAAACGAGGCGACGAGAATACAAAAAGGTGAGGCTACCAGAGCGAAAGTGAAACCGCACGACTGCGGCGCCGTCATCCGCCCGTCAGACGGGATCTCGGGGGGTCAGCCGCACCCGCACGTCGCGGTCGCCGAGCACCGTCCGCACCCGGTCCGGAAACGGTCCGGTCCCGGGCCACGTCGCGTCCGCGTCGAGGCGGTCGGGGTCGCCGACGTACACCGCGGCGGTGTCCGGGTAGTCGTCCGGGGCGTCGAGCGGCACGGCCTCGCGGACGTACAGGCCGCCGTCCACGTCCTCGTACGCGTCGAGCGCGTCGACCGCCTCCGTCCGGAGGAGCCGCCCGGCGGTCTCGCCGCCCGGCGCGAGCGTCGGGTACCGCCCCTCCACGAGCCGGAGGCCGTCGAGGGTCGCCGGTCCGACGAAGACGAACGAGTCGACGACCTCGGCGACCCGCTCCGGTTCGGTCAGCGTCCCGTACACGAAGACGTCCATGAGGCCCGTGGGTCGCTCGCGGGTTTCAACGTTCGGACGAGTCTCCCGCCGCGGCGTCGATTCCTCGCACGGCGCTCCGCCGCTCGGCGATCCACAACTGTTTTACTCGTTTCCTCGGTTCGATACGTAATGTCGACGCTGCGTGGTCACCACGCGGTCTCTCTGATCGGGGCCGGTCTCCTCGCCGCCGCCGCGGTCCACCACGTCACCGAGATCGGCGCCATCGGGACCTCCGCGGGGCCGCTGCTGGCGTTCGCGCTCGACGGCGGGATCGCGGTGACGGTCCTCGTCGCGAGCCGCCGGATCGCCCGCAGAGATCTCTCGCCGGCGGAGGAGTGGCGCGTCGCGCGGTGGACCGCCACCGGGACCGTCCTCGCCGTCGCCGCCTTCGCCGCGACGCTCGCCGTCCGCGCCTTCGAGGGGCGGCCGCTCGTCGAGCCGGCCTTCCCGATGCTCGTCGCCGCCGGCGTCGGGGGGCTCGGCGGCGCGGTCGCGGGCTACTACGCCGTCCGCCAGGCCGCGGAGGCCCGGCGCGCCCGCGACGCGGTCCGCGCCGTCTCCTTCGTCAACCACCTCCTGCGGCACGACCTCCGCAACGACCTCTCGACGATCCGCGGCTACGCCGACCTGCTGGACGGCGACGGGGAGGGGGCCGACCACGCCGCGACCGTGGCCTCGAAGGCCGCCGAGGGCCTCGACCGCATCGAGGCGACGAGCGCGGTCGCGGACGCGATCCTCGGCGACGCGGACTCCAGCCGCGTCGACCTCGCGGAGACGACGCGGGGCGTGCTGGCGAGCGTGGCGGACGACGAGTCGGTGACGGTCGAGGCCGACCTCCCGGAGACGGCGCCCGTCGCGGCCAACGACGGCGTGCGATCGGTCGTTCACAACCTCGTCGAGAACGCGATCGAACACGCCGGCCCGGCGGTCACCGTCCGCGTCTCGGTCCGGGTCGACGGCGACGCAGGCGAGGTCGCGCTCGTCGTCGAGGACGACGGCTCGGGGGTCCCGCCGGAGATCCGTGACGGGTCGTTCTTCGCCGACGAGCCGTCGGCGGCGGACCCGAACGGCGGCGTCAGCGGCCTGCGGCTGGCCGCCACGCTCGCGGGGGCGTACGGCGGGTCCCTCACCCCCGGCGAGTCGCCGCTCGGCGGCGCGCGGTTCGCGGTACGGCTCCCGCACGCACCGGCCGACTCGACCGGCTCCGACACGTAAAAACCGCGGGCGACCGTCCCGGACGACAGATGGACTTCCCGCGGCTGCGGCGCGTCTGGAGGCGCGTGTTCTCGCTCGCGTGGCCCGTCATGGCCGAGCAGACGTTCCGCACCGCGATGCGGACGACGGACGTCCTCGTCACCGCGCTGTTCTCGCCGGCCGCCGTCGTCGCCATCGGCCTCGCCGACCTCTACGCCCGGTTCCCGCTGCGGATCGGGCTCGGCCTCGGCGGCGGCGCCATCGCGCTCTCCTCGCAGGACACCGGCGCGGGCGCGGCGGAGAACCGCGACGAGGCGGTGACGCAGGCGATCCTGCTCGGCGCGCTCGCCGGGGTCCCGTTCGTCCTCTTCGGCTTCCTCTTCGGCGAGTTCGCGATCGGCGTGTTCGGCCGGCTCGTCGGCGAGCGCACCTCGCCCGCGGTCGTCGACCTCGGCTCGACGTACCTCGCGATCGTGTTCGCCACCGCGCCGGCGCGCCACGTCGCCCTCGTCGGCGCCCGCGCGCTCCAGGGGACCGGCGACACCCGCACGCCGATGTACGTCAACATCGCGGCCAACTCCGTCAACATCGCGGGATCGGTCGTCCTCGGGCTCGGACTGTTCGGGCTCCCGCGGCTGGAGGTCCTCGGCGTCGGCCTCGCGACCGCGGGCGCCAACGTGCTCACGGCCGGGCTGCTCTGTTTCGCCATCTGGGGCTCGTGGACCGACGCGGAGTTCGCGTGGCCGCGCGACCTCACGATCGCGAAACAGCTCCTGGTCGTGAGCGCGCCCCGCGTCTTAGAGGGGTTCGGCTCCGAGATCGCGGAGTTCCCGTTCAACGCGCTCCTCTTAGGCTTCGGCGAGACGGTCAACGCCGGCTTCCAGATCGGCCGCCGCGTCTACCAGCAGGTGACCGGCCCGCTCTCGCGCGGTTACAACGTCGCGGCGTCGGTGCTCGTCGGCCAGGCGCTCGGCGAGGGCGACCCGGAGGCCGCGCGGTTCAACGGGTGGGCCGTCGTGGGGCTCGGCGTGCTCACGGTCGGGTCGATCGGGCTCGGGCTCGTCGTCGCCGCGCCGCGGATCGTGCCGATATTCACCGACGACGCGGCAACGGTCGCGTCCGCGGTCGACTTCGCGCGGGTGTACGGCGTCGCCGGCGCCGCCCTCGCCTGCTTCTCCGCGCTCTCCGGCTCGCTCCAGGGCGCAAGCGAGACGCGGATCCCCCTCGTCGCGCGCGTCTCGGCCATGTTCGGACTGTTCTTGGGCCTCTCGTGGGTGCTCGGCCGCACCGTCGGCCTCGGCCCGACCGGCGCGTACGTCGGGGTGTCCGCGGCCTACGCCTGGATGGCGCTCGTCGTCGCCGCCGGCTTCCGCCACACGGGCTGGGCGGGCCGGGCCGCGGACATGATGGACGCCCGCGGGTCCGGACCGGGCGCCGACCCCGACGCGGCCGCCGGCGACGGGTCGCGCGCGGACGATTCGCCGTGAGGCGCCGCGCCGCGGGATGAGCGCCCGCCTCCGCAGGGGAACAGTGATACGGCCGGCGTCCGTCACCGACGTATGTCGAACGAGACGCTGTACGAACGCCTCGGCGGCGAACCGGCCATCGGCGCGGTCGTCAACGAGTTCTACGACCGGGTGCTCGACGACAACCGGGTGAACCACTACTTCGACGACGTGGACATGGCCGACCAGCGCTCGCACCAGACCAAGTTCCTGAGCGCCGTCACCGGCGGGCCGATACAGTACGAGGGCGAGGAGATGGCGACCGCCCACGAGGAGCTGGCGATAACCGACGCGGAGTTCGAGGTCGTCGCGACGCACCTCGACGAGGCGCTGCGGGCCTTCGACGTCGACGACGCCGACCGCGAGGCGGTGATGGAGGCGGTCGCCGGGTTCGAGGACGACGTCGTCGGCAGCCCGGGCGGAGACGAGTAGCGGCGAGCGAAGGGGTAGCGCCGACCCGCCCGCGGGCGGGGACCGCGGATCAGGGCTCGCCGCCGAGCGACTCCTGCTCGGAGCCCGGGTCGCCCCTGAGCCGCCGACGCCGCTTGTCGTACGCCGCCTCCAGCTTCGCGTTCGTGGCCCGGGAGACGAGGTAGCAGTCCGCGTCGCCGTCGTCGCGGGGGTGCGCGCTCGCGACCCAGACGTGGCCGTCGCCGGCCGAGAGGTCGTCCGCCCACCGCTCGGCGGCCGCGCGGCTCTCGAAGGCGTGACGCGGCCCGTCCTCGAAGACGAGCCGACCCACCTTCGCGTTCCGCTTGCGCGCGGACGGCTTGATCGCGACGACGACGCTCACACCCCGGGATCGGACGCCATCGGGTAAAAACCTCGTCAGACGCCGGCGTCAGTCGTCGGCGACGGCGCCCGGCTCGGCGTCCGCGGCGTCGGCCTCAGCCGCGAGCAGGCGGTCGAGCCCGTCGACCATCCCGACGACGCTCGCCCGGGTGATGTCCGCGTCCGACGCCGAGACGCTCACCGAGCGGTCGCCCCGCGAGAGGTCGACCTCGACGGTGACGACCGCGTCCGTGCCGCCCGTGATCGCGTCGACGTGATAGGAGTCGAGGTCGAACGCGACGCCGCCGTCAGCGCCGTCCTCCCCGCCGCGCTCGCCGTCCCCGTCGCCCGCCAGCGCCGCGCGGACCGCCTCTAACCCCGCGTCGACCGGGCCGGCGCCGGTGCCGGAGGCGACGCGCTCCTCGTCGCCGACGCGGAGCCGCACCGAGGCGGTCGGGAGGTTCCCGCCGGAGGTCGCCGAGAGGTCGACGAGCTCGACGTGGCGCTCGCGCTCGCGGCCCCGCACGTCGTCGGCGATGGCGAGCAGGTCGGCGTCGGTGACGCGCTTCCCGCGCTCGCCCAGCTCCTTGACGCGGGCGACGACCTCGCGCAGCTCGTCGTCGTCGACCGCCACGTCGTGCTCGGCGAGCGCGGCCTTCACGCCGGCGCGGCCCGCGTGCTTGCCGAGGACGAGCCGGCGCTCGCGGCCCACGGTCTCCGGCGGGTACGGCTCGTACATCGTCCCGTCCTTCAGCGTCCCGTCGGTGTGGATCCCGGACTCGTGGGCGAAGGCGTTGGCGCCGCAGACGGCCTTGTTCGGCGGGAGCGCGACGCCGGTCGCCTCCGAGACGGTCCGGCAGAGCCGGTAGAGCCGCGCGAGGTCGACGGTGTCGACGCCGTACGACTCGCCGAGCGCGATTGCGACCTCTTCGAGAGCGACGTTGCCGGCGCGCTCGCCCACGCCGAGGACGGTGCCGTGGACGGTGTCGGCGCCCGCCTTCAGTCCCGCGTGAACGTTCGCCAGCCCGAACCCGAGGTCGTCGTGGGTGTGGAGGCTCGTCGGGCCGAGGTCGGCGAGCCGCGAGACGACCGCGGCGGTGCGCTCGGGGTCGGCCGCCCCGACGGTGTCGCAGTAGCAGATCCGGTCGGCGCCGGCGTCGAGGCCGGCGCCGAGCAGGCGTTCGAGGTAGTCGAGGTCGGCCCGCGAGCCGTCCTCGCCGAGCACTTCGACCCAGAGGCCGTGGTCCTTCGCGTACTCGACGAGTTCGACGGTCGTCTCGACGACCTCGTCGCGGGTCGAACCCACCTTCGTCTCGACGTGCTTGTCGGAGGCGGGGACGACGAGGTTGACGCCGCCGACGCCGCAGTCGAGCGCGTGGTCGACGTCGCGTTTCACCCCGCGGGCGAAGCTCGTCACCGTCGCGTTCAGCCCCTCGTCGGCGACGCGGCGGATCGCCTCGCGCTCGCCCGCCGAGGTGCACGCCGACCCGGCCTCGATCAGGTGGACGCCCGCGGCGTCGAGCTCGCGGGCGACGCCGACCTTCTCGCCGGGCGTCAGGGAGACGCCCGGCATCTGTTCGCCGTCGCGCAGGGTGGTGTCTAACAGCTGTACCTCGTCGAGGTCTGTGAGCGGTGTTCGGGTCAAAAGGGAGTCCGTCGGCTCTGCGGTGGTCTCGGGGTCGGTGCCGCCGCGGGGCGGTCGTGCCCCGTCGTCGTTATCGCCGGAGAATTTCGCGGCCAGCCGCCGCGAGGCGACTTCCTCTATCCTCCGAACGATCGCGAGTATCTCGCGTCATTCGTATCCGTGCGGACGACACACACACGGATAAACTGTCGGGTCGCGTCAGGTTTGACCGAGCGATCGTCGCCGCGAGGCGGGGGTACGCCGACGGATCCTCGGCGCGGCCGCCGACAGCGTTAGGGGCGTCCTCTGCGACCAGCCCGCATGGAGCGAGTCGCGGTCGACGACGTCGACGTCGTCACGAACCCCATGGGCGTCCACGACATCCGGAAGCCGGTCTCGCGCGCGCTCGGCACCGACCACGTCGCGATGAACTACTTCGAACTCGCGCCCGGCGACGCCTTCTCGGGCGGCCTCCACACGCACGACGACCAGGAGGAGGTATTCTACGTCCGCTCGGGCACCGCGACGTTCGAGGTCGGCCGCGACCGCGAGCGCGTGACCGTCGGGCCCGACGAGGCGATCCGCTTCGCCCCGGGCGAGTTCCAGTCCGGATTCGTGCCCGCAGACGCCGACGAGGAGGTGGTCGCCTGGGCGATCGGCGCGCCGGGCGCGCGCCACGACTGGGACCGGATCCGGTCCGTGGTCGAGTGCCGCGAGTGCGGCGGCGAGCGCGTCCACGACACTGAGCTCACCGACGAGGCGCGGTTCCGGTTCACCTGTACCGACTGCGGCACCTCCTTTTCGCCCTGAGCACGGCTCGCGGGGTGTAGCGGCGACGCAAGGACCGCAAGGAGGGAGCGCCAGCGACTGACTGAGGACCGCAGCGAGCCGCGCGAGTCCTCGCGGCTGGGGCTTTGGAGGGGTTCGTCGCCGCTCCGCGGCTAACTGCTTATAAAGAAACGTCCGTCTCGATGTCCTCGGTCGCCTCGCGCAGGCCGTCCTCGCGGGCGTCGCTCGCGAGCGACCCCTGGATGTCGGCGTCGGTGAGCAGGTCGCGGAATGCGTCGCGGAACCGATCGTTCGCCCGCGTGGAGGCGATGTCGGTGCGTGCGACCGCGGCATACCGGGCGACCGTATCCGGCTGGGCGTCCAGCTCCTCGGCGCACTCGACGATCGAGTTCCCGGCGGCGGTGAGTCGCTCCAGGTCGGCGTACGCGAACGCGGTATCCGAGTCGCCGTCGGGCGCGTCGACCTCGCGGTCCGACTCGCGCACGAGGTGGAGGTCGAGGCGCGCTTTCCGGACGGTCTCGGCGTCAATTTCATCCGGATCGACATCGCCGTCGCCGTCTGTGTCAGTCAGTCCGTCGCGGATCGCCGCCGCAATCGCCGCGTCGTCCTCATCTGTGAACCGGCCGCGGGCGACGAGGGCGTAGGTGTCGTCGTTGAGGGGCGTCGAGAAGCCGTACCGCTCCCGCATCGCGGCGACGAGGTCGCGGACCCCCTCGCCGACCGCCTCGTCGTCGCGGTCGACGAGGGTCCCCCGCGCCGCCTCCTGGCGTTCGGTGACCGTCTCCGAGCCGGTGGCGTCGACGAACAGGTCGCGGAGTTCGGCGGTCTTCTCGTCCATGGGCTTCGACGTACGCGGGCGCGGTAGAAAAGGGTCGTGTCGGCGCGGCGGCCCCATCGACGCCGTTGCGACCTCACACCAGCCCACCAACCGTGAACGCCACGTAACAGCACGCCACCAGCGCGCCCAAGTGAAGGAGTGCGTCGTAGTGCCCGCGCGCCGCGGTCCCGAGCTCCCGCGTCATCGTTCGATCTGCGGGTGACCGACCGCTCCGTTTAACCGTTTCTTTCTGTCATAACGCATTCATTTGCGGCTTCGGAAACGTTCGGACGCCGATCCGTATTTCGACGGCGTCGCGGCCGCTGTGACGCCCTCCGCGACGTTGATGATCTTTCATAACTATCGTGACGTGTGGAAACGCATTTATTATACCCCACGTAATTCGCGTTCCACGCCTCAATGAGCACGTCACTCTCGAGCGATCTCCAGCGCGCCTTTCTGCGCTACCAACACGTCTTCGTGTTCCTCGCCCCGCTCCTGTTCGTCGCGGGGGTGTACGCCTTCGCGCCGACGCCGGCCGACGCCGGCGTCGACTACTGGACCGAGTACTGGTGGCTGTTCCTGGCGTTCGTCACCGGCGCCACCATCGTCAACACCGTCGGGATCAGCGGGTCGGCGCTGTTCGTGCCGTTCCTCATCTTCGTCTTCCCGCTGGTCGCGTACCCCCTGGAGCCGACGACGCTGGTGAAGATCGGGCTCATCAGCGAGTCGTTCGGGCTGTCGAGTTCGTCGCTCGCCTTCATCCAGTACGGGCTCGTCGACCGGCGGCTCTCGCTGTCGCTCGTGCTGGGCGGCGTCCCCTTCGTCGTCGGTGGGGCGCTCCTCTCGTTCGTCATCCCCGAGCCACTGTTCCACGCCCTGCTCGGGATCGCGCTGCTGGCGGCGTCGTACCTGCTGTTCAAGGCCAACCTGGGCCACGGCGACCCGACCGAGGGCGCGGACGACGAGGAGGTCGCGACCGACGGCGGGTCGGCGCCCGACCTCCCGGACGACGACAACAAGCTCGGCCCCGCGGGTGTCGACACCGACGACTCCGGCACCGTCACGCGCGTCGACCGCGACGGCGACGACTATACCTACTCCCGCGGCGGCTACCTCGAACGGTTCCTCAACTACAGCGTCGGCGGCGTGTTCCAGGGGCTCGCCGGCTTCGGGATCGGCGAGCTCGGGATCATCTCGATGCTCCGCACGCAGGTCCCGGTCCGGGTCGCCATCGGCACGAACCACATCGTCGTCGCGACGACGGCCGTGCTGGCTTCCGTGGTCCACGTGTTCGGCGGCGGGCTGGTCGGCGGCCACACGATGGACCTGGCGACGACCCCGTGGAACATGGTCGTCTGGACGGTCCCGGCGACGACGCTCGGCGGCCAGATCGCGCCGTACGTCTCGACCGCGCTCGACACGGGGACGATCAAGGCCGGCGTCGGCGGCCTGTTCGCGGTCATCTCCGTCGCGCTGTTCGCGATGGCGGGCGGCGGGATCTGAGCGGCGTCCCGCGGCGGCGTGGCCTGTGGCGCATCTCGGTTCGTCGGCGACGCACCGTGCTCGACGTCGGCGCTCCTTCGGTGTTTTTTTCACATATTTCGCTCAGTTGTTACATGGCGATGTCATTAGACAAGCCCTCCACGGCCCTCACGTCGCGACAGCAGGTGGCTGTCGTCGTGTTGGCCGCGGCTCTGGTCGGCGCCGTGCTCGCTCCGAGCGTGTACGCGGCGACCAACGACCCGAACGACACAGTTGCCGTCGTCGAGATCGAGGGGCCCGTCAACACGGCCCTCGCCGACGACGTCGAGAGCGAACTGGCGGACATCCGCGCTAACGACTCTGTGGGCGCGGTCGTCCTCAAGCTGGACACGCCCGGCGGCGCGCCCGTCGCCTCCGAGCGGATGTACAAGGCGGTCCAGCGGACGAGCCAGGACATGACCGTCATCGCGAGCGTCCAGTCGATCAGCGCCTCCGGCGGCTACTACGCGATGGCGCCCGCCGACGAGATCTACGTGATGCCGACCTCGACGGTCGGCAGCATCGGGCTGAACGCCCCTGCGCCGTCGGCCCGCTCGGCGCCCTTCGGTCCGAGCGGCCCCGACAAGGCCGGCAGCAACCCCACCCAGGCGTGGGCCGAACAGGAGACGCTCGCGGACACGTTCATCAACGCGATGATGGCGGAACGGGGCGAGGAGTTCCAGATGCCCCGCGAGGAGGTCGCGAAGGCCGACACGTACCTCGGCACCGAGGCCGTCAACAACGGCTTCGCCGACGAGATCGGCTCGCTCAACGAGGCGATCCACGCGGCGGCCACCGAGGAGAATCTCGGCGAGTACACGGTCGACACGCGGGAGACGGGGGGCCTCTCGGGGATCCCCTTCCTCGTCCGCACCGACTCCGGGCTCGTCGCGATCCACGCGAACGACCCCGGGTACGCCGAGGTGAAGCCGATGCCCTCGACGTACGTCTACACGCCCGCCGTGCCGCACGTGGACACGATCGAGCGCTTCTCCGAGCCCGACCTCCGTGACGCCGGCGCGGCGTCGACGGAGCGGACGGCGACCGGCAACGAGACGGCGCGGCTCAACGGGGGTGTCGGCGCGTGAACCGCGTCGCAACCCTCGCGGTCGCGTTCGTCGTGACCCTCGCGGCCGTCCTCGGCGGCGCCGCGGCCGTCGGCTTCGCGACCGCCGACGGCGCAGCGCCCGCCCCGGAGATACAGAACGACCACTTCCTTGACGACGACCTCGTCGTCGACGACGACCCCGGCCAGGCGACCGTCGAGATGGACGCCTCGGCGGCGTCCCAGACCGTCCTCGTCGACCCCGGCGTCGAGGCGGGCGGACCCGGTCCGGCGCTCCCCATCAGCCTCCTCGGGCTCGGCGGCGGCGGCGTCGACGACCGGGACATCAGACCGCTCGCGAACGCGCTCATCGAGAACGGCCACGAGGTGGGCGTGTACGTGCCCGACCCGGACCAGCGCCGACCGCCCGCGCGGCCCGGCGCCGACCGGCCGACGCAGCTCGGCGAGCGGCTCGCCGAGGCCGACGCGTTCGTGACGTTCCGGACGGACTACGAGCCGGAGCAGCTCGACGAGATCGAGTCGTTCGTCGAGTCCGGCGGCCACGTCGTGCTCGCCACCGAGCCCGACGCGGCGTACTCCCAGCCCGGCGCCGCGTCGCTCGACGCGACGCTCGACGTCACGACCCGGCCCGGCTACGTGTACAACATGGACGAGAACGACCTGAACTACCAGCGCGTGTACGCCGAGGCGACCGGCGACTCGGTCCTGACCGAGGGCGTCGACCGCGCGGTGTTCCCGTCGGCGACCCCGGTCGGCACGGCCGTCGGCGGCAGCGAGGTGCTGCGCCCGATCGAGGGTAGCGAGCTCTCCACGACCCGCGAGGCGACCGAGGCGCCGCTCCTCGTGCGCAACGACGAGGTCGTGATGATCGGCGACGGCGACTTCCTGTCGCCGGAGAACGCCCGACGCGCGGACAACGACGCGCTGATCGGGAACCTGGCCGACTTCCTCGTGACGAACGACCGGACGCCGCCCGGCGCGGGCGGGTCGACGGGCCCGACGCCGCCGGGCGGCGAGCAGCCGCCGACGAACAGCACGGCCGCCTGACCGGTCGCCCGCCCTGCCGACCGGACCGCCGCGACCGGGCGAGCCGGTCCGGTTCCGGTCGGCTTCCGACACCCGCTCATTTTTGTCGCGCGCGACGGTAGCGGAGCCATGCGCGCAGCCGTCTTCAACGGACCCGGCGACATCGGCGTCGAAAAGCGACCGCGCCCCGAGATCGAGGCGCCCACGGACGCGATCGTCCGCGTCACCCACACCGCGATCTGCGGCTCGGACCTCTGGTTCTACCGCGGCGACAGCGACCGCGACGCGGGCTCTCCGGTCGGCCACGAGCCGATGGGGATCGTCGAAGAAGTCGGCGACGACGTGACCTCGGTCGCGCCCGGAGACCGCGTGCTCGCCCCCTTCGCGATCTCCTGTGGCGAGTGCGAGTTTTGCCGGAAGGGGCTCCACACCTCCTGTGAGAACGGCGACTCGTGGGGCGGCGACAACGGCGGCGGCCAGGGCGAGTACGTCCGCTCGACCCACGCCGACGGCACGCTCGTCCGCGTGCCCGACCGGTACGCCGACGACGAGGACGCGCTCCGCTCGCTGCTCCCGCTCACCGACGTCATGGGCACCGGCCACCACGCCGCCGTCAGCGCGGGCGTCGACGAGGGGTCGACCGTGGCCGTCATCGGCGACGGCGCGGTCGGGCTCTGCGGCGTGCTCGCAGCCCGCCGACTCGGCGCCGAGCGCATCGTCGCGGTCGGCCACCACGAGGACCGGCTCCACCTCGCCGAGGAGTTCGGCGCCACCGAGACCGTCTCCGAGCGCGGCGAGGCCGCCGTCGAGCGGATCCGCGAACTCACCCACGGCGGGCCGACCCACGTGATGGAGTGCGTCGGCGCCGCGAGCGCGATGAACACCGCCATCGACGCGGTCCGCCCCGGCGGGACGATCGGGTACGTCGGCGTCCCCTACGGCGTCGAAGACGAGGGCCTCGACGTGTTCGGCATGTTCGGCGACAACGTGACGCTCGCGGGCGGCGTCGCTCCCGTCCGCGCGTACGCCGAGGAGCTGATGGCCGACGTGCTTCAGGGGACGCTCGACCCCGCGCCGATCTTCACCGAGACGGTCGGTCTCGACGAGGTCGCCGAGGGCTACCGCATGATGGACGAGCGGGAGGCGATCAAGGTGCTCGTCAAACCCCACGACGACGCGTAGGCCGGCTCAGAGACCCTCTTTCGACAGATTCGACGTAACATTTAGATGCGTCCAGCCCGTGTTGATAGTTGTCATGTGTCACCATCACGACGAGGCGATGACCTGGGAGGAGGTCCAGGCGCGTCACCGGTCCGAAGAGGCGGACGAGCTCGACGACACCCCCGGCGTCGACGCGGTCGACGAGCCGGCGGACGAGACGGAGGAGTCCGAGCCCCCGGCGGAGCCGCGCGCCCCGGCCGACGACTGACGCGGTCGGGCACGACCCCGCCTCGAACCCCGACGTTTCTTTCGCGTGTCGTCGTCTCGTGAGCGACAGCTCCGTCGCCCGCGTCGCGTAAACCCGATTCAGAGATCCGGCCTCAGAGCGGTGTACGCGGCTTTTAGGCGTGGCCTGAAGTACCATTCAGGCGTTTCCCGAAGCCGTTCAGTCGGCGAAATACAAGGTCCGTAGGGGACGTGATATCGGTATCTCCAGTACGGAGTCCGACATCATGACAGCGACACACGCACGCTATCGATTCGCACAGTCGACGGAGGAGCCGGTATGACGCGGGAGCAGGTACGCGCGGTCGCGCTGGCCGCGATCATGGTGGTGTCGATGGTCGCGGTCGGCGCCGGCTTCGTGGGCAGCGCGGTGGCGCAGAACGACGGTAGCACGACCTACGAAGTCGGGCAAGGAAACGGGACGAACTTCCAGAC
This sequence comes from Halorubrum tropicale, assembly GCF_001280455.1. Lineage (NCBI taxonomy): Archaea > Methanobacteriati > Methanobacteriota > Halobacteria > Halobacteriales > Haloferacaceae > Halorubrum > Halorubrum tropicale. The sequence goes on from NZ_LIST01000005.1 coordinate 145,550, forward strand.
GATCCAGGAGGCCCTGAGCAGCGACGCCCTCTCGCCGGGCGACACGCTCGAACTCGTTGACGAGACGTACTCGCCGTCGGGACAGCTCACCGTCGACACGGCGGGCGTCGAGATTGTCGGCGTCGGCGACACGACAATCGAGAGCGAATCGACCGGGTACGGAATCCGCGTCACGGCGGTCGACGTGCGCCTCAGTAACTTCGAAATCACCGGCTCCGGGACGTACGCGGTCAAGGTCTCCGGCGCCGACCTGAGCGAGGGTCGGCTCGACGGCTTCACGATCGAAAACGTCGAAGTCAGGGATAGCGGATCGACGGGCATTGATCTCAACGCAGTCACGAACGCAACGATCGACTCCGTGACCGTCTCCGACACCGTCTCCGGGAACGGCATCGCGTTCACCGACGTGACCGACACCGAGGTCACGGGCGTCACAACGACGAACAACTCGTGGGGCGGCGTCGCGATCTACGCCGACGGAGCGCTCAGCGACCAGCTCGGCGACGACGTCGGCTCGTACGGGATCGAGTTCGACGGCGACCTCAACGCCGATGAACCGCTTCCGCTCTATGAGCAGGCGTCGTCGGACGACCTGATCGGCGACATCGACTACCCGGGGAACATCCAGTACCGGGTCGCTGCGAACACCTCGTCGACGCCTCCCGACCGAAACGTCGCTAACCAGTTCGAGTGGTTCTACACTAGCGAATCCGCCGCGGTTGACGCCGCCGTGGCGACGAACGACGGTACCGGAACCGACGCGGCCGTCGTCTCCGAGCTCGGCGGGCCGTTCGTGGTCGCCGACGACATGAGCGTCCAGTCGGCCGTCAACGGAGCGGCGGCCGGCGATACGATTGTCGTTCGCCAGGGCATGTACCTAGAAAACGTAACGATTGATACCGCAGACCTATCTATTGAAGGCCCGAATGCCGGAATTCCGGGGGACCACAGTGACCGCACATCCGAAGCCGTGATCCAAGGACAGGTCGTCGCCTCCGCAGACGGAGTTGTTTTCGACGGGCTGACGGTCACCCCGCCCAATGCGAGTACTGACGCCGGCGCGGAGGCACTTAGGGTGAGCGGCGCGGCGGACAACATCACTGTCCGTAACAACGTCGTTCGCGACTTCGGCGCGGCCGGACTCCCGGAATGGGAAGGTGTCGACGCGATCAACGTCTTTGGCGGTAATGCCGACGACGCTGTTCGCAACGTCATCGTCGCTGACAACCTCATCGAGAACGTCTCTGGACGGTCTACTAAGGGCGGCGTCACTGGCATTTCTGTCCAAGGAAACGTTGAAAATGCGGATGTTAGTGATAACGTCGTTCGCAATGTCGGAGAGAGCGATACCGCGTGGGCGTTCGGAGCCGTCGTGCGGGGAACCGGTAACCACGACGTGGTCCCGAGCGAGATCAGCATCGCACAAAACAACATCTCGAACATCCGGTCGAACCCCGAGACGAGGACGGTTGGCGTCGGCATCGGCGTCGAAGCCGGTGGTGCTCCGGCAGTCACCTTTGAGAACAACTCGGTGAGTGACGCTGCGTTCCTCGTAGAAGACAAGACTGCGACCATTAACCTATCAGTCTTTGCGGGGAACAACGATCTTGATCGAGGGGCGATCCTCCAGCCGGTCGAGATCGACGGTCAGGACCGGAATATTGTCCTCAACAGCGTTCAAGACGCTCTGAACCTCGTTTCAGAAAACGAGACTGTCAAGCTTGTTCCCGGAATATACGCTGAGAACGTCTCGGTCGAGACCCCGAACGTCACTCTCGTCGGTCAGGGCGACGACACCGTGATTGACGGGTCCGTCGCGCTGGACGCCGACGAGACTACACTGTCGGAGGTTCGAATAAACGCTTCAGTCGGCGACGTGTTCCCGAACCCGGCGGCCGAAAACAACGCGGTCAACGTGGCCGGGTCGAACGTGACGGTCTCCGACGTTACCGTTGACTTGTCCGTCGAATCAGCCGAGTTCAGCGAGGGCCTCGCCATCGAAGTATTCGGCAGCGACGCCTCTGCGACGATCACGAACGCGACGATCGACGGGACCGGCGAGATGACCGCTGACAATCTCACGGCCGTCGTCGGCGTCAGTGCCGACGCTGGTGCGGACGCGACGGTCCGCGACAGCGACATCGACGTCGCGAGCGACGGATACTCCTTCGCCGTGGTCGCTCGCGGCGGCGCGACGACCGACGTCCGCAACAACGAACTCTCCGCGAGCGGCGGCGAACTTGACGGCGTCGGCTTCGGCGTCGAAGGCGACAATCCCGGGGCTCAGACGGTCCGGTTCAACACCTTCGACGGTGTCGAGACGATCGAAAACAAGGCCGGGGACGGCGAGTTGGACGTAACGGGGAACTACTGGACCGATCTTAGCGATGTCGAATTCCTCACGGACGCAGATACGTTCAAGGAGGCTCAGAAGGGCGGAGAAATCACCTACGACCCGCTCCTGACGGTCGAACCTGACGAGGTTGACGCCGACTCGCTCGGCGAGACGACGCAGTTCGGGCACGACCTCGTCATCCCCGCCGACGGCGACACGCACTCGGTCGCGTTCCCGGCGGCCACCGAGGGGACCGTCGACGAGGTCTTCGGTGACTTCAACGGCACCGTCTACGCGTACAACGGGACGAACTGGGTCGGAAACGAGGACATCGCCGATCAGAGAATCAGCGCGCTCGACGCGTTCGCAGTCACGATCGACGAGGATGAGTCCGACCAGCGGATCACCTTCGAGTACGCCGACGCCGACTCCGAGATTCCGGAGATGACCTCGACCGAACTGGAGGCCGGCTGGAACTTCGTCGCGGCGCCGTCGAACGGAACCGTGAGTAACGCGTTCGGCGTCTCGACCACCGAGGTCGCCTCCGTGGTCAACGTGGTCGGCGGCCCCGCCGACAAGAGCACGCCGTACCGGCTCGCCGGGTCCGACGAGATAAACCCGACGACCGTCGGTCCGTTCCAGGGCTACTGGGTGTTCGCGACCGACGACGGCGAACTCGGCGCGGCGGTTCCGGTCGGTCCGACGCAGTCCGACGAGGAGACCACTCTCAAGGGGAACTAATCCATGAACTTCCGACACATGCTCGGGATCGCGGCGCTCGCGGTGCTCGTCGCCGGCCTCGTCGCGAGCGGGGCCGCGGTGAGCGGCGCGGCGGCGCAGGACAGTCCGCCGCCGACGCCCGCGGCGTACTACGGCCAGGTGACGGCCGACGGCGAGCCGCTCGACGGCGTCACCGTCGAGGCGGTCGTCGACGGCGAGGTCCGCGATTCGATCGAGACCGACGCCGAGGGGCGGTTCGGCGGCCCGGGCGCCTTCGACGAGAAGCTCACCGTCGAGGGGCCGGCCGACGAGGTGACGTTCCGCGTCGCCGACTCGCAGGCCGGCACGGCGGCGTGGGAGTCGGGCGCCAACGAGGAAGTCGACCTCTCGCTCGCCGAAGCGCCGGCGCCGCCCGACGACGGCGACGGCGGGGATGGGACGCCGACCGACCCGGGCGACGGGAGCGACGATACGCCGACGGATCCCGGTGACGGTGACGACGGCGATGACGGCACCGGTACGGGCGGCGCGCCTGGCGGTGGCGGCACGGGCGGCGCACCCGGTGGCGGCACGGGCGGCACACCCGGCGGCGGCACGGGCGGCGCACCCGGTGGCGACGACGGCGAGACGCCCGGCGAGGGCCCGGCCGACCCGCCGGCGGTCGACGACGTGCTCGACCTGCCCGCGGGCGCGTCGACGACCGGCGCGGAGACGGCGACGGCCGCGGTCGACGAGGCGACCGGGACGAGCTCGGTGACGTTCACCGGCCAGACCCCTATCGAGGGGATCACCTTCGACGGCGCAGTCGAGGGCGCGGTCGGCGTCGCCGAGTACGAGTCCGCGCCGGAGACGACCGGCCCGGCGCCCGGCGCCTCGGTGTCGGTTGTCGAGATATCGGTGCCGGAGTCCGCGACGGACACGCCGGCGACGATCCGGGCGCGGATCTCCGCGGACCGGGTCGCGGCGGCCGAGGCCGACCCCGGCGACCTTCGGCTCTCGCGGTTCGCCGACGGCGAGTGGCAGGGCTTAGAGACGACGGTGGTCGAGGAGACCGGCGACGCGGTCGTCTTGGAGTCCGAGACGCCCGGGTTCTCGACGTTCGCCGTCTCGGCGGTGAGCGAGCCCGACGCGGCGATCACGGTGCCGGTCGAGACGCTCGACCCCGGCGAGGCGGTGACGCTGTCGGGGCTTCAGTCGAGCGACGAGTACGGCGAGGTCGTCGCCTACGACTGGTCGATCGACGGCGACGCCGCGGCCGGCAGCACGACCGAGGCGTCGTTCGCCGAGCCGGGCGAGTACGAGGTGACGCTCACGGTGACGAACGACGCGGGCGAGACGGACACCGCGACGGAGACGGTGACCGTCGCCGCGGACGACGCGCCGGTCGCGGAGCCGGGGCTGTTCTCGCTCCGGACGCTCGGCGCGGTCGCGATCGCGGTCGTCGTCGCGCTGCTCATCGTCGTCGCGGTCCGCCGAGCCGACGGCTAACGCGCTCTCGCTCTTTTTTCGAATCCCCGAGACGGCCGTTCAGAGCGGCTCGATCAGCTCGACGACGCGGCCGTCGGGGTCCTCCACGAAGGCGACGCGCGCGCCGGCCTCCGGGTGGTCGGTCGGCGCCTCCACGACGCCGTGGTGGTCGAGGTCCGCGAACGCCGCGTCAACGTCGTCGACGCCGACGGCGACGTGGTCGTAGCGGTCGCCGTCCGCGCTCGGCTCCTCGCCCGGCGTGTCCGACAGCTGGAGCTCGACGCCGCTCTCGTCCGCGACGTACACGCTGCGAGTGTCGCCGTCGGCGACCGTGAACTCCCACGAGCGCTCGAAGCCGAGCTCGTCGACGTACCAGTCGGCGGTCCGGTCCGCGTCCGCCACGTTCAGACAGGTGTGGAGAAGCTCCATGCGTCGCCCTCGCGGCCCGCCGGCATACATTCCCGAGCGGCGACCGGACGACGGGTCCGGTCGAGTCGGCAGCGATCCGGACGCCGACGGGGACGCCCGAGCAATCATGTCGCTCGCGCCCGTCACGTCCGTATGGATCGAAACGAGGTGCGCCGCGCGTGGGACGCGGTCGCCGAGACGTACGCCGCTCGGCGCGACCCGGACGGCTCAGACGCGGCGCTGATCGACGACCTGCTCGACGCGCTGGCGAGCGACCCGCGGGACGCGACCGACGGCGACGACCCGCTCGTCCTCGACGTGGGCTGTGGCGACGGCGCTCGCACCCTCGCGAACCTCCCGCCCGGCAGCGTCGGCCTCGACGTCTCCCGCCGCGGGCTGGAGCTCGCGGCCCAGACCGTTCCCGCCGCGCGGCTCGTCCACGGCGAGATGTCCGCGCTCCCGTTCGCGGCCGACCGCTTCGACGCGATCACGGCCTACCACGCGGTGTTTCACGTCGCGCGCGAGCGCCACCCGGCGGTGTACGACGAGTTCGCGCGCGTCCTCCGCCCGGGCGGCCGGCTCCTCGCGACGCTGCCGAGCGGCAGCTTCGAGACGGTGCGGCGCGGCTGGATGGGCGGGGAGATGTTCTTCTCCGCGCCCGGGCGCGAGCGCACGCTCGACCAGCTTCGGGCGGCCGGGTTCGCTGACGTCGAGACGCGGACCGCAACCGACCCGCTGGGGAGCAGCACCGAGTTCGTCTTCGCGACGCTGGCGGGCGAGCCGGCGCCGGACGGCGGCGCCGAGTCAGGGGCGACCGACCCGTGACCGACCCGGACGAGGTCCCACACGACGTGCGCGCGAGCCTCGCCCAGCTGCTCGCGGAGGCCGGCGCGGCCGCCGAGCGCGGCGACGCCGACACCGCGCGCGCCCTGCTCGACACGGCCGAGACGGTGGCGACGAACAAGCTCCCGGCCGGCGAGCGGCGCGACCGGATCCGGTGGGGGTGTGCGGCCGCGCTCGACGCCCTGCCGAACGGCGATCTCGCGGCCGCGTACGCGTCGGCGACCGCCGACGCGGTCGGCGAGTGACGGTCTCGACCTGCCAGCCCGCGGGAGCGGGAGAGTTTTCCGCCCGACGGACAGACGGGGGCATATGGAGACGCGAGACGCGCGCTTCCTCCTCCTGAGCACGCTGCTCGCGGTGACGCTGTTGAACTCGCTCGACGCGCCGACCGCGGCGTGGTTCCGGACGGCGTCGTTCGCGCTGGCGTCCGGCGTGCTGCTCTACGTCGGCTACGCGGTCGCGCGGCCAGTCCTCGCGCGGCTCCCGGCCCGGTAGCGACCGACGTCGGGCCCCTCACTTTAGTCGCCCGAGCGCCTCCTCTCCGGTATGCGCGTCGCCTCCCTCCTCCCCTCGGCCACGGAGACGCTGTTCGCTCTCGGCGTCGAACCGGTCGGCGTCTCGCACAGCTGCGACCACCCGCCCGCCGCCCGCGACCTGCCGACCCTGACGAGCACGGTCGTCGACCACGCGGACCGCTCGGCAGCCGACATCGACGAACAGATGCGCGAGGTCGACGGCGCCGTGTACGACCTCGACGAGGACCGCCTCGCGGCGCTCGATCTCGACCTCCTGGTCACGCAGGCGACCTGCGACGTCTGCGCCGTCGACGCGAGCGACCTCCGGGCGGCCGCCGCGCGCCTCGACCCCGAACCCGAGGTGCTCACCTGCGACCCCCACTCGTTCGAGGACGCGCTCGACGACGTGGAACGGATCGGCGCCGCGGTCGACGCGGAAGCGGCCGCGAGCGCCCTCCGGGCCGACCTCCGCGAGCGCGTTGAGGCGGTCCGCGAGCGCGCCGAGTGCGCGGTCGCCGACGAGGGGCGCCCCCGCGTCGCCGTCCTCGACTGGACCGACCCGCCGATCCGCGCGGGCCACTGGGTGCGCGACATGGTCGAAATCGCGGGCGGCGACCCCGCCTTCCAGCCCGACGGCCCCTCCGAGCCGGTCGCGTGGGCGGCCGTGCGCGAGTTCGACCCGGACGCGCTCGTCGTCGCGCCCTGCGGCTTCGACCGCGACCGCGCCGAGCGTGCGGTCGGCGACCTCGCGGCTCGGCCGGGATTCGACGAGCTCCGGGCAGTCGCGGACGGTCGGGTCTACGCCGTCGACGGCAACGCCCTGTTCAACCGGCCGAGCCACCGGCTCGTCGACTCGCTGGAAACGCTGTTCGCGTGTCTCCACCCCGAGCACGCGGCGACGGCGCCCGAAGCGCTGGACGCCGTCGCCAGCGTCGACGCGGAGAAACTCGTCATCGAACAAGCGGTTACCAGCGAGGAGCCGGCCGAGGGGTACCGCCGGCGCGCCCAACGAACCCGCGAACTCGCCGACGAACTAGCGGGCGTCTCGGCGGAGGCGAACGACCACCTCGACGAGAGCCCGGACCGTGGATCGCGCTAGCCGTACTGGGTGAGCGGGAGGCCTCCCATGCCGAGCGCACCGACCTGCGTGAACCCACGGGTGGGGCGCACGCAAGAGACGTGTCCAGTTCTCAGTATCGCTTCTCGACGGCAGCAGTCGTTGTGATTTCGACAGCGCCACTCGAATTGACCGGGTGGTCACGTCTCGGCCAACTCACGGAGCCCCGACAGCGTTCCCGCCTCACGCAGGTCGGCGACGGTACAGTACCACGCGCCGCGCACGCCGTTCAGGTCGTTCTCGACTGGGCTATCGAGCGGCACGAGGTCGTCGAACGCGAAGACGACCACGACGCGCTCCTCGGAGAAGGGATCGATGAGCGCCGCCCAGTCGTCCTCGTCCATCGGTCCGGGGTCGCCGCGCGCCTGTTCGGTGCGGTCGACGACGCGGGCGTAGTGGGTGACTGCCGACACCGGCGCGGTGCGGTAGAAGGCCATGAACTCGAAGTCGGCGCGGGTGCGGTCGTACGAGCGCGGCGCCGGGTAGAAGCCGGCGCGGCAGCGCTCGAACGTCTCCGACTGGGTCGCGACGACGCAGACGCGGGCGTCGCCGGGCGCGTCGTCGTCCGGGGCGTCCGCGGCGAAGCGGTCGAGGTCCATGCGTACGGTGGGTTCCGAGAGGGGATATATCCCTGCTCGGCCCCTATTCGACTCAATGGCACGGAGCGCGACGAGCGCGCGCGGTGGTCCCCGAGAGCGCGACGCGACGCAGGGCGGCGGCGACGAGGCGAACGCGGACGGAGCGAGCGCGGGGCCGCCGGCCCTCGCGGTCGAGGGGCTCACGAAGCGGTTCGGCGAGGGCGACGACGCGGTCGTCGCCGTCGACGACGTGAGCCTCTCCGTCGAGCGCGGGTCGGTGGTCGGCCTGCTCGGCCCGAACGGCGCCGGCAAGACCACGCTGATCAAGTGCGCCCTCGGCATCGTCATCCCCGACGCGGGCTCTGTCCGGGTGTTCGGCACCGACGTGCGCGACGGCCGCCGGGCGGCCTACGCCGACGTGGACGCGATGCTGGAGGGCGCGCGCAACGACTACTGGCGACTCACGGTTCGCGAGAACCTCCGCTACTTCGCGACGATCAGCGGCGTCGACCCGGACTCCGTGGCGGCGCGCCACGAACGCCTGCTCGACCGCCTCGACCTCGCCGACAAGGCAGACACGCCGGTCCGCGACCTCTCGCGGGGCATGAAACAGAAGGTGTCGCTCGCGAGCGTGCTGGCCGGCGGCGCCGAGTTAGTCTTCCTCGACGAGCCGACGCTCGGGCTCGACATCGAGAGCGCGCGGACGCTCCGGGCGGAGCTGCGCCGGCTCGCGGCCGAGGAGGGGCTCACCATCGTCGTCAGCAGCCACGACATGACGACGATCGAGGCGGTGTGCGACCGCGTCGTCATGCTGTCGAACGGCCGGATCGTCGCCGACGACACCGTTGAGGCACTGTTGGGCGCCGCCGCGAGCGACGCGGTGCGCGTGGCGAGCCCGGACCTCACGCCGGAGACCGTCGCCGGGCTCCGCGAGCGGTTCGAGGTCGTCGGCGTCGACCGCGAGGCCACTCCGCCCGCGGTGACGGTCGCGGCGGGCGGCGACCGGCTGTACGACCTGACCGACGCGCTGCGGGCGGCCGGCGTCACCGTCTCGGACATCCGGACGGTCCAGCCGGACCTCGAAGAGGTGTTCTTAGAACGCACGGGGTCGGGGCTCGGGGGTGCGTCCCAGTGAGCGGGGACGCGCCGCCCGCGGACGCGTCGGCGGCGACGGCGTCCGGGGCCGACGACGACCCTCGACCGGCCACCTACTACCACCTCGCGAGGGCGGTCCTCTACCGGGAGTTCCTGATCTTCGTGCGGTATCCGGCCAACGCGATCGGGGGGATCGTGGTGTCGCTGTTCTTCTTCGCCGCGCTGTTCCTCGGCGGCCAGCTGCTCGCGGGGCAGGCGCTCGCGGACTCGATCGAGGGGATCGTCGTCGGCTACTTCCTGTGGACGCTGTCGGTGGGCGCGTACTCGTCGGTGTCGAACGACATCGGCAGCGAGGTGCAGTGGGGCACCCTCGAACGCCACATCACCACGCCGTTCGGCTTCGCGCCCGTGGCGCTGCTGAAGGGGGTCGCGAAGGTGATACGGACGTTCCTCACGAGCGCCGTGATCCTCGCGGTGATGCTTCTCGCGACCGGGACGCGGCTCAGCCTCGCGCCCGTGACGGTGGTCGTCGTCGCGGGGCTGTCGATCGTCTCGGTGCTCGGCCTCGGCTTCGCCGCGGGCGGGGTGACGGTCCTCTACAAGCGGATCGGGAACTGGCTCAACCTGCTCCAGTTCGGCTTCGTCGCGCTGATCTCCGCGCCCGTCTTCGACCTCCCGTGGACGCGGGTGCTCCCCTTGGCGCACGGCAGCGCCATGCTCCAGCGCGTGATGGTCGACGGCGTGCGGCTGTGGGAGTTCCCGCTCGCGGACCTCGCGCTCCTCGCCGCGGTCGCGGTCGGCTACCTGGTCGGCGGCTACCTCGTCTTCCAGTACGCGACGGGGCGCGCGCGGCGGCTCGGCGTGCTCGGCGACTACTGACGCTCACTTCCGCCCTGTGAGGCGGTATTTTCATAAACGAGTGTGACTGCGTCGGACGCACGACGGGTCTCACTCTCCGACGGACGCAGCGGAGACGCTCGCGACTGCGAGAGGCGCCACCCTGAACCGCCTCCTCGAACGACAAGACGGTTGATGTTCGAGCACGCACCACTCGTACGTCCTACCCGTGCTCGCCTCTCCGGACTCACCGCCCTGCGATCACTCCCGGCTTGCGGGACGCCGATCACTCGACTGGTTCCGGGAGGAACGGCGCCGGATCGTCGTGGACGAACCGCACGGTGTCGTCGTTCAACCGACGGCAGAAGAGACGCACGGTCCCCGCCTCTCTGATCGATTCGATCGTCTCCGCTGTCTGGCTCGGATCGTAGTACGCGGGGACAAAGACGGCCGTTTCGCTCTCGGGCGCGACTTCGATGACCAAGAGGTAGACCAGTTCGTCTCCCCCCGCCCGGAACACATCGACATGTCGAAACTGTCGATCGTCGACGAGCGACTCTAACTCCTCGAACTCCGGGCCAGGGAGGACGACGTCAAGGCCGGTTCGACGGTCCGAGTTGATGAGGACCGAATCGCCGGGATGGAGTTCAAGCGTCGTCCACCCGCGCTCTCGGTACTCCGTCGCGGTCGCTTCCATATCCTCGATGACGGCGGACCACCCGTCCCCCGCCTGTACGTTCGTGGGTGCGTCGTCGCCTGTAGGCTCGCTCATACCAGCAGACGCTCGGGTAGTCGTATAAATGGTTTCACTGTCCCCAAGATATATTTCCGTAAGGCGCGCTACCGCCGACAGTGACTGATCTGCTCTCGCTTTCGGCACTCCGAACTCAGTTCAGAACCGAACGGGGCGCCGTCAAGGCCGTCGACGGCATCGACCTCTCAATAGAACACGGCGAGACTGTCGGTCTCGTGGGCGAGTCCGGCTCGGGCAAGAGCGTCACCGCCCTCTCGGCGATGGACCTCGTCGACGATCCCGGCGAGATAGCCGGCGGCCGGATCACCCTCGCGGACGCGTCGCTTGCCACCTCCCTCCTTGACGAGTTCGACGACGCGTACGTCCCGTACCCGTCCGGACTGATCGATGCGGTGGCGGCCGTGAGCAGTGATCTCCGCGCCGGACGGCGCGTCTCCGACACGGCGGCGGAGCTTCGGGGGATGGCCGACGACCTCGCGGACGAAGCGGACCCCGCCGACCTCGCGAGCGATCTTGAGGCCGCTGCCGGTCGCCTCGCGGACGACACCGACCCGACGGTCGTCGGAGAGGACCTCGAGGCGGCGCTCGCAGCCGCCGTTGACGGCTTCGTCTTCCTCGACGCGGATGCACGCGAGCAGATCCGCGGCGGTGCGAAGCCGACCGATGTCGATATCCATGAGGGGATCGTCGATGTGACGGCAGCTCCCGAGGCGGCCGTCCGTCGCGTTCGCGGGGGCGAGATGGGAATGATATTCCAGGACCCGATGACCTCGCTCAACCCGGCGGTCACCGTGGGCGAACAGATCGCCGAGTCACTGCGCCTCCATCGGTACGGCGGTCAGAAGACGGACTCGTGGACCAACGGAATCCGAGAGATACTCCCGAAGATCGGAGGTCGAGACAGCGACGACGAGGTGATGGACGAGGTCGTCAGAATGCTTCAGGCGGTCGGCATTCCGGAAGCGAAACAGCGCGTCGACGACTACCCGCACGAGTTTTCCGGTGGGATGCGCCAGCGCGTGCTCGTCGCTATCGCGCTCGCCTGCCGGCCGAACCTCCTCATCGCTGACGAGCCGACCACCGCGCTCGACGTGACGATCCAGGCGCAGATCCTCGACTTGATCGACGACCTACAGGCGGAGTTCGGGATGTCCGTCCTGATGATCACCCACGACCTTGGCGTCGTGGCCGAGACCTGTGACCGCGTGGCCGTGATGTACGCCGGCGAGATTGTTGAGGAAGGCCCCGTTGAGGAAATCTTCGCGAACCCTGCCCACCCCTACACGTACACTCTGCTGGAGTCGATCCCCACCGAGGAAAAGGAGCGGCTGACGCCGATCGAGGGGAACGTCCCCGATCTGATCGACATGCCCGACGGGTGTCACTTCGCACCCCGCTGCCCGTGGGCCGAGCCACAGTGCCGCGAGGGTGAGATCCCGTACCTCCAGCACGGCCCGGATGAGGTCGATCACCGGTCGAAGTGCGTCCACGAAACGTTCGACAAGACCGCGTACGGGAGCGACGGCGTCGAGGCCGGCGCGAGGTCCGCCATCGGCGATCCGATCGTTGAGGTCCGCGGAATGAAAAAGTACTACCAGCAGGAGGACGGCGCGCTCGACCGGGTGTTCGGCGGCGGCGACCCAAGCGTGAAGGCCGTCGACGGGATCGACCTCGACGTCCGCGAGCGGGAGACGCTGGGGCTCGTCGGCGAGTCCGGCTGTGGGAAGTCCACGGCTGGGCGGGCGATCCTCCACTTGGACCCGCCGACCGACGGGACGGTGGTGTTCGCTGGAGAGGACCTCGGGTCGCTCTCGAAATCGGACCTCCGCAAGCGTCGGAAGGACATGCAGATGGTGTTCCAAGACCCGATGTCGAGTCTCGACCCGCGGATGACCGCCGGCCAGACGATAATGGAGCCGCTGAAGATCCACGATCTCGCCGAGGGGCGTCGACGCGAGCGCGTCTTCGAACTGATGGACGCGGTCGGGCTGGAGCGTGGGCAGTTCGGCCGCTATCCCCACGAGCTCTCTGGCGGCCAGCGCCAGCGGGTCGGCATCGCCCGGGCGCTGGCGGTAGACCCCGACTTTATCGTCGCCGACGAGCCGGTGTCCGCGCTCGACGTCTCCGTCCAGGCGCAGATCATCAACCTCTTAGAGGACTTACAAGAAGAGTTCGGTCTCACCTTCCTGTTTATCGCGCACGACCTGAGCGTTGTCCGACACATCTCCGATCGGGTGGCCGTGATGTACCTCGGCGAGATTGTCGAAGTCGCCGAGACGGACGAGCTGTTCGAGACGCCGAAACACCCCTACACCAAGGCCCTCCTGTCCGCGATTCCGGAACCGGACCCCCTCGCCGACACCGACGACAGAACGATCCTCAAGGGTGACGTTCCGTCCCCAATCGACCCGCCCTCGGGATGTCGGTTCCGGACCCGGTGCCCGTCGGTCATCCCCCCGGACGACCTCAATATCGACCAAGGGCGCTACCGGGAGGTAATGTTCTACCGACAGCGCTTGGAGTCCGGCGATATTGACCTCGACGCTATCGAGTCCGAGGTCCGGATCGAGGACGAGTCGGCACCGACCGCCGTCGCGGACGGCGGCGAGCATCCGAAGCTCTTCGAGTACTTCTTCGACGGGCCGCTCTCGGGAGAGGCTCGGTCGGCCGTGGCCGAGTCCTTCGAACTCCTCAAGGAGGACCGGTGGGACGAGGCCGAGGCGACGCTCCGCGAGACGTTCGAGAGCGTCTGCGAGCGGGAGGACCCTCAGATCGACGAGAGCGGCCATCCCGCGGCGTGTCACCTCTACGATGAGCGCCCCGACGGCGCGTAGCCGCCCGACCGTTCCGCCGAGGCCCCGTCTCGGGGGGTCGTCCTGTCGCTCCACCAGAATTATTTAGCTAGCCGATATACTGCTCGCCGTATGTCGTCAGATACCACAGACACTTCACGACGCGGTTTCCTACAACGAGCGGGTGGCGCGACGGTCGCGACCGCGTCCGTCGTCTCCCTTGCCGGCTGCGGCAGTGACGGCGGCGACGGCAGCGACGGCAGCGACGGTAGTAACGGCAGTGACGGTAGTGATGGCAGCGACGGCGGCGACGGCGGCGACGACACGACCAGCCTCCGCTACGGCCGCGGCGCCCACTCCAGCACCCTCGACCCGCAGAATACGACCAGCGGTGAGGTCGCGAAGGTCACCAACCAGGCGTACGAGGGGTTGATCGCCTTCCAGCCGGGCGAGGCGTCGCTCACCGAATCGCTCGCCACCGACTGGTCGCTTGACGGCGATTCGGTGACCCTCACGCTGCGAGAGGGTGTGAGCTTCCACGACGGGTCGGAGTTCACCGCTGACGACTTCATCGCCACGTATCGGCGGTTTGTCGACGACGACTACGAGTACCACTTCGAGGACGCCTCCGTTTACGGTCCGTTTACCCTCGGCAACTGGATCGACAGCATCGAGGCGCCAAGCGACTACGAGCTTTCGATCACTCTCACCCAGACGTACGCGCCGTTCCTCCGCAACCTCGCGATGTTCGCGGCGGTCGTCATCTCGCAGGACGCCATCGAGGGCGACGCGGACCTCGGGGAGGAGATGGTCGGGACCGGCCCGTTCCAGTTGGAGACCCTCGATGACGCCAACAACCGGATCCGGCTCACCGCCTTCGACGACTACTGGGGCGAGAGTCCGAACGTCGACGAGGTGCTGTTCCTCACCCGCGGCCAGAACTCCACGCGCGCCCAGGCACTCGTCGAGGAGGAATTAGACATCATCGACGGACTCGACCCCGACAGCATGCAGATCATCGACGGGTCCGACACCGCCGAGAGCCGGACGGCGACCGGGATCAACATCGGGTACATGGCGTTCAACCTCTCGCGCGTTGAGGCGTTCCGCGACCGTCGGGTCCGCCGCGCGATCAGCTATGCCATCGACACGCAGGCGATCGTCGAGAACATCTACTCGGGGATCGCCACGCAGGCCGACCAGCCCATCCCGCCTGCGCTGTTCGGCCACAACGACGACATCAGTCCTTACGAGTACGACCCCGATCAGGCCCAGAGCCTCCTCGACGAGGCAGGCTACGGCGACGGGTTCTCGTTCTCGCTGACCACGTTCCAGAACCCCCGCGGGTACAACCCGGCACCGCTCCCGACCGCCCAGACGATCCGGTCGAACCTCTCGGAGGTCGGCATTGAGGTCTCGATCGACGACCGGCAGTTCTCCGACTACCTCACATACACCAGTCAGGGGAACCACGACGCGACGCTCGCCGGCTGGTACACCGACAACGCCGACCCCGACAACTTCTGTTACGTCCTCCTACATCCGCAGACCGATGTGCCGGAGGAGCAGGATTGGGTCTCGTGGGACACGGAAGGGTTCAATACCTCGAACAACGCCGCGTGGGCTAACAGCGAGTACATGAGCGTCGTCGAAGAGGCTCAACGGACCACGAACCAAGAAGACCGCGCGGAGCTGTACCGGGAGGCCGCCCAGATCGCCCACGACGAGGCACCGTGGGTGTTCATCGACTACGCCGACGAGGTCCGCGGCGTCTCCAACCGCGTGAGCAACTACACCGTCGCCGCGATCGGCGGCCCGTACCTCGAAGCGGTCGAGCTCGAGTAGTCGACACCGAGCACAGATTTTTTGACCGTCCCGCGCGCCCGTTTCCCTGAATGGTCTCCAAACGTTTCGTATTGAAACGGCTGCTTATGCTGTTTCCCGTGCTGTTCGGGGTCGCGACGGTGGTGTTCGCTATTCTCCACCTCTCGCCCGGCGATCCCGCCGTGGTCATCGCCGGCGAACGAGCGAGCCAGGAGTTCGTCAACCAGGTCCGCGCCGACTTGGGGCTCGACGACCCGCTCTGGCAGCAGTACGTTCGCTTCCTCGGCGAGGTCGCGACGTTCGACTTCGGTCAGTCGTATCAGGTGAACCGCGGCGTAGCGGTGAGCCAGATCCTTACCGATCGGCTCCCGATCACGATCGAACTCGCGCTGCTTGGCCAGTTCGCCGGTCTCTTGTTCGGACTTCCGCTGGGGATCCTCAGCGCGGTCAAGCAGGACACGTGGACCGACCACCTCACTCGCATCGGTGCCTTGAGCGGAATCAGCGTCCCAATCTACTGGAGCGGTCCGCTACTCATTCTGCTCTTCGCGCAGTTCCTCGGACTCCTCCCGACCAGCGGTCGGATCGGCTCCGAGTACTTCGTTGAGCCGGTCACAGGGCTCATCCTCGTTGACACGCTGCTAGCGGGGAACATCGCGGCGTTCCAGTCCGCGGCCGTTCATCTGCTCTTGCCCGTGGTGGTGCTCGGCATCTATCAGATGGCGTTGCTCTCGCGGATGATGCGCTCATCGATGGTGGAAGTGCTCCGCCAAGATTACATGCGGACCGCTCGGGCGAAGGGGCAGGGATCGAAGATCACCGTAATGAAACACGGGCTTCGAAACGCCTTCATCCCCGTCATCACCGTGATCGGTATCCAGTTCGGATCGCTGCTCGGGGGTGCGGTGCTCACCGAAACCGTCTTCGAGATCAACGGTATCGGAACGCTCCTCGTCGACGCGATCAACCGTAGCGACTACCCCGTCGTCCAAGGAACAGTCCTCGTTTTTGCTGTGTTGTACACGCTGGTCAACCTGGGCGTTGACCTCACGTACTCGGTCCTCGATCCCCGTATCGAACAATGAGCACGGAGACACAGACAGAAACCGTCGACCGAAGCATCGCCGAGCGGCTGCGCGCGAGTCCGTTTCTCTCGCAGCTCCTCTCGAACCGACTCGCGATCACCGGGATCGTAATCATCGTGGCCGTCGTCTTGATCGCGGTCTACGCGCGTTTCACCTACAATCTTAGCGAACTCATGGCGACTCAGTTCGGGACGAATCCCGCTGAGTCCCCGCCCAGCTCGGAGTACCTCTTTGGAACGGACGGGCAGGCTCGCGACATCTTCCCGCGCGTGATGTACGGGGCTTGGTACGCGGTCCTCTACGGTACTGTCACCGTCATCGCTTCGACGTTCCTCGGAGTGAGTCTCGGAATCGTTGCGGCGTACTACGGCGATCTGACCGACAACGTCATCATGCGGACGATGGACGTCCTGTTGTCGTTCCCGTCGCTACTGTTGGCACTCGCGCTCGTCACCATCTTCCCGGAAGAGTTGGGGCTGTGGCGAGCTGTCGGGGCGCTGACGCTGGTCTACACCCCTCGGTTCGCCCGCGTCGTCCGCGGAGCCGCACTAAAGGTACTCGAAGACGAGTACACAGATGCTACGAAAGCGCTCGGCGCGACGGACCCGCGGCTGCTCGTTCGCCACGTCCTCCCGAACTGCCTTGCGCCGATAACGGTCCAGTCGACGCTCAACTACGGGCTTGCGATCATCGATATCGCCGCGCTGTCGTTCCTCGGATTCGGCGCCAGCCCGGGGGAGCCGACGTGGGGGATGATGCTCTCGAACGGCGTCGAGTTTGGGTTGTTCTCCGGGGCGTGGTGGTGGTCCTTCTTCCCTGGTCTGCTGCTCGCGCTGACGGTGCTCGGGTTCAACCTCCTCGGTGACGGAATGCGCGACGCGCTCGACCCTCGGATGCGAGAGACCGTTGACTGACCGCGACGGACGGCCGTCTGGACTAACGGTCGCACGGTGGGTCGGCATCGGCAGCCTCCTCGGGGTCGTCGTCGCGGGCGCGCTCTTCCCGTTCGCCGGGGCGCGGCGAGCGACCGACACCTCGTTCGCGCTCGGTGTGCTTCTGTTCGGCTTCGGCGTCGCGACGTGGGGCGGCGCGGTCGGGTTCGGCGACTCAATGTCAGCGGTTCAGAGCCATCTCGGCGGCGAGTCCGGATGGAGCCGTGAGGGCGCCCGACAGGCATTCGCCGTATTGACTTGGGTCGGCGCCGGCTGGGCGGGGACCGCAGTCGCGGCGTCGATACTGTTCGTCGGTCTGTGAACGCGACCTACTCCGACATCCCGTCTCGACGGGACTGATCCGCTGTCGGGAGAGGCCACGAGTACCCTCAGATCACAGCGATTCGATCGGATGTATACATACTGAATGTGCCCCGACCGGTTAGCCCGACTTCCGTCCCGCCGCTTCTCGCGAACCGTCACCGGCTTTCGTCCGGCTCTCCGGCCAGCGCCTCGTCACGGAGCTCGCGGCAGCGCTCGCCCGCGACCTCCAGCTCCGGGACGGGCGTCGGGTTGCCGTCGGCGTCGACGGCGACGAACACGAAGTACGACTCCGTGGTGAGCTCGCGCTCGCCCATGCGCGGGGACTCGCGATACGCGCGGATCCGCGTCCGGAGGCTCGTGCGTCCGACCGCGTACACGTACGACTCGATGACGCAGGTGTCGCCCTGCGGGACGGGCCGCTTGAAGTCCAGTCCGTCGATGTTGGCCGTGACGCAGGTTTCGCCCGCGGCGCGCATTGCGGACATCGCGCCGATCTCGTCCATCCACTTGACGACGTTGCCCCCGTGCGCCGAGGCGTAGTTGTTCGTGTGAGTGGGCTGGACGCGCTGGCGGTTCTCGATGTACGTGTCGCTGACGCTTGGCATACCGTCCTGTGGCGCGGCCCGGTGAAAAGCCCGGCCCCGGCCCCGACCGCCGGCGGCCCGCGCCCGCCGTCCGGAGCGATTCCGACGCTACTTCCGCAGTTCCCAGACCTGGATACCGTCTCCGTCCGCAAGCGGTTCGCCGTCGAATCCCCCTTGGACCGACCACTGATCGAACGGCGACTGACGCGCCAGCAACTCGACCTGTTGGGGCGGAAGATGCGAGAGGGCGAACTCGTCGCAGGCGACGACTTCCCCGTCGGCGTCGAGGAGCTCCTGCTCCGTGCGATAGGTCTGGGACACCTGATCGGCGATGTCGGCTCGGGAACGGCCTCTCAGCGTCGTCCCCTCGTATTCGACCTCGCGAACCGCCTGCCACTCGCCGAACGACTCGGCGATGACGTCGTACCGGGGGACGTACACGTCGAACAGGAGTCGGCCGCCGGCCTCGAGCACGTCGTGAAACGCCTCGAGGGCAGCGAGCTGGTCGTCGACCCGTTGGAGGTTGCACATCGAGTTGTAGGGAACCAGCGCCAAGGCGTACGACCGATCCGCGTCGACAGCCCGCAGATCGGCTTCCCACACTGTCGGCGTCAGACCCTCGCTGGCGGCCTTCTCCCGGAGGATATCCAGCATTGCCGGCGAGATGTCGAATCCGTCGGCGTCGACGCCGTTGCGAAGGAGTTCGAGGTAGAGCCGTCCGGTTCCGCAGGCCCCCTCCAGTACCGGCCCGGCAGCGCTCGCGGCCGCATCGAGATAGAACGACTCGTCGCCGATGTCCCCGTGGTCGTGCGTCGCCTCGTAGAACGCGGCTAACTCCTCGGAAAATCGGTTCCCTTCGGCCATACCGACGAACAACAGCATGAGACGGAAAAATCCCACTGAAACTGTGGGTTATTTTGTTGACACGAACCCCGGCGCACAGCCGTCCGCGCTCCTCGGCTCCTGCCGGGCGTTCCGGAGGCCCCCGACGCCGACACTCGCGACGATTATCGCGCCCGGTAATTGCGCCTTTACTCCTAAGTACGCCGGTTCTATCGGTTCGCGTATCGAATGTTCAACGTAATTACCGCGCGCTACGGCCGACGGGTCGGGGCGGCCGTCCTCGGGACGCTCGCCGTGACGCTCGGGTTCGTCGCGCTCTTCGCGGCCCACGTCTCGGCGACGGGGACGGCGGAGGCGGCGACCGCCTCCCTGGTCGGGGTCGGCATCATCGTCACGCTGAACCTCGGCCTGCTGGGCATCGTGTTGATCGGAAACGTTGCGGTCGAGCTGCGGCGCCTGACCGAGACCGCGGAGGCGGTCGGCCGCGGCGAGTTCGACGCCAGCGCCACCTCCGACCGCGGCGACGAGATCGGGCGGCTCTTCGAGGCGTTCGACGAGACGCGGCGGTCGCTCCGGGACGCAGTCGCCGAGTCCGAGCGGGCCCAGTCCGAGGCGGAGGCGGCCCGCGAGGAGGCCGAGGAGCTGTCCGACACCCTCCTGACGCGCGCTGAGGAGATCGGCGGCGCCATGGAAGACGCCGCCGAGGGCGACCTCACGCGGCGGCTCGACGCCGACAGCGATGTCGACGCGATCGAGCGCATCACGGCCGCGTACAACGAGATGACGGGCGGGCTCTCGACGACGGTCGAGGACATCCAGGCGTTCGCGGGCGACGTGGAGGCCACGAGCGAGGAGATGGCCGCGGAGGCCGACGACGTGGCCGCGATGAACCAGGAGGTGGCCGCCGAGATGCGCGAGCTGGCCGACGAGCTGGACGCGCAGACCGAGCGGTTACGGGAGACGGCCAACGACACCGACGACTTCTCCGCGACCGTCGAGGAGATCGCCTCCACCACCGACGAGGTGGCCGGCGACGCGAGCGCCGCGGCGGAGCTGGGCGAGAAAGGCGAGGAGCGCGCGACCGAGGCGGTCGAAGCGATCGCGGCGATCGCCGACCTCCTTGAGGACCTCGACGACCTCGTCGCCGGGCTCGACGACCGGATGGACGGCGTCGCAGAGACGACCGACGTGATCGCCGACATCGCCGAGCAGACCAACATCCTCGCGCTGAACGCCTCGATCGAGGCGTCGCGGGCGGGCGGCGACGGCGACGGCTTCGCGGTCGTCGCCGACGAGGTGAAGGGGCTCGCCGAGGAGACCCGCGACTCCACCACGGAGATCGAGGCGACCATCGGCGAGGTGACCGACGACGTGTCGGCGGTCGCCGGCGAGATGGACCGGACGATGACGGAGCTCGACGAGACGACCGCGGCGGTCGAGGCCGCGGGCGAGGCGATCGAGGAGCTGACGGGGACCGTCGAGGACGTCGATGTCGCGATGGGCGACATCGCGCGGGCGACCGACGAGGGCGCCGAGGGGATCGAGTCGGTCGCGGCGCGCGTCGAGGCCGTCCACGGCTCCGCCACCGACGCCGCCGACCGCGCGCGGACGCTGGCAGAGACCGCCGACGACACGGCCGAGACGGTCGGCGACCTCGCGGAGACGGCGACCGCGCTCTCCGAGCGGACCGCCTCGCTCACCGAGCGGCTCGACCAGTTCGAGACGCGGGCCGAGGGCGCGGCGCCGAGCGCGACCCCCGCCGGCGCGTCCGGGTCGGCGACAGACCGCGGAACGGCGACCGAGGTCGGGACGGTGGCGGACGGCGGAACGGCGACGGACGGTGGAATGGCGACGAACGGCGAGACGACGGACGCCGCCGGCGACGCGGAGACGCCACCGAACGGCGCCGCCGGCGACGCGGGGGTGACCCGATGATCGAGCCGTCGACGGTGCGGTTCGTCTCCGCGAGCGTCTACGCCATCTCCGCGCTCGTGTTGTTGGGCCTGGCGCGCCGCAAGCCTGCGGCGCTGCGGCGCTACTGTTACCCGTTCGTCGCGGTCGTCGCGATCGCGGGCGTCGGCGTCGGGCTGTGGGGCGCCGGGGTCGGGACGTTCGCGGTCGCGAGCGGGACGCTGGAGGGCGGCCAGCTCCTCACCGACTACGTCGCCTACCCGTTCCTGTTCGGGTTCGCGGCGTTCGTCTCGGGAGCAGGCCAGCGCTACGTGGTCGGCGTGACCGCGCTCACCGTGACGATGCGGCTCGGCTACGACTTCGCGGAGGTGTTTGAGGGTCCGCTCGCGCTGGCCGGCACCGCAGCGATCCTCGTCGGGTACCTCGTCCTCCTCGGCGTGTTCTTCGGCCCGCTCTCGACGGCGGCCGCGCGGCAGCCGCCCGCCCGCGAGCTGTTCTTCAAGAAGACGCGGAACCTCTCGCTGTTCGCGTTCGGCGTGTTGATCGCGTGGGCGATGGTCAGCATCGCCGGCCTGCTCGATACGTTCACCGCGGCGGTCACGCTGGAGTACCTCGATCTGCTGCTCCGCGTCGGCTTCGCCGGCTTCGTGTTCGCGAACGTCGAGACGCTGGCGGCGGAGACGGAGTCCAGGGGGGACGCTGGAACTGATACCGGTGAGTCGGCGCCTCACACGGTGCCGGGAGCAGGCGTCGACTGAGGTGACGGGACCCGCAGTTCATAGAGAGTGATTCTTAAAAGATCGCCAACAAGATTAACGAGAGCGGATGCGTGGCTAGTGGATAACAATATTATAATTGCATGATAGTCAAAGACAACACGCTTAGGAGTGTGCATACTGACACGATTCGACAATATACAGTACTCAATAGCTCAAAGCACGTAAACAAGTCAGTGCGCTTAGTTTGGTCGCGTTAAGTCTGGCGTGGCGACGAAGATTTAACATTTTTTGTACACAATTAGAATAGATGACTGAATTATTAGCGTTCCAACAGGATATTTTGTACATACGCCCTTATGAAGTACATTGTTGGTGAGAACACTCCGGATTGATGAATTCGGTAGATCGATTCTTTTACCCTGTTTTATTCCCGTTCTGGTGAGTCCAGACACCGTGTAGAACTACGACAAGATCGCCCGACAGCTCGACACCAACAATGTTCTACGCAAGAGCGTAGGCTTTTTTCGGTACTGGGTATCACAGACCCGCATGAAGTCCACACGAAAGGCGCTTCGCGACGATGACATATTTAAAGACACCTACGAGCGCCTCAACTGTGTAGACTGTGAGAAGGTCCTGAAGACAACAACCGATTCAGAAGCTGTGTTTGATATTCGGACGTGTCCAGAATGTGGCACCGAGTACAAAGACCTTCGCTGACAAATGCTGGCGCTGTGAGTGGTGGTAATGCGGGAAACTGCATGGGAGCTCTCCGCTTTGGGACCCCCAAGGACACACCGTACGGCGATCGGTTGTGTATTATTTTCACAGCGTATTTTTTGGTAATATCTGGTTAAATCTTCTCATACCATTAGGCCGACTGGGCTGGTGTAACCCGTATGAGCATCCGAACCGCACTCACCATCGTGTGGCTTGGATCCCGGGATGGAATACACATTGAGTGTCGCCACTGCGGGACCACGTTGGAACGGCCGCGTTGTGACCAATCTCTCCGGTTATTTGTGGTATCTCTTTGAGCAAGTCGATCGTCATACGGTACGATGAATCGAGGTAAATTCGCAGACAGTGAAGCGAAACGAGTGCATAGTCGGCGAATCCGCCGCCACCGTCCGGGGCGGCAGATTCGCCTCCATCGCCAGTAACTCTTTGAGCAACCGGTACAACTTCCTCGATGAAGCAGAAGATTTGGGTGATGAACAACTGAAGCCTCCCGCTTCAACTCCTTTGATTTAGCGGCCCACCTCGCTGCTGTATGGCGATTCAACATAGCCGTTGAGTCGGCACTGATCAACGCCATTGTCGACGGGCTGTTTGTGGAGTGATCGAGGCGCAACGCTGCTGTCCGATCAGACTCCTAGCTTCAGTTGACACTCTCTTGTGAATGCTGTGTTAAGAGGGTGATTCTCGCACGCTCCTCACACAATAGGCTCCGCTCAGTCGAGTGCTAGGCGGGTACTCCCGACCCGGGTAACAGACCGCGCCGGGAGACCTTAGCCACACATGTCTTCAACACCGTGTGGCCTCACACACAGCCGTGGACTGCTCAGGCCTACTGCTGTGGATCGCAACCAGCACACCTAGTTGAGTTTGTCAGGATAAAAAACCTCCGAGAGGAGGTAATTGAACCCACGTCGGTTTGAGCTGTCTACCGGTGAAACGGTGGAACTCAGGCCTCCACCCCTTTGCCTTTCGATGAGTCAAGCTCTCCACGGGTTAAGCCGCTCGCTATCGCCTTGCTTACCTCTTAAGCG
Organism: Halorubrum tropicale; assembly: GCF_001280455.1. Taxonomy (NCBI): domain Archaea; kingdom Methanobacteriati; phylum Methanobacteriota; class Halobacteria; order Halobacteriales; family Haloferacaceae; genus Halorubrum; species Halorubrum tropicale. Next base: position 169,005 of record NZ_LIST01000005.1, read on the forward strand.
ACATATGCCCATCTCCCCCGCGACCGCCGCCCGGCTCCGCTCTGCTGTGGTGCGAATCGGAATACAGTTCCCACAACCTGCGGTACGTCGTATATGAGCCGGAAGGAGGCCGCCGAACCGGTGCTCTCGCGGATGCCCGTCGTGGAGCGGCCCGCGGGGCACGTCCCGTTCAAGCGGAAGCTCACGTGGACGGCCGGAATCCTGATCGTCTATTTTTTCCTGACCAACTAGGGTGTCATAGAATATTTGCCACGACATTTATTTCGTGAACTCATAGTTGAATCAGCCGATAGGATATGCCTGCGTATCGAGCATCAATGGTCTGTGTGAGACGGTAGGTCTCCCGAAGCGTTTTGCATCTCGGTGAATTACCGGGAGATATGGCACGAGCTGATTCTCAGTACATCACAAAGCCGGTTAGTTGAGACGTCTGCTTGCTGAAGGTGTGTCTAATACCAAGCAAGCAGACAGTGAAATCCACGAGAACCAGCTTCTTAACTTCCTCGTCAACTCCCTTGAGGAGGAAGTCACCCTCACACTCGCTGAAAACGCAGAGATCGATGCTGAAGACATCTACGAGGTCCTCGCCGGCGCGTGCGCCGACGGGACCTCGGTCTCAACGCTCTGTGAGAAAAGYGAAGAYGCCCCCCACGAAAATTCGGTTCTCTACCATCTCCGCACCAAATTCGACCTTGAGACGCTTGAGCAAGTCGGAAACGCGCTCCTTCAGAAGGACGTTCTCGACGTCCTTCCCCAGCAGGTGGAGGTCGTTTCAGACCTCCACCTGCGGCCCTACTACGGCGACGAAGATGGGACAGACGGCCTGTACCACTCACAAGCGAAGCGTGGAACRACTGCGTTCCACGCCTACGCCACACTCTACGCGCGTGTGAAGAACAAACGCTACACGCTGGCGGTGCGCCGTCTCGAAGACGGCGACACYGCCAGCAGTGTCCTCGCAGAGTTTCTCGGTATCCTCGACRGCCTTGACCTCGAGGTCAAGGCCGTCTTTCTTGACCGCGAATTCTACGACAGCAARTGTTTGACGCTGCTTCAGGCACACAACCACGCCTACGTCATGCCGATCGTCCGCTGGGGACAGACGATCAAGCAAGAACTCTCGGAAGGCTGGAGTCGCGTGATTCAACACGACATGACGGCGAAACTCGACGGTCACAGCTGGACCGTCGAGTTTCCCGTCTACATCGACTGTACGTACCARAACGGACGGTACGACGAACATGGRGTGGCGCGTCACGGCTACGCCGCTGACGCGCCGTTCATCGACTCACCACGAGACGCYCGATACCACYACGCGAAACGCTTCGGTATCGAGGCCAGCTACCGACTCTCCGAGCAAAGTATTGCGACGACYTCGACACAAAAYCCGGTCGTACGGCTGCTGTACGTCGTGGTGAGCTTGTTGTTACAGAACGTCTGGCGGTATTTACACTGGGAATATGTGGCGACGCCCCGCCGTGGGGGGCGTCGCCTCTGGAAGTGGTCGTTCAAGGAGTTCATCAACATGATTCAACGGGCAGCGTGGACGGCCCTCGCGACGCGTCGGGCCGTCCCCGCAAACCGACCACCAGACGACCGGTTTACCCGCTAATCTCCGACCGGGCTAGCCTCCGCCAGGAGTGGCGACGCTGTCGCGTCGGCGGCAGCCGCCGCCGACAGCGACAGCTCTCCGTCGGTTCGTCGACAATCTTCTCGTCAAGACCACCCAGCACAACCGCTCCGCCACAGAACTCAGGCTTCAGAAACAGCTAGCTGAGGATGCTTTGTGAGGTACTGATTCTGGGAATTCGGACCCTCCTGAACGGGAAATCCGCTTAGTGAAGAACCCAGATGGCCAGTGGACGGCTCGTGATCTCCGTGTCGGCGTGACTGCTCAAGGTAAAAGCCGGGACGTAGCACTTGACAATCTTGATGCCGTCATTGAGGCGGTAGAAGGCGATGGCGGGCGGCCTCCAACCGACGAGGAGATACGTGACCTCGGTGTTGATCCTGAAGTCGCTCAATCACAGAGCGATGAGCTTCCCGATGTCTTATAGTAGCAATGGTGACGCGGGACTTTTCGGGTGAAGACGTGTACAAAGTGCTGGAGCGACCTGAAAGGTGTTCACTCGAAGGTACTACAGAAGGTCGTGCAACGGCTGTACGACAACCTCTCGACACTACGAGGGCGCAAAGAGAACGGCTACCGCGTCGGGACGCTCAAGTGGAAGGCACCGGGCGAGTACCGCAGTTTCACCTACAGTCAATCCGGCTTCAAGCTCAAGAACACGGGCGGTCGGACGCGACTGTGGCTCTCAAAACTCGGAGAAATCCCGCTCACCTTCCACCGCGACCTCCCCGACGACGCCGACATTAAGGCCGTCACGGTCAAGCAAGAACCTACCGGGAAGTGGTACGCCATTCTCGGCATCGAGACGCCCGACGACCCGCCGGAGAAGCCGGAGAATCCCGAGAACTGCGTGGGCATCGACGTGGGGATTCTCAAGTACGCCCACGACACGGACGGAACCGCCGTCGAATCCCTTGACCTCTCCGACGAACGCGAACGTTTGGAACGCGCACAGCACGACCTCTCGCGGAAACAGCACGGGTCGGACAATTGGGAGAAACAGCGTCGGGTCGTGGCAGAACGCCACGCCGAGTTGAAGAACAAGCGCCGCGACTTCCTTCACAAGCTCTCGAACTACTACGCTCGGGAGTACGACTTCGTGGCGGTTGAGGACTTGGACGCAAAGGGGTTGGTCGAACTACCGGGCAACTCGCGGAACCGGGCAGGTGCGGCGTGGGGAACATTCCTGCGGATGCTCAAATACAAGTGCGAACGCGAAGGAACGTACTTCGTTGCTGTGAATCCGCGCGGAACGACGAAAGAGTGTGCGTCCTGCGGCGTTTCGACCGAGAAACCGTTGTGGGTGCGCGAACACTCCTGCCCGGCGTGTGGGTTCGAGGCTGACAGAGACGCGAACGCGGCGTTGAATATTCTTTCTCGCGGTGTGAAGAAGCGGTTAGGAGCGGGACGCTCCGAATTAACGCCTGTGGAGACTGCGCTCCCTGTGTCCTCGGTTGTGGATGCAAAGCGCGTCGTGAAAACAGGAAGCTCCACCCTCAAGCGCGAGGGCGTCAGCCCGAGCGGTAGGGTGGGGTAGTTCACCGGTGAGATACGGCCAGATGTTCGGTTCGGTGATCGCGCTCAGTCCTCGCGGAATGTAATCGTTCAGCGTCGAGAAATATCAACGCTTCCGCGAATATCGCACGACGGGTTGACCCGTGGGGAGAGAACGTTCCGCTTGACAAGGCGGAACGCGATGACTCGCCTCGGGATGGGAGCGGTAGTGACACCGCCATGACTCACCGTGAGACGAGCGTACCAGCGCAGATGACGCTCACGGCGTTCCAAGAGCCGAAACCCTCTACCAGCGACGACTGACTGGTATTCCCCATGCGTGAGAAGCTTCGCCGTTTACGTCGAGGAGGATGTCACACTGCGGGCTGTGTGCCTGTTTCCAGCGCCCGGTTCAGCACACTTCAACGTGGACCGGCTCATCTTCAGAGTACGCACCTGTCAGCGATGGTCAGCAGGCGAGTCAGCGCGAACGGCGTACTCGCATGAAGAGAACGGTAACGCCGTGTGTGCGTCGGTAGGTCGAAAGTACACCGTGTTCTCAGGGACGATATCTATACGCTCACGTTTATATTAGTCACTGAGACGACGTATGGTATGAAAGATATTTTACTCCAACACAGCCTCTGGATCGGGATTGTATTTGCTGGGGTGCTCGCTGTGGCTCTTGTGTCGAAAACAATTATGAGATCGGAACTAAGCACATCGCCGCCGTCGCACTACCGCAAAACGGCGCGCGCAACGGTCAACCGTGTCCATGGCTATGACGACCTTACCGATCACCAGCAGGCGTTTCTCCGCGAGTGTGCTGCTGATTTTCTTCAACGCGGGTATGATCTCAACGCGCAGGTCGACCGGCTTGAGGTGACCACCTCAAACGGACCACGGGCGTGTCTCACAATCACTGAGGACGCCACAATCGAGATGCTGGCGTACGTCAAGCCGGACGGCTGGCAGCGGATCGACCCTGTCTCTGCTCCCGACACCGAGTCTACGCTCAAAGCAAAACAGAAGCGGCTTAATGAGCACTTTTAACTCCGTTCTGTTTCACGGCTATCCGCTGTCCGTCTGTGTCGCTTGTTCCGAAACGCAGCGGCAGTGTCGCTGGGACCGCCACAACCAGCCGCACAACACGCGGGATCACCTCTATCCGCTCTCGGACGCCGACACGACAGCCGCGGTCGACCGGAGCTGCGCGACGGATCTCTCCCGCGTTGTCGAATGAACCGTGCTGCCATGGGTCGACGACCGGGTCGGCGCGCCGTGGGAGTCGGACACGCGGTAGTTCCGCGGTGACGCCACGAATCGTCCGACGTCGATGTCGCGCTCGGGTTCCCGGACGACCTGTCCCCGACAGAACGGTTCCGTCAACGGAACCGGATTGACGCGGACCTCCAGAGTCACGCGGACGCCTTCGTCGACGTAAGCGACATCGACAGTCTTCCGCTCCCGATCGCGCACGCCACCCTCCAAGACGGGATTCAGGTGGTCGGAGACGACCGGGACCTCGAGACCTATCGCAAACGTGTTGAGGCCGAGTACGAGGAGACCGCCGCCGAGCGGGAACGGGACCGCCGAGCGTTCGTCGATCGGCTCGTGAAAGGAGACTCATGGCTGCGTGGGCCTGTGAGCCGAGTGTCGAACGTGTCTGTGAACTGTGCGGCGCTGTATCCCCTCCCTACTCACTCGCTTCGCTCGTTCGTCGAGGAAGGGGCCTTAGCGCCTACTTTCAGGTAAAGCCGTGGATTCGCTCGTATCGACGCCGTCACATCGTCCGACGACCGACTCGACATCGTCGCTTTGACCGGCACCGAACTCGAACTGGCGGTTGAGACCTGTACTCGTACGCTGATGTGATGCTTTTCACGCGGATCCCTCTCTCCTCGACGGTCGGCGCACCGTACTGTGGTCGGTTTCCGAGCGATTCCCCTAGAGACCCGGTCCGTACTGCTTTGAGACGTGCGGCCCAGCCGGTTGCAATGGCAACCACGGAGTCTCACACGACCAGCGCGATCCCACCACCGCCGACGATCGCCAGCGCACCGAGCGCGAAACACACCGTTGCGAACGGCACGCGCTCGACGACCCGCATCAAGGCGTCAATCGTCAGGTAACCGACGACGGCGCTCACGCCGAGTGCGACCGCCGCGGGCACTGGCGCGATCCCTGGCAGCCCGCCCACGCTCGCGAGGGTGAGGGCGGCCGCACCAACGGATGCGGGAATCGACAGCAGAAAGGAGAGCCGAAACGCGGTCGGCGGGTCGTAGCTGCGGAACAGTAGTGCGCTCGCGGTCACGCCTGACCGAGAGATGCCGGGGAGGATAGCGAACCCCTGTGCACTGCCGACGAGAATCGAATCGACGAGTGACGGGGTCTCGCGTCCACCCATGCTCACCGTGTCCGAGGCCCGCTGGAGGAACCCGGTGATCACGAGGAGCACGCCGATGACGGCGATGAAGACGCCCCCCGTGAGGTCGCTGACGAGATCCACGGCGAGAACGTAGAGTGGGATGCCGACGACCCCGGTGAACAGCGACGCCACGACGATGTACGTCGCGATCGCGTGGTCGCCATCGTACGCTGTCTCGGGCCGCCACCCGGGGAGTGTGTTGAGGATAGTCGCGATCTCATCACGGTAGTAGGCTGCGGCCGACAGCGTCGTGCCCAACTGGAGAAACAAGGCGAGTTGGACGGCGACCGCGGGATCCGTGCCGACGAGCGTGAGCACGAGCGAGAGGTTCCCCTGACTCGAGACGGGAAGCCACTCGACGACGCCCTGGACGATTCCAGCAAGTATCGCGACAAGCAGCTCCGTGGTGGTCACTACTCAACCCGGACACGGGCACTCACTTAAGCGGCCGGCTTTGAGCGGGTGAACCTGCAGCGGCTACTTGTCGTCTAAGTCGTCGCTTGGATCGTTACCGGGCGTGTGCTCTTCCTGCGGCTCAGGCGGTTCGAGCGCGGCGAGAAGGAGCCTGACTGGCCGAGTCTCGCGGAGTTCGGTCCAACTCCGTCGCTCGCGGGTGGCGAGGGCGCCGGTGATGAGTGTGACGGCCGTCAACGCGAGTCGGGTCGTACTGAGCGTGCCCGCGCCGACGCTCGCTACCCCCACGAGTGCGCCCGCAACGAGAAGTCCGAGGCCGGCGACGACCGCGGGCTGCTGGCGGGTGACCGTCGCGCCCGTCTGGACGGCCCCGGCGACCCGTGACTCTCTGACGGCAGGTGCGAGACGGTCGATGGCCGCGTCAAGAAGGCGAATGACCAAGCCGACTGTCCACGTCTCCCGGAGGTCTATCACGATCACGTCCGGGTCTGGTTCAGCAGTCAGCCACCGGTACAAATACGAGTCGCGGACCGCACCGGCGATCCACTGTCCTAGCCGGCCGAGTCGGGAGCCCTGGACCGCTCGTTGGACGGTGCTATCGCCCGGCAGCTCCTCCGAGTCGGCCGTGTTTTCCATCTGTGAGTTCATTGGCCTGTCACGCGTATGGGGGTTACGGCTCCGATGGGCCCTGGTGCGAGTGCGGTATCTGCTGGGTCTCTGATCAGCCTCCCACGCTGATGACGGTCGCCTCAATGACCACCGTCCCGAGATCGAGAGTCACGGTCGACCCCTGCCGAAGCTGCTCGCCCTTGAACGTGAGCCCACTTGGCGTTTCGCGGAGCTGTAGGTCGGCGGTGATGGTTACGTCGCGGTTGATCGGGTGATCGACAACATTGACGCTGCCGTTCTCGCCGGTGGTGATGATGAGCGACGGTTCCGTCTTCACGCTCGTAATCCGGGCCATCGTCGTGTCGCCGGTGCGTTCGACCATTCCCGGCTCAATGGCGTCTGCGAAGTCCTCGCGCACCTCGTCCATCCGAAGGGTGACCGTCCGAGTTGTCGTTGCACCGAGGCCAAACTCTCCGCCGACCTGTTCGATCTGGCTGTCAAGTGTGTACTCGCTTGCAGGGAGCGTTACTGTCTGCCCGCGTCGGACCGGCGTGCCCCCGAAGCGAAGCCGGTCCTGTTGGCGGTGGGCGGTGAGCGTCGCCGCAACGAGAAGTTGCCGGGTGGTCGGCTCCCCGGTGGCGTAGGAGGTCACGTTCTCGATTCGAGCCACTGTGCGGCCGCTCAGCCGGATTTCATCGCCCGGCGTGACAGTCGCGGCGGTGCCCGCATCGACGTGACTGGACAGCAGCACGCGCTGTTGGGTGGTCGCGAGCGCGTCGCTGTCGCCCACGTCACGAATCTGACCGTTGATCTGATAGCGGTCGGTGGTGATATCCAGTGTACGGCCGAGACGGGGTGGTGCACCACCATAGGTGAGACTGTCCTGACTGTTGAGTTCCCCTTCGAGGGCTACTCGGAGGATGACCCGCGTCTGATTGCCCTGCGGTGTGAGATGAACGTCCGTGATGCGGAGCGTGGACGCGCTGTCGGGGCTGTGGGTGTCACCCTCCTCGATTGCGTCAACGATGTACGGGGAGACGGTGCCGACATCAAGTGTCGCGTAGGTGGTGTCCGTCTCCGGTGCGGGTGCAGGACCGTCGGTGAGGACGAACGCGGCGCCCGCAACGACAACGGCAGCGATCAGCAGAACGACGAGCGCGTCGATGACGTTGACGGCCCCGAACAGCCGCCCCTCGTCGTCGATCAACTCCATGGAGATCCCTCCAAGCGCAACATTATCATCGACGACCGGCGCGCAGGTAAAAAGCGTACCCGTTCGCCGATCCGGCACGGGAGCCCGAATCCGCAGGCTTTTATCGGTCCTGCGAGACGACTCGGCCATAATGGGTCGCCTGCGGCTCCCGCTCGTGCCACGTGCGATCCGGCTGGCAGGGGTTCTCGCGGTTGCGGCGACGATCCTCTACTTCTCGGTGGTTACACCGCCCGGGAGTGGCATGATTCGAACCGGGCCGTTCGGCGTTCTCCCGTACAGCACATGGCTCCACGGGCTGGCGTACGCCGGCCTCGCGGTGACGCTTGCGTACGCGTTTCAGGATTCGGCGTGGCGCGACCGGACTGTGCTGGTCGTTGTGTTCCTCGTCGCCGTCGGGTATGGCGGGAGCATCGAGCTGCTCCAGTCGACGCTGGACGCGCGAACCGCCGATGTCGGCGACCTGCTTGTGAATGCAATCGGGGCGGCCGCCGCGGCCGTGTGTTGGCGGGTGCTCACGCGGTGGGTGCGGTTCTATCGTGTGCGGCGCGCAGCCGACTTTGAGACACCAGTGCGGTGACCGGCCTGCCTTTTCGCCTGAAGACAGAGGCTGTGGGCAAGATACGACTCAATCGGCGCATCTACGACCCAGAATCTCAACGGCGACGGGTACGAACTCGAGATCGATCGGGATGCGGTCGCAGCCGCCGACGACTCGGATCTCTGCGGTGTGCCCTCCGAGTTCCAAGTTAACGAGGTGTTCATCCGTGACGGTGGTGGCGGCGTTGCGCAAACCTCTGCGAACTCTGTGGCACTGGGTATCGGTGAGACCTACTCGACCAGCTAAGTAGCCACAAGTCTGCGGCCTCTCCTATGACAGCACGCGACCCCTTACGGTCGCGGCGTGGGCCCCGCCCGCGTGACGGCGGTTCGACTCCACCGGTGGGTTCCTCGGCGCGGTTTAAGTGTGGGAAGATGTCACGACAGTTTTCACTCGTCTCTGTCGCGGCCCACAGCTGTCTCAATTTTGATAATCTTGACGATGTATTATTATACTCTACTATACCAGCGATAGTACACAGACGAGTTTATTAGTGTACCATGACCTCACACATCACTCAACGCCTCCGAGAGATTACTTACAGGCACTTAGCAACTGCTTTGTGTGCTATGTGTCTCCTACTCCTACTCGTATATACCGGGGTTGGATCTGTAACGGCAGAGGGGACAACAGTCAACATGACTGTAGATAACGAAGACGCTACGGGTGGGGCTGAACTAGTCGTCTTTGAAGACCCAGAGACAAACATTACAGTCACGGCAAATACTCCGATAGATCTACTCGAAATTCGTGTTAATGGTGACATCTACCGTTCATACCGGCCAAACTCCACCCAGTTTGACCGCTCTCTTACACTTGAGTTAGACCCTAACGAGAACACTGTTGAGACAATTGTGAAAACGGACGGGATAACAACGATACAAACCGCCGTAACAAAGCATACCGCAGCGCCCCGTGTGCGATATACCTCGCCGTTCTCGACAACGATCAAAGGGGGGCCAAATAGCACAGTAAACGTGACGAGTGGACAGGTTACACTAGCTGGTGATCTCCATACGATGTTAGATGTTGAGCGGGTTCGAATTGAACGAACCACTGACTACGGACCCGGTGAAAATAGCTCTCAAGTCGACCGAAGAATCCATGGCATTTCGAATCCCGGGGATTCATTCTCGCAAGAACTGTTACTCGCAAACGGAACGAACGAGATTGTAGCGAAGTACACGGATAGTCGAGGCCGCACAAACACCGATCGGTTCTCGATCATTCTTGACGATGAAACTGACCCGCAGATTGAGTTCACAGCTGAAAATGAAAGCTACACTGACACCGCCCACGTTAGTGGAATAGTCCGAGATGAGACTAAACTCACGCGCGTTGAAATAAATCGGACCTCCAATAACGGGTCACAGGTACTGCTGCTGAGTGGAAACGCAAAGCCAAACCCAGATATGCTGAAATATGAATTTGATACGACAGTGGATTTATACGATGATAACGATGATAACGAGTTTCAAATCACAGCAGAAGATGCTGCTGGGAACATCCGGAATAGGACGCTTTCAATTCGGTATGATCCTGAGCCAGATGTGAGTGTTACAGAGGCGACTACTAATGTAGAAACAGAAACAGTCCGCGTTACCGGGACAGTTTCGGATGCAGAGATTGGTCAGGTTACGGTTGAGACAGTTGACACACGCACTGGTGAACGGATGGACCTCGTTCGACCGTATTACGCAGGGGGCTTTACTGATAAAGTGAATATTGATCAAGAGCTCAAAGCCTCTCCTGAGAATACACTGGTGTACGTGTTGGTCAAGTATCGTACTGGAGAGTATACAACAAAAATCACGCCAGACGTCCCAGATACACAACAGGACACAGACGCTGACACTGACACAGCGTCTGCCACTACCACAAACTCAACAAATTCTACGGAAACGAATACGACGACACAGAACGCACGCAGTGAGGACACAGGTAACAAAAGCGTTAGCGGTACAGATGGTCCCAGCGGGGACGGGTCACCATCGGACACTGGGTCAGAGTCTCCGACGCTTCTCCCAATTCGCACACGTGATGCTCTTGGTGGAATCGTTATTGTGGGAGGGACTTACCTACTTGGACATTGGGTTTGACATCCTCCCCGCGCTAAATCAAAGGGGTTGAAGCGGGAGACTTGAGTTGCTCATGGCGCAAATCTCCCACTTCAACGGGCAAGTTGTGCCGGTTGCTCAAAGAGTTACTGGTGATGGAGGCGAATCCGCCGCCACCGTCCGGGGCGGCGAATCCGCCGACTACACACTCGCTTCCCTCCATTGTCTCCGGATTTGCCTCGATACAGAGGGTGTCATAGAACAGTTCACATACCTCTGTATAGCGACCTGTATCAAGAGTGGCTCCAATTTCTGACGCTATTCTTCGAACTCATCTAGACAAATATTCTCTCGTGTCCCCTATGATAACAGTTCTATGACAACCTTACCGTCACTATACTGGTTGGAAATACGAAACCGCAATTCGATCGCTCTACGAGTAGACTGAGCTCAAGAAATTAATTCGCTGATGTCAGTCCTCAAGTCCGAAGTCAGCAAGTGAGTGCGTATGATGCCATACAGCGACCACCTCGTCAACATCGAATGTGAGGACGCCGTCTGTCAACTGAATCTTGATGACCCCGTCTTCGATCTCTGAATCGTGGAGATGCATCTCCAGCGGTTCATCAAACTCTGAAACTGCGAGCATTAGTTCACCCTTTTCTTCCAGCTCCGATTGGAGTTCCGCTGTTTCAACCACCATCGTACTACTGAATACGGGTTTAGAAAAAGTAAAGATTTGTTTCTTTCCTAAAAACCTATTTTCGTAGAAGATGTTAATTGTCTGGATACCACAAGACCACTATCGTTGGATCTATGCTGTTGGTCACGTTTGTTACGTCTCAATCGGCGTGTCAGATAAATTGAATCACCAAATTAATCGCTCTGAGGGCGTCATAGAACAGTTCACATACCCTCTGTAGGGCGATTCGTATCAATAGTGGCTCCAGTTTCCGACGCTATTCTTCGAACTCAACTAGACAAATACTCTCTTGTGCCCCCCATGATAACAGTTCTATGACACCCTCGCTATGACAAGCAATCGCTTCGTGAAAGTCTGCGTGAGTTCGGGATCAGACCGCTGATCAAGCACCGCATCTTCGCACCGTACGACCACGCACACAACGTCAGAATCGACGATAACCGCTACAATCAGCGCTCTAAGACCGAACTCGTGAGCTTAGCTTTCAAGCGCTCGCTCGGCTTCGCTGTATAAGCGTGGTCCTGGTTCGGTGAGTTCTGGGGAATCGCGCTGGTTCGGCTGCACCGTGGGCTTCCAACTCGAACGTCTGTGAACAGCACCCGCCCGTGAGACGCGACGCTTATTAGGATGTGCCTGACACGTTGTAGCGATGGATACCGGCTGGCAGTATCGGATCGCGAGCGTGGGGGGCGTCGCCGCGCTAGTCACGGTGGCGGTGATGCTCGTCAACAACGGCACCGTCCAAGCGGCCGTGTCAATGGTCCCTGTCATTGGGCGGCTACCCGTTGACCCGCCGGCGGGCGCAGAGTTCGTCATTGAGGTTGTACTGACCGTGACGGTGGTGGCGGGCGCATTCATTCCCCTGTACAAGCCGCGCCCGCGGCGGATCCTCGACATTATCGCGCTCGCGCACAAGCGTGTCTTTGTGGCCGTGTTCGCCTTAGCGACGATCGGCTACTTCGATTACACGTACAAGGTGCCGCGGCTAACATTAGTGTTGATCACGCCGATTCTACTCGTCATCCTGCCGGCGTGGTTCATCTGGCTGCGCCGCCCGGAGGCCCGCAGCGAGCGGGCGATTGTTGTTGGGGATGATCCTATCGAGATTTCGCGTGTCGCTGAGGCTGGGCGTGAAACAGATCTCGCGCTGCTTGGATATCTGTTTCCAACACGGCCACAAGGTCACTTGGGGGAGAACCACGGAGCAACAGACGCCGATATGATGTCCGCCGCAGATGGTGGCTACCGGATAGAGACTGGCCTTGATCAGTTGGGTGGCCTTTCTCGGCTTGAGGATGTGTTGGTCAACCACGACATTGACACCGTGATCCTCGCGTTTGGGGAGACAGACCGGGCTGAGTTCTTTGGCACGCTTGACGCCTGCTATGAGCACGGAGTCGCCGCAAAGGCCCACCGCAATGCTGCCGACGCTGTGCTGCTCGCAGAGGACGACCCGGGCGTGCTCGTTGATATTGACATCGAGCCGTGGGATATCCAAGATCATCTCGTCAAGCGAGCTTTCGATGTTGGGTTTGCGGGGATCGGACTGCTTGTGCTTTCTCCGGTGATTGTCGCTATCGCCATCGCGATCAAACTGGATGACGGCGGATCAATACTTTATGAGCAGGAGCGGACAGCCGTATTCGGTGAAACGTTTGACGTGTACAAGTTCCGCTCAATGGTCGAAAACGCTGAGTCGGCGACCGGCGTGAAGATCAGTGATGAGGACGAAGGAGGTGTTGACCCTCGAGTGACACGTGTTGGGCGGGTGCTCCGCCAAACACATCTCGACGAGATTCCACAGCTATGGGCAGTGTTATCGGGGAAAATGAGCGTTGTTGGGCCGCGGCCGGAGCGCCCTGAGATCGATGCCGACATTCAACACGGTGTCGATGACTGGCCGAAACGGTGGTTCGTAAAGCCCGGGCTCACCGGCCTCGCACAAATCAACGACGTGACGGGGAAGGAACCGGGCCGGAAGATCCGATACGATCTACAGTATATCAAACGACAGTCATTCAGCTTCGATATGAAGATCGTAATTCGGCAAATTTGGAAAGTACTCGCGGATACTATGCGTCTCGTTACAGAGAGCTCGAAGTAGACTACTGGATTACCGCCCTGTGTCATGTCCTACTGGAGCCTCGGAAATCGTGGTGGCTTGCAACGACCAATCACTGGCAGAGAAATCAAAAACCGACAGCACTTACAGTTGAGCTATAGAGACCTCTTATGAACACACCGACAGGTCAGTCGATACTTGTGACCGGTGGTGCCGGCTTTATCGGAAGTCACCTCGTCGAGACGCTGGTTACTGACAACGACGTCACCGTTCTCGATAATCTTTCGAGCGGCCGTCGCGAGTGGGTTGCTGACCAAGCGACTCTCATTGAAGCCGACATCCGAGATTCAGAGGCAGCGGAAGAGGCAGCCGCGGGAGCAGACCTCATTTTTCACGAAGCAGCAAACGTGAGCGTTGAACAATCCGTCGAGGAGCCGGTGGACAGCCACGAAGTAAACGTGGATGCGACGCTCCAGCTGCTTGAATGCGCTCGGAAGGAAGGTGCCCGATTTATTTACGCGTCAAGTGCGGCAGTATACGGAACTCCAGACTCGGTGCCAATTCGAGAAACGGACCCGAAGGCACCAGCGTCTCCATATGGATTAGAAAAGCTCACCGCTGAGGAGTATTGTCGGCTCTACAACGAGCTGTACGACGTAGAGACGATTATGCTTCGGTATTTCAATGCGTACGGACCGCGCCAGCGCGGTGGGCAGTACAGTGGTGTTATCGATGTCTTCCTCGGGCAAGCGCGTCGTGGAGAAGATATCACCGTTCACGGAGACGGCGAACAGACGCGTGACTTTGTCCACGTCGACGACGTCGTTGCCGCAAACTGCCTTGCCGCGGTGAACGGAACACCCGGAGAGGCGTACAATATCGGTACCGGGAAGAGTATTAGCATCAAAGCTCTCGCACAGCTGATCGTTGACACAGTTGAGTCAGATTCGCGTATCACCCACGTCGCAGCTCGTGACGGAGATATCGAGCGAAGTCGCCCATCAATACAGAAAGCTCGTGCTGAGTTGGGGTTCGAGCCCAGCCGATCGCTTGGGTCTGAGATTGAATCCCTCTGTTGAGGAATCGCTGCCCAGAAGAGAGGCAAGGCGGCCAGCGAGGTTGACCCAGCAGTAAGGTTTACGTGTTGCCTGAAGACGTCTTTCACGCCTGTGCGCTCCTTCGGCCGTCGGCCGATGGCGAGTTCCAGCTGAGCGAGGCCGTGGGGGTGTTGGTGCGGGCGGGCTACGAGGTGGCGACGGTTCGGGTGGGTGAGCGGGTGAACGTGAACACGTCGGAGGATATCGAGCGGGCGAGCGAGTTGGTGCGCGGAGAGAGAGTGGGACACAGAAAAACGAGTGTTGAATATCTCCAACCCCTTGTATATATATTTCCTTAGGGCATAGGAGATTCTATGTCGAACGAAACGGACGCTGCCGATCCGAACGCTCCCTCGATGACGCGAGGTGAGCGAATTCGTGCGGCCGCGCGAACGCTCCGAACGCCTCGAACCGCATCGTGGGTCGCCGACGAGACAGAAACCACGACGAAGACGGCCCAGAAGTACCTCGATCAGCTCGTCGAGGATAACGTTTTACAGAAGACCGACCGCGGGAACCAGACGCTCTACTGCGTCGATCAACTGATGGCGACCTATCGCGAAGTCGCGACCCTCCAGCGCGAGCACGACCGGGAAGAACTCGCCGACACCCTGGAGAGGATGCGGGCGCGGATCGCAGAGTGGGAAGCCGAGTACGACGTCGAGTCGCCGAGCGAGCTCCTTGCGAGTATCGCCGAGATCGATACCCCTGACGAGGCCGAGAGACGGCGTGCGATCGCCAGCGAGTGGGACCACCTCGCTGACCGGTTGCCGGTCGTGAAGGCAGCGCTCAAAGAGTACGATTGGGCGACCGATAGAGACGTGGTTCCGGTCTGAACGATGGGGTTGCCGGGAACGATCGACGCGTCCGTCTATACCGGGCTTCGTGACGTCTTAAATCGACATCCCAAAGTTACGACCGTTGGTTTTGCGCCGGACAGTATCTCGAAAGAATACATTCGGGCGAGTGTCGCTCCCGACCGGGTTGAGCCCCCTACTGGTCCAGAGTCCCCACTGCTCGAAGTGGAGTGGCGGTTTCGACGAGCGACGGAATCCTATCGAATCCACTACGCAGATCCGAACACGGGCTTCAACTGTGGGTGGCACCGCGACGAGGATCATCCGGATCTAGGTTCGGTACATTTTCAGTACGAACACCGGAACACGGGGGAATCCGATCGGATACGCGCAGAATTCACGAAATCTGTTCCGACAGAGATTCTGTGGACTGCGCTTCAGCGGTTGTTCGAAACGAAGATTCCAGCATACACGTCGGACCGATAGATGTTCGCCTGAGTAACGCCGCTTTTAGCATCGACAAAAAGGGCAGCTGGTCGTATCGAAACCGGATAGCGGACCGCTCTATGTCTCGGAGGAGCCGAACCAACGGATTGAGTGACTCGTGTGTGTACTGGCCGTGATATGGACGCGGTCATCCCGCTACCGGGCCAAGCAGTCGACTCGACGAGCTGACGGCGGACGGACCGAAGGGACTCGTCGACGTCGCGGGGCGACCTCTCTTCACGCACGTCTTCGAGACGGCGTCAAGGAAACAAACGTCGTGACTGAAGCGAGTGGACGAACAGCGTTACTAAGTAGCACGACGCCAGATCCAACGACATGAGCAGCATCGATCTCCCGTCGGACGTGTTGGACGCAATCGCGGCACCACCAGAGGATCGCGAACCGATCGTCCGGCAGGAACTCGCGGTGTCGCTGTACCGGGAGGAGTATTTGTCCTTCGGAAAGGCACGAGAGCTAGCCGGTCTTTCGAAGGCGGAGTTCCATCGGCTCCTCGGAGAACGCGGGGCGGAGCGACACTACACCGAGGGGGATCTCGCGCTTGACGTCGAGTACGCGCGAGAATGACGGTCGTCTCGAACACGTCGCCACTGTTGAATCTGGCACTCATCGAGCGGCTTCACCTGATCGACGCCCAGTTCGGTGAGGTGGTCGTTCCGGCGGCGGTCTGAAACGAGCTCACAGCCGGCTTTGACGGCCGTGACCGTATCGAAGCGTTCCGCGATCAGGGTGGGATTCGAGTCGTGTCGGCGGAGCCAACCGACCTCCGAATCGAGTTCGAGCGGGAACTCGATCGCGGAGAGGCCGCGGCCATCGCGTACGCCGTCGACGTCGACGCGGACCGAGTACTCATCGACGAGCGTGAAGGCCGGGCGACCGCTACGCGTCACGACGTACGTCGGCCAAGGGAGAGTACCAGCTGAGCGAGGCCGTGGGGTTGTTGGTGCGTGCGGGGTACGACGTGGCGATGGTTCGTGTCGGTGGACGTGTGAACGTCAACACGCCCGCGCACGTGGAGCGGGCGGCGGAGTTGGTGCGTGGGGAGTGAGAACGGTCGTTCCCACGGATCTCTCTCGACGGAAGGCCGGCATGAGATACGCCACGATCGGCCGGACCACGTGTTTCAAGTCGCTGCTCGGCCATTCCGTGGTATGGGAGTCGTTCGGGATCGCGAACACAGTGACGGCGCACCGACGATCGAGGGAACGGGAATTCGCGTCGAGGACATCGCTTCAGCGTACGAACACAGCGGGTACAGCCCTGACGAGATCACACAACTGTACCCCGATCTCAGCCTCGGCGACGTCCATCGAGCACTCGCGTACTACTACGACCACATCGACGACTTTCGGACCTCGTCTTCGGAGCCCGCCTCCGCATGACGCGGCCGCTGTACTGTGACGAGAGTATCTGGATCCCCGTCGCCGATGGTCTCAGTCGTCGCGGGTGGAGCGTTCACACCGCGAGAGACGAAGGAACGGTGGGAGAGTCCGACCGAGAACAGCTCCGGTACGCGGTCGAACACGACTGGATTCTGCTGACCTTCGACGACGATTTTCTCTCACTCGTCGAAGGGGAAGAGATGGAACACAGCGGAATGATATACGTCCGACAGGCCGGACGGCGGATCGGTGACGTTGTGAAAGTCGTCGACGAGCACCTACAGAACCGTTCGGAAGACGCTCCACCGGTCCAGTATCTGTGACGTCCATCTCGAAGGACCGGATCGGTGTGGGATCGGTCGTGTACTCGTGTGCCTGCTCCGGTTTCTTCGCGACGACCGCCTCGTCCACCAGCTAGACGTCTCCTTTCGCGAGCCGATCGATGAACTCGCGCCGGTCCCGTTTCCGATCGGCGGCAGTTCGCTCGTATTCGGCATCTATCCGTTCGCGGTAGGCGGCGATCGCTCGTTCGTCACCGACCAGCCGAACTCCTTCCTAGAGGGCTGCGCGTGTGATCGGAAGGGGAAGGTCCTGAATGTCGCTTACGGAGAATCGAGGTGAAGGGCGGGGTTTTAGCCTTACAACTTCCATAATTCTAGTGTCGCCGAATTATTTAGTTGATAGGGAGAATCACCGTGCGAAGGCCGCAACTCGGTGGGTTCACCGACGACCGACTGAAGGGGCTCGTCGACGTGGCGGGGCAACCCCTCCTCATGCACGTTTTTGATGGTTTTTTGTCATACCCCACGGCGTCAGCACAGTAGTTCACAGGCCAGCCAGCAGATCGCCCAAGAACCCACGAATTGAGTCGTTTTGAGGGGTTTTTACACAGAATATCCGATTAGGGGGTCAATTAGTGGGTTGTAACGTATATAGAACTTAGATGAGTGGGATATTGCTGAAAATCGCATGACGTAGGACCGTTACCGGGTTCAGATACGACTGATAATAGTAATAATAAGAACCAACTCACGACAGGTGTGAGTACCGTATCGACACCTCCCGGCACGGAGGCGCGTCTCCCCACAACCCCGGTGGACAGATCAGCATACTAGCCACTGAGAGTTCTACTGAGCGTCACGACTGCTCACTGCTACCGTTCCCATGGTTCGCAACTCACCGGACAGACAAAGTGCTGGGTACACCGAGCGTTGAGTAGCACCTATGTCAGCGACCACGGTTGTCGTCCCAGCGTACAACGAGGCAGGCCGGATTGGCACGACGGTTGCAGAACTCCCTGATGAGCACTCAGTGTTGGTGGTTGATGATGGCTCCACAGATGCCACTGTCTCGGAGGCTCGATCCGCAGGCGCAACTGTCGTCGAACAGCCACACAATAAGGGGTACATTGCCGCGTTGAAGCGAGGGTTTCGCGAAGCCAGCACCGACATCATCGTCACCTTCGATGCCGATGGAGAACACCGACCGGCTGACATCAAGAAACTCATCCAGCCGATCGCCGCCGACAAATTGGATCTCGTGTTGGGCGCGCGCTCAACAATCCCCCGACCGTCAGAACGACTGTTGAACAAGTTGACCCAACTTCGGCTTGACGTCCACGATTCGGGCACTGGCCTCAGGGCGCTTCGCCGATCGCTGGCCGTGGAACTTGCACTCGACACCACATGTACGTGTGGCACCTTCGTGTTGGAAGCCGCAGCACGCGGCGCACGAATCGGTGAGGTCCCAGTTGAAACGCGCCCCGTCCAGAAGCCGCGCGGGATTGCCTGGAAGCATGGGGCCCAGTTCTTTCACGTGCTTCGGTACCTGCTCGTTTCACAAAGCGCCTGATCAGGAGTTTGAGCTCTAGGAAAATCCCATTACCGAGGATCAGATTCGAGACTTCCGATGGTCACTGTGTCTCTCTCAACCACCTCATCCACTGGGGACTCGCATACGGTTTCTCCTCGCCAGGCGCTGGTTCGATCGCGGCGTGGACGGAGTGATCCCCTCTGTGAACAGACTCCGTCGTTGGTAGTTGGCTCCCACCCGGTTCCCGATCGGTCGGCTACTGTAGCTCTCCGACGAGGGCGGCAACCGCTTCGTCGACACGGTCGCTCTCCACCCGGCCCTGCCAGAAGTCGATATCCTTGATGTCGATCGATTGGACGCCCCATGGAACGATTCGACTCTCGTCGGGTGTCCCACCACGCAGCCAACTCTCCTCGGGAATTTCGATCAGCCCGTCCATCCAGGATTTCGTCGTCAACGTCAGCGCGATATACTGCTCGCCGTGGAACGGACGGGTTTCGTGATTGGCAAGAATGAGCCACGGTCGGGCATCATCTTCGTCTTTGAACGGGTCATCACCGTAGACTACGTCGCCCCGCTCAAAAATCGGGGTTGCGTTCTCGTCGGTCACTGCTCGCTTTCCACACTCGGATGTGGTTTGTCGGGGGCGTGTTCGCGCCACGACTTCTTGTCTTCGTCACCGAGTTGCTCATTGAACAGAGCGGTCGCCCGTTCGTAGCCGCTATACCCGCCTAGTCGATCGTTGTCGTCAGTTACGGCCCAGTACGTTGCCTTGTGGTCGACCAAATCCCGATCCTTCAGCCGCGAGAGCGCAGTGCTGACAGCGCCTTCGTCAATGCCGATCTGGGAGGCGATTTCCTGCGCTTTGAACGCACGATCGTCGTGGGCAGCGAGAAACCCGAGAACCTGATCCGGGACAGAAAGGTCTTCGAGTTCATCCTCGCTCGTGTTCTCGAAGGTGTCTCGGTCGATGGACATCTTAGACTAAGATACGCCACCCACTGTGAAGAGTGTTAAGACTGAAAGCTTTGAAGCCTTCGAAGACAATGATACAACACTGTCAGCGAGTAGAATTGACTTCATCCCACGCGTTAAGATGCGGGTATACAGTTGAACCATATATCACCGAAGTGTTTCGCCTGTGTGTGCCGGTCTGCTCAACAGAGATACACCAACGTCTCCAAGTCAACTTTGGCGGTGGATTGGAGTGGATACTGGTGTTCAGTCAGGCCGGTGGAGAAGTAATCAGACACCGGGTTAGCTCAAAACTAATAATCAGAGGTCAGTAGAAGACTCGGTAGCGGTTCACGGACGCTGTTAGGTACAGATAAAAAGAATTCTGACATATTTTGCGAGCAGGTGAGGATAGCCTGTTCACAGCAGAAAGTGGATCTACTCACCATGGCTCCGCCCCGAAGGTGGTTCCGCTGGTCTCTCAATTCCCGTCAGTGGGAGGGTTATTATTACTATTATCAGTCGAACTCGTGGCCCCATCATGGCCGCGACGTCTTGTGATTAGCCCCCTCATTAGCCCCCTGATACCCCTCATTCACGATCTGGCCCACTCATCTGTCCCGCTCATTCACAAAATTCGCTCGAGAGCGGCGACGTCTGAGACAACAAACACACCAATCGACTCGTTGAGCGCCGATCGGAGACGACTAAATACATACAACTAATCAGACATATCGGCGGCAACGCCTCTGGGTTGTGGAGGAGACACTATCTATCATGTAGGGGCTACATCACCCGCTGCGTGGAGGAGACACTACCCGTCGCATGGATGTTCCACCACTCACCACGTGGAGGCCACACCATCCGCCACGTGGAGGAGACGCTACCCGCCACGTGGAGGTCACACCATCTGCCGCGTGGAGGAGACGCTACCCGTCGCATGGATGGTCCACCACCCGCCACGCAGAGGCCACACCATCGCCACGTGGAGACTACACTACCCGCCACGTAGAAGCCACATCCCCGCTACGTAGAAGTCACACTCCCCGTCGCATGGATGGTCCACCACCTGCCACGTAGAAGGTACACTATCCGTCGCAAAGACGGGCCACTCTCAGCACAGGAAATCACACTACCCTTGTGCGGGTTCAGATGGGTACCGCCACGTCCGTTTTTGCAGGTCGTCACTATGGATGCTTGAGAGTGTTCCAGGGAACGCAGACTTCAGACTCACAGAAAAATTACCGTGGATTGGCTCCTCGGTTTGGTGACGAAGCCATGAGATAAACGCGGTTTCGACATCAGCGTAGGTGAGCGAGCGATCGGGATCTGCAACGGTGTACGTCGCAAAAAATTCGGTCGCGGCCACCCGATCGCGAGTCGTGAGCCGGGGAGCATCCCACTCGGCGTTAGGCTGGTATTCAGAGACGGTGTCGCCGTCGTGTAAAAGAACCGTAGCGAACGCAAGCCCGTCTACAAGCCACGATGGCACAGCTGGCGGGTAGACAAACTCGAACTCTTCGAAACACGATTCATTCGTTTTGTAGATTCGCTGGGCGCCATCGGACGGCTTTGTGACAGTGAAGAGCCCATCACGATGAGAGACCTGCGGGAACCCGGCCGTGATCGTCTCGAAGGTCTCGTCGGGGCTTGCGCGGGCACTGACTGTCCCGCCCTGATGGTATTCCAAGTCGCCTGTGGGCGTGAGTATCCACTCGCTCGTTGCTGGGAGTCGATGGACTGGCGCGTCAAGCGTCTTCGGTAGTCGCATCGATTTGGTGTACAGTCGCGTCTTCCCGTCGTCGGTCCGGATGAACGGGCGTTGGAGACAGTTCCGTGCCCGAGACGCAACGTCAGTTGTGTCTGTGAACACGGTGAGCCGATCAATTGTGGATGACTGATGGATGTCTGTGGCGACCGCAACCAAGTCGCCACGGATGAACGCTGGGTCCGTCAGGATGACACAGTGGTGTGTCTGGTTTGGGTACGCCGCCGTGAACTCCTCGAACGGACTAGCGTAGTCGTCGGTGACGTTCGCGCCCTGTTCGCGGGCCCACTTGAGGGCGGTTTGACCGAACGACGATTCAATCTCGAGTTCCCCAGCAGTCGGACTGGGATCCGATGGCGGCGGCGAGGCTGCCGGTGGCTTTGGCTCTCGCAATGTGTACTGCGGGGTGATTCGTGGTGGTGCGCGACCAAAGTGTTTCCACGGCGAGACATGGTACGTGTGGGCTCGCAGTCCACAGAACGCTGGCAAGAGTTCGACATCGAGGCGAACCCATGGAAGCACCCTATGTTGGGCGTACGTCGGTGTGAGTGGGGCCGCAGGTGGGTCATCAGAGAACAACGCGGTATACTCTGTTGGGGTCAGTGAGAGGTCGCGAGCAGACGCAAGTGTTGGGACCTTCACAACCGCGCCGTGTTCGCGTGTCACCATCGGAACGGGTGGCCCAGACAAGCGGGTTTCTGTGTGCTGTTGCCAGCCGTGATCGAAGATGAACGCACGGTTTGTCGTGAGATTGAATGCCTCAAAGGGGGCAGCTATATCGGGCGCATGCTGGTGATAGTGGGCATCACCGGCAGCCGTGTGGGTAACCACCGTAGGTGAGAAATCTGCGACGCGGAGGCTCACTTCAACGGACTCACCCTTGAATCGACTGACGATGAGTTGGATCGCATGTGGGCGCATACTGGTCGCAATCTTGAGGAGTTGTTCGAATGGGGTTGGCGTCGATATCTGCGCGCGCGTGACTGGGTGATCGCGTGTTGTGAGCAGTCGGTGGACGGGCACAGGGGTGACACCGAGCGGTGCTGGATCAACTTCGACCATCGTGATGCCGACCTCAAGTGGGAGTTGGTCGTTGGCAATACTGGCAAGTTTCTCGGTACGCTTTCTGGAGTGTGTGGTCGATCGCGACCGAAGCAGGTACCGCTCACGGTGGTGTCCAGACACCGCGAGCAACGTGACCGCGGTGAACCCCTCGTCGAAAAGCGCCCGATAGATCACCCGCGCGAGGAGTCGTGAGACGGGCGTGTCATGGTAGTCAGTTGGTGACTTGCTGGTGGTGACGAACTCAACAGCAGTCCACGGCGAAGCGGGATGGCTCCCCGTTGTAATATGTTTCATTCCGCCTCGTCGGTGTCAATCTCGACGTCGGCCACCGACGTCTCTGTGAGCGTTTCAGTAAGGTCGGTGAGTCCTTCTTCAACGCCCGGGCGATGCGGCGTGTCGATCTCCGGAGGGATGACCCAGTCGTATCCTGGGTAGTGCGGATTGCGGTTGTTGGTGCCGCCTTTCTTTGCGTCTTTGATTTCCTCGGGGAGTGCTTGGACGATGATCGATCCCGGTGGCGTGTCGTGGGCTGAGGCGGCGGTGTAGTAGTGTTGCGCCCACGTTTGGAGTGCTCCCGACGAGATGCGCGCGTCATCGCGTTCACAGATGAGTTGATCCGTGAACCTTTCGAGACAGCCACGGTGTCGCTTCATTTTGCCGGCGCTGTCAGGCGTATCCCAGTCCGGGGGATCAGAGTAGACGTCAATGCCACCTTCTCCGGTGCGGTACGCAACCGTTGCGAAATGAAGGTAGTTCCCACAGATTGGAATGTGTGGGAGTGGAATCTTTGTCCATTCTGCGGTGAACGTCTCTTGTTCGTTGTACGTCTCAATGACCGCTCCGTCTGCATCCTCAACGCGGTGAACGCCGTCGACCTCCTGATAGAAATGGGTGTCCCACGAGAACTCACCGACATCGCCGCCGGGTGTGCCGCCTGCGATACGCTCGCCGTTGACGCGAGCGACAATCCGGTCGCGACCAAACAGCTCCCAGGTGGTTGTGGTACTGCCTTTCACCACCGGAATGCGGTCGTCGGGACACCGCACTGGCTTTGTGCGGTTGTACAGCCGAACACCGCCATCATCTCGGTCGGAGAGGTTGTCGTTGTACGGCTGACTGAGATGGGTATATCCTAGTCGTGCGCTTTTGAATGAATCATACACGAAGATAACGTGCCGGCCCATGGCGTAGGCGCGGTCAGCGTTGACGAGTGTGGTCGTCGCTTTTGTTTTGTTGTGGAGTTCGGCCTCAACAGAGACGTATGAGGCGTCGACAGTCAGCGGGATCGTACTAATCTCACCGGTCTCTGTGTGGAGTTCGATATCCGGCAGCGACTTGCTGTTCTGGGTGATTTCGTAAATCTCATCGCCGCCTTCGGTGAAGATGTCAATAATCGACTGGACGTGTCCGTGGTGTTCAATGCTGCCGGTGTTTGCGAGCGTCTCGTCGGGGACGTGCATGAGCTCATCATTGTCGCCATAGTTTGGCGCCGTTGAGCCGTATGTGTTGAGTATCTCTTCTGTGTAGAATTTGGGCGGTTCACGCCCTGGAACGACCCCCCACGGGTTGGTCTTCCAGCGTAATCGAACCAGGCCAGTGAGTTGTGCTACGAACGGTCCCGTAATATCGAATCGAGCATAGCGGTTGAGTTCTTTTTTGAGCAGTGTGTCCCACGTTGCGTTCGCAGACAGCATATGCCAGTAATCGGCTTTGCCAAGCACGATCTCTTTCACTTGGTCCGCTTCACGCCGTGCCTGCGATCTTGATTTGCGCGATGTTACCATTTCATCAGTGTAACTTGCGCTGCCGAACGATTCACCGTTGATTTTCTCGGTGTACTCGGTTTCCCAGTACCGGTCAGTGAGTCCCCGGAAGTTGGAGGTGAGGTTGTACGCGCCGAACGTCGTCGCCAGATCAAATGGGTGGCCGCGTTCAGCGATCTTAACGAAGTCCTCTCGACCGGTAAAGACGAACTGAGGTGGATACGTCGCAAGTCGAACGGCGGCAGTGTACTGGCCATCTTGTTTCGGTTTAAGAAGTGTTTGATAGACGAATGCTACTGAGTGCTCACGTAGTGTGTTAAACGTCGTCGCGAGCACGTCGACACCGCTCGTGCCAACGGGATTGACCACGTGATCTTTACGGAGATGAAGCCGAGACACGTTGACTGGGGTGGTACCGAGTGGAGACAGATCGAGAGACCCACGTTCAACGGTACATTCCTCAGGAACGTATTTTTGAATCGCCTTGGTGAGTTTGTTGGCGCCCGCCTCATGGGTCCTGTCGACAAAGTCGCCGACCGTGCTCTGGTTGGTACTTCGGGCGTCATTCCGTTTTGGCTCGATGCTCAAGATGAGTTCTAAGCCAACCGGACCAGGGTACTGGAGTACTTCGAACTGATTGATTCCACCGGCGGTTTCCTTCCGGACTTTTTCGATGACTTGGGTGATACACCCGCGGATGTAGTCCGGAAGGGTTTCGAATTCGTCTTCGATGATGGGGAGTCGAATCCGAAAGGCCGAGCGTCGTTGGGGCTTGTCTTTAGGTGGTTCGAACCGAGCGCGTGTGCTGGGCCTGAACTTCTCGTCTGGCAGGGTGTCTGGGGTAGAAGAGTCTTCCTGGTCGTTTTCAGCGCGGTCGTCGTCAGTTTGTGGGGATTCTGGGGTGGCGGCCATTTAGCGGGGACACAGGAGGGCGTCGTTGCTCAGGGCGGCGGTTCGAGATGTGGAGTGTGGGTGTTGTCGTGTGTAGTTCACAGTGAGTCTGTGTTGGGTAGTCAGCGAAGTCGGTGCGATTGGTGTGTTTGTGTCGAATGAAGAATGTGAATTAATTGTTGCTCTCAAAATATCGGGGGTGAGAAACAGGGTGGTGGTTGGGTGATAAGGGTAGAGATTCTGAGGGATGTATCGGTGACAACTCGAAGTTGAGCCCACAGAGAAAGCGGTCTGGTCCAGTCAGAACAAGCATCGCTGATTTTGGTAGGAACATTAACTGTGTTGTAGTCACAACTCAACTGTATGTCAACAGCGGTCAAGATGGATGAAGACGCGAAATCAAAGCTCGAAGAACTCCAGGCAGAGATCCGGCTCAAAACGGGGAAGAAGGTCACTCAGCAGGAAATTCTCTCCACTCTCATTCAATCGGCAGTCGACTCCCGCGCGGAGTTCGTCGATTCGTTCCGAGACGGAACAACAGCCCTGAACGAAACGGAACTCGAGGAGTTCAACCAAGGGACGATTGCCTCCGGTGTGGAAACGACGGAAGACGACATCGACGACATCCTCTACGGATGAGCGTCTTCGTCGACACCGGCGTCTTCTACGCGCATCACGACGCCGACGCTAGCCGACACACGGAGGGTACTGAGGCGTTGAACACCGTCCTTTCGTCCGCAGAATACGGTCACGTGATGACGAGCGACTACGTCTACGACGAAACAGTCACGCTGACGCAGCGGCGGACAGGGGACATCGACGCCGGGCTTGAGGTGGGACGGCGCATTCGCGGTGCGGGATACCCCTCGGCCATCGAACTACTCCACTCATCTCCGACGCTCTTCGATCGTGCCGTGTCCGTCCACCAGACGTACGCCGACCACGAGCTCAGTTTCACCGACGCGATGACCGTCGCGATGGTCGAATATCACGAGATAGACGGGGTGTTGAGTTTCGACGACGACTTCGACGGGATCGTTTCCCGACTCGTTCCGGACACACTCACGTTTCAGTGAAACCGGATAGTTGTGGTCGCGGGTGCTTAAGCAGCGGAGGAATTTCCGCATAGTGGACACCCCCTGACCTAGATCAGCCGCATCGAGTCGCCCGAATCGTCACCGATGATGTCTTCTAATCTGTGAACCGCGATCGTGTCCGTGTATCCTTGCGCCCGGACGGCGTTCTCGATACCCTTCTTGGCAGGCTTATCGTCTGTGAGGACGATAACACCCGCCGTTGAACGGTCTCTGACGTGCTGGATCGCCAACCCGGCGAGAATCGCATCCGTTTTTTCGACCTCGTGTTCGGGCTGATCGGTTTCGTTCGCAATAGTTCGTTTGGCGATATCACTCGCGGCGACAGCGTCGCCATCCGTCGGTGAGGGAGCATCAATAATCGTTGCCCACCCCTCGTCGAGCGCCGTTCGGACGCGGTCCGTTTCTGGTCCTCCAAGTTCACCGATCACGCGCCTAGGGAGTTTACGGAGAATCGAGGAGAAAGCCTCGCGCTTTAGCGCGGGGATGAATCCGACACTACACTTCACACTCCACCGTTCGATGGTACGGCTGGATATTCCACGCTGAGCAAATACACACCTTCAAGTAAGTAGATCTACATAGGTTACATATGGCGAAACAGGTCGTTACCCGCACCTATACTGCTTCCATACGGAACCAGCCGCGGGTGCAAGACGACCTTGATTCGCTCGGGTTCGCCGCCTCGAAACTCTGGAACGTCGGACGGTGGACATGTGGCCGGATCTGGGACGAAATCGATCACATCCCGAACCACAACGAACTCACCACGTACCTCAAAACCCACGAACGCTATGCTGACCTGCATTCGCAGTCAAGTCAGCGAGTCCTTCAAGAACTCGCCGAGGCGTTTAACGGCTGGTACGGCAAACGACGTAACGGAGACACACGAGCGAACCCGCCCGGCTACCGTAAACACGGCGACGAACACCCGCGTTCCACAGTCACGTTCAAAGCCGCTGGCTTCAAACTCGACACCCAGTACAACCGCGTTCGACTCTCAAAGGGGTCGAACCTCAAGGAGTATTGGTCGGACTTCATCCTGTGTAAGTACCAGACTCGCCCCGRCRTYGATCTCTCGACTGTCGAGAACGTCCAACAGGTTCGGGCAGTTTGGACAGGTGAGAAATGGGAACTGCACTTCGTCTGTAAGGTTGAACTAGAGGTGGCTGAAGCCCCCGGTGAGAAGGCGGTGGGCGTTGATCTCGGGATCAACAACTTYGCCGCGCTTGCCTATGAAGACGGCCACAGCGAGCTGTATCCGCTGAACTGTCTGAAGCAGGACGACTACTACTTCAGCAAGCGGATTGCCCGGTGTGACGACTCGAACTCTGAGCAGGCCACCCGGCTGAACCASAAGAAGTCGGCTCGTCGCACTCACTATTTCCATACGCTYTCGAAAYACATTGTTGAACGGTGTGTTGAGGAAGGCGTTGGAACGATCGTAGTGGGAGATCTCTCGGGAATCCGCGAAGAGGATGACTCTGACGAGTCGAAAAACTGGGGCAAACACGGCAACCTCGACTTACACTCGTGGGCGTTTGACCGTTTCACAGACCTTCTCGAATACAAGGCGGAGATGGAAGGTATCACCATCGAGGAAGTCTCCGAGGAGGACACGTCGAAGTCGTGTTCTTGCTGTGGTCGCAAGCGTGACGCGAACCGAGTTGAACGTGGATTGTATGTGTGCGATGAGTGTGGGACGGTAGCGAACGCGGATGTGAACGGGGCAGAGAATATCCGACAGAAAGTATCTCCAAGTCCCGCCACGGATGGCGGTGATAGGAGTAACGGCTGGTTGGCACAGCCATCGACGTTCCTGTTTGACAAGGAAACTGGTGCGTTTGCCCCTCAAGAACAGGCAACGTCGTAAACCACAATATCCCAACCCAGCGGTGCCGTGGGAATCCTCGCGCTTCAGCGCGGGGAGGATGTCAACAGAGAATGGTGTGTCGGAACCCATTTGACCGACTCACCTATCGAGATCCGACGAACGGGTCGGGGCATCAGATACATCATCAAGCTCGGGGAGATCCATTTCATCATCCACATCCGGGAACAGATACTCAAAGAACGGATCGTGGTCTCGGCCAACGGCCAGTGCCGGTTTGAGTGCGTAGATGATCATCATTGCTTCCGTTTCGCGAACGTCGATATCAGCGGCGACCATCCGCTGAGTTGTCTTGCCCGCGAAATGGAGTCCAGCACCCCGCAAAGCTGCGATGAGCTTCCCAATACCGTAGCGGTCGATGAAGTATGCGACGTCCTCGTCGACCTCTTGGAGCGCGAGGGCGTGGAGGACGGTTGGTGTGATGACGATTGGGGCGTACTGCTCGACGATGACGATCGGCTCGGCGGTCAGTTGCTGGGGGCGCGTCGAGTCATCACGGTCGACGAGGCCGAGGTCGACCAGCCGATCGACGTACTCGTAGGTCGTCGATTTCGAGATATCGAGTGCCTCCATGATCTCTGGCGGGGCAACCGGCCCCCAGTAACACACGTAGACGTAGACGCGGGCCAGTGCTGGGTTGTTGAGCAGCTGAACGACCGTCTCGAGTCGCGGAGCGTTCTGGGCCAGCGTCTCTGGCTTGAGCGCCTCTTCGTCCATCACGTCTCTCGGTGGCGGGTCCAACGCGTCGATCCCACCATCCAGACGAACACGGTTGTGATCAGCGGTCATACTCGTTAGTCCGAAGTCTGTGTACTTCAGACTATCGCCGCAAACAACTGTCACAATGCCCGTGACCACGTCCATGCGGGACCAGAGGCCCCAATTTCCGGCGACGATACGACACACCCGACCGACTGGCGTGACATCCTCTCGACGGTGCGTTCGGAGATCGAAGCCCGCCAACGTGGCTTCTGGATCGGATAGTCCCGTTGATGCGGTTAGGTGACTGGCGTGTGGCGTCTTGCGTATGGACGCAGTCATCCTCGCCGCAGGCCGAGGGAGTCAACTCGGCGAGCTGACAGCAGAGCGACCGAAGCGGTTCGTCGACGTGGCGGGGCGACAGCTCCTCGTGCACGTCTTTGAGACGGCAGTCGAGGCTGGGGCCGACGAGCTGATCGTAATCGTCGGGTACGAGGCGGGCTGGATCGTCGACCAGTTCGGCGACACCTTCGAGGGCGTTCCTATTATGTACGTCCACCAGCGCGAGCGGTTGGGGCCCGGGCACGCCGTGCTTCAGGCGGAACCACACGTCGACGGGACGTTCCTGCTCGTGAACGGCGACAACGTCTTCGGGGGGAGCGTCGCGCCCGCGGTTACAGCTGTTGAGGAGGCGGATGCCGTGCTCGGGGTCGAGGAGGTGTCGCCCGAGGTGGCGACGACGACCGGCGTGATCGAGACGGACGAGCGGGGACGTGTGACTGGGGTCGTTGAGAAGCCGGCTGAGCCGTCGTCGACGCTCGTCACGACCGGGTGTTACGTGTTGCCCGAGGACATCTTCCATGCGTGTGCGCTCCTTCGGCCGTCAGCCGAGGGTGAGTACCAGTTGAGCGAGGCCGTGGGGTTGTTGGTGCGGGCGGGGTACGAGGCCGCGACGGTCCGGCTCGGCGAGCGCGTGAATGTGAACACATCGGAGGACGTGGAGCGGGTGAGCGAGTTACTGCGCGGGGCGTGGTGAACCTCGGGAGTTCGGAGGATATCCCCATTCGGGAGCCGAGGCGGAACCACTCAGTTCGTCCGTTCGTCGTGAGCATGTTCTCGCATATCTGAGAGCCGTCCAAAGAAATAATAGATAACACTCCCTACGACTAGATATGACTGAACGAGGCCTCGCGTCATGGAGTGACGGGCAGACCGCCCGTGAGCGGGTCAGAGCGATCGCCACGACCCTCACGCAGCCGCGGTCCGTCGACTGGGTTCGCGACGAGGCGCAGGTGTCCTCGTGGCAGACAGCCAAAGACGAACTAGAGATGCTCGCCGAGTTCGGGCAGGTACAGATCGTCGACGGGGACGACGGGAGTCCCAGGTACGCGCCGAACTACCAGCAGCGGTATTTCACCGAACTCACCGAGTTAATCAACGACCACACCCGCGAGGAACTCCGCGAGGAGATCGCGACCCTCCAAGCACAGATCGACGACTGGAAGACGGCGTTCGACGTCGAGGTACGCGACGAACTCGAAGCGACGCTCACCGACGACGCGCTTTCGAGCGACGAGATCCGGGAGCGAAATCGGATACTCCGTCGCTGGGAACACACTGAGGACAACAAACGACTTCTCAGGCACGCGCTCGAACTCTACGACGACGCTCGTGAACTTTATACCGGACAGGGAGACTCAGCGAACGCCTCAAATCCGCTCTCACAGTAGTCGCGATGATCTTTCTTGCAGATCGTGTCAACCTCGACAAGCGGACGCTTCTCACGCGGATCCACACCCAGCTACAGACACAGACCGGTGCGGACGCACCGGTTGAACACGTCCGGTATTATCCCTCGAAGGCGAACAAACTCGAGGTTCGAGCGACGATTCACCCGGAGCGATTTTTCGACGCGTCGTATCCCGCCAGCACGGTCCAACTCCACGTGTCGTTTGACTTTCCGACCGAGTTCGCGTACGACTTCTATCGGATCCAATGGGTCGACTCCGACCGGGAGCTCATGTTGGGATGGCACCAGGATGACACGCATATGAACCTCGGCGAGTGTCGCTTTCAGCTTGATTACCGTGGTGACACCATCCACCGAACGGAGGCGGTGTTTCTCGACCGGCATCCACGGAACGTGTTCGACCACCGAATTGCCCAGCTCGTGGACGTCGTCGATGCGCTCACGTGGACCGACGGTCGACCTGCGATCCCAGACGTGACCGGTGAGTAGGTCGCTCTCACGCGGTCTCGCTCTGAGAAAGTATATTTCTGCTTCCGAAGGTATATATCTGTTTAGGTCGTCTTCCAGAGTATGTCAGGGGACTCTACGTGGGACCCGGCGTCGTCGGACGGGCGTGAGGAGACGCGACAACAGTGGAAACGCGACCGAACCACGTTTCAGCGGGTGTACGACGTCATAACCGGGGTCACGGAGTATACGGGAGCGAGCGGTATTGCCGATCGTGCAGACTGCTCCACTGACGGGGCGCGAGACGCGCTCACCCAACTGGCCGAGATGGGAGTCGTCGACCACCGTGAGGGCCGTCCGGCGGAGTATCGACGCAACGAGTCGTATTTTCAGTGGAAGCGCGTCGAACGGCTGGCCGACGAACACACCCATGCGGAGCTCCGGGAGCACCTGGATCAGCTCCTCGAAGAGGACGCTGACTTCCAGCGGTCGTTCAGTGTTCCCTCCCCCGATTCCGTCGACATCGCTCGGATCGAGGACGGGGAGCACGCAGCGGTCCACGATCGACTCGAATCGCTGTCTCGGTGGCGAACGGTCCGGCACGATATCGAACTGCTCCAGCGGGCTGTCTCGCGGGCGGCCGACCGGCAACGTGACGGTGGCGACCTCGGCGCGTCCGCGTGACCCGGAAGGACATGTCGGACGATACATCTCCCGATGACGGACCCGCCGGTGGTCGACTCGATCGGACGACGATGCGAACGCTCGGCCGACGGGCGGCGACACATCCGCTCGTCGAGTCGTGGACGTTCGAACCCGACGCGATCTCGCCGCGCTCGCTCGCGATATCACTCGATTCGAGTGCGTATCCCGACGCGGTCGACGCCGCACGGATCGATATCCACTGGTTCGTGACGAACGACTACTACGTTCACTACGTCGAGACGCGTGGCACGGCTCGCTACCAGTGTCGGTGGGATCGCCATCCGAAGACAGACGCACCCAGAGCACACGTTCATCCACCCCCGGACGCTGGCGACGCGGAACCGTCACCGCTCGGCTCCCACCACCTCGACGTGTTGTTCACGGTTCTCGACCACGTCACCGAACGCGTCGAGACGCTCCACGGCGACGCGGGTCACTCCGCGTGAACTCCCTCGGGGCGTAACTCCGAGACACTCAGCCTGCTCCGCCCGTCGATCGAGGAGGAAGTCGGCCCGAGACTCGTCACGTACGTCCCGAAAGCGATCGTGAACCGACAGCAGATCGGGAGCCCTGGGCGTGATCCGGGCGGACGAGACGGGAGGCGTGACGAGGATCGTCGAGAAGCCGGCAGAACCGTCATCGACGTTCGTGGCGACCGGGTGGTACATCCTGCCGGCGGATGTCTTTCACGCGTGTGCGCTGCTCCGGCTGTCGGCCGAGGGCGAGTACCAGCTGAGCGAGGCCGTGGGGTTGTTGATGCGGGCGGGCTACAAGGTCGAGACTGTGCGGCTCGGCGAGCGAGTGAACGTGAACACATCGGAGGACGTGGAGCGGGCGAGCGAGTTGGTGCGTGAGGAGAGCGGGACGGGTTCCTGATACTCCACCATGTCGAGTGCTTTTTTCACTGGGCAGTAGTCGACCCCTACACCCCACCGTGTCGAGTGTTCTCGGAGACGACCAACCACAGGTCTCTCATCACACCCCACTGCGTCAACTGTTCGAGACGGGTGGCGCTCGCGTTCGAGCAGGAGGTTACGACGCGTATCTGCGAGCGTAGTCGCCGCATCGGGGTATGCCGGAAGCTTCTGAGTTCCACGGTGTGTGAGCCCGCCACGCGCTCGTACCGCGTCTTGATCGTCTTCGAACGGGCCGGCGTCGCGCCTCGTTCTTCGAGGTACGCGAACGTTTCGAGCAGCAGTTGGGCGTGCTGGATCTGGTCGCAAATCCGGTTGCGTAACCGACCGTGCTGGACGAGGTCCTGGGCCTCGACGATGTTCGAGTCGTCAACGCCGTCGTCGCTGCGCTCCTTCACCACCTCGCCGCCGACTCTGAACATGAAGTAAGCAGCGAGTCGGTGGGCCGAGCGCTCGACACCCCACCGTGTCGAGTGTTCTCGATGAGAATTGAGGGTATGTCTCAGAACGCACCCCACTGTGTCGAGTGTTCGACGTGGGTAACTGAGCATCTCCGTGTCCCACCCCACTGTGTCGAGTGTTCCGTTCGGTTGTTATCTATGAGGGCTGACCGAGTGACACTCCACTGCGTCAAGTGCTAACCGGTAGACTTAGATTATCTATATTTTCACACGACACACTTGACACAGTGGTTTTATCAGTGCGGACTGAGTCAAACGTGACAGAGGATGGCGACGTTCACACGAGACACAGAGATCTTCCGCAACGAGGACATGCTCCGCGAGGATTACCAACCGGATTCGATTACCGCTCGCGAGGACGAAATTTCGACGTACACGGCCGCGCTTCAGCCGATCGTTAACGGCGCACAACCCCGGAATATCTTCTTGTACGGTAAAACGGGCGTCGGGAAGACAGCAGTGTCCCGCTATCTATTGAAGCAGCTACAACGAGATACAGAGCAGTACGACGACGTCGAACTCTCGGTCTGCTGGCTCAACTGTACGAACCTCTCGTCGTCCTACCAAGTCGCAGTTAATCTCGTGAACCAACTGCGACCAGTAGACGATCAGATCAGCACGACCGGGTACCCCCAACAGCGCGTGTTCGACATTCTGTACGAGGAGTTAGATCAGATCGGCGGGACGGTGCTCCTGGTCCTCGACGAAATTGATCACATCGGCAGCGACGACGAAATCCTGTATGAGATCCCGCGAGCCCGCTCAAATGGCTACCTCTCCGAGGCAAAACCCGGTGTGATCGGCATCAGCAACGATTTCGGCTTCCGCGACGACCTTTCTCCGAAGGTGAAAGACACCCTCTGTGAGGAGGAGATCCACTTCTCGCCGTACAACGCTCCGGAGCTGCGCGCCATCCTCGAAGAGCGAGTGGCCGGTGCGATGTACGACGACGCGGTAGACGACGCCGTGATCGCGCTGTGTGCCGCTATCGCGGCGCAGGACACGGGAAGTGCCCGGCAGGCGTTGGATATCTTGTATAAATCCGGTGAGATTGCGCGGACGAACAGCGAGAAGCGACTAACAGAGGAGCATGTCCATCAGGCTCGCGAGAAACTCGAGCAGAGTCAGGTCGAACACGGGATGCGCGAGCTGACGAAACACGGGCATCTCGCGCTCGTGGCCATGCTACAGCTCGCGTTCGAGCAGGAGACTCCGGCGCGGATCCGCGACGTGTACCCGCTGTATCGACGTATCGCAGAGCGTTCGAACGTCGACCCCCTCGTCCGTCGTCGTATGCACGACCACCTCGCGGATCTGGCGATGCTCGGCATCCTTGATCGGCAGATGAAAAACGAGGGGCGGGCGGGCGGACACTACTACCAGTACGAGTTCGACGTCGACCTCGATATTGTCGGCGATGTCGTTCGGGATTTTGATAGAGTTACGAGCGCATACCCCCGTCTTTAGGCGGGGGTCAAGCGGACAATAGCGTCACCTCCACCGACGACACTACGGCTGGATTTCCCACCGGTTCACCACCAGTATTAACACATCTTGATCGATAGTATGTAACGCAGATGAAGACCACACGGCACGCGACTTACAACCTCAACTACCACATAGTGTGGTTGCCGAAGTACCGCAACTCGGTACTCAAAGGCGAGGTCGCTGACCGTGTGCGAACCATCTTCCACGAAATAGCCGACGACAAAGGCGTCGAAATTCTTGACCTCACCGTACAGCCCGACCACGTTCACCTGTTTGTCAGTAGTCCGCCTAAGAACGAACCGGCACTCCTCGCCAACTGGTTCAAAGGCATCTCCTCGCGCAAGTACAACCACCGATACGCCGACCACGACGGAGAGAAAATTGGATGGGCGCGAGGATATTACGCAGGAACCGCTGGACACGTTTCGAGTGAGACTGTTGAGAACTACATCCAGCGTCACGAGGTGGATGAGTCGTGACCGAACTCACGAAGACGCTGGAACTCAAACTGGTAGAGCCGAACGCTCACAAGCGGCGGAAACTCCGAGAGACGCGAGAGGCGTACCAGCACGCCCTCCAAGACGCCTTCAACCAGAACTGTACCACACAGACCGAAGCGAACGACGTGGTGGTCACCTACAATCTGAGCGGATACGCGAAGAACGCACTCAAACAGTACGTCCCGCAACCCACGACGACCTACAACGCGGGCGACCTACACGACGACCACCCTGTGCGCTTCACTAATGAGGGGCTCCGACTCGACCACAAACCCGAGAACGCTATTGAGTGGTATGTCAAAATCCCGCACCACGAGGACTATCACCTCTGGATGCCAGCACAGCCGAACCCCGAACAGCGGGACTGGCTCGAAGCGTTGAACGCTGGTGACGCAGAAATGGGCGAGAGTCGGCTATTCGAGCGGAACGGAACGTGGTATCTCCACGTCACCGCCACCCGCGATGTCGAGGAGCCTTCCGAGGTGTCTGCCGAAGAACGGACGCCTATCGGAGTGGACATCGGGGAAGCGTCACTCGTCACGGTGTGTCACCGCGACGATTACGGTTCTCCGACCGCGCCCGAACTGTGGGCCGACGAAGGAAAGACCGTTCGTCGGCTCCGCAAGACCTACTTCACCGCCAAGCGTCGTCTCCAGACGCGTGGAAGCGAGCGTATCGCGGAGTCATTCGGTGACGACCTGTGGAACCAGATAGACGATGTGTTCCACCGCGTCACCCGCGACGTCGTGGAGTACGCAGAGTCCGTCGAGAATCCCGTTCTCGTTCTGGAAGACCTGACGTACATACGGGAGTCGATGGACTACGGCGTGTATATGAACCGGCGTCTCCACGGATGGGGATTCGCCAAGCTCCACGCGCAGATACGGTACAAGGCCGTCGAGAAGGGAATCCCCGTCGAGACGGTGAATCCGCGTAACACGTCGAGGGAGTGCCACGCGTGCGGTGAGGTAGGATACCGCCCGCGACAGGCGACGTTTAGGTGTACGAACGACGCTTGCTGGATGGGCGAGTACCAAGCGGACGTGAACGGCGCGATAAATATCGCAGATCGCTACCTCAGTGGAGAGAGCCATTCAAGAGAACACACGGATGGCGATGACTCGGCTGAGGATGGGGGGCGTTTGACCGCCCCACAAGACACCCAAGCCGATGCTGAAACCCAGCAAGAGACGCTTGGAACGTATGCGTCTTGAAACCGTAGGGCCACGACAGGCCTGAAATCCAGTGGTGGGATTCCCGCGTCTTTAGGCGCGGGAGGAGGTCAATCTATTGCGCTCCCGAAGGGCGTGACAGCGCGGATCGGGTGAGTTCGATCGGATTCATTCGGGTGGCTCTGGCTGGAGTCGTACGAACACTGGATATGGTAGGATCTCAGCATCCCGTTCTGTCTCGGGGAGAACACTTGACACGGTGGGGTGGGAGTGGCGATGAACGCGGAGGGGCAAAGAAATTGTAACCGTTGTGCTACTGGCAGAACAAAGACGTCGAGCAATTCGGGCCTTGGTGGTGAGATGATGGACTTTGCGGTCTGTTCACTTTGTTGGAACTCACTTGGTATGAGGTGTGTCTGCGAACCTGAATTCTGGTCGGGGTATCGTTCCAACTGAACTGGGTACGTTGACCGCGTTGTACCGTTTCGGCAGGTGTCACTCGGTCCGACGTGTGTGAAGACGGTTTGACCGGGGTTTCACCTCTCGATTTTACTTGGTGTACGGTGTGTCCCTCGTACTGCCCGCCCAGAGAACCCGACGTTGTCAGTACGAGTTCAATGTCGGCCTCGGCATCGTTGACGCCCTCGTTCGGGACTTCGACGACATCGCGCTTTCGACAGTCGTGGCAGCACGGATCGGATGAGTTCGATCGGTTTCGTTCGGGTGGCCCTCGCCAGCGTCGTATGAACACTCGACACGGTGGGGTCACACCGGAGGCTGTCCTGCCCTCTCTCAGAAAGAACACTCGACACGGTGGGGTGGGGGTGGTGAATGCGACGGGGCACAGTCAATATTCAGTGGGAGGTTCCATTCTCGAGAACGGCAACGACATCGGACAGATCGAAGAGGCGGAGGTCATCACGCTCGTCTGCGGCTTCCTCGACGGAGGGGTTGAACCCGGAGCGGCTGAACAGAGCGAATTCGTACGTCGGCTCACCACCCACCGTGGGTGTCCAGTCGACATGCTCCACGTCATCTTCGAGGTCCGAAAGCACGTCATACCCGAGAGGAGTACTCGTGAACTTCGCTTCGCCAGCGATCAGCGTCGACTCGTCAGTCGGCGCGACAACGTCTATCTCTCGGCTCTTGTACCACCACTGGGTCGGCACTCGCGTGAGCTGGTAGTCCGAATAGAGTGCCGGCACCGCTTGCTGACAGAGCGATTTGAACGTTTCGCTGACGAAGTCGGGTAGTTCCGGTTCGATGAGATCCGCGTAGCCGTTCTCGCCGTAGAGTTCGTACTGCCCCTCGCGGCCGTAGAGATATCGGAAGTAAAACCGGAAAACGGGGTCTCGAATCCGGTATCGCGTCCGCTTGCTGCGTGCCGGATCGGAAAGTGCCGGATGGTGTTTCTCGATGATCCGGAGCGTTTCCAGCCGGTCGAAGTAGTACGACGTGTTGGTGCTTGCGATGCCGGCTCCCTGGGCGATCTCGTTTCGACGGCGATTTCCGCTGGCCATCGACTCGAGCACGGAAAAATACGTGTGTACTTCGTTGAGTTCTATCTGAAGGACAGTTTCGGGCTCGTCGTGGAGCGGGCCATCCGGATCGTACAACAGCCGTGTGATGTTCTCTCCGAGGCTCCGTGACGGATCGAGCGGACTGAGATAGCGGGGCGTGCCGCCGAAGACGCCATAGACGAACACCCGTTCTTCGGGATCGTACGTCGGGACGAACTCGTGGATGGCGGAAAACGGCAGCTGGGTGAGTTCAAGGCGGCCGTTTGGCGTCTGAGAGACCCGGCCGTAGAGTGGCGTACCGCCATCGAGGACGTGGGTATGAATCATGCCGATCGCAGAGCCCGTGAGTACGAGCGTCGCCCGGCTCTCATCGACAGCGGTATCCCACAAATGTTGTATGATCGATGGGACCCCCTCGTTAGACTCGATAAGGTACGGGAATTCGTCGATGACGATGACGGCGTCTCGCCTAGTGAGGTGTTTTAGCAGTGGTTCCCACTCTTCTTTGATTTCTGTGATTTCTGGATAGGTCGTCGCTGCAGCCTCAACGAACCGCCTGCGCTGTGTGGTCGCTGTTCCTTGGATGGCCTGATAGTATACGGCATCGTCGCGGTCGGCGATCGATCGGCGGACGAGTTCGCTCTTGCCGATCTGCCGACGTCCGTAGATAACTGCGAGTTCCGCGGCATCGCTCTCATAGAGGGTCTGTAGTCGATCGAGTTCATCGGCCCGATTGACGAACTGATCCATGCCCCTACTCGGGGCGGGAGTCACATATGTGTGCCGAAGTTAGAAATTAGACTATAATACGTGAAGCTATAATAGTTTGAGTTCTAAAACTGAACAGGAGTTAGAGTGGTGTGAGGGTGAACCACCCTACTCTACTGGCAGCCACCTCGCCGAATCGTTCCTCAAAGATGGCTACGACGTGACAGTCCTCGACAAGTTCACCCTTCTACGCTGAGGGTATCAAACGCTACAGGCTCAACGTCGTAGGGTGGGTCCTCCTCGCGCACGTCTTCGAGACGGACAAGGCGAGGCGCTTGACAAATATCGTCGAGAAGCCCGAGCCGTCGTCGACGTTGGTCATGATCGGGTGGTATTGTTGATTGAGACCCTTCGTGACGGTCTCATGTGAACGCAGGAGTCGGTGGACGCGATAGATTCCCTGCTTACGCCCACAGCCGGAAGACCCGACGCTGCCAGTAATCGGCTACAAGCCCTCGCGAACGAACGCGGAGCGCGCTGCTTCGACTGTCGAACGAACCAGTCGGTCAGGTATGAAGCGGCTAAAATCGTCGTGACCAGACTCTCGTTGTCGAGTGTGTCGAGTGCCGGCCGAAGATACAGATGCGTATCGACGCCGGTTTCGAGTTTCTCGCGTACGACCGGAACGGCACAAGTTCCGAAGAGCCCTGTGACGACAATAACGTCACAAGATGCCGGTGACCAGGTCCTCGGGGCCTTCCCTGCGTCTCCTCGCGGTACGGGTTCGCCGCTCCCTCTATCTGTGCCCACGATCGGACCACCTCAGAACGTCTTCCAGTCGACGACGCGGAGGTCGTCGATCCGGTCGAAGTGATCGACGTTCGCGGTCAACACCGGGAGGTCCCGTGTTCGGGCAGTCGCGGCGATATACACGTCGTGGAGATCATCGAGCGGCCGACCGGCTTGTCGCAGCGTCGCGATGATCGTCGCGGCCGTCGTCGCGACCGGTCGCGATATCGGAAGCACGTCGAACCGCGAGAGGAGGCGATCGAGGTCGTCGATCGCCTGTTGATGTCGGTCCGTTCCTCGTTCGTACTGGAGGTCAACTCCGAGCCGGAGTTCGGTCACCGTCACGATGCTGATCGCGTGTCGGCCCGCTTCGTCAAGAGCAGCTACTTTCCCGTCGACCCCGCCGCGGTCGATATCGACGAGGACGGACGTGTCACAGATCTTCATCGGTGACTCGATCCATCGTTCCCTCGCTCAACCGCTCGATCTCATCAGTGACCTTGTCGGGCGTTTCGGCGTCGAAGATGCCTTGACCGGTGACATCCGAGATCTCACCGCCGCCGTCGAGTTTGTCGGCGATCACCTCGCTGAAACTCCGGTCGCCCTTCTCGCGTTTCAGTCGACGGTACACGTCGTCGCTAATCGCGATGTTCTTGCTCATACGTTACGTATAGGTACCCATACGTAAATCGATAGCGGCGCGGAAGACGTCGCCGAACGGCTCACCGTGACGACGATCTCCTCGTCCACCGGCTAGATTGCTCCTGTCGCGGGAACTCACTCGGTGGGAGGTGTGCCTGCGAGCCTAGAGTC
Organism: Halorubrum tropicale; assembly: GCF_001280455.1. NCBI lineage: Archaea > Methanobacteriati > Methanobacteriota > Halobacteria > Halobacteriales > Haloferacaceae > Halorubrum > Halorubrum tropicale. The sequence continues at coordinate 209,197 of NZ_LIST01000005.1, forward strand.
TGGTTGGGGTATCGTTCTAACCGGAGCGGGTCATGTTGACTGCGTTTTACTGTTTCGGCAGGTGTCACTCGGCACGACGTGTGTGACGACGATTTTATCGGGGTTTCATCTCTCCGTTTCACTCGGCATACGGTGTGTCCCTCCTACTGCCCGCCCGGAGGGGCCGACGTTGTCAGTACGAGTTCGACGTCGACCTCGGTATCGTTGGGGACGTGGTTCGAGACTCCGGCACTATCGCGCTTCAAAAAAGCGTGGCGACACGGTTCACGTGACCGGGGGATTCGGTCGGGGTCCGTTCAGATAGTCCCCGGAGCATCTCGTTCGAACACTCAACACGGTGGAGCCTCAGCAGAATGCGTTCCACCCTGCCCCGGGGAGAACACTTGAGATGGTGGGGTGGGAGTGGTGATGAGCCCGAGGGGGCCGCAATCGACCTTCAGTCGTGTATTCGCCGAATCGTCTGAAGCGTATGACCGAGATTCGTGACGCACTCGACTTAGATCGGGACGATTCCCCAGACTACAACATGATCTACAAATCGTTCGATCGCCTGAAAAATATAAGAAATCTATTATATTAACTAGGCAACTAGGTGTGACCAATTTAAAGAAATCTGAGTGAGAATTATGAGGTATACACATATGATGCGATTAGGCGCTATTTTAACAGTTACAATTGTCTATACGTATGTTCGCAACACCGATTTAATCCAGCTCAAATCAAAACCCGTTCGCTCCTCAAATCGCTCAAATAAAACAATATCACTTTGACTAACACTACGGGTCAAGACGAGAGAAATAGCTTGGACACAGGAAATACCAATACCAATACCAAGTAACATGACGAAAGATATGTTCTCTCCATGAACAAACTGTCTTACTCCAAGCGCAAATAGAAATGTCGGCACCAGCGGCTTGATACTGTCCATAGAGAATGGATGGCTCTCAACAGCTAGATAGATACCGACGAGTTCAATTCCGTTGTAGACTGCGTAGCCAATAGCGGTTCCAAGCGCGGCACCGACGATACCATACCGTGGAATAAGAAATATATTACAAAATATATTAACGACAACCGCGACGACTACAGAGTACAGTTCGATTCTGGGTCGATCAATCGCCTTCGTCATATCGCCATTTAGACCCACAATCGTACGAACGAACAATCCCCCTGTCAATACTGCGAGCGCAGGCGCAGCAGCAGTATACTCTGTCCCAAAGAACGAAGTAATAATGCTTGGAGCAAATAGCGTGAATACAAGCACAAAAGGAAACGTTGTGATCACTATCCACTTTGTCGTTACCGTGTAAAGACGGTCCAAATCATTAAGATTTCCGTCATCAAAGAATTCTGTTGCGAGCGGCAAAAAGAGAAAAGTGAACGCTACAAGGACGAAAGTTGTTACTTGACGAAGTGGTTGGATTGCCCGATACAGACCAACAGATCGCGGCTGTAAAAAGTAACTTATCATTAGAACGTCAATATTTGAGAGTAAAAGAAAAAATGAGGCACCAACCGCAAGGGGCCACGAAAACATTAATAGATCACGTGTGGTCTTAAGATTGGGCAAACGAAAAACAACATGTGATATGGAGAGTTCTTGTGAGAGATAATACCCGGAAAGAATGGCCATGATCAGAGGAACACTTACCCAGTAGACGATGGCGCCAAAGTACGCCTGACCCACGTACGCAAGCGCACCGAAAATCAAAATACCGCCAATACGAGGGCCTAAATCACGGGTTACAACTGCGGCGCCCGAGCGCTTATAAGATCGAAGAGCACCAAATGACACTCGCGCAATAGAATAGGCTATTATATAAGGAAAAAACAACACTATGAGCCTTGGCAATTGATCGTTATTTAAATAAATAGAAAGCTGAAATCTGAACACGTACAAAATAATCATTAGTACGAAACTCCCGCCTAATGTGAGTAGATACCCACTTCTAAGGACACGATGCTGATACTGCTGTGTGCGTTCTGAGGATAGCAGCCGCGTTACACCCTCGTGAATTCCTAAAAGCCCAAGTCCTCCAGATGTTGATATGACGGTATACGCCAGCGCAATGTGTCCAAATGAGGTTGGATCAAGCGACCTGACGATGAATATTTGACCCAGTAACCCAAGAGCACGTCCGGCCACTGTACCAAAAAAAACGATTACCGCGCTCTTAGCCAAGCCACCAAGGGCATCATCAATTGAACTCATGTACTATCAAATACTGGTGCTCAGGAGTAGCATAATCGGTGGACAGATCATATCTACCCTAGGTCTTGTAGCCACTTCTTACTTGTTGAACGAATATCAACGGATTCCGAATCAGTAGACTCCATCGGTCCTCGGCGATCTGTGAGAACCTGTTGTAATGCTACTTGTACATCTTCTTGATTGGTCGACTCAGACTCGTCTAGATCAGCCTGTAGATCATAAAATTCAGTTTTTTTTTCATCCGATGCCTCAATTAATTTCCAACGGCCGGACCGAACAGACCGAAGTGCTCTGTCGTATCTCCAGATGGCGGGGTCAAGGGGACTGTACTCGTCATCAAGCTTGTCTACTGATAGCTGTGGCGAAGTATACTCTTGACTGTCGTTTGAAATGAGCGACGATGCTGTGTCTGCGTCTACTGAATCAAGTCCCGCAAGATCGGCTACCGTCTCATAAAGCGCCCGCGTTTCGACAAGCGCCTCTGTCGTACCAGAATCAAATACGGCGGGATACCGAATGATCAACGGTACGTGGAGAAGCGTCTCGTACAGCCAATATTGGTGATCGATCAGTTCGTGGTCCCTAATGTTCTCATCGTGATCGCCGACAAGGATAATAACAGTATCACTGAGCAGATTTCTCTCGCGTTAAGTTTGACGTGAATTGTGGTAGACGGCGAAGGCTTCAAGCCAGTTTTGAGCTGTCTCTAACGCGACATTGCTAAAACTATTCGCAAATGATGATGTTCGTCGTTCTATCCCCCAAAAGACACGTTCGATAGCGTTCCGATTTCCATGTCGAATGATTTGAAATCGATAGCCGTCTTCAGCGAGTACTAGTCCAAGATAGTCTGCGTCATCGACGAGAAATTCGACGTTATCGAGCTGATAGCGCCAGTGAAGCTCGGTGAGAAACCATCGCGTCGTCTGTTTATTTACGGTTGGATAGAGGCTCACGTGAAGGATTTCATTCGTCTGTGGATCAACCGCGCCGTACAGCCAGAACTTCTGGCCGTGGAGCCTTGTGTTCAGATAAGCTGATTCCATGCGAAAGCGAACGATCTCAGCCACTCGTCAGCAGTTTCTACTTCGACGTTGCTGAAACAGTTTGAAAAGCTGGTAGTTCTGCGTTTTACCTCACGAAAGACACGTTCGACGCTATTCCGATTTCCATGTCGTTCGTGTCTGAAGTCGAGGTCATGTTTTTCACATGCTCGGTGAAGTGGAACCGCACCATCAACGAGAAAGATCACGTCATCCACGTCGTGTTTTTCGCGGAGTTCCGCGAAAAACTGATCTGCGATCACGTTCGTTCTTGTCGGCTCAAGCTTTGTGTGAAGTAAATCGTTTGAATCGGGATCGACGGCAGCGTACAGCCAATAGCGTTCATCGTCAAGCTGAATCACAGTTTCATCGACCGCGACGTGATTCGGTCTCCGACCAGATTCCGGCTGTAGATCGGCCTTGTGGACCCAGTTATGAACAGTGGATCGAACCCGATCAACACCGAATATCTCAAGAAACGAAACAGTATTCGAAAGCGATAATCCAGCAAGGTGGAGCTGAATACTGAGCTTCATCAACAACCGCGGTGTTGCTTCTCGCTCCACAAACTCTAAGTTGATCTCGTCTAAACAGCCGCTGAGGCGGTCGTTTTCGGGCATGAATCACTTTGAAAACGCACCGCCTCACCTTTCAAACCTTATCTGAACACCGTCCTGGGAATAGTACTGAAACTTAAATAGCGGCACCTAATATTTCAAAGAATGTTATGTGTTTAATCTTCTTGAGTTGTGATATGTGCGCGACAGAGTTATTCATGCCGAGTGCGGATCGGCGGAGTGGAACCGGTATATAAATGACACATTCGTGGATCAAAACAATACCAAACAGGTGTAACAACACTATTTACACTCGTCTTCCATATCGTCCAGCATGACAAGCGTAATCAGTCGACTCCTCAATAGGAAAACTTCTTTCCGCCAACTTACCGCCTACCACGTGAATCGTCTGTTCTACACCATCCGCAATTCTGACGAATATAACGCTGATGGAATCGATATCTTCACACAAGACTGGGATAATCTCCTAATCCTCGATGCCTGTCGGTACGATTATTTTGCCGATCAGTCGGATCTCGACGGAACGCTCAGTACACGAATCTCACGAGCGTCGGCCACACGGGAATGGGTGGGTGCCAACTTCACAGACCGACAGCTCCATGACGTGGTCTATGTTTCCGCAAATCCGAACTATCGCAAGGTCGCAGACGAGATCGGGGCCGAAGTCCACGCGTACATCGATGTTTGGCGGGACGATACCCTGGTTGGTGAAGAAAATACTATCGTACCGCCCGAAACAGTCACCGAACACGCACTCAGCGCCGCGGAAGAATACCCGAACAAGCGCCTACTTGTCCACTACGTTCAGCCACATTATCCATTTATTGGCCCGACTGGCAAGGAGCACTTTGACCCGACAGCGACACTCAAAGAGGTGTCGGCAAAGTATGACCTAACAGATGATAGACTTGACCGAGCCTATCGAGAAAACCTTGATTTCGTTCTCGATGAAGCGGAGCGACTGCTTGAGAAACTACACGGCAAAACGGTGGTAAGCGCCGATCATGGAGAACTTCTTGGCGAACGGCTCTCACCGCTCCCACTACGTGCGTACGGACACCCAAACGGCGTCTACGTTGACGAACTTGTCGAGGTACCGTGGCTCGTTCATCAGAACGGTGAGCGAAGAGAGATCGTCTCCGAAGAACCGGTGGAGCGAGACGACACAAAAGACGAAGCGCTCGAAGAACAGCTCAGGAATCTCGGCTACATGACCTAAACGTATCCTAGCGCGGCGAGCTGCTCCTCGCGGTCAGTCTCGTGGTCTACGCCTGGCTCAATCTCCGGTTCGTACTCTCCACGATCGGCAGCGGTTGTCTCGATCCACGGCACGACCCGAAGGCAGTCCATCGGCATCGTTGGTGGGTGGCCATACACCAACCACTCGCCGAGTGCGTTGCCGTGATCGGAGGTGATCACGACTGTCTCAGCCTCTACGTTCTCCAACAAGAGTTCGATCTCATCAAGAGCGAGCCTGAGGTTTCCCGATAGCCACTCCAAACTTCCTCACGTGATATTTTTCCAGCGCGGAGTTTCTGCCAGACGTCGTCCCAGTCTTGATTTCCAAACTTGTCGAGCCGTTTTCCTTGTGTTAAATTCGGACGCGAAATGAACGGACAGTGCGGCTGCATGTAGTGAGCGATCAGGCGGTCGGGTTGGTGTTCTTGAGCTGTTGCGATAGTTCGATCAGTAATCGCTCGCGGCGGAACTGTCCCTGGATTTTCCCACACGTATTTCCATACCTCGTCAAGCACGTCGAAGTCGTCCTCATCAAGGGCCTGCTTCGAGAACGGGTTCCCACAGACGTATGCTGTCTCGGACATTTCTGTGCCGTACATCGAAAGAAAATTTTTTTGCATCCACAGGAGCGTCATGCTGTCGAGCGAACGAGACTGACTAACATCGCTAATATACTCGTAGTCGGATGCGACTTCGCACATGAGATCGAATCGACAGGCGTCAACGACGATTAGCAAGTCCCAGTCATGATCGTAGATTGGGATGCCACGATCCTGAACCCGAGAAACACCTTGGAGGAATTTATGATATACTGGCCTAATCGATTCTCTGACTCCCTCAAAGCCATGAGTTCTGATTCGCGATACAGATTCAAGAGCCCATTTAGCGACATTCATTATCAGACAAATATCTCATGACTAAATCAATATTGGGGTTTCGAGAGTTATATGTAGTTGCTATATAATGGTAAAATACAGACTTATATCCAACAATTACATATCTGAAAACTATTAGCGTGAGAACTATTTAACTCCGCGAAGATCTACTCCTAATGAATGATACACAACGAACGTATGCGTACGCAATAGGATTAATCATAGGGTCTCTTTTTATTACCCCTGTTTTTGGACTAAGCATGTCTACAGTCGGCGTGCCACTCACACTAGCTCTTCTCTCTGGTTTGTTCGCTGTAGTTGGAGTATACGGTAGCATTGCGATTTCAAACGACGACACTCATTCTGCTCTCACTGTCGCGATACTTGTACTGATGACTGTCGGAGCAAACGTTCCGCTTGGACCGCAACCAGACGGTGTAACCATTGGATCGATTATATTCGTCGTGGATGGAGCATTGATAATCCTCGGTGCTATTTCACTCCGTAGTTGGCGTCGACAGGAAATCGGTAGAGAACACATCTTCTTTCTCTTCTACGTAACTTGGGTTACTGTACTCATTGTCGCTGCTCCTGGCCCGCGATCCGATGTAATGGTCTGGTACTCTGTTCACGTGGCTCGGTACGTTGCTGCTTTCATAGTTATCGCTCGTTCAGTTAGTTCCGGTTGGATTGAAGCATCTAAAGCACTTGGAGTGGTGATACTCACTATTCTAGGGCACGCTATTGTCGCAACCTTTCAGGCGATTACTGGGCCGATTGAGGGATTGACTGTGCTTGGATTTAATACACGCGTTGTTGCTACTTTTGGCCCACTCCCAACAGGCCCGTATATCGGCGGGTTTACCGGTGGCTCTGCTTTTGCGTCGCTTGTTATTATCGCGATACCAGTCGTTTTTTCATATATTTTTTCTGATCGTGTGCCTCGCATTTTTTCGCTGGTGGGAACTGTTTGGTTGGCCTTCATCCTACAGCTTACTGCTTGGGACGCCGCTCGCGGAGCATTATTGGTCAGCTTGTATACTTGTCTAGCAGTATTTGGATGGTGGTATACCGATGTAATCTGGTCTCGTGGCGATGCGATATCCGATGTATGGAACCAAAGCCGTCTACGTATTCAACTGATATCTGTGATATCATTAATAATAACTGCGGCTACAGTTTGGCAATACACACGATTCAATTCCAACGTAGAGTACGACCCCGTGTTTCTTGATCCGGAGCTTGGACAAGCGACAATTCAGTCAATCAACATTCCCGGATTCAGCACAGAAAATCTCGGCATCCGTATTCACCAGTATGTTGGAGGAATTGATATTTTTCTCCAGTACCCGCTTACCGGACTCGGGGGAGCGAATTACAATTACATCGCCCTTGCCTACGCTGATAAGCAGAACATGATACATAATATGTATATTGGTGTGTTAGCCGAGACGGGTATCGTCGGTGCCATATTGTTGTTCGGCGGGATCATGATCGTTCTACTCCGTGTTTGGACCATCGCTAAAACTGAGGACAGTCCAGTGTGGCTTGGCTTGCTTGTTGGACTGATTGGATTCTTTTCACTACAATTGTTACAGCCACAGTACCTACGACCTGTGACAATGACCTCCGTATTCGGAATACTTGGCATCATTACAGGGAAGTATCTCCGGGATAACCCGCCTGACGATGATATTTGGGCGGACGCGTGGACACACTCCCAACTCATCAGCGCGATCAACCATTCAACCTCTCTCAAGATTATTGAATCGATACCTGAGCGTCTTAGCGAGATGACAGAATCAGTACGGCCTCGATTTCAACGGCAGTTCGCGTCTGCCGTGCGGTGGCTAATGGATTAACACATACCTCTCATGCGTTACTTGGAAGGCAATACGCCTGGTTTACCATGTATTGTTTATACAATACCTGCCGGAAAGAGTTAGGCATAGACAAAATGTACTCACAAATACCCAAGTTTCTCCAGCCGTAAAGAAGTCTCGGCGTCCAGTCCCACTTCCTCACCGGCTTGAAGCCATTCTGTATACCGGTCGTCGTCTGGCAGCGCATTCGCCTGCTCGTCTCGGAACTCACGCGAACCATCCACAAGCCCGTATACAACTTTTCTAACATCAGTCTCGTCCCAGTGAGACTCGTAGACGGTCATCGACTCATCGGTAATGAATCCGACTTTGCGAACACACACGTCATCTACCGCTTCGTCATCGTAACGCTCCCGCAGTTCTGTAACGTCCCACGTCGGACCATCGACGGCGACAACGACCCGTCCATCGCTCTGACTCCTTTCGAGTACTGCGTCAACGAACCCCTCAGTTCCGGTCACCGACCCGTTCACGACACTACTTAGCCCGTGCGACAACCCGATCCACGACACCGGCGTAGTGACTTCTACCCCCGTTTCCCACGATGCCGGCGGAAAGACGTACAGCGGAACGTGAATCCCGTGCGGATGTAACGACACCTGATGTCCCAGTTGTCCTTCAGCGCCGAACAGTTGGCCGTGATCGCCAGTGACTACAACCAGCGACTCCTCGAGCACTCGCCGTTGGACCGCTTTGGTCCATTGTTTCACAAGGTGATCGAAATATCGAATCTGTGTATCGTAGATCTCCTTACGACGGGCGAAGACCTCGTCCCACGAATCAAACAGAGCGCGTGTCTTTTCTGGCAACTCGGCATTCTCGAGCATGTAGAGTCGGTCGTCGTTTGCGGCGGCAAGGGCACGACGCTCATGATTCGGAACGGATAATCCGAGTTTTTTCGCTCCGACTTCCGGCGGCGCATGGTGAGGATTATGTGTATCTAACAGGTTTGTGAGACAGAATAGCGGCTGCTCGGCGTTACGCGAAATAAACGTCTGGAGATGATCGAGCACGCGCTCTCCATGATGTGGGTAATCGATATCACTGTCACCGGAGAGTTCGGCAGCGAAACCATAGACGAGGTTCGCAGCGTTCGCCACTTTGTGCGGACGAGACCCAATCTCACGGAGGAGCGCTATCGCAGAATCGAGATTGATGCTGTCAACGTGAGCGTCAGGTGAGAACGGGGAAACGAACGGTTTCCGATGGATGCTATCGTCGACATAGCCGATACCTCGATTAAAGCCAGTCTGTGTGCTAAACGTTGGATTTTCGCTAAACAGTGCTGTGCGGTAACCTTCTTTTAAGACCTGTGTGGGCAGTCTCGCTTGTCGGTCATCGAGCACATCGCCTCGACGAGTCACCCCGTGATCCACCGGCGTCTGCTGGCTGTAAAGTGACGCGTGTGACGGTCGCGTCCACGTGCTCGGCGAATAACAGTGAGTGAATTCGATTTTCGAACGTGCCGAAATAAAAGGAGCAGTATCGGGAGTCAAACTTGTGGCGCGGAGACAATCGCCGATAAGCATGAACACGTGCGGTTTCGACATACGGGAATACAGGTCGGCACGATAGTATATGTCTGTTGTCCAGGCGAAGTCTGTCGTACCAATACGCTATAGCCCGTACACCTGATCGAGCAAGCGATTGACGTGAGCGCTCATAGTGTGTTCATTTGCCCACTCCAGCGCACGACGCTGGAACGCCATCCGATTGTCATCGAACAATCGCTGAATTGCTTGGGCCAGCCCATCGGAGTCTTTTGGCTCGAACAGATACCCGGTCTCACCAGGATCGATCAGTTCCGGAATTCCACCAATATTACTTCCGATCATCGGCAGGCCGACAGCATAGCTCTCGTATATCGTCATCGGCGAGTTTTCCATCCAGATCGAGGGGACAATACCGGCGGCGGCCGTCTTACGAAGGTCCGCTAACGTATCCTCAGAGACGAAGCCATGGTACTCCACGTTCTCTTGTTTTGCGGCCACCTCTTCGGTTCGCTCGGCGTACGGCCCCGTCCCGCAGACGTGAAAGGTCACGTCGGGGAGCTGTTCGGCGGCCACAAAGAGCGTCTCCAACCCTTTGGCTTCGGTATGCTGTCCGACGTAGAGTACCGATTTACTGTCGGTGATCGGCGGTGGGTCGTCTTTGACGCCGTCAATGCCGAGGCGAACTCGCTGGGTGTTCACCCCCTGAAAGAAGCCGTGGTCGCGGTGAACATCGATGACATGCTGGCTCGGCGCAGTAACAATATCAGGAGTACCGAGCGTCATCTGGCGTTGTTTGGCGTAGGCCCGACACGGCATCGGGGGATCCTCACAGACTGTGCGCTCATCGTCGGTGGCCGTCAGGTCTCGGAGCATATTACTCTTCGGGCAGATCAGTCCGTAGTCGTGAAGCGTGTGAACGTGGCGGATGTCGCGCCGCTGGACGGCGCGGCCGACGAGAGTCGAGATGCCAAAGAGATTGTTCGTGTGGACAATTTTGGGATCCAGCCGATCGAGTACTGAGCCGACTGTACGGGCAGCGGGAATGTTAGCTAGATCGATTCCCCGCCAGACCGCTTTCTCAACCACGTTGTTGCCGGTGCTGTTGCTCAGGTGTGAAAGATTCGGCGGATAGAATCGCCAGACAGATATTCCCTCGTACGTCTCCTTTGTCGGTCGCAACGAACTCACCCCGTCGTATGGTTTCGAGGTGATGATTGCGACGTCGTAACCGCGGCGATCAAGACCATGTGCTGCTCGAAGCACGTAGTTTTCTGCTCCGCCTTGGGTGTCGGGCGGAAATTGTGCGTTAACTAAGCAGACATCGGCCATTAAGAGAAAATATCAGGGTGACATAATTAGTCCTGCGTCTCGGAGTAGACACTTACTTGTCGGCTCTAGAAAAATCACTGTATTGAGCAGATGTACGTCGCAATCAACGCCCGCGTGCTCTCGAAGCCGGAACCGGCGGGCGTCAGCCGGTATACCAGAGAACTCTTAGTCGCACTCGCAAACCGCGACGATGAAATTAGCTATCTTGTCTTTGGCGTCGATACACTGCCGCCTGAACTTCGAGAATATAATTGTATCGAGAACGCAAAGTGTTCTCCGCCAGCCGCAAGTGGTCTCCGAGCACAGTTCTGGGAGCAGGTCACGTTACCGCGTGTATTGCGCCATCATAATGTTGATCTTTGTCACTCTACGGCTGGCGTCTCGCCAATTCTTGCCGACATCCCGACAGTGGTAACCGTTCACGATATCTCCCCGATTACCCACCCAGAATGGTTTTCACGGCGGTACGCAACATTATATCGTGTCTTAACTCCCCTCGCGCTCAAGAGTGCTAACCATGTTGTTACGATTTCGAATTTCTCAAAGTCAGAGATCACCGCGACGTATCCTTGGATAAGCGGATCCGTCTCAAGCGTCTACAATGGCCTCACACCAATTCCAGAACACGCAACAGAGTGTGTTGCGGATGTTGAGCAAGGGTCGTATCTTTTGTTTGTTGGATCGATTAATCCCCGAAAAAACATTACCCGGTTACTTGACGCGTACGCACAGTACCGGGATCGAGTTGATAATCCTCTACCACTTGTCATCGCTGGGTCACAGCGGGATGTTTTCGCTGCGATCGACCGCCCCCCTATCGATAATGTACACACGCTTGGATTCGTTTCTGATGAGAAACGCAATTGGCTCTATCATAATTCAACGGCACTTCTATTTCCGTCATTGTACGAGGGATTTGGTCTTCCGATTATCGAAGCGATGGATTGCGGGACACCGGTTCTCACGTCTGACAGAGGGGCGATGGCTGAGATCGCGGGCAACGCCGCTGTTCTCGTTGATCCGACAGACGTGGACGCTATTAGTTCGGGTATCGAACAGATTGCGACCAATAGCTCTTTTCGGAGAAGTCTTATTGAATCTGGGCGAGAGCGCGCTACAAGGTTTACTTGGATGTCAACCGCTGAAAAGATGGTCTCCATCTACCGACAAACGCTAGACACTTATGCTGACTGATGTCGATCATATCGGATCACGCTAAATAGATTGGAACAACCGATGTATTCATTTATCAGGGCGGAACATTGCGAGGTGAAGGCACATGGTAGATAACATTTTTTTGCTGACCGTTGACGCCCTTGGAGCCAAACACGTCGGATTTCTCGGTTACGACCGAAACACTACGCCTTACCTTGACGAGTTTTCTGAGCGGGGTATTCAGTGTCAAGCTGCTATCGCTCAGAGTTCACATACGCGAGAATCGATGCCATCTCTGTTTTATTCTGCGTACCCGTTCCAGCTGGGAGAGGTCGGTCCTGTCCCAGACAGCCGTCCAACAATTACGACAGAACTCGCAGATGCTGGGTTCACAACTGCTGGATTTCACTCAAATCCATACCTTTCTAGAGCATACGGGTTCGACCGTGGCTTCGATACGTTCGATGACGGACTCCCTCTTGCAAAGAATCGAATACTCACTTTTCTACACCGAGCAATCAACCACTTTCAGCTTCAGCCGTACACTCGCGCAGAAGACCTGAACGCGAAAGGGCTGAATTGGATCGACACGACGACGGCTGATCGGCGATTTCTCTGGCTCCACTATATGGATCCACATGGGCCGTACCAGCCTCCAGACAACGCTCAGCGGTTATTCCGTGATGAAACACTCGGTCGCCGTGAGGCGAAGAAGCTGTGGCGACGCACCGTTGACGAACCAGAGACAATCTCCGAGGAGGAGCGCAAGGCACTAATCGACTTGTATGACGCAGAGATTCGATACACGGACAAAGCGATTGGATCGTTCATCGACGAGTTAGAAGCCCGTGGACTGCTTGATTCATCAGTAGTTATCGTGACCGCGGACCACGGAGACACGTTTGGAGAGCACGGAATCTACGGTCACCCCCGCCAACTCTATGAGGAACTTATTCACGTTCCTTTATTAATACTCACCCCAGAGGGGTCATCAACTCATCTCACACAGCCAGTAGAAAACATCGATATTGGGCCAACAATTCTTCAAATAATTGATCGTGATATTCCGGGAGAATTTGAGGGTAGCCCACTAATAGATAAGTCTGAATCCTCTGCGGACTCAACACGGTCAACTGCCAAATCATCGGATGCCGAACAGGCCAGCAACGAGCCGGCGGCTTTTGCTGAAACCCACGGAGAATCTGATGATGTTGGCGTGGGCCGATTTGCGATCCGAACAAAACGATATAAGTATCACGTTGAGACTACTCCAGACAGTACTGTTAAAACACGGCGTTTGTTTGATCTTTTTGATGATCCCGAAGAACGTACACACGTACAGAAAGAACTTCCAGACGTTCGTGAGCGGCTTAATGAGCGGTTACACCAACACATAAGTCGTACACAAGCTGTTGATCGTACTGCTGACGATCAAAGCGAAGTTGATGCTGTCGTTGAAGATCGCTTAGAAAATCTCGGCTATCAATGACGGGCGTGCTAACCGGCCTCACCCGCGTTGATCGCTTACACTTTTCCAGATGAACATTCGGATAGTTGATCTGCTTTCCCTTCTATAATGGCTTGGTATCGGGACTCCATCGTATTGAGCATCTGTTCCCGAGTAAACAGATTCTCCACCCGTTCACGTGCCTGCTTACCATACACAGCTCGCACCTCATCATCGTCAAGTAATTCACTAATTGCGCTGGCGAGTTCGCCAGCTTCGCCTGGCGGAACAGTCCGCCCTGTTTCGCCATCGAGACTCACCCAGGGTACACCTGTCGGGAGGTCAGTGTTAACTACTGGAGTGTGATACGCCATTGCCTCCAACTGAACAATACCGAAGGCTTCACTCGGCTCAACCGATGGAAGCACAAACAGGTCTGCGCGGTCATAACAAGCGTGGAGTTGGGATTCGTTAATGTGTCCAGTAAAAAACACGCGGTTGCCAATTTCGAGGTTTTGGGCGCGTTCTTCAAGATTTTCGCGGCGTTCACCGTCACCCACAATGATGAGATCTGCGTCGATTGACCGCATCGCATCAATAAGATACTCAACCCCTTTATAATAGTTCAGCCGTCCGACGAACAACAGCGTCGGGCGTTCATGATCCACGGAAATCTCGATTTCCTCTGTCTCACCCGGTTGATACTGTTCAAGACGGATCGAAAGCGGAACAACAGACGATTTTTGACGGTAGGCTTGGAGTTGAGTTGACTGATCCAATAGACGGGGTGACGTGACAAAAATATGATCGACTGATTCGAGGAATTGATTCAGGAATGGGCGATAGAACTTGAGTGCGGTCTGTTGACGAACGATGTCACTGTGATACGTCACAACAGTTTTGGCATCTGTTCTTGGCGTAGTGAGATGTGATATGACACTCAGCGGGTTTGGGAGATGGTGGTGAATCACATCCACATTGCGACTCGCCTGATACAATCTGACGGGAAATGTCGGGGAAAGCGGTACAGATTTTGCCACACCGAGGCTGGAGGTACGCGTTATCGGCACGCCCGCAATCGAGTCGTGAGATCCCTGTCCTTGAGGCGTCGATACGAGCACCCGACTTGTGTGACCCCGCTGGGACATTCCCTCGGCAAGCGCTCGAACGACCTGCTCGATTCCTCCGATTTCGGGATAATAGAACTTGTTGAGTTGAAGAATATCCATTCGGTATAAGCTAAACTAGCAACTGGGATCCGCATTAAAATCTGGGTTACGCGCGCCGGAATGTTGAGACGAATTTAGAAACAAAACAGGATGATTGCGCACTCTTCTTTCAATTTTGACTGTATTAGAATGGAATGCTTGGTGGAGCATATCAGCCCGAGATGATAGGAGAAAATGACAAGGAGATCAAGGAGTTCATACAGACGCATCAGCCGGTCGTCAACAGTCGGGACCCGGACAACATCTAGCTCTGGGAACACCCGGGCCGCCAAGACGGAGGTCACCAACTGCCTCCTCTGGCGACTCCGAGATGTCGAAGAGTACGACGACGTGGACTCTTCGTCGTTTCGCTGAACTGTACGCTGGACTTCTCGTACTAGGTGGCCGTCGAACGTGTGAATGAGCTCCGATCCGTCGGCGAGGGGAAGAGATCAACTCGACGGGATACCCACAGCAGACGGAGTTTACCAAGCTCTACCTTGAGTTCGAAGCCCTCAGTGGGATGGCCCAATCGTCGTAGATGAGGTCGACTCGATAGGCAACCGTGACGAGCTGTTGTACGAACTCTCCCCGGGCACGGGCGAACGGAAGCCTCAAACACACCGCAGTAGGCCTTGTCGGCATCAGCAACGACTTGCCGTTTCGCGAGCAACTTGACCCACGCGTTCAGGACACCCTCTGTGAGCGGGAGCTCCAGTTCCTGCCATACGACGCGCCTGAACTTGAGAACGTCTTCCGGTCCCGCGCCGAAGTCGCGGTCGTCAACGATGCGGTCGAATCGGGCGTGCTGGAGTTCTGCGCCGCGCTCGCGGCCCACGACAGCGGGAGCGCTCCACAGGCGATCGATCTCCTCCGACTCGCCGGCGAGGTCGCGGAAAACGAAGACTGTGACCGGATCGAACAGGATCACGTCGAACGCGCTCGCTCCCGTCTCGAACAAGAGCGGGTTCAAGAGGGGATGCGGGATCTGACCACGCACGGTCGGCTCGCGCTGCTCGCGGTCGTTTCGAAGGCGGCCAAACAGGAGACGCCGTGCCGCACACGAGAACTGTACGAGGAGTACACCGCAATCTGTGACTCGTCGGGAGTCGACACGCTCTCGCAGCGATCGGTCCACAGCCACCTCTCAGACCTCCGGATGCTCGGGATCCTCTCCGCCGAGGAGAACCGAAGCGGCTCGCGGGGGAACTACTACAGCTACGAGCTGGACGTCCCCTTCGAGAGCGCGATCGAGGCGATGGAAGACGCCCTCCGGCTCGACGCTGCCTTCGACGGCCCACTCTGTACATCGTGCGCTACGACACGCAGCGTCGACGAGGACACCGAGGAGGGCCACAATGTCTAGCTCCGGCGAGAACGACCATATCTCGCTTGCCGGTCTCTCAGCCACCCACCGCGACCTGCTCTGGGTACTCTCGCAGACTGGCCCCAGCGAGAGCAGCCGACTCCACCACGCACTCACCGACTACTACACCGACGGTATCAACAAAGTTCGACTCTGTGACACCCTCGAGGAGCTCATCAAACGCGACCTTGTCACCGTACAAACCCACAACACGAGCGAGTACCGACTAACCGAGTCGGCCCGCCACGCACTCTCCGCGCGCCAGGCGTGGCAAGCCGGCACTCACAACGTTACAGGAGGCCGTGAATGACGCAACCCGACGACCCGCAAGCCGCAGACCTCGCCCAACTCACGCGCATCACGCTCAACACCAACAGCCCAATCTGTCAGGTCTGTGGCCAACCCTTCCAGGAAGGCGACGACATCACCGCCTACGCCTACCGGGCGGCCGGCGAGCCCGCGTACGCGATCGGCTACATTATGTGTGGATCAGATGTCCACGAACACCCGACCGTCTTCACCCGCGGTGTTCGCGAGTACGTCCTCACGGGCCACATCGGGACGTGTTCAAACACCCAAACGCAATCGACAACGTTCGTCCTCCTCGACCCAACTGACATCGCCACGAGTCCCACGACGACCGTCGACCCACATGTCCACCCAGACGCTCCGACACCACGAGACCCAACCCACCCGCCACAGGAAGAACCAACCCCGCTTCTCACGGCGGTTCGAGAACACGCCCGTGCTGATGGTGGCCCCCCACGCGAGGGGTCGGAGTAATGCTGGCCGATCTGACCCATCAGCCCATCACCAGCAGGTGATCGGCTATGAAAATACGCCAGCCCGCGGCCCGCAAGCGAGGGGTCCGGCTCGTCAGCCACGCCACGGAGATCTCCACCGAGGGGATCACCTGTCCAGCGGTCTCGCCTCGGCTGACCGAGTGGGTCCCAGCGCTCCTGGACAAACTCCGGCCACAGACTGAGCGAACCATCCGCGAGCACGCCGCCACGGATCCGTGGCACACGAGCTCCCAGCTCCTCGCCGAAATCCTGCCGGCGTGGCATCAGACGAACGAACCATGGACCGACGACGTCGCTGAAGCCGTCGCGTACACCCGCGCGATTACGACACTCGCGCTCACCTATGGAGACGACCCCAGCAGTTCGCTCAGTCCGTACCACCAACAGCGACACGCAGACCTCACCAACACAGTCACTAGCATCGGGACGGGGCGCGGGCCAGTTAACGCCGACCTCGGCGCGCTCGCGAAAGGGCCGGTCGCACTCCATCGCGAACTCGACGCCCACCCGACCACCTTCACCCTCTTGTTAGACGGCGACGCCTGGACCTCCCTTACGGACCGCCGCACGGGCGTCCGCGCACTCGCGGCAATCGCCGTTCTTGCTAATGGGTTCGACGTTAGAGTCGTCGCCTCCCCCAGAGTCCGCCGACACCTTGCGAAGCGGTATCCAAAGTGGATCGAGTGTCACCTCGATCTTACTGCTAGCCGGGATGGGTCCCCCCACACCGACCACACCCGAACTGTCGAGACCGCCTGGAAGGCTATCTATGATCTCGACACCGAACCGGGAAAACGTCGGCTCCTCGGAAACCTCAACCACGAGTACGCCCGGAGCTACCAAGATCTCACCACCGATCACGCGATCGACGTCGCCGACGGCACCATTAGTAGGTATATCCTCGATCTCGAGGACCGCGAGTTGGTCACGGTCGACCGCCGTGGCCAGCACAACACGGTCCAGCTCACCGACCTCGGCAAACTGGCCGTTCACGAGTGTCTCGACGACACCGACGGCCTCATCCACCCGAATCAGCGCCGACTCGATGAGCGTCTTACTGGGACCCCTCAAGGTTCCACAAGTACAGTGTCGCCCCGCCGTTCGGACGAGGAGACACTCACACCCGACGAATGGGTGGCGACAACTGGCGACCCCGACGCAGACGCCGAGTACGTCCAGTGGCTTACCGGCCCAAGGAACACCAAAACCCACCTCCACGAGCGGTTCACCACCGTCGCCCACGACGACGCCATCACCCTCGTCGATGCCCACCCACACCCATTCGACGACGGCCGCGTTGCGTACCTCAGCCACACCAACGATCAAACCCACGTCGTGCTCCAGTGGGGTGGCCCCCTCGCAACGTTGGGACGTCTCGCGGGTGCCTTACTCAGCGAGAAAGCGCTCTCGAAGATCCTTTCTCCATCACGACTCGGCCACGAATTCGAAGCGATCGACGACGACACCCACGCGTATCCCGTCGAGCGCATCCTCCGCCGTGGCCACCAAGTCGGCTGGTACAGCGATGTCGAAACCACCTACGGCGCGTGGCGCAAACGAATCACGACGGTTCGAGATCGGCTCCTCGCGAAAGTCGCTGAACTCACAGCCAGCGACGACACCGCCGCCCGCGCCACCCTCTTTGAAGATCTCCACGGGCTGATCGCGTCAGCCACCCAGCTGTATCACGCAGCCGGCCTCGAGCTCACGACCACCATCAGACTCCCAGATACTGACGCACTCACACGCAACCCCACCCAACTCCGGGATCTCTGTGCGTTTCTCGCCAAGACAGTCCCGAAACAGTCTGTCTACGGGATTCACGCAGGCTACCGAATGCTGTTCGAAGACCGGCCCGCAAAGCTACGCCGGCGACTCCCCTACGAGGTTGCGCCCGATACACAGTTGGATCTCACCATGTCGTGGGTGCTTGCCGGGCCGACTGTCACAGACCTCGGCGAGCAGATCACCACGGCACTCACAAGAGAACTCTCCGACGTCCGAGAAACAATCGCCGACGGCACCGAACACGCACCACCCCTCAAGATCCCGGTCGTCGACGGGACGACCTACCCCGCCATCCGGCGGGCAATAGAGAGAGTTGCGATGACCCACGACGTGCAGTGGACACCCCGCGAGCGACAGCGGCTCGTGCGGCTGTGTCTGCGCTCGTTCAGCCCGGCGGACACCCACCAAGCGTGTCCGTACGACGTCGTGGCGAGCCTCTTGGGCGCGCTGAACGAGTCACCGACGCCGACGCCTGCGGAGGTCGAACGCGCAGCGGCCACCCGCTCGTCGACACGCTTTCGGCCGGATCTGCCGCCCACCGCGACCAAACTGTACGCCACACTCCTGCGAGCAACCCAACCGTGTGGCCGCGCTGAGCTCATCGAACGAGCCGGCATCTCGGCGAGCAGTTACGATCGCCGAATCGCCGCCGTCAGCGAGCTTGAACGCGTTCAACCTGTCCACCGCAACGGCCACAGACGGTGGACCACCACGGACGCAACTCCCGCAGACGTTCGCTCAACCCCGCTGTTGGCGCACCGACAGACAACTACCACAGAACGCGTGTGCAGCCACACCAGCAGGTGGGCCAGCCAACAGAGCGCCCATGCCTGGACAGCCCTGTTCACACCACACCTCATGTACAACGACACCAGCCGTCCGATGAACACAGACAGCATAGCCCCCGATCACCCAAGCTCACCGAGAGGCACCCACCAACCCACAACAATCCACCGTACCGAGACACCATCGCTCCACTCGAAACAAGGGGGTGAAACACAATGACAACCCCGACACTCGATCTCGAAACAACGGTCACGCGCGACCACCCGGTCACCCACAAGTCGGCCACAATCCAGATCGACCGCGATGAGTTCGATGCGTCAGTCGTCAGACTCGCCTTCAGCGGGCAGTGGGGGACGACGTACGTGACTCTCACAGCAACACAGGCGCACACAGTTGCGAGCGCACTCGAACAGACAGCCACAGACGCCGCCAACGCGGAGGCCACCAATGAGTGACGACCCCAAAGACCGCGAGGAGATCCCAGAAGTCGGGGGTCGCGACCCCGGCGAGACACCCACGGACCACGACCCCACGAACGGCCGGTGGCTCGAAGGAAAGTTCGCTGACGCACTCGAAACGTGGGGGTATCTCACCGCCCGCAATGAGCAGCTCTTCGGGCTTGAAACCGACGTCCTCGCGCGCCGACAATCCCCACGAAACGAGCCGGACGACTTCATCATTGGTGAGTGTAAAGACTGGCACACAACCCTCGTCGGTCGCGACGCTGTCGCCGCAATCTCCCACCGGGCCGCACTGGCTCGCGCAATGCCCGTCCTCGTCGTGGCCAGGGGCGTCACCGCCTCGGCGTGGACGCTCGCCCAACAGCTCGATGTTCGCATCCTCACCATCGAAGATCTCGAGAAAGACGGGCTGCCGCCGCTCACGGAGCATCGACCACCCGTGGGAACGTTCCATACCCGCCGAGAACCCTCGGTAAGCGAACTCCGTGAACACGTCCCGTCAATAGTGAGCCGGCAGAGCACCGTCGATATTGAGGCGCCAGTGTTCTTCGCTGGAGGGACAAGCCCGTGTTATGTGCCGGACAGAACAGGCAACGACGCGTACGTCAGCGCGTACGACAGCGACTACGAGTTCGGATAGCAGCGAAGGCTGAGGGTTCACACCCTCATCGGTGCCACAGACTTATTTAATTGTAGTACGATCGTACTACCATGAAGTACGCAAGCGTCAGTGTCAAATTCCCGGTTGAGTTAGACACTGAGATTGAGCGGTTTCTTGATGAAACGGGAATTTACACCAACAAAAGCGAGTTCATCAAGGAAGCCTGCCGATCGCATCTTCGCGAACTGAATGACGACACAGCGATCATCGCCCTTCGACTAGAGCAACTGCTCGCGCAGGCTGAACAGAGCCACCAATCAGATGGCGATATCGACGCCGAGCTCACAGCACTTGGTGAGAAAGTCGATACGGACGATCTTGAACGGGCCGTCGAAGAGGCCCGTGAGGAAACGGCCACCCAAGTGTACGGATCTGAGTCGTGAAGATCCTCGATACGAATCTGTGGGTATTTGGGACACTGCGAACTAACGAACAGGCAACCGAATTACTCACGCACAAAGACATTCATGAGATTGTCCAACGAGGTTGATAATCTGTGTGTGAATATCGCCCGCAAGCGCAAGCATCGCATTCGCTCGTTCTTTTGTCGCCATCCCGTCCTGATAGTACGTATGAGCGCGATTTTCGTTCCAAAGATCTTCGAGTTCCATCGCAACCTCCTCAGTGATGAAGCCGACATCTGCGCTTCGATTGATTGCGGTCGTGTGCGACTGTGGCGGCTGGGACGGATCGTGGTGACCCTCCGTGATCAACCAGAACAACAGTGTGCGTTCGATAGAGGTGAACGCAGCCTCGATTGTGAGTGTGTGACATCCTCCTCGCCGTAAACGGCGAGGCTTCCCGTGCCGCAGGTGGGATATTTGCTGGTCTACGACACGACCTGTTCTCTCGTGTGAAACGTCCCGCTCTCGCGGTCGAACAAGTGTGTCGATGGCTGTGCCACACAGCCGTTACTCCTATCCTCGCCGTGAGGACTCGGAGTTATCTTCTGGCGTATATTCTCCGCTCCGTTACAATCCGCGTTGGCTACCAACTCACACGACGAGCAGACGTACAGCCCACGTTCGACGCGGTTCGATTTCGTGCCGTCTCTACAGCGGGAACACGTTTTCGAGGTGTTCCATTCGTTCTCTTTCAGCACCTCCACACCCCGCATCTCGCCTTTGTATTCGAGGTACTGGTAGATGCGGTCGAACGCCCACGAGTGTAGTTTCTTGTTCCCCGTTTTCCCCCAGTCAGATTCTCGCACGTCTTCAGGCCAACTCACCGCGAGCGTGCCGACACCGCGTTCGACACACTCCGTGATTATGGCGTCCGTCAGCGTGTGGTAGTAGTGTGTCTCACGTTCGGAGAGTTTCCGACGTGCCCACCTCGACTGCTCTGACGGGCCATTCTCTCCCTCGGTGTCGTACTCAGCTCTGGTGAAGTAGTGTTTGTCTTCTTTGAGCGAGTTACCGGGGTACAACACGTATTCGTCGGGGAACGCGACCGTAGCGATGTTTGTGATGCCGAGGTCGATCCCTGCCACTCCGTCGCCAGTCGACTCCGCTGTTTCGAGTTCGATCTTACAGACGAAGTGGAGTTTCCATTCGTCACCGTTCCAGACTGCCCGGACGTTCTGTACGCGGTTGACTTCCGAGAGATCAACGTCTGGTCGAGTCTGGTATTCGCAAAGCAGGAAATCTGAGAAGTGGTCTTTCAGATTCGAGCCTTTTGAGAGTCGGACGCGGTTGTTCTCAGGGTCGTGTTTGAACCCGTCTTCTTTGAACGTGACCGTGGAACGTGGTCGGCTGTCGCCGTGTTTGCGGTAGCCGGGCGGATTCGCCTTCTCATCTTTGTGTCGCAGATCGAACCATGACTGGAAAGCGTCAGAAAGTTCTTCGATGACTTTCTGACTGGATTGTGCGTTCAAATCTTTCCAGCACGGCTGATTCTTCATATACGATTTCAGCACACTACCGTTCGGGATCTCGCCGGTTGCGTCCCAGATACGGTCGGCTGTCCATCGTGCGACGTTCCAAATTTTCGAGGCGGAGTCTCCGAGCGAATCAAGG
This sequence comes from Halorubrum tropicale, assembly GCF_001280455.1. Classification (NCBI taxonomy): domain Archaea; kingdom Methanobacteriati; phylum Methanobacteriota; class Halobacteria; order Halobacteriales; family Haloferacaceae; genus Halorubrum; species Halorubrum tropicale. The sequence continues at coordinate 231,539 of NZ_LIST01000005.1, forward strand.
CCATCGCAGACCTGTTGGTGGTTCTTGATGGAACCAACGTAGGTGCGTGTGGCCTTAATCGCCATACATAGCCTATGTAGATAATCCTACTTAACGGTGTGGATGAGCGTGGAATATCCAGTCTGTAATCGGTGAGAGACTGTGTCACCGTTGTCGGATTCACTCCCGGCGTAAACGCCGGGATTCTCTCCTCGTAGAAAGATAGTATCCGTCTTCACACAATTGTTCTGCCCCAGAGAGCAGTCGGCACGCCTTTCGGAGCTGGATGAGATCGGCACTGGCGACATCCAATCCCTCTTCGGATATCTGCCCACCGCGGTGGAAGGCGTCCTGTGTATTCGACAACCGCGGTTCGATGTCGTCGTGATCGATCGGCATCTCTACGCACCTCCGTGAGACTGAGCATAGATATCTTGCCGTAGCTCCTGAAGTTGGGGAGACGTGGTGAGAACTAGCCCTTCATCGAAAAGATCTGCGAGTTCAGATCCGTGTGAGACCGCTGTTTCTGGCGTCTCAACGAGAACTTCGAACTCGTACCGATGGCCGTCAAACGATTCGTCTTCAATATCTCGTGCAAGAGACGTACAGATGCGTCGTCCGTAGGTGAGGTCCCCATCAACGATGAAAAGAAGGTCAATATCACTTCGACGGTCTGCTGTTCCGCGAGCGACACTCCCGAAGAGAATGACACCAATGAGTTCGGTAATTTCTTCGCTCTCTTGAATACGGGTCTCAAGCTCGTCGAGATAGGCCCTGACTGGCTTACGGAACTTTGACTGTGGTATCAAAAAAACTGGATCTGGTCGCTGAAGATGATCGGTATCGATCGAAATTCGAGCAGGTCTGTGGTCACTCACAGCAATCACACCGAGTTTCTTAAGCAGTGTAAGTGAGCGCGAAACAGACGAGATGTCTGCGCCCGTGATTGACGCGAGTTCCTGCTGTGTGAACTCCTCGAATGGGTTGTTCACGAGATGGTGGAGAATATCTTGCATAGCCTGATAGCGGAAGACCCGCTCCTCTGGGAATGGAAAATCGAGGAGTACGTTCGTACTTTTCATAATACGCAATTAATTGTATGATATGAAAACTCTTTGGGTGGCCTTCCGAGTCAGCTATCCTGAACTCACTCGTTCATCCAGGAGTTGCGTGACTGACTACCGTTTCTGAGACTATTGCACATATTTCGTGACCACTCCCGCATGGTCTCTCGCTCAACTGCTCGATGTCCGAATCCTCACTATCGACGACCTTACCAAGGAGTCGCTTCCACCGCTCACGGAACATCGTCCGCCGAGAGGAACGTTCTGCACCCGCCGAGAGCCGCGCATGGGCGAATTTCGAGGTGATATTCCACAGCTGTTGGACCGACACAGTGACCTCGACATCGAGGCGCCGGTGTTCTTCGCTGGTGGGCAGGGTCCGTGTTACGTGCCGGATCGAGCGGGCAACGACGAGTACGTCAGCGCTTACGACAGCGACTACGAGTTCGGATAACGGTCTTCTTCGAAGCTTTCAGTATTTTCGTAGGTTTCACGCCGAACGCTTTTACAATAGATACCGTATTCCTATCCAACGATGTCGATTGACCGAGATACCTTCGAAAACACGAGCAAGGAAGAGCTTGCGGGCCTTTCGATCCCGGATCAGGTTCTCGGATTTCTCGCTACAAACGAAGATCGAGCATTCAAGCCACGCGAAATCGCCTCCCAGATCGGTGTCGACGAGGGGGCGGTCAGCACCGCACTCTCACGGTTGAAAGACCGTAGTCTGGTCGAACACAAAGCGACGTACTGGGCGGTGACTGATGACACAGAGCGCCTCGAAGGATACAGCGGGTACGAGCGGGCGACCGCCCTGTTCAACAATCAACTAGGTGTGGAGAACAAAGAGACGTGGCGCGAGCATGCACCTGATGAATCTCACCCAAGCGTCGAGGTCGCGTTAACTTAGAGGATGAGGCGCTCGACTTCAGAGTGCTTATGGCCGAAATCGAACGCCTCAGCGAACGTATCACGTGGATCGACTTGTCGTTTGTGGAGCGAGATCGAACGCCGCGCTGGGCGATTGAACTAGGGATCCGCAGTCACTTAGCCGGTATGTCACTGCGCGAGGTAAGTAAGCATCTTGAACTGTTTGGAATCAGTCGAAGTCACGTCGCGATCCACAACTGGGTTCATAAGGCCGATCTACAGCCGATCTCGACCGTCTCCGAGGATCAACTCGCGGTTGACGAAAAGATGATCCGCCTCCACGGCCAGAAGTTCTGGCTGTACGCCGCGGTTGATCCACAGACGAACGAGATCCTTCACTTGAGCCTCTATCCGACCGCAAATAAACAGACAACGCGATGGTTTCTCA
>NZ_LIST01000010.1:0-34623 GCF_001280455.1 Halorubrum tropicale
GGTCTCTGATGCCCGCGAACAGCTTTCGGACGCTGAACTGGAGCGCTTCGACACTTCGATCGAGGAGCTGAACGAGGCGCTAGACGACGACGATCGCGACGTCACCGACTCCGAGGCCTTCAGCGAGTTTATGAACCTCCTGTGTAAGCCTCCCAGCCGGTGAGGCTTCACCGGTGTGACAGACTAGCTATGTAGTTCGAAGGCGCCCTTTCGGGTTTTCATACACCTCACCTTTTGTCTGGAGCTTTTCTATTTCGGATTCAATCTCTCCAGCATCCATACCCACTGTCGCGGAGCGGTCAAGGACCTCATCAATTGGTGCGCCTTTCTCATACTCTTGCTCAACGTCCGAGATGAGTTTCTTGACGTTTTGGAGTCGCTCGATTTGCGCCTCGGCAGTACCCGCCTCGATCACTTCGGCATCGAATTGTCCCGTATCGGGGTCAACACCAATGTCCTTGAGAGAGGCTTCAACGAGGTCGACTGCCCGCTCGGCATCTGAGAGTTCGATGGTGTCCGAGAGTCGAATCCGAGCGCTCGCCTCGGAGAGTCGTACTATTGCCTCCAGTTTTCGAGCGCTGATGGGCACGGGAGCGTCCTCGTCGGCCCCTTTCGATCGAAGATCGACGTAGAATTCTGTGATACACTCTTCGGCCTCGGGAGTCAACACCGGTTGAATCTCTCGCGCATAGGCGATGTATTTCCGGATGAATTCGGGTTCAAGTGGTGCGTCAGCTGACTCCGGGGGCTCCGGATCTTTGCCAGCCTGCCGTTGTTCGCCCGCCCGGTTGACCTCCAAGATGTGCTCTGCTATCTCTGTATCTGCCTCAAGCTGTGGGGTATCCATGACAGTGAAGGCGAGATCAAACAGACTCAGCAGCTGAGGGTCAATTGGTAGTTGCTCCCCAAGCGGTTCATACAGGTCGAACCGACCGTCTTTCGGTGCCGCGGCGGCGAGGATTCCAACACGAGTATCGATAGACTCGTGGATAGAGGCCTTTGAGATCGTGATTTGCTGTTGCTCCATCGGTTCCGGCAACGCACCTACCACGTCACCATCGGCTTTGGAGAAGTTGTCAATTGCAGCAAGACCCCGGTCAGCGATTGACAGTGCCCCTGCCTTGAGCTCCCATGGACCGTCAGTCCCGCCTGTCCGGGCGGCGGCCGCAGTTAACCCCGCTTTCGACGTTTCCGCCCCGTTACTGTACGTTGAACGAGGCGAAAGGTCTGCTGCCGATCGTAGGATCCGACTGGTCCCCACCGCTGGGTCTCCTGTGAACAGGATATGGAGCTGGCCACGGATCGACTCTCCACCATCAACCTCTTTCGATACTCCGCTGAAGAGTTGAAGAAGAACGGCTAGCTTCTCTGTCTCTAACCCGTGAATCGAGGGGGCAACCGAGTCCACGAACATCTGATACACATCATCGTTTTTGCTGATCTCAACGATCTTCTCCCGATCCCCGTCTGTCAGGTCGACCGGCAACTCGTCGGTATATTCTATCGAGAGCCCGTCAACGTATAGGTCAAATAATGGCCCTTTCCGGTTTCCATTTTCTAGCTGTTCGGTTCGGAGTACCCCGACTACGGTTACGTGGTCGCCTGGAGTAGCCTGCCCACATACGTCGTCGACAAGATGAACGTCGATCGAGTGAGGGGTTTCTCCGCCTCCTGTACCCGACGGTGTTGCTTGTATCCGAAGCTTTTGAGAGTCGATCATCTCCGACTGATCGGTGTTGAGCTTGAACGGCCCTTGACGCTCGCACCCCTGACACTCGTGAGGTTCTTGATAGCTGCTGCCGCTCTGAGGAATATACGTCATCGTCCCGCAGCGTTGACACCTGAACGCGGCCTCGGTGATCTGCGGCCGCACATCTGTTGCTTTGCGGACTACTCCGCGAAAAGAAATCAGACTCCCAATAAAATCGTCATGGACACGGATCTCTCCGATCTCAACGTTCTCGGGTAAGCCCTTTATTCGGACGTGGGATCGGCCGAGAGACACGTCAGCCGGAAGGTCGTAACGCCGCAGTGCCTCTTCTGCGTACTCTCGTATCTGGTCGGGTTTAGACCGGAAATCTTGAGCGAGGTCGTGATCGAAGTGAAACAGGTCGTCGTAGTCGATATATAGCGATCGTTGGTCGTCTGGGTATCGCTGTGCGAGTTCGCCAATCTCCTCTCTGTAGTAATTGCGATAGAACTGATTAAACCGCTCTGTGAGGTCCTGGTAGCTCATGGGATTAACAGAGAGAGTGATGTAATGAAACCCACGTGTTTGTCAACCGCTTCACACTCCACGTCGAAGTTAAGTCATACACAAGGGCTGATACTAAATCCATAGCTGACATTTCAATGCTGGTGCCTTGGACAACGACCCGCGCCACACCGACCCGGCTGGCGACGTCGACGTAGAGTTCGACGACGCCGTCGCTGGCAGTTCACGAGCATTGGCCGAGGGCGCTGACGAACGCGTTCCTCGTGAAAACGGCAGCAAGGCCCCTCCGTCGAGCAATTTCTTGAACTGGCTCCTCGATGCCGATCCCGTCGAGGTATTTGTCACGCTCTCAAATCGGCCCGACCCGCCTCTCTCCCGCTCTCGTCCCGCGAGACGCCGGTGAATATCGGCCGAATCGTCCAAAGAAAGGGGCGATGTGATCGTGAGCGGTTCGAGAGAAATTGCTCGACGGGTGGCTCTCAGGCGCCGAGCCGAGTGGCTTCGATAGAGGCGGCGGTGAGCTCGAGGACGATCGTCGTCGACGACCTGGAGAGAAGAGATCAATCAGTGGGTGTTGAGGGCGACCATTTCTCGGCGCCGCCGACGCGCGAAACCCGTGGCGGCGCGGGGGAGCATAGCAGCCCCGCGCTGCCTTCCTTGGACGTCGAGGCAACGCCGAGGACACGCCGGTGACAACGCCGAGAGGACGCCGGTCGACGCGTCGAAGCCGCGCCACCGGCGACGCCGTCGACGTCGAGGCGCGGTCAGCAGCTCGGGTGGCTGCTGCTCACGAAACAACCTTATGCCGGCTACCCTTTCGTCGAGACCGACCTCCAGAGCTCGTCGTCGTCGCGCTTTGAGTGTTGGTTAAGAACTTAGGTAGTGTTGGTTAAGACTGCTGGTGCCCTCCTCGTCGTCGTCGACCCTAAGCTCAAGCCGAAGACTAGCGCCGGCGACGTCCGATCCGGAGGGCATGAAGATCCGCCCGAGGCGACCACTGCGAGAGCTCGCACAACCATTTTTCGGACAGGCCACGCGCGCGACCCCCTCGATCACTTCCGTTCGTCGCCGACGAATTAAGGCCGATGGCCGCGGAGCGAGGCGTATGTCGACAGCCACGCCGACCGAGTCACGGATCGCTGCCCGGCTCGAGACCGACGCCGACGATCTTCGGCGGTTCGTCGAGTTCCATCCCGACCCCGACGTCGAGCATGTGCTCAGCCTTGTCGACGTGGCGCCCGACGATCTCAGTGCCGGCGACCGCGCCGACCTCGCCCGCTGGATCGCTGAGATCCGCGAGAAGCCCAATCCTGAAGATTTGCCGGGAGCGACGCCGCGACTCGACGGCCGCGAGTTCGGCCGCGATCAGGATCTCTGGTGGGACTCGCAGTACGACAAGCGAGGCGAGGTCGACGGCCTTCACGAAGTAGAGTGACGCCCCGCCGGCTCCGACCGGACTCCACGCTGTCGCGAGCGTTCACCGCCGACGAAGTCAGCGAGTGGTTCCCGAACGCCGACCGGGTCCGCGACATCGTTCCCCGCCTCTCGCTGGGGAGTGGCGTCGTGAGCTGCTCGCCGGCGCGCTGCGGTCCGGCGCCGTGAACGACCCCGGCGACGTCCGCGTCGGGACGATCCACGCCGCGAAGGGGCTGGAGGCACCGTGTGTCTTCGTGTTCCCAGCGTACTCACGAGCGCAGCTGGAGCGGTTCCGGAACGGCGCCGAGGCCGAGGAGCGTCGGCTGTACTACGTGGCGATGACCCGCGCCTCCGAGTCCGTGCGCGTCGTCCACGACTACTTCGACGGTCAGGAGTTCCCGCCGCTCGAAGCGGCCTGATCCTCATCGTCTAGCTCGGCAGCTTTCTTCTCCACTGCCGCGGCTAGGCCATACAGGTCGGAAGCGAGCTCGTCCTCGGGGAGGTCCTCGTCGGAACTCGCTCGCGATGCGGTGTCCCGGGCGGCGTGTACGATAGTGGCTCGTATCTCCTCGTCAGTCAGACCGCGGCCGCCGTTCCGCGCCAGCTCTTCGATGACCCGCTCTCGATAGGTGGTGTGGAGCTGCTTCAGATCTATATCAATCGTGACGTCGACGTCGCCACCCCAAGCAGGATTGATAGACTCTTGCCGGGCAACCTCTCCGTGGCGAATGCCGGTCTCTAGGATGAACTCAAACGGCACCGTGATCGAGCGCGACGCCGGCGAGCCGCCCGATTCGGCGTCGCCTTCGAGGGCGTGATACATGAACGCGATTGTGTCAGTCATCGCGTTGAGCATGCCAACCCGATCCTCGGTCGGTGGGTCGAAGATCTTGTCTCGCTCCTCGGTGTCGAGCAGTTCCTGGAGCAGCTGGAAGTCGCGGAAGGCCTCTCTCGTCCGCTCCCGGATCGCTCGCCGCCGGTCGTATCGTCCCTGCTTTGAGCTGTACTCCTTCTCGCCCCGGAGGAACTCTTTATCCACGTCCGTCAGGAAACCGTGTGCGTCGGCCATAGTAAACAGATATTGCTATACTCTGCTTTGTGGTAAGGCTTTTGATGCTATAGTCAATAGTTGTAATCGCACGGCCATGCCAGAAACAGACGAAAGTCGCATCCCCTGCTCGCGGGAGACACGAGATCTCGTCCAAAGCCAGAAGCGTGGTGGCGAGACCTACGACTCGCTCCTACGAAAGATGGCGAGGCAATACGACCCAGAGAAGGCTTCTGAACGCCATCATGTGGAGGGCTGATTGGGGATGATAGCTACCAAATCTCCAATGATGAGCTCGATAAACAGGATCGCAACGGCGCCGTCTGACCAGCAGGAGTTGTGCTGGCGAGAGTTCCGAGCAGTTCCATCCATGGCCACCTTGACCGGTGGGTGGGTACCGTACAATTCGTTGACTAACCCGCGAGGAAATAGGTGAAGATGTCTTCAGAACTCATTGAAACGGTCGATTTGGAGACCGACATTGACATCGAGTTCGGCGCCGAAGAGATGGTGGACGAGAGGTTCCTTCAGGTCTACGAGACGCTCTTTGGCATCGTGTATCTGCTGGAAGGCCTCGTCCACAAGAGCGGAGACGACACACCAAGAGAGGCACTCGAGATGCGGCTGGCTCTCGAAATGTGTGTTTCTGAAGGCGACGTCGAAGATGACATCTCGGAGTATCTCGACGAGCTGCTGGCTGCCCAAAAATCTGGAATGAAGGTGGTAGGACGCGACGACACCACCGACCTCGCACTGGACTTCTCCCGCATCGACGAGCCAACCCTCGCAGAACTTCACGAGAACCTCGTGCCTGTGGCGAGACACCTCGGCACGGACCTCAACCTTCCAGAGCGTGGGAGAACACATGCTTAGGTCACAGATACGGGCGCTCGGAGCTGCCGAACCAACCGGTGTAGAGAGCAGTGGGAACAACGGCCAGGAGCAGTACTGCGGTCAGTCACGGTGACAACCATGCCACGAAAAACGAAGACGTTCGACTTGAAGGAAGAGAAGCAGCGCATCGACAGAGAGCTCGACGAGCTCGCGGACAAGGAGGCCGAGGACATCAATGCCGAGCAGGCCGAGGGCGAGATCGCGACCGGCAAGTTCGATCGACAGGACCGGCGCGAAGAGGCGCAGCGCCTCGAGCAGATGCTCGTCGGTGTCGAGTGGGCGCTCAACCCCGAGGACGAGCAGGACATCGACCCGATCGAGGAAGTGACACTGGGGGCGCTCAACGCCGCCGAGTACGGACTGGTGTCCGACTACATGTCCAACCAGATCGACAACTTCCAAGGTTCGACCTCGGACCGGCGGGGGCAGCAGATGCGGCGGGCGATCTTCGCCGCCGGGGCCATCGTCGAGGCGCCGTTCATCGACGACGACGTCCGCAACGTCGACATCCAAAGCAAGTACGCGGAGGTCTCCCAGCTCGCCCCGCAGTTCGTCTACTGGCTCGAACAGCGCGGCGACGAGCTCACGACGCCGGAGGTGGAGGGAAACGGGTTCGCGAGGCGGGTCGCGGAGAAGGCGGAGGAGACCGCCGAGCCCAGTACGCCTTCGCCAAAGCACTCCTGATGCGCTACGGCCACGCCCCGACAGAGATCGACGAGTACGCGTGGTCGGACGTCGAGAACTTTCTGAACGCGCTGCCGGTGATTCAGGAGCGAGAGAGCCCGTTCACAGGTGAGTAACCATGTCAGACTTTTCCACATCAGTAACGCTAGAAGTTGAGGTCGACGAGGGCAGCCTCAGATCGACCAGAAAAACGGTCGAAGACGCGCTGGATGACGTTACCGTCAGTACGTCCAACGGATCGATGCCAAGCAGCAGCGGGCCGTCGACGTCTGGTGCGATGATGTCTGGGTCGCCCTCGGCAGGATCCGACCGCCAGTCGTGGGGCGAGCACATCGACCTGAACGAGTATCGGAACGAGCTGCTTGAAGATCTGAACGACAAGATGGAGGACGGCAACTTCGACCGCGCATCCCGGCTCGGGAGCATGGGCGGCGGACTCGCCCTCGGTGGGATCGCCCTCGGCGTCGGCGCGCTCTCGAATGTCCTGAGCAGCTTCTCGTGGCCGTCGCTCCCCAAGCTCGAGAAGCCCGGCTGGCTGCCGCCCGATCTCCCTAAACCCGACTGGCTACCGCTCGGTCTCCCAGAACCGGACTCGATGCCGGTCGAGGAACCCACCTCTGAGTACCCGGTCGAACAGCCGAGTTCAGAGTACCCAGTTTCCGAGCCGGGGTCAGAGTACCCAGTGGAAGAGCCTGGTTCGGAATACCCGATCGAGGAACCGAAGGCGGAGTACCCGCTCGAGGAGCCGAGTTCAGAGTACCCAGTCGAAGAACCCGATCCGATACAGTTCGAGATGCCCGATGTCTCCGGTGAACAGCTGCTCGGTGGGCTCGCCGCCGGCGGCGCCGCTGTCGGCGGCGGTCTCCTCGGCCGAGAGTTCCTGAAGCGCGGCGGACCCGGATCGATCGGCAGCGGTGTGGGTGCGGGATCGAGTGGGTTCGGTATCCCGGCGCCCAGTTTCCTCATCGGCGACCGCGCCGCCGAGGCCCAGCGTAAAGACGCTGACCAGCGCGGCTTCATCGACCGAAAGCTGGCGGGTCTCGTCGACGGGCTTGGTGGGGTCGGCGGAAGTCGGATGATGGTCGCCGGCGGAGCTGGCTCGTCGGGCTTCGGCACCGGCGACTCCAGCGCCAGTGGCGCAGCGGTCGGGGCTCTCGCAGACGCACTGATCAAGGCGGTTGAGAGACGCGCCAGATCCGGCGGAAGCGGTGGGGGGTCAGACAACAGCACCGAAGTCCGGAACACCTTCAATTCGGACATCACTGTCGAGGCCCAGGGTGTCACAGAACGAGAGCTCGAGCGTGCGATGGAGCAGGCGAAGAAAGAGGCCGTGAAGGAAATAGAGCGGTCGATCACGAGGGGCAGGGGTCGAGTCCGTTAGTCTGGATCGCTTTTGTCAGCCCTCTCCTCTTCAAGTGCTTCGAAGAGGTCTTCGCGATCGACGTCGGCGCTGTGGTAGGCAACCGTCACGCTTGTAGCGTAGAAACCGAGACCAGCGGTCAGGAACTGGGCTTCGGTGATGCCGTAGTAGATACCCAGTACTCCGAACGCGACCCCCAGTATCTCCAAGATTGTCCAGCCGTAGGGCATACCGTCCCCTTCTAGTGGCTCTTTGTTAGTACCTTCTCCAAGTACACCCAGGTTGGATACGTGGTGACGCTCCAACCCGCTGTTCACACCCCGAGGAAACCAGCCACAGCGCCACCAGCGAGGAACGCGACCACCGAAGCGACGGCGCCGAGCGCGAGGAGCGCGTAGTTTGCGACCGGGTTCGCAGCCTTGGCGACGTCGAGCGTGTACTCGTCGTCTCGGAGCGGCTCGAACGGGCGGATCCCCATCGGCGTGAGGACGTCCGCGAGCAGGTGTCCGACGACGATCGTGACGCCGACGACGAAGCCGAAAACTCCGAGGACGACTGCCCCACCGACACCGACACCACTCCCTACGAGGGCGCCAGCAGCGCCGAGGACGGCGCCGACGAGCAGCGCGAACCAGACGGTGTGCGTCGGGCCGCGGTGGCGTACGAACGGCACACGCTGGTCCCAGTCGGGGACCATCGCCCCGGCGACCGCGACGGCGCCGCCGGCGATCGCCAGCTCCACGGCGCCGGCCGCAACCACCAGGAAGCCGACCGGCGCGTACGCGAGCAGCGAGCCGCCGTAGTGTCCTGGTCGATGCATCTCGTCCAAGGTAATGAGCGCCACCGGCAACACTCCTTCGACGCCTCGGTGCCGGTCACCCTACTCCCAGTCCGCGTGGCCGCTGCTGCCACCCGATGTTACTTAAGTTCGCCAGCGAGTCGAATTCCCGGAGCCCTCTCACTGATCGTATCGGAATGCCTGATCTTACTACGGGCCCGCCGGTCTCTCTGATCTCACCCACCGTCACTGGGGCGGTGGCTCGGATGGTGGCCTGCGTGGGTCCGCTGCGGGAGAACCGCCTCCCACAGCGGCGGGTGCCGACTACGCACTCACGGAAACACTGTCGACGTCGCCACTATTGATCAGCGGGTAGTCGATGTGGACCTCGATGCGGTCGAACGGAACAGCGGGCTGAATTACACCGCTGGGTCCGCCTTCTTCTAGCATGAGGATTCCCAGTACTTCCAGTTGCTTCAGGTTCGAGTGGACGTCAGACACGTCTCGGTCGGCGAGACGGGCTACCTCGCGCATACTCTTGGGGCGCCTCTTCCGCGGTCGCCCGGATGAGTTTGAGGCGAAGCGACGTGAAGACGTCGGCCACGACCTACTGACGAGGGCTCCGCAAGATGAGGGTCGATCCTGACCGGAACGTTCTCGGCCCTCCAGAGACCGACGTTCTCGAACATTTCGGCCTTAGCAGCCAGTCTGTCTTGTGTGTTGGTTGTTCAATTTCCGATAGCCAGCGCACAATAGTTTATTCTACCACTAGATGGCTGTTGTGTCGTGCGATTTGTTTCGTTTCCAAACACTCTCTGAGATGTTGCTATCCACACAACCCCCGCCCCACGTCTTGCGGTTTTGAACTTTGGAGCCTCAAACAATGACGAACAAGATCTGTAGTCAGTTTGGACCGCCTAACAAGAGACACCCCAGTAACGAATATCCCCCTCGGGTGAGCAGTACTGATCATGTCGCGGAAATGGACTCTGGAGTATCTTCGAAACGGGTTTGTTGACGAGGTGAAACAACAGCGAGCAGAGCAGGGCTACAACACGAACGAGAAGCCGACCCACAAGTGGTTGCGGGAGAATGGCTTCGGATACTTCCTCCAACGTGTCCGGGAACTCAACACCCGCCCTGATGAGTGGCTCATCGAGGAGTGTGGGTTTGAGCAGCCGAGGAAAGACTACCCGTGTAGTAATCCCGAAACGGTCCGGCGTGTCGAAGGCTGGCTTGAGTACGAGGACGACGTCGGCGACCGGCTCAACGGGACAAGCCTCTCGTCAGCGCGGACTCACCTCCGGCGCTCGATGGAGATCGCGAAGGAGACGATCGGGACAAGCGACATCTTCGAACTGGGGCGCGGAGAGCGTGAAGTCTGTTTCAATCGCGCCGAACAGCTGATGGGCGGATTCAAAAATGAGTTCGAAAGTGGTCAGAGTCGGTACAACTACGTCACGACCCTGCGGGACCTCCTCGCGCGGATGGAGGACAAAGGCGTCATCGACCATGATCCCCTAACATCATTGGTCGGAGATTCTGGCTGGGGTGGAGATTCGACACCCGTCACGATCGCACCCTCCACAGAACTTGTGAAAGCGTACTTCGACGCCTGCGAGACACGGACTGAGCAGATGGTGATGATCTGTCTCGCCGTGATGGGATGGCGGCCAGCTGACTTCTGTGACCCAGCAGCGATCCGGGGCATCCACTTCGATGGAGAGCGTCCGTACGTTGAGTTCACCGACGACCGGAAAAACGGCCCCAGTCTCGTCCCCATCATTCTGTGTCAAGACTTCATCGAGCAGTGGGTACGACTCGTCGAGACCGCACCGGGTAACGACACGGCCCTGTTCCCGTCTGAGAGTTCCGACGACGGCGCGCGGTCGACCCAGTGGGTTAGGGATACCGTCGAAGCGATCGGCGACCGCGTCGACGAGACACTCCGTAACGGTGAGAAGCCCACTCCGAGGCACTTCCGTAACTTCTGGTATACTGAGTACACGACGGCCTACGCAGAGTTCCGTCGAGATAACGACTTCGCAGCCTCGGCACAGGGGTCACAGTCTGCGCGAATCCCGAGCACGTCGTACAACGATCCCCGCTATGGCAGCTGGTTCGACACGTTCGAACAGTTCGCCCGTTCCAAGCTATCTATCCCGGTTGCTGACCTCGAGCCCGCCGATGAGATTGGTAGCATCGACATCGGAGATATCGATGGTGACGCGGCGTTCGACCTCGTTGAGACGGCTAGACAGGCCACTCTGGAGGGCTGGGAAGAAGCGAAAGCGTTGTTCCCTGCTGGAGCCGCCGCCTATCTCACAAGCTACGTAGGCGTCGCTGCTGGCCGCGTAACAGCGGCTTGGGCACAGACTAAGCACGAGGGAATGAAGCTCCATCCAGACTTTGAGCACTACCCCAACATGAGCAAGAAACGGCAGGCGGGGCTGGGGATCACACTCGGACTCCTCCTCTCTCTCGAGATCGGCTACCTGTACATCATCGGAATGTTCGGTGAAATTGCGTCGGGTGATGCGACCGCGTGGCTGCCTATCCTGTTCGCAGCGGCATGGTGGGTGTGGATGTTCGATAGTGAGTTACCCGACCGTGAGGATGCTCTCGCAGCGCTTGAATAACTACCCCTCCCATAAGTACTGAATCGTTGGGTCTGTCCACATCCTTCTTGGCTTCAGAACTAGCGACCGGAAAGTAAACTTAGGGGGAGTGTGACCACAGAGACATCCGATTGATTTAGTACTCCTATGTCGCCCGATTCTATCCAGCCAGACCGATTGCGGAAGGTGCTTGAGGACTTCGTGGACAGCCTCGGGACTACTGTTTCCGATACCCACCTCGTTGAACGGGTTCTCGCAGGCGAGGAAACGCTCACGATCGACGCGCTGAGCAATCAGCCCGAGGAGTGGACTGAAGGGAATCTCATCTGGCCGTTGCTCGAGGCCGTCGGCCTGAACCGTGAACCCGGACGTCCCGCCAGCCAACGTTCAGCTGCTGGCACAACCCAACGGGAGGCCCCAGACTTCCGTCTGGTTGAGCGCGGTGGTGAGTTCGTCGTCATCGGGGAGAACAAGTCCCCGAACAAGATCGATCGCGCCGAACAGGAGCTCGTCGGCGACTATCTCTCAAACAAGGCCTGGCCCGACTACGGGATCGCCACTGATGGATTCGAGTGGGTAGTCTACCGTGCCGAGCACGGGGGTGACTTCCTCGAATTCAGTGAGGTCGAGCGTGTGAACCTCCGACCAGTCATCAACGCGATCGCCCGTGACCTCGGGTACTTGGGGTCTGGTAGTGTCGGTGATGTCGACATCGAGGAAACGCTGGAGGCGTTCGCCTCGGTGTTCAACCCGGAGGGTCTACACACGCTCCTGACCCAGACCGCTCCAAAGGAATTCCGCGACACCCGGACCGCGGACGTCGAGGAGTTCTACGAGCTGTACATCGAGCTGTTGTTCGGCGAGAGCGATGAGCACGAGTACGACACGTGCCTTCGCGACGACATCCAAGCCCCACCGAAAGCGACCGAGGAAGACCAAGACTTGTTTGCCGTCACACTGATGAACCGCCTACTGTTCATCAAGTTCCTCGAAACGCGTGACGTCCTCCCAGACGGCTTCCTGCGGACACTGGTTCGAGACTACGAGGACAATGCCGAGTCTATCCCCGGAACGCTCTACGAGGCCTACATCAAGCCGCTGTTCTACGATCTGTTCAACACGGACGAAGGTGAGCGCCGTCCAAAACTCCGAACCGGCCGGTACGCAGATGTACCGTACCTGAACGGCGGACTCTTCCGTGAGAACGTCCCGAATGAATCGCAGTACAACCTCGTGGACCGGACACTCCCCACCGTCATCGAGGACCTCATCGAGGGGCACCGGTTGGAGATGAGCGGACAGAACTTCGATCCGGCGATCCTCGGGAGCGTGTTCGAGAAGACTATCAACCACATCGGCGGCGAGGAAGGCCGCCAGAAAGAGATCGGCGCGTACTACACCCCCAACGACGTGACGCGCCACCTCTCCGAGCAGACGGTTGATCCGAAGGTGAAGGACCTCTTCGTCGAGGCGTTCGTCGAGCACTCTGACGACGACGCCGCGGAGTACGTCCGCACCCAGATCGAGCAGACAGACCTCAGTGAGATCCTGCGGCACGTCGAAGACGGCGCAGCGATGTACGGTGCGAATCCGAGCGCGCTAGAGGACATCCTCGACCGGCTCACAGGCCTAACCATCCTCGACCCAGCGTGCGGCTCTGGGCACTTCCTGACGACAGCAATGGAAGAGCTCCACCAGGTTCAGCTCTCGCTCCTGCGCGGGCTCAACGGCGGCGACGAGCCGTCGCCCCAGGAACGATACGATGCGAAGCAGGAGCTCGCACTCCACGCCATCTACGGCGTCGACGTAGACGACGTCGCCGTCGAGATCGCGAAGCTTCGCATCTGGCTGAAGATCATCGAGGGCAACAGTTGGAACGAGGAGTTCGGACGGCTCCCCAACATCGATGTGAATATCGTCGCCGGAAACTCCCTCGTTGGCTTCCCGGTCAGAGGAGATGTACAGACACAGTTCGGAGCTATCGACGAGCGGCTCCCGACGCTCGCGAAAAAGCGGCGTGCCTACAAGTTCGAGAACAAGGGCACGCGCCAGGAAGTGATGGAACTCGAACAGCGGATCCGCAGGGACCGTGATGAGAAGTTCCTCCGAAACCTAACTCACACGTTTGAGTCGGAGGTGGCCGACGTTGAGGAGTTCGATGCCCTCGTTGCGTCGATCCCAGATGGAGAACTCTACCCGACCGTACAGTCCGTGAAGGCTCAGCGGTGGGATGAAGACGGCGACACGATCGCACTCTCTGAAGAAGACAAGGAACAGCTTGCTGATGCCGGATTCGAGTGGCAGGAGTGGCGCGACACGAATAAGAGCGCGACACTCGACGTCGGAGAGCGCATCCAAGAGGCCGGCGGGGCACGCGGCGAGCTCGCAGAGCATCAGGACATCGTCGACGACCTCCGCCGGCTCCTCGACGCCGGATTCGTCTTCGACGCCGTCGAGCGGCAGCCAACACGATACGATCTCGACCAAATCACGGGTAAGCCGTTACACTGGGACATCGAATTCCCCGAGCTGCTCCCGCTCGAGGAAGCCAACGGGATGCACCCCGAGATCGAGTTTGACATCGTCATCGGCAACCCGCCCTACGGGGACATCCTCAACCAGAATGAGGAGATGTTCACTGCGCCGTACCTCACCGGATCGGTGAACGATGTCTCGGCGCCGTTCGTCGAACGCCAGCTGCAACTGACAGCCGATCAGGGCTACTTCGGGAACGTCACGACGCTCCGGCTGATCTATCAATCGTCGCTTGAGGAGTTCCACGATCTACTCCGGTCCACGCTCGCCCCTGCGCGTGTGGCTTGCTTCGGAATGTGGGGACGGGTCGGTGTCTTCGAGAACGCCTTGGTCCGTGTTGCGCTCCTTTCGGGACAGAAGAACACAGAGACGACAGGGGCCATCCACACGAGCGATTTCACCGTGTTCAACCGAGACAACAGACAGCATCGCTTCGAGACTCTCGAATACAGTCCGGTCGATGGGCTGGTTCTTAGAGACCGTATCGGCGGCGAGGGCTCTGACGGACCGCTCCTCCCCAAGATTGGAGGAGAGACGAAACACCAGCTGCTAACGACGCTCAAGGAGCAGTCCGATACAATCTTCGATGACAAGTATACCCGAGAGCAGCCGGACCGTGATGCCCATTCAGTATGGCGGACCCGCGGGGTCGGCTACTGGATGAACCCCATGCTGGGAAAGCTATACGATGCAACCGATGTAGACCCAGTCCACTTCGGCTCGGAATTGGAGCAGAAGACGGCTTTCTTAGTGCTGAACTCCTCGCTGTACTACGTCTATTGGATGACGTACGGGAACCAGCATCACCACAATTGGACGCAACTATCGGCGTTTCCGTGGCCCGATGAGTCTGTGGTTGAGGAGTACGAAGACGAGATTATCGAACTCGCAGATACGCTTTGGTCTCGGATGAAGGACGGGTTTAGTGGATCGAGCTTCCGGATGACGGCACTCCGCCCGATCATCGACGACGTCGACGTGCTAACGGGTGAGTTGTACGACCTGACGGACGAACAGGTTGCGTACACACAGAACTATCTCACCGACCTCGGTGAAGGGAGTGCTCGAGCAGGAGGTGGCGATGAAGACCTCACCTACACCCCAATCGTTGCTGAAGAGTAACGCTAGTCTGAATAGCCTATATTCGTCTTAGGAGTCTGAACCAAGCGTGGAGTCCTTTTCAGGGTTGACGGCTGGACCGAATATACTGAGGTATGGTATACTCACACGCCAAGGTTCAGGGAGTTATACCTACAAACAGTAATCACAGATGGCAGATACAACGATCGGCGTCTCAAATGAGGTGAAGGACCGGCTCGAACCCGTCAAGGACGAGTACGGTGCGCCTTCGTGGGACGCTTTCCTAGATGACCTAGTCGAACAGAATGTGGATGTCGACCTCGATCAACTCGATGGGGTATCCGAGGAAAAACGCGAACGCGTCGAGAAAACACGGGCTACGGCCGTTGGTGTTCTTACCGCACTCGACGAGGCCGACATGGTCGATGAAGCTGTAGAGATTATCAGGGAGATGACCCAGCAGCGGATGTTAGCCGAACACCAGCAGATCATCGAACACCTCCTCGAGAAATCCCGAAACGGTGAACCGCCCAATGAGATGGATCGTCTCCTCGCTCGAGTTGTGATCAAGACGGAGGGGCTCCGTGATCAAGAGACTCCAGCGGCCGAGATCGCTAGGGGCCTATTTAACGAATCAACGACTGCTGAGCGGACAACAACACGGGAAGTTTCGTCTAGTGGTACTCAACAAACAGAGTCCGGCGCTCCGATTGACGAAAACGATGCCTCTCCCGATAGTGGGCCGCTCTTTAGTGGAACCGAAGACGCAGATGAAGACATCTAAAACCGATGACTGAAACAGAATCCACCCGGAAAGTCCCGACTGTACAGACTAACAACGAAGCACAGCTCCAAGGCGATCCTCTGGATACTCTCATCCGAGAGTTCAGCCAAGAGGCGGGTAAACGCGTCGGAGCTGCGTTAGCTGACGAGATACACAACGACCCTGAGGCACGTCGCGCCGCTGCGACAGGCGCGGGTGTTGGTCTTGGCGTCATCGCAGGTCTAGGTCTTATCGCGCTTCTCACCCAGTAGTCCCCATCACCCACGAGATCCTGCGCTTCGAATCACACTCGAGGTCGACCACCGGCACGTGGGTTTTTATGCTATTTTCGCGCGCCTTTCCGATCGGAGCATGAACCTGCTCATCGACGCGTTCATCAGTGCGTTCGGTCCGGAAATTATCCTCGTCGCCGTAGGGGTGTTCATCTACGCGGTGGTACAGTACGTGCGCGACTAACCCTAATTTGACTGCGGAACGGCTTGCCCTCACCTCGGTCGCCACGCCGGACATCATCGGGAGCGCTCAGTTAGTCGTCTCCTGGTGCCGCCGACTTGGAGGCGTCGCAGTCGACGCCGTGGTAGTGTTCGCGAGCGGCACCGTACGGCATCGACGGCGGTGACGAACCCCACGGTTCGACGCCGGCGAGGGGCGCGAGTTGGTCCTCGAGGAGACGCCGGAGCGCGTTCAGTGCGTGCCGTGCGTCCTCGACGTCATCGGCGTCGATGTCGTCGCCCTCGCGGAGCGCGCGCTCTAGCGAGTGGAACTCCTCTTCGACGTCCGCTCGCCGGCGACCACTCTCCTGAGCGGCGAGGTCACGACCGACGCGCTCCCACCGGTTAGAGTCGGGTCTAGTCACCGGCCTCACCCCGACCAGTGCCGCCATCTCCGACGTCTACCACCGAGCAATTCGGGAGGTGTTCGGGATAGCTACTGATTGGCTCGCCACACCACTCACAGGTCTCCCGGTTCTCCATCGCCGCAACCTTCGTGAGCGGCTGCTGGCAGTGGATACACTGGGTTTTCTCCCGGGGCGTCGACTGGTGGCACCGAGGACACTCGACCGGTGCTGTGGGTTCGGGCTCGTCCTCCTCTTCGATGTCGACGCCGTGGAGCCGGGCGACCTCGCGGTTTGTGTCGTCCGCGAACGTCGCGATGTACCGTGACGCGATGTCGCTCCCACGGACCCAGCCGTGATGATCCTCGAGGTGGGCCTGACTCATCCCACGCCGGGCGAGGTGAGACGCTGAGGACTTCCGGAGGTTCGTGAAGCTGACCGGCTTCTCGACGCCAGCATCGCGTGCCGCCTCTCGGATGCCGTACCGCAACGCCTGGTACGACAAGTCATCGGGACGATCGAGATGACTCCAGAGCGGGTCGTCCCGGCTGTCGCCCGGATGTTCGCCGAGCCAGCGCTGGAGGAACGGAACGCTGGGAACGAGGACGACTGACCGCTGGCCCTGCTTCCCCTGGACGGTGATCTGGTAGCCGTGCTTGTAGTCGGTGACGTCCCCGAGGGTGAGCGACCGGAGTTCACCAGAGCGAAGGCCGGCGTCCCAGCCGACGGCGATCACCGCGGCGTCGCGATAGTTGGTCGTCTCGTCGATCATCGGCAGGATGTCCGCTTCCCAGCGGAGCATGTCCGAGGGGTTCGGCGTCGGGTCGTGCGTGTTCGATGTCCCCGACGGGATCCACTCCATCGACGCCGGCGGCTCGTCGCCGTTCTCGTCGCTGACCCGACGGCCGACCTGCTTCAGGGCGACCCGGTAGTCCTTGTTGGTCTCGGGGTTGTCGTACGTCTGGTGAATCCAGCGGACGATCTCTTCGGCAGCCTCGCGCTCCTCGAGGGCGGCAGCCAGCCCGCCGGCCTCCTCAGCCATCCGGACGTTGTGCCGGAGGAGCTTCTCGTGCCGGTGACCTCCCACCTCGCTGGGGACGAGAAACAGCTCGTCGCTGAAGTCTAGCAGCACCTTCCGGTCGGCGTCACTCCCGCCGCGGGTGCCGTTCTTGAGCTGCTCACGGATCGTGTTGATGGCGTCGTCTCTCTCAGTCATCTTCCTCAGAATCGGGCTGGTCAGTAGTCTGTGCGTCGTGGTGCTTGTCGAGGAGTCGGACGAGCTCCTGGAGCGCGGCCTCATCCGCGTCGATCGCCTCGTAGCTGATGTCGGTGCCTATCCAGTCGGCGCACTCTCCGCAAAGTGTCCCCGACCGATTCGCCGGGAGATCCTCGGCGCCGAGTGGGTGCTCCAGTTCGAGGTAGAACCCCGCGCTGTCCATCTCGGAGCCGCACTTCATACAGACGTCCTCGTCGAGCCGATGGTTGTGGACGTGCTGACAGCTCTCGCAGATGTCGGCTTCCAGTGGGTCGATCGCCTTCACCGTCGTACGATCTACAAGATGAGCCGGCTTCTCGTCGCCACAGATCTCGCAGTACTGGAGTTCAGGCATGGTTCTCCTCGTAGAAGTGCCGCCGGTGGCCGAACCGACCGCGGTCCGCGAGCACGAGCGCAGCGTTCTCGTCGCGGTCGATGATGCCGACGTCGCACTCGTCGTTCCCGCAAGCGAAAGTGCGGCGGTCGAGGTAACCGTCGCTCAGACAGCGGTAGCAGACTCGCGACGAGCGGAACGGGTCGGCGCCGATCACGTCGACGCCGCGGGCGGCGGCCTCGCTGTCGATCGCCTCCAGGAGCGCGGGGATCAACCACGCGCCGAGCTCGCGACTGTGCCGGTAGCACCACGCGGCCGTCGCCCGGCGGTCGAGCGCCTCACGCACGAGCACCGGCCGTGGGTAGGACTCGACGACGTCGAGCACGCGATCGACCACCTCGAAGAGCCGGTCGCGGATCAGCGGCCAGTCGCTCGCGAGGACCGCAGCCTCCGCACTCGTGGGAACGCCCGGCGTCTCGTCGAGGCGAGCGGTCGTCTTGGACAGGTGATTCCAGTACCCGCGGATCACGCCCTCGTCGCCGACGGCGACCGCCTCGTCCGGCGTCGCCCCGGCCGGCGCGACCGTCGCGAGCGTCTTCTCACCGATGTCGATCCCGACGTAGGTCCGCTCGACCGCAGCCACGTCTTCGACTGGCGTCGACGCTGGCAGCGTCGCTGTGAGTGTCTGTCGTTCGGAGCTCATAGTTCGCCCCGCTCCCATTCGTCGATCAGCGTGAGGATGTTCTCGGCGTGGGGTTTGAACGGGCCGTCCGTCTCGACGATCGTCTCGAAGACGTCGCGTTTCTCGGCCAACTCTTCAGCGTGTTTCTCGAAGTTCTCGCTCATGGGCCGTCGAACACCTCCGCGGCGCCGACCTCGTCGAGGACCGCACGGAGCGCGGCGACGTCCGCAGGCTTCAACGCGACCTCGACGTCGACCACGTCACCGTCGGCGATCGACAGGTGAGCAACCGGTTCGGTCTCCGACAGTGGTGTGTGACGCGTCGTTCGGGCGGAAAGGCTCGCCGTCCGCGTCGTCGCCTCGATCGACACGCGACCGTCTTGGAGCGTCGCCGCGACCCGGCTCGGCGAGACCGTCCGCTCGGTCCGGTCGTCACGGGCGGCGCCACCCGTGACCTCGCTCTGGTTGACAGTGTCTTCGCCGTCGTTGGTGTTCATCTCCCCACCTCGACGACGCCGTCACACCCGTCTCGGTGCGTCGCGTGCTCGGTCTCGCCCTCGAGGACCTCTACACCACACCCCGAGCAGCGGACGTACTGCGCGCCGGTCGGCTCGCCGTAGCGGCCGTACTCCGTGAACGGCCCCTTCCACGTCGCCGGCGCGTCGGCGTCGACGAGCTCGGCGTTCGCGTCGCCAACGACCACGCCACCGTCGGCGGTCGCGACCTGCGGGCCAGGTGCGTTCGCACCGAGCGACGGGTCGACGTCGTCACCGAGCGCGCGGATGGTCGCGGCGTCGACCGTCTCGCGGCCGAGGACTACGCGCGAGCGGCGGATGTGCTTGCACATCCCGCCGCGATACTCAGCGTCGGGACAGGTACAGCGCCCTTCGCGGACATCGACGGTGTAATCGCCGCCGGGGCCCGAGTGCGAGATGACGCGGACGATCGTCTCGTCGCCCTCCAGCGGCGTGCCGTCGACCGTCACTACGGACAGCGGCTCGGTAAGCGCGCGTCGCGTTCGGTCGTCGAGGTCGATACCGTCGTCGTGACCGCACCCTCTAAGTGCGGCCGTCGTGTCGTCTAACATGCTGTTTGCGCAGCACGGTCACGGGCGCACCAACGCCCGGCGACCCGTTTTCCGAGGGCCGCGTCCCGTGCTCAGTTACAACTCTATTCCCCAACACTATAAAACTATAGTATACCAAAGACTATAGTATATGGAGAGTGTAGCAACACATGGAATTATGGATGCTACTGAGAAACGGCCTGACATGGGAAAGACCTCGATTCAGGTCACCGACGAGCTCGCAGACGAGCTGTACAATCGGAAGCAGCGTGGTGAGAGCTACGAGGACGTCATCTGGCGGCTGATCGACGAGGCAGATGATGAATAGAGGTGCTTGGCAGAAGCTTCTCCGGCTCGTTGATCGTGGTGAGATGGAGCGGCGAAAAAGCGGTCGGGCAGTATTCTACTCGGGGGGAGATTCGTGAGCGAGGCCCCCCGGACCGCGACTGAGGAGTGGAAGTGGCGGCGGCGTGAGGTGGTTATCCGCGATGGCTATGCCTGCCAAGACTGTGGCGCTCTTGGTGGCCTAAAAGGAAACTCCTCGCTTGAGGTTCACCATATTACGCCCGTCGCCGAGGGCGGTAGCGACGACCTTGACAACCTCGAAACGCTCTGTGAGAGTTGCCACGCTGGCCGGACGGCAGAGTGGCTGTCAGGCGAGCCGGGTGAGCCGCAACTGGAGGATGAAACGGGGCGTTTACACGACGAGGCCGGGAAGTTCACCCAATCCGTTAGCGACGAGGAAATCATCGACTTCATCGACGATCAAAACGGCGTCGCTACAGCAGAGGTCGCTGACCAGTTCGATTACAAACGACCGTCTGCCTACCGCCGACTCAAGTCGCTTGAGGACGATGGTCGCGTCGTTTCGCGAGAGATCGGGAACAGCCTGCTGTGGGAGTTGGCCGATGAGTGAAACTGCGCGCGAGAGTCTCAAAGAGGTGGCTACAAATGCCGACTGAAGCAGATGTTGTCCAGGTGGTGTTCAAGCAGGGAAGCGATACCTACCACTACCTCGGCGCTGACGGGACGCCCATGTGCGAGAACCATCGCGCCCGCCGTGACAGCGAGGATCTTCCGCTGATCCCAACTGAGGAGCCGGCCGTAGATGATTTCATGACGCCGTGTGAGATGTGCCAGATACTCCAAGAACACGGCGGGAAAACACGTTCCGAGCTCGTCGCAGCAGTAAAGCAGCGTCTCAAGACAGGGACTGATACGGAGGCGTTCTCAAAAGACGAGCTCGAGGAGATCGTCGCTCGACTGGGCGGTCAAGGCGAGGGCGCAAAGACTGGGGGCCGCTCTTCTGCCGGCGATGAAAGCGAAAGCAACACCGTCCCCGGTGCCGATACCTCAGACGAATGAGCGCCCCCTCGCTGCCGACCGGCTACGACGTCTCCAAGCACGTCTCAACCGGTCGTCGCGACTGTCTTATCACGGTCGGGTTCGACCGGCGCCGGCGGCGCATCCCGCGCTTTCTCGTTCAGCTCTACTACCGCGTCTCGACGGACCCGATCGAGTGGACCTGGATCGCCCGGATGGACCACAACGAGACCTCGGCGCTGGGACACGACGTGTACCACGAGGGACTCCACGTCGACGTCGATCGGCAGTCAAAACGACCCGTTCATCTCAAGCTCGCTCACTCACCCCTACCATCGAGTCGAGGAGATGTGATCCGCCGCTGTGTCAACTACTTCAAACGCGAGGCCGCGTACTTCATCGACGTCTACGAGGAGCGCCGGTCGCCAGGGCGGCCGCCGTCGTGGTCGGACGGTGGTAAACCAACACCCACGTTTATCCCTTCGCAACGGGTAGAGGAAGGCATGAGCCGCGAAGCCCCCGCCGACGCTGACATCATCTCGGACGAGGAGCTTACCGAGCTGCTCGCCGAGGCTGAGGGGAGGACGCCCGAAGAGGTTGAACGCGGTGCCGCCGAGATCGAGATCGCTCCCCCTGAGGAAGCGACTGTCGTCGACGAGTAACTGGTCCTAGCTGTCGCTCGGTGCGTTCTCTTCACTCAGCCTTGTAACCGACAGCGCCGCTGCTCGATTACACAGAGCAGCTGATAAAATAGGCCCGAGGGCCTATACAACGTAGACGAGAGCGCTCGCACCGAGGACTAGGCTGAGTGCGCCCAGTGCGCGCAGTCTCTCGTTGACTACCGTCATCCGCTTCTTCTCGCCGACGCCCGGCTGACTGAAGATCGCGTCACCGGCGTACGCCTTCCCGACGTAGAGCGAGAGGAGCGCCAGCATACCAAGCGCAGCCAGTACCTCACTGGGTAGCGCGGCCAACGTTGAGATCATCTCTATTTTCTCACCCCCGTTGCCTACATGTTATAGAGCCGATTATATAAAAATTAGAGAACGTGGTAGGCAACATGGTAGGTTGATCAGTGGGTCACTACGTCGGCGAGTTTTGGAAGGCTTCGGCGTTGACACCGCTTAACCAACAATATCGTGGTGACAACCTGATCTGTTGGTTAAGACCGGCTAGCCCAAACGGGGTGTAGCGACCGGTGGACCCAAATATCTGGATAGTCAGCCTAATCCCGAATTCTGGACATAAATACATCGGAAACACGGTGTCCGGCACTTTCACACCCACGAGAAGGTCGATCCTCGTGCCTCGAAGCAGGGGGTAAAGCCGGTGAAACACACTTCGATAGCGGGGTGAAGCTCTCCGCTGGCCATTCGATAAACCGTATGTCGCTTGATGAACTTCTGAAGGACTACTCGTTCTCGTCGGGGAGGTCGTCGATCAGGCCTTCTTGTTCGACCGTCTCCCGGAGCTCCTCGGGCGACATGTCGGCGATCTCGCGGGCACCGAGTAGCAGCGCCAGCGGGCGGAAGTACCGGTTCCGACCGCCGACTCGCTGTTCGTCCAGGTCGACACCGGTCTCCTCGAGGAGGTCAAGTGACATCCGGCGGTACACGCGTTCGAGCTCTTCCCGGACGTCCTCGTCGAGGTAGTACGTGTCGTGCTCTCGTTGCGTCACCGGCTCCAGTTCTGCCACACTCGACACATTCGACTGTTGTTCCTGTGCCGCCTGTGGCGGTTGTTCCGGCTTTTGCGCCTGTCCCGCTTCGGTCTGTGAATCTGTGGTCATCGTATCGGCCTCTCGCTCCGCCTCAGTCGTCTGTTCCGCATCTGTTGCCTGTTCTCCCTGTGCCGCCTGTGGCGACTGTTCCGACTCAGGCTCCCGGTCCGACGTAGTGCCGGACCCTCGCCGGCGTCGGCTCGGCCGGGAATCACGCTTCCCACGGACGCGGTCGACACGCTCCTGGGTCTCCTTGTCGAGCTCCTCGTCGTCTCCATCGAGTTCGTCGCTCATGCTGTCACCTCGAGTTCGAACGTCTCGATGACGTGGTCAGCGGCTCGCTCGAACGTCGTGACAACGTCGGCGTCCGGTTGGTACTTGAAGATGGACTCGCCGGCGTCGTAGGCATACGAGAGCGCCACGCGCTCGGGTATCTCGTACACTGGGACATCGTCGAACACCTCGGCTAGGAAGGCCGTCATCTCGTCGGCGGCGTTCGTCGACATCCGGATCCGGTTCGTGACGGCCGCGACCTCGTAGATCTCCCGTCCGGTGTCGGTCTCGAACGCGGCAATCTCGTCGAAGAGTCTGTCGACCGCCCCTTTCGAGGACGCTTCCGCCGTCGCCGGAACGATCAGGTTCGGCGCGGCGTACAGCGCGTTCTTGAACATCGGGTTGTGGCCTGGGGGCGCGTCGACGATCACGACGTCGTACGCATCGTCGACGCGAGCGAGGGCGTCATCGAGGAGGCCGTACCCGTGGGCGTCGGCGCCGATCGTCGCCGGCGTTACCAGCTGCGTCATCGATTCGAGCGCCCAGGTCGCAGCCTCCACTGCGTCCGGATCATCGACGACGTCACCGTTGTGTAGCTGCGCGAGGAAGTGCGCCGCCGAGAGCTCGAGCGTCGACCCGAGCATGTCGATACTGCTCGGGAGGAGATCGGCTTCGGCGCCCTCACAGAGAATTGTCGAGACCTCGTCTCGGGCGTCGATGTCGAGCAGGATATCGAACAGCGTGGGCGGCTCAGCCTCGTAGGCGTCCAGGTGCCCGAGCGCCTCGGTGAGATTCCCCTGCGGGTCGGCGTCGACGGCGAGGACGTCTAGCCCGCGATCGGCGAGCGCGCCGACGAGGTTCGCAGAGACGGTGGTCTTCCCGACTCCACCCTTCGCGTTCGCAACGACCAACCGTGGCGGGTGTGTTCCCTGTCCCGCCTGTGGCGGCTGTGGTGGCATAGACAGGACAGGTACGCCTGGCGGCTTAACTCTACGTCAGACAACCGGGCAGATCGGGCGTGGCGGACCTATCATCTTCGTGGGATAGTGCTTATCAGAAGCCTCTACCGACAGGGCCCATGCGCGAACTCCCGATTACGCTCGACAGAGAGGGCATCTGGTTTGACGTGACGGGACCAGAGTGGCTCGTCGATCTGGGCTGGTGGCTCAAAGAGGGCGGCGCTGCTAAGATAGACGACATCGCTACGCTCGGTGGTGCGGTACTCTCATTCGTCCCTGACGAGTGTATCTCAGTGATCAACCTGATTCTCACAATCGGCCTCGTCGCCCTAGGCCGGAGCAACAGGGAGATCAAGATGGTCCGATACGCAAGCGCCCACGGCGTGGGTGGAGCCCACGGGTCAGCACGTGTTTCGTTGGAGTAGGTCAGACAAAATCACCGAGAGCGCCCTGTCCTGCGTCCCGGCTCATCTCCTGGTCGCGACGAGCGCGCTGGCACCGCTCACAGAGAAAGTCACCGGCGATCGTCGTATGTTCGGTCTCCGTCCCGCAGCGATCACAGTAGCCGTCGGCACAGCTCGTACACAGCGTCTCCCCATCGGCATCGACGAGGACCGCCCTGTTCGAGCCGACGCCGCAGGCGGCGCACTCAGGCACGGTCGACGTGGTGGATCTCCTGCTCGACGTGCCCGTCGCCGTCGTACACGAGGCGGTAGAGCCCGCGCGCAGGCTTCTCTACCCACCCGGCGTTTTCGAGCGCGTTGAGGGCGTCATTCACCCGCTGCCGCTCCAGCCCCGTGACATCACGAATGCGCCGGGGGTTGACCTGGTACTCCTCGCGGAGGACATCGAGGACCTGCCGCTGCTGTTTCGAGGGGTCGAAATTCGTATTGGGCACGCCTGATCGTCCCGGTAGTCTCGTGGACATCCCTTCAAATGTCCCTTCGGGCGCTATCTACAAAGTACTTGCTACTGTATATTCTTTTGTCCGTTACAAAGTAACGCTTAACTACTCGGGCCTGTTACTGTGAGATAAGCACGGGAGAAGGCCTCTGACAAGAGGTCGCCGGCGCTGGAACGCCGCCGACCGTGCGCTCGAACGACTATGAACGAACGCAACCAGAGATCGATAGACGCGAACCTTGAGAGTATCGAACTAGGCGAGCCTGAGCGGATCGGCCACCTCAGTGAGCTTGAGGTCGGTGACCGTGTCGTGTGGGGCGACTACACCACCCCGCGGACGGTCGTCCAGCTGGGCGTGCGCGAGAAAGGCCGCGAGGGCGACACAGACGCCCACGTCGAGACGCCGCTCGTGAAGGTCGCCGGCCCGCGGGGTAAGGTCCACATTCTGGCCCACCGGATCCACCGGTACGAGGAGCAGGGCGACATCGTCGCCACCGAGGAAAGGACGTTCTCGAAGGCTGGCCGCATCGCCGCTGTCGACATCGTCCGGACGCACATCGGCGGATCGCGGTGTCGTGTCGAGGGCAACCAACCTGCGGAGGTGGCCTGACCGATGACCCGCCGCTCCGTTTCGTCCACGCGCAAGCAGAAGAGCTTCGCAAGCGGGTTCGCGGAGGACTTCGAGGCCGCGGCGATCCAGAACGCGGTTCACGACGACCTCGGCGAGGACGACCAGCTCGCCCGGCTCTGCGACGCCGCCGCAGCCGCCGACGCCGCCGGCGACCTTCGCGAGAGCTACCACGGCGAGGGTGCCGACGGCGTCGAGGAGATCGAGGAGGCGTGGGGGAAGCTCTCCCACGCCGCCCGCCAGCGGGCGCTCGAAGTGGTCGCCGAGGCGTGCGCCCGGGTCATCGACGAGGGTAACGAGTGGGTCGCGGACGGCCACTGGGAGGCCGACGCCATCGCCGAGGCGAAGTACGAGGCCCGGACGTGGCTCCAGCATCACACGAACAAGGCCGCCCGCGTGGGCGTCCTGGAGGTGGTCTGAGATGGTGACGTTCGACCGTCGCGACCAGTTCGAGGACAGCGACTCCAACCTCGACACGGTCGCCGCCGAGGCGCACCGACTCCACGAGAGCGAGGCGTTCCGCGAAGACGTCCTCGACGCGCTCGGTCCGGTGTTCAAGCAGCACCTCGACTGCGAGGCCGTCGACGCCGAGGCGGAGGAGGTCCTCCGCCGGTGGGTCCGCAAGGACGGTATGGGCGGGCTGTTCCAGATCCGGAACCAGATCGTCTCGAACCAGCACGCCGACCTCGCGGAGGGTGACATCATCCGGATGGTCAGCGCTCGCGACGGCGAGACCGTCATCCCGTACGTCGTCCGCGCGGTCGACCCAGAGGACACGGGCGTGAGTGTGGTCCGCGTCGACCCCGACGACGGCACCCGGCGCATCTCCGACCTCAGCACCGGGCACGTGAAGTRCGTCGACCGGTTCGACGTCGACCGCTCTGAGCGCGGYCGGAACCCGCAGCGCGTCGCTCGGGARCTCGGCGAGGAGATCGCCGAGGAGGAGGCCGATGACTGACGGCGGAGCCGCGGAGAGCCGGCTCTCCCACCTCTGGCGTGCGGTCGTCTACGGTGTCGGGTTTGCCCTGGCRCTCGCAGGCGGGCTGTTCGCGACGCGRCAGCTCGATCCGGACCCGTTCAACACGGCAATGTACGGCGTTCTCGCGTGGGAGTTCGGTCTCAAAACCGTGTTCACGAGCTACGCAAAGCACACTATCGGGGCCATCAGCCCGCAGTTCGCACGGGGTGTGGGCGATGACTGACGACGACCTCCCGGCGCTCGACGTCGGTGACCACGTGGTCGACCGGGACAACGAGGACGAGCCGCGCCGCCTGCTCGTGGTCGGGCTGTCGCCGGTCCCCGCCGACAACTACGAGGTCGACGGCGGTCGCACGGTGGCCGACGCGAACCCGGACTACCCGGCCGACGACGACGTCATCCGCGTCATCTTCCCGAAGGGGAGCGGCCTCGATGTCGACGGGCACCAGCGCTACGCCTACCCGCGGTCTCGGCTTCGGCGCGTCGCAGCCGTTCAGGACGCCCCGGCCGTCGACCTGGGCGCGGTCTCCGGCGCCGCCAACGGAGGTGGCGGTCGGTGAGCGCCGACAGCAGCGAGCCCGGGACGAGTGCGGAACTCCCCGAGACGGACGACGCCGGCGAGCAGCTCAACGCCGTGATCGAGGCGCACGAGGCGACCGACTGGAGCGAGGTGCCGGGCGTCACCGTGGCCGAGGCCGCGGCCTGGACGTCGCGCCTCGTCGAGGCACGCACCGAACTGGAGGCCCAGCGATGAGCGACGAGGAGGAGACGAAGCGAGCCCACAAGTTGATCGCGGCGCTGCGGAACGACGGCTACGACGTCGCGTACGGTGCCGACACGAACGAGGACTTCCCGGACCACGTCGGCGTCGCTCGCGACGCCCTCGAAGACCCCGACGAGTTGATGGGATACTTCCTGGTCGCAATGACCGAAGGGCAGACCGACTACTATTCCAGCACTGTACTCGGGGACGGCACGCCGGTCGCCCTCGCGCAGATCCAGATGCTCGGCGCTCACTTCTGGTCGGTCTTGGAGACCACTAGTCTGGACACGACCGACCTGATCGACGTGATGGTCGACGAAGCGCTCACTATCGACGGAGGTGAAGGTGACGCGTAGCTGGTGCGAACAGGCCGGCGAGAACATCGACTCGTGGGGTGAGCAGACCTACCCAGATATCGCCCTCGCAACAATCGAGGAGATCGGCGAGGGGTGTGCTCGCGTGAAGACGTAGTGGACATCGATGTTCGATAGGAGCTGACGGCAGTCCTCGAGTGAAGTCGAGGCGCACCAAGAGTTCTTTTATAAAGAGCCATACCGGGATCCCCAAATTCATCAGAATAGTGTAATTTGATTCTCTATTTTCCAATACGTACAGAGATACCCTCCGGAACACTTTTACGCCGAAGTTCTCGGTGGGGGAGGGGGGTAGTACCCCCTCTTCTTGTCACACCGTGGAGCGAAGGCTTAAGGGCGATACTTACGTATCGCAGAGCATGTCCGTTACGGACACCCGAGTGCCGGTCTCAACCGACACCCGCCGCGAGCTGCGCCTGATCAAGGCGAACGAAGACGTCCACACGTACGAGGACGCAATCCAGCTCGCACTTGATGCCTACAAAGACAGAACGTCAAGCCCTGAGCGGGAGAGTTGAGACTCATGGATTCGTGGAAACGTACCCCGGCCGACGCTGCCGCCGACCGAGGACATCTTTGGAACGGGTGGACTCGGTGTGACGGCGTGTCGACCGGCGCAACGCACGACTCCCGTGGACAGGGTGTCGAACACACAGGGCCACTAACGCCCTGCGAGGCCAGGTCTAAGTTGGCATGAGTACATTCTCATGCGGCCCTAATATGTGTTCTGGCGTTTGTCCGCGGCGGTCGTGTCTGATACACACGATCCCGGATGTCACAAGGACCGACAACAGACGCTGGACGAACCGACCTGCGGCGGAGCAGGAACACATCTGAACTGAGCAGTCAGAAGATCCCCGAGCTCGGCGCCAACCGAGTCGGACCAGGAGAGAGAGCGGCTGCTGTCAGCGTTCAGAATCTTGCTGACAAAGGCGTCAGACACCTGCGAAGGTTTATAGGAAGCCCCCGGGAAGGTAATCGCAAAGCTAGGCAAGCAATCTCGCGCAGAAAGGGGCCGTTGGTCACTTCCCCTTTCTCACCCGGTGGGCTTAAGCGTTGCCACGGAGCGGCAGCTCTAGCCTTCCAGTGTGGCGCACCGTCGACGCGCGCTTTCTCGGCGGTTACAGAGTCTGATGAAGGTCTACAGACTGCCGAGAGCCCCGCGTGTTCGGCTCGCGCTACCCCTCCGGCATCGACAGGAGCAGACGCCGATATCGAGAGCCGCAGCTTCAGATGGCGTGAGGGTCGGAGTACCCAGAAGGCTGCGCTGTTCCGGATCTACGCTCGGGGTGCGCTTCTCCAGCACGTCCGGACGACCACGCTCCAACAACGTGGCGGCCGCAGTACGTGCGAGATCGATACCGAGCCGTCGCTCGATGCGGTCCCGGGCTGGGTGCTCTCCGAGCTCCGTTCTGAGGGCCACGAGCCGACAACAGGAGGTGGCCGATGAGCGGTGACCACCAGACCGCGTTCGAGGACACCGGATCTTCCGGGCCGAAGTCGAGGGTTACGTACCGACTAGTCGGAGGTGAGCCGGCCCGATGAGCCGATTCGCTGTTGTCGGGTGTTCTGAGTGTGCGGAACACTGGGTCATCGAAGACGTCGTCGGCGTCCACGGAGTAGACCAACACGAATGCCCGCGGTGTGAGACACGGCATTTGGACAGTCGGCTGCGACGCTGGGCGAAGGCGGAGACGTGGGAGACTGCTGTCGAGAAGCGGTCGGCACTGCTCGCGGACAAGCGTAACGCAGGCGACGAGTTCGCCGACGTCGATCACTACGCCGAGCTTGAAGACGAGTGGAACCAAGACCTCGTCGACGAGCCGCTCGGCGTCAAAGTGGTCTCCGGGGAGTTCTCGAACGACCACCACCTCGATGCCAGCGAGGACGAGTCGGACGACACGGACGAACCAACCCAGGAGCGGCTCGGAGATCTCCGTCGTGGGGGCGACGCGGGCCTGTGGCTCGTCCAGCAGTACCCCGCGGAGTCATCAGGCACTGTGCGTCTCGACGAGGACAGCCGGCCCGGAGAGTTGTGGCAGCGGCTCGTCGATGTCCTTCAAGAGGATATTGCGCTCGCCGTTCGGGAGCTCGCGGGCGGCGCCGGCGACGGTATCGCGTGGCAAGCCATCGAGGCGATTGTCGACGATCAGCTGGGGATGGTCGAGCGGGACGCCCTCGAGGATGCCGAGGAACTCCACGGGTCGATCATCACGTCGGCGCTGCTCAGTCTGTGTAAGGACGTCGGCTCCGAGCCCCACCAACAGGCGATCGACCTGTTGAAGAGCTTCGGGCAGACGGACTTCGGCCCACTCGGGATCGGGTTCAACGGAGAGGTCGAAGACGTCCGCCGTGTCGTGAAGCCGCTGCTGGCAGCGTCGGTTCACACGCCGACTCTGACGGTGCGTATCGACGAGTCGTTCGAGGAGATCGACCACGCCAACCAACGCCGGCGGATGGTCCAGCTGCTCAGCTGGCTCGCTCACGGAGTGGATGTCAGGGTCGTATTCGAGTCGCGCATCTGGATGCGTCGGTTCGCCTGGTCGTACGATCCCCAGATCGACGTCGACGAGCTGGACGGGAACGTTCCGGACGTGGAAGCACACGATGTGAGTTCGCAGTTCAGTACAGGCCAGCGCGCACCCGGGGACGTCGACGACCACGTCGCGGCCGCCCTCGAGGCGCTCGACACGGACGGTGAAGTCGTCGGAACACTCGAACGGATCGATGCGGAAGCGGGGCAAACGGCGTCCTACGACGCGCTCTACGAGGCCGCACCCTACGACGACCCTGACAAGTCGAGCCAGAACGTTCGGTACCACTTGCGCCAGCTCCGGAAGCACGAACTGGTGAGCGATCGCATCCCGACCAGTGACGGTGGCATGGTTGCGATTCAACCGGCTGGGTCGGCTCTACTTGAGGAAATCGGGAGATCCGGAACGCGACAGAAAGCCCTTCAGAATTTTGTGAGTCGCCCCGGAAAATCTACCGACAATGTGGAGTCTAGACCCGCGCACACACGTGAGGGGGGGACCGGCTGGGACCGCAACCGTCTCCCCGCACTCCACACCATCCAACCGCTCCCTCGCTCTACGTACCAAGCCGCAGTAGTAGCAACCCCCGAGAGCGGCGTTGCGACGGTCGATGCCGCCGTCTCTGAGTGGGACGATCGAGCGGAGCCTCACCGGTACATGGACTGGGAAGAAGATCGCATCGCCGTGGCCGCCGAAGTGGACAATGTTGTCCAGTGGGCAATCTGTACTGCTCGGTCGTTAGGTGACGGGTTCGTTTGGGACAACCTGCTGACCGAGGAGCGGTTCGATGAGAACGGCGACTTCCGCCGACTTCTCCAGGAAGCACCCGACGTCCTTCGGAACAGTGCGTGTCTCGGCTGGATCGCCAAGGACGACGAGCTCGTCGACGACGTCGAGGAGTTCGGCGACCGTATCCAGGGCGTCCTCGACGAGATCTGTGAGATGACGCGAGACATGACCCACGGTGAGTACCGGGAGTACGACTCTCGGAAGGCGTTCCGGACGGAGATCCTCACCGAGTCGCTCGGCGTGATCGGCGTGATGACGCGGCTACTCGACTTCGCCGGCATCGACGTCCTTCGGATCGGCCGGATGCCGAGGTTCAAGAACGACTTCGACGAGGAGAAGCTGTCGGCGATCGCCAAGTTCGTCGGGATCAACTCGGCAATCGCGTCGACGTACGGCATGGCCTCGGTGTTCCGCCAGTTGTTCGAGGACCGCGACGAGGTCCTTCGGTGGTCGATGGACGTCGACGTTGACGCCGCGGAACCGTTCGGCGAGCTCATCGGCTCATGGTGTCTGTTCGCTGACTACGGCGATCGCCAGGACGTGTTTGCCGAGGAGCTCCGGACGCACGTCTCGCCGAAAGAGGTCCGGGAAGACGCTCCGGAGATCGGCGTCCGCGTCCCCGTCCAGACGTCGACGAGCCGGGAGCAGTACCGCGAGCTCCTCGAGCGCAGCCTCGACGAGAAGAACCTACTCGTCACGTCGGAAGCAGTGTCGGTCCTTCACGGTCTGTGTCGGTCGCCGTTGGCCGTCACGAACGGCGTTGCCGAGTCACTCGAACCCGAGGATGAGACCAGGCACATCCGGTCCGCCGAGCTCCGTCGCATCATCGCAGCACTGTCTCCGGAGCAAGTACTCCGTGATGCGTCATCGACACCGCGGAAGGCATTGGTAGCGCTCGCCGGCGCTGGCGAACCCGTGAACCAGTCTGAACTCGCCGACCTCGCCGACGTCTCCGCCCGGTCACTCCGTGATCACCTTCCGGACCTCGTCGACGCCGGGATCGTCGCGGCGACCGAGTCGGGATACCGCCTACAGCTGTCGTTCGAGGAGACCGACCGCGACGATGGAGAGCTCCCCGAGCGGTACCAGGACATCTACCCGAGGTGGGTGTCGGACCCCGCCGTCAGTAACGACGTCCACGCCGCCGCCGGAGCGCTGCGGACAGGCAGACAGCATCACGGTCCAGATGGCCCGGTCGTTCCCGAGGAGATCGGCTTCGCCGGCGACGTGTTGCTCGACCTCGAGGAGCCGTGGCCGCTGATAGACGAAGTCCTACCTGCGTTGTGGGCAGTCACTGCGAGGGACACGTACCGTCGTGACGCCGATGTCGCCGGCTCCGCACTTGTCGAGCCCGACGTCGAGGTAATGGGGGAGCGACCGCGTCAGCGGAGTCTCCAGGAGACCATCAACGAGGGGATTCGTGTCTCATGAGTTCGACATCCCCGCCGGGCGATAGCGCCGGCGTCCAGCAGGTGACGCTCGACGAGTTCGCCCAGGATGACAACCAGTGTTCCGCGATCGCCGTCGACACCGAAAAGCGCTGCCAGAAACGCGCCGTCCCCGGATCTGAGTACTGTCATCTCCATCTTGACCTTCACGAGTTCGCTCGAACGAGATGAAACAGCCCGAGAGCCTCTATACTGCCATCTCGTGGAAGGCCGCTGGTTGAAAGACCGCACACGCTGTTTATCCGCATATGGTGAGGCGACTATCCGGTATCAGTCAGAACGCCCACCGTCGACAGTCGCATCTAACCCGTTCCCAAGACGGGTCTAACGACAGCGAGAACTACCTGAAACAGCAGTATCAGCGCCTTATGAAGACAATTTCACCGCAGATCCCCGGGGTGTCCGTGCCGTGAGCGGTAACGCGAGCGCGGGCGCGAAGGGAGAGGACAGCAAGGACGCACAGCATGAGTACGACCAGATGCTCGACACGCTCGACGCGGCTATCGCCGAGGCGCGTCGGAAGGTCGAGAGCGGACGAGTCTACGACGCTGACAACGAAAAGGTCCGGATCAAGTGGATCCGAGCGCTCTCGTACGCCGTCAACGTGCGCCGCCAGGTCCAGAACGATCGCGACCTCGCCGAGCTCGCCGAGAAGGTGGAGCGCCTCGAGGAAGAGACCGGACTCACGGAGGGAGCATGACGAGACCGTCCAAACGCGAGATCGAGCGCGCCATCGAGGACCTCGATGCCGAGAGCATCGACGATGATGGCTTCTCCGTCGTGTTCGAAGACACCGAGACAGGCGAGTGGTATGAGGAGCCGGACCTCGATGGTGAACCACTTGACCAGGACACGGTCGACCCAACGATCGTCTGGCGAGACGACGTCGTCGAGACCGGCTGGGAGCCGACTGAGGACTCGGAGGCTGATCCGAGATGACTCGCCGGTCCAAGCGCGAACTCGAACGAACTCTCGAAGAACTCGACGACCAGGAGACTGAGGAGGGCGCTCTTCCAGCCGACGTGATCTGGTGGACCGACGGCGACGGTAACGTCATCGGTCGCTCAGATGATGACGGAATCGACTTCGACGCATCGAACGACGATCTCCCTGACGATGCCGATCCTGAAGATATCGAGCTCTTGGCCGACTTCACTGGGGGGCAAGCATGACCCGCCGATCCAAGCGCGAACTCGAACGTGCTCTCGAAGAGCTCGACATCCAAACTTCTGAACGGGAAACGACCACCGAGATCGAGGAGCACTGCTCTGAGGATGTCGTCGACTTCGTCTACGGTCTCGCCCGTGACCTGCTCCGGATCTCTTGGCACAACGCGGACGAGGTCGTGAACGAGACGGAGCCAGAGGCGACGCTGAATTACCTTGAGCTCGTCCGAGAGCAGTACGGCATCGATGACGACCGAGACGAGGAGGTCTGCCAGCGGCTCCTTGACGCTACTTCACAGGAGAAGTACTGGGACTCACTTGACTCCTTCTCGATGAGGCCAGTTTACGTCGCAGCTCATCGTGATCCCGAGACCGAGGCCGGCGAGACGCTCGCCGAGCTTGTCGATGAGGGGCGCGAAGAAGAGGCAGAACAGCTGCTCGTGGAGGCGACCTACGACCTGCTCGCCGGCGAGGGTGGCGGTGTGGAGGTGGTCGTCGATCCATGACACGACCATCCAGGCGTGAGCTTGAGCGTGCGCTCGAAGCGATTGAAGCGCGTAACCCCGGAACGTCTGATCCGGTGCGTGAGCTCACAGATGACGAGAAGGAGATGTGGGATCAGATGGTCTCTGATGCCCGCGAACAGCTTTCGGACGCTGAACTGGAGCGCTTCGACACTTCGATCGAGGAGCTGAACGAGGCGCTAGACGACGACGATCGCGACGTCACCGACTCCGAGGCCTTCAGCGAGTTTATGAACCTCCTGTGTAAGCCTCCCAGCCGGTGAGGCTTCACCGGTGTGACAGACTAGCTATGTAGTTCGAAGGCGCCCTTTCGGGTTTTCATACACCTCACCTTTTGTCTGGAGCTTTTCTATTTCGGATTCAATCTCTCCAGCATCCATACCCACTGTCGCGGAGCGGTCAAGGACCTCATCAATTGGTGCGCCTTTCTCATACTCTTGCTCAACGTCCGAGATGAGTTTCTTGACGTTTTGGAGTCGCTCGATTTGCTCCTCGGCAGTACCCGCCTCCATCACTTCGGCATCGAATTGTCCCCTACCGGGGTCAACACCAATGTCCTTGACAGAGGCTTCAACGAGGTCGACTGCCCGCTCGGCATCTGAGACTTCGATTGTGTCCGAGAGTCCAATCCGATCGCCCGCCTCGCAGAGTCGTACT
>NZ_LIST01000014.1:0-19239 GCF_001280455.1 Halorubrum tropicale
CGCCGGCACAACGTACCGTTGCTCGGTGCCGCGATCCACGAGGACGAACACGGGTGGTTTGTCTTGGTCATACGTTCCGCGTCCACGTCGTGAGAGGCCGCGAGAGCGCGACCAGCGGTCGCGCTCGCGGCCTTTCAAGCCGGCAGAGACGTAGAACTCGTCAATTTCAACCGGGCCACGGAGATCGAGTGACGGCGCGTCGAGCGCTTCGGTAGTACTCAGAATAATTTCTGGAGATCAAGGAACTCTGCGACCCAGTTTTTCGCAAAGCTCACGCGGTTAGTCAGCTGCTCGAAAACATCACTCAAGAGAGTGCGGAACTCCTCCGCACTCTCGACAATTAGCGGTGAGAGTTCCCATTTCAACTGTTTCCAGACCTGCTCGATTGGATTGAGATCAGGCGACCCAACCGGCAGGAACACGAGGTCGATTCCAAGTTGATGGGCACGCTTGCGCGTGTGCTCGCACGTGTGCGAGAACAGATTATCTAACACGAGCAGAATCCGCTTGCCGGGATTCTGCTCGCGTATCCTTTCGAGACACTCGCAAATCCGTTCTTTCGTCTGATCTTCAGGGAAACTAACCACGCTCTGACCGTTGAGTGCATAGAACCCGACCGCTGGTTCATCGATCCGAACCAGCGGTCGGTCGATATGCGGATCATCGACGTACCACATCCGGTGGGAATTATCCCACGGTTGGGGATGTGATGCGTCGAAAAATCCGACGACAGTACCACCATCCGTACAGACATCGTCGTCCACCGTCCAGCCGCCGTCCTCATCGCCTTCTTCCTTGTTGTGTGGCTCTTCGCCTTGGTCCTCGGCGAGCGCCTGGTCCAGGCGCTCGTCGAGGATGTCTTCAGCGTCATCTGGTCGTGAAGGACGTCTCGTCCGGGGAATCGAATACGATAACCCGAGATCGCGCAAGAACGAACTCAGATAATCAGGGTGGTATTCGACGTCGAATTCCTCGTTGAGGATGTGCTGAATCTCCTGTGGTTTCCAGGGCTGACCCTCACGAAGGATTTCAAGCAGTTGTTCTTGCTCGTCTTCGCCGAGCTTCGGGGGACGTCCGTCCCCGAAGTTCGGCGTCAATTGGCCAAGTCCACCTTCATTCCAGCGACGTGCCCAGCGCGTAGCTGTTCCTTCTGACTTCCCGACTCGGTCAGCAGCTTGCTTGAGCGTGTCCCCTTTGTACAGATTCTTGATGAAGACGAGACGGCGGACGACCTTCGGATCGTCCGCCTCGGAGAGCAATCGATCGAGTTCTTCATCGGTCAAGTGGCGAACGACCTCTTTTCGGCGATCGTTGCTCATCGTTCTCATTTCACACTCAAACTCCAAAACATCTCTCACGTACTAGTGCGGAGCAGGCGGGCTGGAGTGGTGAAGCTGCAATTGACGCAAGCGGCTTTCAACGTGATCAAACCAGCTACCACTACCGCGACCGCGCGAACTACTCGTTCCAGTCGATGAAGACGACGATATTGATCGACGTGAACACCCTAGCGATCAAAGACGTTCATTTTACGACGCAGAAGGCGTGGGACGGCCACATCGGGATGCAGGTCTTCCGCCGGAACGCGGAAGACCTGCGGGTGCTGTCTGCCGACGCGAACTACTCGTGGGGAGAGCTTCGTGAGGAGTGTCGCTCTAAGTCAACGCGCCCACTGATCAAGCACAGGGAACAGACACCGTTACAGAAAGCTCACAACGCCCGGATGAACGAGGACTACAACCAGCGGTGGATGAGTGAAACCGGCTTCTCGCAGTTGAAGGAAGACGACGGCGAGAAGCTTCGCTCCCGGAGCTGGCACGGCCAGTTCCGGGAGCTCACGCGGAAGTGTATCATCCATAACCTGACGCAGGCGGCGAGTTAAGGCTCGCCGCCTGCTCCCTTTCTCCGGACGTATCCGGGAGAGGCATCGCCGTCGTCACCTGATCAAGGGGGCAAGGTACCATAGTTTTGACCCTTTGACGACCACCGCCAGCGGCAGTTACTGCATCTTCTGAGCGCAAGAACCGCTCTTTGACGCTGTGAAATCGTGAGTTATTGACCCTACCCCGACGCAGTCTTGCGTTCAACAGGGCAGTCGTTCTTCAATGTCGTGGAGACAGAGACGCTTGCGTTGTTTGAGCATCTCTCCTTTGAGTTTCTCACAGAGTTCGACGTGTTCGCCCCGACGAAGACGGGGCGAACACGAGAGCACGAACCACCAGAGCTGATGCGTGGCTTTCTCCACTGCTATTACAAGGATATCTACGGTATCCGGCCTGTTGCACGACAACTCCACAATACGGTTGTCTGGCTCAGCTGTGGCTTTGATTCACCGCCGTCGAGAGACGCGGTCGGTCGCTTTCTCACTGACCTCGAACACGTCGTCAACGAGGTCTTCGACCGACTCGTCGAGCAGGCCGCCCGGCGCGGCCTGCTCGACTTGACCTACTGTATCGATTCAACTGACGTGAGGGCGATGCTCGCCGATCAAGACGCGTCGAAATGCTATGATCCAACCGACGACGAGTACTACTACGGCTACGGCTGCACAATCGTCTCGACCGGGCAAAAGATTCCGATTGCGGCGGAGTTCACAGAGAGTAAGCAAGCGCCAGAAGAGACGGCGATGCGCGTCACGTGTGACGCGCTCGCCGTCGCCACACCGATCTGGATGGTCGGTGACAGCGCCTACGACACACTCAACTGGCACGACCACTTGCTGGCTGCAGGGGTCGTGCCAGTCGCTCCGTACAACGCGCGAAGCACCGACGACCCGAAAGACATCGAGTACAGGGTCGAAGACCGTATCGAACAACACAGCGAGGACGTTCAACTGAAGCAAGCTATCTTGGACGAGAGGTACAACAACCGGACAGGAGTCGAACGAACCAACGACGCAGTCAAGGACTGTGGCCTCGGGCACGTTCGCGCCCGAGGCCGCGTCCACGCACGAACAGAGGTGTTCCTTGCGCTGTGTCTCCGGCTCGTTGTTGCAATCACCAACTACGAGCGAGGAAACGAACCGGGCTGTGAGAAGCTATGAGATCGATTCTATGACACGCTCTCGCTATTCACCTATGGAAACGCTGCTACCCGGGCAAACCACGTCTAGCGACAAAATGATTACGCCGTCTGGGGATCTGCTGTTTTCACAGCCGGTAGGCGGTCAGAACGTGTCTGCGGTGCGGTCGCTGTCTGGCGATAGCTGACGCTCACGGAGGGCCTCGGCCGGCCACTGAGGGCCGCCGGACCGGCGGCCCTCAGATCCCTCGTCTATGCGGTTACACCCGGTGGATCGTACGCTTCTCCCCGATCAAGCATGTGATAGATCGATACCAGCATCTTCCGAGCTGCTGCCACGATCGCTTTCTGTGAGTTTTTCCGGCTTGCTAACCGGTCGTAAAACCGACTCAGATACTCGTCGTTACTCGTATGAACTGCGGTGTTTGCTGCTTGGACGAGCAGCCATCGTACACGCCCTGATCCACGTTTCGAAATGCCCCCTTCGATCCGCGAGTCGCCTGACTCGCGGATCACCGGGTTCAATCCCACGTAACTGACAACCTCCTTGTCACCGTCAAACCGGTCGATCCCACCTAATTCCGCGTAGATCGTCAGCGCCGTGTAGTAGCTCACCCCAGGGATTGTCATCAGCAGCTGGGTCTCCTTCAGAGACCCAGCGCACTCTTCAATCGTCTCATCAAGCTTCTGAATCTCCTCGGTGAGCGACTCGATCAGGTCGAGGTATGACTCAAGCAACGTGTCGAACGGCATCGGGATCGAGAGTCCCCGCAGGGACTCTCGTCCCTCCACGGTTAGTGGTTTCACGTCCTCGGTGATGCCGTGATCGGAGAGGAGTCCATGGACCTTATTGGCGTACTTGGTACGGTTTTCGACCAAGGTCTGTCGCCCGCGCACGAGTGCGCGGGCTTCCCTGACCTCCTCGGTTGGAACGTAGCTTTCAGGCACCGAGTTTAACCGGAGCATCCGCGCGAGTTCTTTTGCGTCCACGCGGTCTGTTTTCTTGTCGGTGTCTGCGATCTGGTTGATCTTTTTGGGATGAGCAACGGTCACATCCAAGTGCTCCGACAGCGTGTCGTGGATGTGGTAGTAGTTGGAAGTCGCCTCAAGCACGGCTTGTGCGCCGGCGTACCGCTGGGCGAGCTCGTCGAGGTTCGCGTTCTCAACGCGAACCTCTTCGACGATCTTCCCAGCCTCATCCATCACTGCCACCTGTGCGTACCGTTTGTGGACGTCGATTCCGAGGTACATAGCTTGTTCACCCGGGACGCCAGTGCGTGAAGCAGAGATTCACCTATTCGGGCTTTCCCGGATGCCGCGGGGCGCGGCATCCGGGCTGTAGCGCCCATGACTCGGCTCCTTTCGCACACGGACCAGTCAACACGACGTGCTCTGAGGCACGGAATAGCGGTCGGTCTCTTGCGCCCCATATCTTGTTTCACGCTCTCCTAGGGTAGCAGCGTTTCCATCGAGTCAACACAGCACTCAAAATTGGCCCGAAGCCTTCGCCGTCTATCACAATCAACGCCAAACGTAACGCGACCGCCCGGAGGAGGCCGAGAGACTTGTTGAACTCGGGTTTTCCAACTGTTAAAAATTATCACATCCCGCTTTGCTGTAACAGCATGACCGCAGCGAGTGCAGTAAAAATGTCTGGGAGAACAGTAAATAGGCCAATCCCAGTCGGCTCGACGCCGAAAACAACCCAAACGATAGGATTTGCCCAAATAGCATACAGCAATAGCGAGACGTTGATGAGCAGCAATGTCCGCGTGAACGGATTGGGAAGACGCCGATAAATGCGGAAATACGTTACTGCCACTCCGAGAAGAATCGCTGCGGTGAAGATCGAGACGAACACCTTTATTAGGATAAACAGATTTCGAATGAGATGTTCTCCCGAGAACGGTTGCTCTAAGAGCATCCAGACAAGGAGTGTCACTCCGAGTGCGACACTCGCCGCTATAGTGACTAATAGAATCGTTCGTCGGGTCGTCTCTGTCTCATCAAATTTCATCTGTATGCTACTCCCGCTCATTCTGTGTCTCTCCGTCTGAGTCCATGTTCACACCTGCCTCTGGTGATGATGATTCAGTTGGTAATATTTCGGTCATATCTGCTTTCCGAGCTACTTGCTCAAGGATGTCCAGATTCTCTTCCATCTGGTCAGTTAGAAAATAAGTCATTCCGTATCCGTCGCCCATCGTGGTTAATACCCCGTTCTCGCAGAGCAGGTCAAGATGATGGCGGGTAGTCTTGTAGTCTAATTCTAAGCTCTCCGAAAGCTGATTTGCGTTCATCGGTGTCTCGTGGAGTGTGAGGATGATGCGAAGGCGATTTCGGCCGCCCCGTGAACCACCAATCAACCACCAGAGAACCCGACGCATCGCTGTGTGACTACAACCAGGAATATAAAAATATGAGTGGATTGAATCTGTAGGATGTGTAAGGACCGATTGGCATAAGCGGTCGCTCATAAGAGGTTGCGCCAGCAGGGAACCAGTTCTATCAACAACAGGAGACCCATTCTACTATGATTGTACTATGCTCCAGCAGCTATCACTCCAAGACCTGCGGATAAGATTATTTGCCGAATTTCGCCACACCTACAGACAGACTTGAACCAGAATTGCACCCAAATTCATTCAGACTACGTGAGGTCGATTCGTTCGGTAAACAGAGGCCTGAAGTCCGTGTCAGAAAGCAGTGGTGCGGAGTCCAGTTCGGTTGCTGGGTCGTGACTCCTATCTGAATTTGGGTCTAATTGTGCGTCAATATGGTCTGACTTCTGGCTCAAGTCCGGCAAAAGAGTAACTCCAAGTAAATACTGCCTATGAGTGTAATGTCAAAATCCATCTCTGATGAGCGCTACGAGATACGGTATCTACCACACAGGTATGTATCGACCACCATTTCTTGGAAAGAATGAATCGAGGCAATAATACGACTCTCAGCCGCTCCCGCTTAGAACGAGTGGCCTCGCTTATGATCCTCTCAATGCTGGTGGTCAGTGTATTCGCCGTCACTGCCCCCGTTGCATCTGCTCAGTCGAGTGGGACTGCAATCGCGATCTCAAATGTCACTGCAAGCACTCAGACGCCAACGGCGGGAGAACCGTTCTCACTTCGGGTCACAATCTCGAACTACCCCAATAGCCAACGGATGGCGAATCTTAATGATCTCACCGTTGAGGTTGATGGCAATCGAGAACACATAGTAAATGGACTCGGTCAATTGACGCCTGGGTCACAGATGACTGTATCTGTCCCAGTGACAATCAATGACCCCGAACAGAAAACTATCAGTCTCAAACTGTATGGGAGTACCTCTGGAACGGTAATTAACGTCCAGTCTCAATACGTCGTGGACGTGCGCGAGCCACAACGACCGAGTTTGGGGATTGCTGTCACTGAACTAAAGACTGGTGACACGGGAGGTGTCACGGTTTCTAATCCGGTCGTCGGAGCGACACGGCAGGTGAACGTAACTGTCGCCAACGGGAACACAGAACCACTCCGTAACGTCCAATTGCGTCTGGACGGTGATGCGGATATCAAAAATTCTCGATGGATTAGTGCTTCAATCGCGTCCGGAGACCAAACCAGCCACACGTATCGGGTGAGGTTCTCCCGGTCCGGACAGCAATCACTCAACGCGACACTTACATATGATACTCCGTCCGGAAAGACACGGACGGTGTCTCAAGTTGATACCGTCAACGTTGATGCGGCGACGAGTGATGTGAAACTGGATGTTTCCAATCGGATTCGTAACGACTCATCGGTCATCCTTACAGAACTTCATCAGTTCGGCAACGTAGAACTTGAAGACGTACAGATCCGTGCAGTGAATGATGGACGCACTTTTGTCAGAGTCCCTATTTCGAACGTTCCGGG
This sequence comes from Halorubrum tropicale, assembly GCF_001280455.1. Lineage (NCBI taxonomy): Archaea > Methanobacteriati > Methanobacteriota > Halobacteria > Halobacteriales > Haloferacaceae > Halorubrum > Halorubrum tropicale. The sequence goes on from NZ_LIST01000014.1 coordinate 6,918, forward strand.
CGAGGGGTCCCGAAATGCCACTCTGGATGATAACGACATTCCAGCCGGCAACATCACGATTGTGGCAACGTTCACCGCTGGGACAGACCGACAGACCATCCAGCAGAGTCTCCGGTACTCAAAATATTCTCCGGCGCCAACCTCTGCGATTGCACTAACCGATGTTGGAATCACCCGGAGCGGGGGAACGTTGACCATCAATGGTGAGGCAGCGAACGTCGGCACTGCACAGGTGAATTCGGTTCTGATCAGTGCTGCTAACACAGATGGCGTAACGCCCGTTGGGCCGACAAAAGAATATTTCATTGACAACATCGACTCAAATGAGTTCGAAACGTTCGAAGCGACGGTGAACGCCTCGTCGAATCTTGACCAGATCCCGATTCAAGTTGAGTACACCATCAACGGCCAGCGGGTGTCCAGCACGCTCCCCGTTGATATCGGCACCATCGAATCTCAGTCAGATAGCAATCAAGAAGGTGGCTCCCCGCTGCTAGCAATCGGTCTCCTCATGATCGTGGTAGTCGGGGCTGGGATCGGAGTGTATCGGTGGCGAAACTAATGAGCATCAACGATGGCTTGCCAGCTGGTCCGTTGAGTAGTCTGATAACTGCCTCATCAAGGATACTCAGATAATGCCACCAGCAATACAAGTTCAGGACGTTACGAAGCGGTTCGGTTCCTTCACGGCCGTCGATCGCGTCGATTTACAAATCGAACAGGGTGAAGTGTTCGGCTTTCTCGGCCACAATGGCGCCGGAAAGTCGACAATGATTAACATGCTACTAGACCATATTCGTCCGACTGCCGGTGACTTGGAAGTATTCGGCGCCGATTGTCAAACGGACAGTGTCGAAGCACGCGAGCACATGGGGGTCCTCCCGGACGGGTATGGTGTGTACTCCGGTCTCACAGGCCGTCAGCACCTCCAGTTCGCGATGGAATCCAAGGGCGTCGACGGCGAACCACTCAATTTGCTCGACAGAGTCGGCATTACTGAGGCAGCTGACCGTGCCGCTGAGGGCTACTCAAAGGGGATGACCCAGCGCATGGTGTTCGCGATGGCACTCGTCGGTGAACCAGATCTCCTCATTCTCGACGAGCCGACATCAGGGCTTGACCCGGCGGGTGCACGGTCGATGCGTGAAATCATCCTCGAAGAGAACAAGCGAGGAGCAACGGTCTTTTTTTCGAGTCACATTCTCGAACAGATCGAAGCGGTCGCCGATCGCGTTGGTATTATGCACCAGGGTCAGCTTGCAGCCGTCGACACAATCGGCGGACTGCGGGATATGGCCGGCGGTGAGACGAGACTTCTCATCGCGACCGATAAGCTCGAAGACACACATATCAATGCGGTTGAAGCACTCGACGAGGTCGACAAAGCGGGGCTCACCGACGAGGGCCGGCTCGCGGTCACGTGTGCGAAAGGCGCAAAGATGGATGTACTGCTTGCGTTGGACGAACGCGGCGTCGAGGTGCTCGACTTGACAACCGAAGAGGCATCGCTTGAGGACCTGTTCGTCGAATATACACGGAGAAGTGAATGACGAGATGGCTGACTGTGGCCCGGAAGGATATCCGCAGCCTGATAGGGAGCCGAACGGGGAAGGCCGGCATCGCGTTCGTTGTCTTGATCTTCGTGTTTGGCGGGTATATCGTTCCAACGACGACGTCCGACCCGACGATGACTGATTACGATGGGTTCATTCGCGGGGTCGCGTTGTTTCTCGTTCCCTTGTTCGGGCTGTTGCTCGGCTACCGTGCGGTAGTCGGAGAACGAGCCGCGGGCCGCTTGACGCTCACACTGTCGTTCCCACATTCTCGAGCGGATATCGTGTTCGGCAAGATGATCGGGCGTGGAGTTGTCCTGTTCGGGGCGATTACGGTCGGTGTTCTCGGTGGCGCCGCACTCATCGAGTATCCGTTCGGGAGTGTTTCGCTCAACAGGCTCGTCAGCTATCTGGGCGCGACCCTCCTGTTCGGATTTGCGTTTCTTGCGGTCGGAATGGCACTCTCGACACTGACCGCATCACTTCGCCGAGCGACTGTGTTCACATTCGGGTTGTTCTTCCTCTTCGTCGTCGGATGGCCGCAGCTCACTGGGTTCTTTCTACAGGGGTTGGAGTACCTGAACTTGGCAAGTGACGAACTTCCCAATTGGGCCGTCTTTGTCCACGGCGCGGAGCCTAGCATGCTGTACAAACGCGTCTTGGACACGTACGTGAGTCCAAACAAACTCACTAGCGGGGCGGCTCTCGGCTCCGCCGGGCCGTGGTATCTACAGGGTGGACCGGCTGCCTGGCTGTTAGTAGGCTGGATTATCCTGCCGTCGATTGGAGGGTACCTCCAGTTCCGGAGGACGGACTTATGAGCTGGCAGGCCATCGCGCGAAACGATCTACGCAAAGCAATTCATGAGCGGGGGGCATGGGCACTCTTCGCTGGATTCTTCCTTGGGTTTGGAGGGCTCGCAGCCTTGCTCATCCAACTCGGTAATCCAGAGTTTGAGGGATATCTCGACCTTCTTGCACCTGGTGTTGGCCTGCTGGTCCCACTCGCAGGGATCATCCTTGGCTATGAGGCTATTATCGGCGAACGAGAGTCGGGAACTGCTGTGCTGTCGCTGTCAATGCCACACTCACGAGCTGGTCTCATCGTCGGCAAACTTGTTGGCAGAACGACGCTGCTCGCCACTGTCATTGCAGTCGCTGCCCTCCTCGCCAGTGTTATTCTTCTATATTTTTTCCCGTCATTCTCCGCGTCTCGTTTTGTCGGCTTCACAGCAATGTCAATCGTGTATGGGGCAACGTTCCTCTGGATCGCAACTGCACTCTCGATGGCATTATCAACGTCGCGTCGGGTGATCGCTGCGGCGTTCGGTGCGTACATCGGATTAACCCTCTTTTGGACCGTACTTGTCAATCTTACAGAAACAGTCCTCTTTCGCTTCCGTCCGACATCCGGAGAGCCCGACACGTGGGTTACGCTTGTAAGTTTCATAGGTCCGAATACATCGTTCAATTATGTGCTTGGAGAGGTACTTGATGCCGGGACCATCCCCGCTGCCGTTGTAGACTCGTCTGCGGACTTCGTGACACCAGCGGTGGCATTACTCGCTCTTGTAGGGTGGGCCGTACTTCCGGTGATTGGCGGGTTCCTTTCGTTCCGCCAAGACGACCTCTGACATCCTCCTTTGGATTCGGCAGTCCACCATCGGTGACATGACGTCGCGTGTACTCACACAGTACGTCTCAGTTCGGAGTCGATGTACGAGGCCAGCGAGACGCGTGCTGCCGCCGCAGCGTTTTTGCGGTCTGTCGTCACGCGACCGTACATCGCGCCGTTGACCGTCGCTAGGATATGCTCCGTGACCCGCGACGGGTCGACATCACGGAAAGTGCCGTCATCGATGCCACGTTCGACGATGCTCCGGACGGTAGCTGCCAGTCGTTCGTCGATCTGCGTGAATTGCTCGCGAAATACCTTGTTCGTCACGGCTTGGGAACGGAGGCCGACGAGCACCGCTTGGAGCTGTCGTTGCTCCTCGTCGGGCTGAAGCGGGAGGAGCTTCTCAATGACGTGCTCGAGATCCTCTGGCGGTTCGTGGCCTGTCTCTGTCTCGACCGTCTCTTCGAATCTATCGACGGCGAACTCAAGAAACGCGACCAGAAGGTCGTCTTTCGTGTCGTAGTGGTAGTAGATAGAAGCCTTCGATTTATCGAGTTCGTCGCCAATTCGGGAGATCGACAGGTCGGCGTAACCGTGCTTGAGTAGTGCTCGATAGGTGGCTTCCATAATCTCTTCTTCGGCGGTGCTCCAGTGTTGTTTAGCTGAATCAGAAGCCATAGTCAGTCCGATTGGTTCTCGTCGATTTGTTCCAGTTTGGTGACGTCGACAACGTTGAATTCGGTTGTACACCAGTGGCAGAATCCGAGATCGGGATCGACCGGCTTTCCGCAGGCAGGACAGGCTGGAGATTCATCAGCCCCTGTTGACCCGACAGTAGTGTTTGCTTGGAATCTATCGGGTTGTCTTCTAACTTTCGCGATGAGATACGCGTCAAGGGCACTAGCGGCACTGATCAGGATTATTGGGAGAATCGAGAATGGATCGGTTAGCGTACCCGAACTAAGCGCGGTTATCGTTGACTCGGGGACGAACAGAACTGAAGCAGCAACGATGAGTCCTAACCATCCAAGCGCTCTCAGCCAGCGCCGGAGGTAGAAGTGGCCAAGTCCGGTGACTACTGTCCCCAGAAGCGCAGCGAGTAGTGGGTTGTTTCTGAGTGAGACTTGTCGCATGCTATTGACTAAACATTCAGTAGGTGTTAAAACCTTCGTCTAACTGAAAAGGCCAGTGACAGAGGCACGATGTGGTGTACTCAATATAGCCGAATAAACCATTCTAAGCCGTATATTCGGGAGATATAGAGTTGTGGTTTAGAATATTGTCAGGTTTGAGGCGACCTACTCTCACGTGGTATGAGGGGAAACATTAATACTTACCGAACGTTCAGTATGTGTGTGGCGCAACCCGAAACGCCCGAATACACAATGACCGATGAATCTCGGCCCACTGACGAATTGACAGCATCGTGGCACGGCCGCTACGTGGCTCGCTGGGGCAATGAGACACCCCTCTACGAAGCCATCACCGACGCCGTGTCGACCGTTACCGGCGATGCCCGTTCGGCAGTCGCCTCCCGCTATGATCGGACGCATGCGTTCGCGCTCAGTCAGTTGTTCGGCGGAGCTGACGAAGCCTCGACGCCATCGACTGGAGTGGTCAAGTTCGTTCTCTCCGAGTGTGTCGTCTCGGTCCACAGCGACGGGCAACTCTCGGTCAGCCTCGCTGACCGTGAACGTAACGCGATTGACTAATCACATACACATACATGCATAGACTCACCGCGAACAGCAGACCCGATACAGAATTGACGGCCGGACTCGATCGAACAGTCGGACCCCGAAGACTGAATCGGGTTGATGGACCAGCCAGCCCCGAAACTGAGTATACTCTCGAGACCACCTCTACAACATAACTCACATGCGACATTTTGGACTCAAAATACGGATGGCCGTCGTCGGTGCACTTCTCGCGGGGTTCTACCTCGTGGCCGTCGCCGCAGCGATGGTCGCGTTCGGCGAGGGCATCCTCCCGATTGCCATCGTCGGCAGCATCCTCTTGGTCGGATTCCAGTATAAAGTCGGCAAGTGGGCCGCGTTACGGAGTGTCGGGGCCGAAGACCTGCCTGAGACTCAATACGCAGAGATTCATCAGTTCGTTGAGCGCGTCTGTCGAGAGAAGGAGATGAAGAAACCGTCGTTGAAAATCGCCAGTATGGGCGTTCCAAATGCGTTCGCGGTCGGTCGCCGCGGAAACGGAACCGTGGTCATCTCTCAGGAACTCATTCAACTGCTTGACCGGAGCGAGCTTGAAGGCGTCATCGCCCACGAACTCGCCCACATCGACAATCGCGACGTCATCACGATGCAACTCGGTCAAGGCATCGCATCCATCGTCGCTATCGTTGCGCAGTACATCGTGTTATTCACTGGCGAGAACGACCTCGCAGATTTCTTCCTCGCTGTCGTCGTCGGGAACATCGTCCAGTTCGTCGTGATGATCTTCGTGCTCGCGATTTCCCGGTACCGTGAATACGTCGCCGACGCCGACGCCAGGGATGTCATCGGGCAGGGTGAGCCACTCGCTCGCGCACTTGAGAAAATTCATCAGGGCAACGAGCAGGCCCAACAGTCGGCTGGACGTGCTCAGCGCGGCCGTGGGTCGGCTAATCGGCGCGGCCGCGGGCGGGGGAGGCAGCGCTCCCGCGACGCGAACGTTGATCAGCAGGTGAGCGCACTCTGTATCTCCAGTTCTGACCGTGGCTTCCTCCAACAAATCGTCTCCACGCACCCGCCCATGGAGAAGCGTATCCAGCGGCTCCGCTCGTAGATGCCCGGGGTCCGCGAACTCCTCGCAGTCGTTCTCGGCGTCCTGCTCGGCATTATGTTGATTGTCGCCCCACAAACAGCACTCCGACTGTCCGTATTCGTTGGCCCGAACCGTCGACGTCGCGGTGACTACGGCACAGACAAACACGACTCACTCTCCGACCATTGGATGTGGCTCATTCGTGGACTCGGTGTCGTATGTCTCGCTATTGCGCTCTTTATCGCGTATCAAACGTATGCCTGACTGGTCCGCCAACACATCTCTATCTCTATAGCTCCAGAGAAACTCATCGATAACTACGTTGATGAGCAAAGAGACGGATAACCACTAACATATGAGTCAGCCAAGTATTCTCCTGACTAACGACGACGGGATCGACGCACCGGGTCTTGCATCGCTTTATGAAGAATTAACGGCGATTGGCGACGTCACGGTCATCGCTCCTGCTGAAAATCAAAGTGGCGTTGGCCGAACGCGCAATGGAAGTGTCACACTCGCTGATCATCCGTGGGGGTATCAGTTGACTGGGACACCCGCTGATTGCGTTGCATTCGGTCTTGGTGGTGGCGTCGAGACCGGATTCGATTTCGTCGTCGCTCTTCCGTAGGAGATTGTTGATACGGTTCTCCGGAGCGGACTGGGGCCAGAAACTATCCGTATGATTGACTAACGACCGGACTATAGTTTGAGCCAATCCATCGTAGAATCGTAGGACAGCTCTACATCAACAATGTGCTACACACCTATGAAAGCCTGCTAGCTCAACAAACCACGTCTGCGATACTATACTTTTCGCCGGGATCAATACCGAGCTTGGTCACGAGAAGAAATTACAAGCAGGGACGGTGATGGCTCAGAAACCAGCCGGCAGGGCGGTCAGAACGTGAACGCGTTGGCTGTGGCTCACACCCGCTGCGACCGGCCGATGAGGGCCGCCGAGTCGGCGGCCCTCAGGCACTCACCTCTGGTGGATTATACACCTCCTCACGCTCCAGCATATGGAAGATCGACACGAGCACTTTTCGCGCCGTTGCGACGATCGCTATCTGGTGGTTCTTTCGCTGCTTCAACCGAGCGTAGAACCGGCCAAGATATGGATCGTTACACCGGTGAACCGCTGTTTGGACACACTGAACGAGGACCCAGCGTAAGTCTCCACTTCCGCGCTTCGAGATCGATCCTTCCGTCCGCGAGTCGCCTGACTCGCGGACGACCGGATCCAATCCTGCGTAGCTCACCACCTGCTTTGCTTCGTCGAATCGATCGATCTCACCGATCTCCGAGGTGATCAGCAGCGACGAGTAGAAACTCACGCCCGGAATCGTCATCAACAGCTGCGTCTCCTCGAGAGACGCAGCGGTTTCTTCAATCAATTCCTCGAGTTCCTCTATTTGAGCGGTTAACTCGTCGATGATCGAGAGGAACGACTCCATCAGCTGATCCCCGACTACACCGAGCGAGACATCCTCGCTGGCGAGGATGTCTCGCCCGTTCACACTGAATGGATCCCAGTCGTAGGTGATCCCGTGTTGGTCGAGGAGAGAGTGGACTTCGTTTTTGAAGTCCGTACGTTTCTCAACTAATCGCTTCCGGCCGCGCACGAGTGCGCGGCGCTCTCGGAGCTCCTCGGACGGGACGTAACTCTCAGCGATCACGCCGGCTCGGCGAAGTTGCGCGAGCAACTTCGCGTCGAGCCGGTCGTTTTTCACTTCAGCATAGCCAATCGCCTTGGTTTGGCTCGGATCTGCGACAACCACGTCAAGATGTTCGTCGAGGGTGTCGTAGACCGTGTAGTAGTTGCTGGTTGCTTCGATCGCAGCTTTGGCTCCGGCGTATTCTTCGGCAACGTCATCGAGATTCGCGTTTGTGACGCGAATCTCTTCGACAACCTCGGCATCGTCGTCCAAAACAGCGACGTGTGATTCGTCCTTGTGAAGGTCGATTCCGAGGTAGTGCATGGTGACCTCTGGAGTGGGAGTGCATGGAGTAGAGACACACCTATTCGGGCTTGCCGCCCGTCTGTCTGACCGACAGACGGGCGGCGTCCCATGATGCGGCTTCCTTGGCACGTAGACCAATCAAGAGCACGCGTTCGAAGACGCCTGTGTAGCATCGGCCTTTACCACCCCATTCTTACTCCATGCGCTGGGGACTTAGCAGGCTTACATCCCATCAGGAGCGTTCGTCGTTGCTGGCGTGACTTCCTCCCCACCCTACTCGCTCGCCGCGTTCGCGGCTCGCTCCTTGAGGGTAGGGCTTCCTGTTTCCACGACGCGCTTTGCAGGAACCGAATGGGTCCCCGTAGGGAGCGCGGTCTCCGCCTATCACTCAGAGGACTATCACTGCTGCCCGGCAGAGGACTACGAATTTAACCGACCAGCCAGAATTACGCGACAACTTATAGAGCAACTCCCATCAACAGACGTATCAACAGATTTTGGATTTATGAACATCAACGCGCCAGTCGATTGTCCATCACCACCAGTTCGACTCACCCGCCTCGTCGCTGATTATGACCAACGTGTCGAATACGAGTCCGACGACGCTCAGGTAACGCACGGATACCACGAATCCGTCCCAGATCGAGACGCTAGTCAGGCAGACACGGACGGTACTACGGTTGAGTTAACCGACAAGACGTGGCCGCACGTCGATGGGTACGAGAACCCACTCCACGAGGCCGCACAACACCAAGACCGATATGCCGAGACCAGTGACCGTAGAGCGCTCATTGATAGGGCTGTAAGTATGACACCGCTTTCACTAACGCACTCATACGTCGAGTCACCAGCGCTCACCACACTCATTGAGAGTCTCAGCAGTACCTAGCCAGTACACTCATTGAGAGATACGGGGCAGCGATGACTATGCGCTCTGTATTCATCACGGGATATTTTATCAATTTACGGATAGTAGTGTTTCACTGAGTTCAAGAAGAGCCTCGTAGATCTAATTTTACTGTTCAGATTGCCCCCGTTACTGGACGATTTTGATCTGACCGGCTCAACCAGCCACCGAATCACTCCGGTTTCGTGACAGTCATGACGGGGACCGGTGCGGAGCGAACAGTCTTCTCGGCCACACTCCCGAGAAGAATACGATCCGTTCCCCGTTTTCCTGTTGTCCCCATCCCAACGGCATGGATGTCGTTCGATTCGATACAGTCGAGAATCTCCTCGGCAGGCGTCCCGTGTTCGATATGACGGACAGTATCGGTTACCCCGTGTGTCTCGGCGTCCGAGACGACTGTCTCAACAGCGTCGGTAGCGGCCTGCTCGCTTTCGTTCCCGGCAACCGTCGACCGGACATCCGGGCCGGGTGCGGAGTCATCCACGACAGACAGTACATGAACGGTTGTATCCAGTGCCGCTGCAAGCTCGGCAAGATGTACGGCAGCGTGCGTCGCTGCGGTGCTCCCGTCGGTCGGAATCAAGATGTCCTCGTATGGGAACGTCAGTTGTTCGTCGGGCTGCATACGGACTGTGAGGACTGGAACCGAAGAGAGTCGAACGACTTTCTCGGAAACACTCCCGATGAGATATCGTGAGAGCCCCTCACGACCGTGAGTCGGCATCACGACCAGATCATGGTCGTATCGCTCGGCGTACTCAACGATTGTTGGGGCCGGGTCACCCTGAACGACGTCGGTCTCGGAGGGTACCCCGAGTGAATCCAACGTCTTTGTGGCTTCCTCGACGATATCTTCCCCCTCTTGTGCGAGTGCGTCAACAGTCTGCCCCTCAACGACCGTAACACTGTCACGATTCGTATCGGCGACGTAGAGCACGTGGATTGTCGCGTCGGCCCAGTGAGCGATTTCGCTGGCGTGATGGAGTACCTCGGCTGCGCCCTCACTACCGTCGAAGGGGACAAGAATGTCCTCGTACATGGTCGTTTACCAAGGTACGTTTGCCCGGTCCCCTAATGGTTTTCACTCCTCCTCAGAGCGTGGCTACCGATTACTCGCACTCCCACTTCCAACCGACAGCCCCGTGTCTTTGGTCTCACCTGCTGAACAGCTCACTGGAAATATCAACCACATTAACTCGGGCGCTCAAGATATTCCCGGTCACTCGGGATTGCCCTCGCTTGCTGGCGTCTCCTCTTCGATGGATTCGGTTGTGTCACGGTCGACAGTTACCCGGACCTTCTGGATACGTGTGTCATCCACCTGTTCGGCCCGGAGCGTGACGTTCTCGTAGTTGAACTCTTCGTCCTGCTCGACGAGGCGGCCCGCAAGGTTGAATACGAAACCCGCGATACTCTCGAACTCTTCGCCTTCTGGCAGTACAATGTCGAGCGCTTCATTGATTTCCTCGATGTTAACCCCACCGTTCACGAGGACGGTGTCATCGTCAACGAATTCGATCGGATCTTCTTCGTCACCCGCCAGTATTTCGCCGACGATTTCCTCGGTCATATCCTCCATCGTGATGAGGCCCTCAGTGGCACCGAACTCGTCGACGACGATAGCCATCTGCATCCGTTTCTCGCGCATTTCCGAGAGGAGCGCGTCGACGTTCTTCGACTCGGGGATGTGGAGCGTTGGGGCGATGACGTCCTCTACGTCGAGGTCGTCGAAAGTGTGGTAGTTCGAATCCTGCAGGTCACGGATGTCGAAGACACCGATCACACTGTCTAGCGACCCATCGTAAACTGGTAGGTCCGCGTGACCACTTGAGATACACTTCTGGATTGCCTCCTCAACGGTCGCATCACTGGAGATAGCTAATGTGTTGGCTTCGATTGAAAAAAGATAGTTCCAAGACGGCTGTCTTTGCTCAGATATCGCGAACGAGAATTGGTCCAAACAATTGATTAGAATACTCTGTTTATATTAGATAATGCGTCATATGGATAGTCAGGTATCCGAACCTATTCACGTGCTGTATGTAAATGACGATGCTGACTTTGCCGAGCTGGTTCAAACCAAACTCGAATATTTCACCAGTTTTGAGTTTACGGCTGTCGACACTGCGGAGGCTGCTCTCAAAGAACTAGCCATTTCTTCTATCGATTGTGTGGTCACCTCCTATTCACTACCAGATGGAACTGGAATTGATCTCTTGGAGCAGTTACGAGCCGAACGAGACGAACTGCCGAGCATCTTGTTTACTGGTAGAGGCAATGAGCAAATCGCAAGCGAAGCGACGAAAGTTGGCGTCTCTGATTATATTCCGATCCATGCCGAGCAGAACAATTTCAAGCTGCTTGGCCGCCGCATACAGACCCTGACCGAGGCGGCTCGTAAAGAGGAAGTCGCCGGACAGATGTTTGACCGCTTTCGGCGGACACTTGAACGCGCAACTGACGCGATTTACGCCGTCGATAGCGATTGGCGCATCGAGTATATGAACGAAAAAATGGCTGATCGAGTCGGCTGTAACCAGGACGCGGTCGTCGGAGAAATCATCTGGGAAGAGTTTCCGTCAATTGTTGGGACGGAACTTGAAAATAAATATCGAACGGCGATGGAGACTGGTAGACCAGTATCGTTCGAACAGCACCTGGGAGAGCCGTTCGGCTACTGGGTCGAAGTGCGAGCATTCCCAGATGACGGCGGCTTGACCGTCTTTTCACGTGAGGTTACTGCCGAGCGAGAGCGGAAACTGGAGCTAGAGCGCAGTGATGCGATTCTGGAGAACATCCATGACATCGTGTTTATGCTCGACGAAACGGAACGCGTCGAGTTCGCGAATACGGCTACAAAGCGGTTACTCGCAGGAGATCAATCGGCTCAGCTCACGGGAAAACAGTTCGAAACGGTTGTTGGTGACCGCGTTAGTGATTCTGGTGTAACGCGATTTGCCCAAGTAGTCGAATCGACGCTCGACGAGATCGAAAGTGATGGTGGGTCCACCGGGTTGTACGATTCAGACCTCCAACTCGATGTCGCGGTCGGGACCAGCGAGCGGACATTCGACGTCCGGATAACTCCGTTCCAGAGTCAAAATGGCAAACAGGTGCTCGTTGTCGCTCGAGACGTGACCGAACAAAGCGAGGTAAATCGGCAACTGGAGCGAGAGCGAGACGCACTCCAGGAGCTCCAAGCGGTCATGGCAGAAAGCGATGTCTCGGCCAGGTCACGCGGTCGCGTTAAGTTTGGCGTGAATTGTGGTAGACGGCGAAGGCTTCGAGCCAGTTTTGAGCTGTCTCTAGCGCGACATTGCTGAAACTATTCGCAAATGATGATGTTCGTCGTTCTATCTCCCAAAAGACACGTTCGATAGCATTCCGATTTCCATGTCGAATGATTTGAAATCGATACCCGTCTTCAGCAAGAACTGATCCAAGATAGTCTGCGTCATCGACGAGAAATTCGACGTTATTCAGCTGATAGCGCCGGTGTAGCTCGGTGAGAAACC
>NZ_LIST01000011.1:0-78840 GCF_001280455.1 Halorubrum tropicale
CGTGAACACCTGCGAGAGCCACGCGTCGCTGGCGCGACGGTGGCTCTCGCCGCATCGAGGCATCTCAAAAGATCGCCTCACACAGTATCTCCGAGCGTTCCAACTTAGACGAGAACTCTACCGCAAACCCGGACGAAAAGCGCTCAAACACGCCGTCAAAGCCACTCTCTGAAATCAACAATGTGCTACAGAAGAGCGTTTTCGTGAAGTAGTATTCGTCCTCTTTGAGTGCGCCGCCGGGATACAACACTGATTCACCGCCGAACGAGATGGCGGCGAAGTTGCAAATCCCGAGGTCAACACCAGCCACTTCGTCACCCGGCGGTTCCGGGTCGATGGAGGTTCGACATACGAATTGAAGCCGCCACTCGTCGCGCTTGTAAACAGCGCGAACCTGTTGAATGTCCCACTCGGTCAGGTCAACGTCTGGGCGAGTCTGGTACTCGCACAAGATGAAGTCCGAACGGTGTTCTTTGAGGTTCCGGCCTTTCGAGAGGCGGACACGTGTGAACTGTGCGTCGTGCTTGAAGCCAGCCGCTTTGAACGACACAGTTGAACGTGGGTGGGAGTCGCCGTGTTTGCGGTAGCCGGGCGGTCGGGCACGGTCGTCTCCGTTCCGACGCTTGCCGAACCAGCCGTTGAACGCTTCAGCGAGTTCTTCGAGAACGCGCTGACTGGATTGAGAATGTAAGTCCGTGTAGCGTTCGTGGTTTTTGAGTTCGGCTTTGAGTTCCCCGTCATCGGGAATCTCACCCGTTTCGTCCCACTGCTCTTGTGCGTAGTAGCGACCGACGTTCCAGAGCTTTGAGGCGGCCCATCCGAGTTGGTCGAGGTCGTCACGAACCTGTTGCTGGTTCGTAATCGTAGCCTCGAAGGTTCGGACGGTTCGACTCATTTTCTGGCTTCATAACTGGTTATGAACGTCGTTTTCCTAATAGTGTCGATTAGCGTGGAATATCCGGGCTTGCCATCGAAGTGTGGTTGGTGTAGAATATTGTCGGATTCATCCTGACCCTAAAGGGTCAGGTATTCTCCTCGATTTTGTATAAACTGGCCGTTGAGGCGCTCTTCGTAGCTCCGAGAAAATCGAGAGTCTCGCCGGCGACAAAGGCTATGACGACTAATCGCTCTGGGACGCCCTCCGATCAGGGGGCGTTCGGCCCCGCTGTCCACCCTTGTGCTTGGTACCACGAGTCCCACGAACTCGTGTTGACCGCCGCAGTCTACAACCTCGAACAAACTCTCAAACAGTGACCCCCACGCAGTTATCGGATTCAACAAAGTGGAAGAGGTGTATTCGTCTTCTAATCTCTATAACTACATGCGTCATGATCGGTTGCCGGGATGACCACTACTGTTGGATTTCGTCTCTGTCTTTCGTGTATTGAATTTGTCAGTTCTCAAGAATGTTAATACAGCCAACTACGAGGACATCGTCCGTGGAGGCGACATTCGGGCCAACGAACTGGTCCGTCGCGACAGTGACTGGTGCGTTCGTCTGGTTGTCAACCGAACTGTAGCCGTTCGAGACAAGTCCGACGACACAGTATACGGTGCGGCGTCGTAGGCGCTGTCCTTGGCGAGCGCGCCGAACCGAGCGTTCAGTTCGGGGTGCGGTCGGTCGTCAATGACCGGGAAACGCGATCGTCGCTGTCGTCCCGTCCTCAGTGTCGATCTCGAGCGCAGCCTCCGAGTATCGGACCACGCGATCCACAATCCACAACCCCGCTCCGCTCCCGTGTTCCAGCGCGGACTCACCGTGCTGATCGATCACGTCAAGCTCATACGGATCGATTCCGGGACCGTTATCACTGATCTCGATTCGCACATCCTCGTCACTCCGGCGGACGGCAACCTCGACCGCGGGGGCGTCGCTGTCGTTGTGTTCGAACCCGTTCCGGATGAGGTGAGCGAGCGCGGTTTCCAGTTCTGGGTGAGCTGTCACCGTCGCCGCGTCGCAGACATCGACTTCGAGTTCGCCGTTCGGGAACTCTCCGTCGACGGTCGACGCGGCGGAATGGACCTCCTGCTCAAGGGCGACGGTAGTGGTCTCGTTCCGACTGTTTACGATCTTACGCATCTCCTTGGCGTGCTTCGAGGTCTTTTCTAGATCGCGGCAATTCTCCAAGACTCGCTCCGCGTACCCGCGTATCGGCTCCTCGGCCTTCGCCTCTATTTGAGACGTGTACCCCATTATGGCGGTGAGCTTGTTCCGGACGTTGTGTCTGAGGATCCTTGCGATCACCTGATTGAGGAGGTCGATGTCCTGGCGACTGTCAATCACCTCGGTGATCGCTTCAAGATTTGTCCCGAGAGAGTCGAGTATCTCGGCGTCGAGCTCGCTGAAGCTCTCGGCGTACGCCGAGCCGGCGATCAGCACCCCGAAGTCACCGATCGGAACGATCACCTCCTCCTCGATGGGCGTCTCCGGATTGTAGGCGTCCGGGTCCGTGGCGACATCGGCGGCGACGAGCGTAGTGTCGTCTTCGAACGCCTGCCACGCGAGGCTGTCTCCGTTCAGGAATGACGGCAAGTCTCTGAGCAGTCGCTTGGAGTGATCGGTCGCCGCAACCGGTTCAAGCCGTTGTTGCGCGGGGCGATGCTTCCAGATGCCCATCAGCGGCATGTTTAGTGCCTCGGGGATGTCTGTGAGGACGGATTCGACCATCTCCTCGTGAGAGCGTTCCCGAAGCGCGCGACGGGCCGTCTCTTGGGTCGTCCGGAGACCCTCTTCGCTCAACTGCCTGTCGAGTCCGATCGCCGTGAGCTGGCTCAGCACCTGTAGAAAGTACACGTCCTCGTCGTCGAAGCTGTTCCGCTCGGGAGCCGAGGTCACGACGACGCCGTGGCTGCCGACGGGGACGATGAGCGCGCTTCCGACAGGGGTTTTATGACTCGGAAAGCGTCCGTCGAACGCGGCGATGTCATCGATCCGGATCAGCTCTTCTCGCTCATACGCCTTCCAGACTACGGAGTCCCTGTCAGAATAGGTTATCGATCCCTCGCTCAGCCGCTCTCGAACCGCCGCGCTTGTGACTATCGGTTCGAGTGCTCCCGAGTCCCGGTCGTACAAGTGAACGCCGACGCTCGAGTGTCCAAGAACAGATTCTACGGTCCGAACAACCGTCTGGCAGATCCGATGACGAGAGCCCTCCGTGAGGATATCCTGTGCGGCGACGTAGAGCTCCTGTAGCGTCAGCTCGCGCTCGCGTTGGTCGGTAATATCGACGTACACACCGAAGTACTCGGTCCGCTCAGTCGCAGTCACCGGAACGGCGGTAAAGATGAAGTATCCGACCCCATCAGCTGTCTCGCGCTGCACCTCCTGCTGAAACGGTTCTCCCGTCTCGAGCGTCTTGACGAGCGAGTCGGTCTCTACGGGCTGATCCTCGGGCGTAATCAGTTCGTTGAGACTTTGCCCGCGGAGTGAGTCGTTGGGATATCCGAACGTCGATCTGAATGCGTCGTTTGCGCGATGAATCCGCTCTGTTTCGTCTTCTGTGACGACAACCTCGACGGTCGGTTCAGCGGCCGCGGCGAAGATGGCTTCGAAGCGGTCGCGTTGCCTGCGTAGCGCTCGCTCCCTTCGGTTCGACCGACATGCCTGTGCCAACCGACTGTTCAACGGGTCCAACGCTGAGATGGTTTCAACGTCGAGCGATCCCCCTTGTTTGCCGAGGATCATGACGCCAAACCCTGGGAGGTCGAAGAGATAGTATGTGCCTGAGCCGTCGACCGTGCCGGTAGCGGGCAGGGAGTCGACGAACCGCCGAACTGTCGTCGACTCCGACGCCACGGCGGCAGACTCGGCCGTCCGGTCGCTTCGCCTCGAGAAGTCCCTCCGAGCACCGGAGACGATCTCTACAAGGTGTTCTCGGGCGCTGCGGAACAGCTTGTTCCGAATCGGGTTCGCGGGGATAGATGTCACGAGCGTCGGTTCCGCCCCGTCTGACGACGCGGAGATTTCGAATACACCGCCGACGGAACAGTTCAGTTTCTGAAGATACGCGGCGAGCGCTTGGTCAGCTGTCTCTTCGATGCTCCCACGGGTCTCGATGGCGAGCGAAATTTCGTAGAGGGTCTGGACGCGCCGCTGTCGCGAAGTCATACCTCCTCTGCCGCGCCGACGACCGCGGTCTTGTTGTAGTAGTCGAGGTGTCCGTAGCCGTCGTTGGCGATTTCGCCGATCGTGAGGGCGCCGATCATCGGCGTGTTGTCCGTCTTGACGGCGGAGAGTTCGCGCTCGAACTTGTCTTCGAGGTACAGCACCCGTGAAATACAATCAAAGAAAAACAGCCCTTCCACGGGCGCATCTGACTCCCACGCCTCCGTCTTTGCGCGACGTGCAGCGCCGATCAGTGACTCCGGTTCTCCCTCGAGGACGTGAACGAATTCGCCTTCGGGTACCGCCCCGAAGCAGTCGAGACCGCCCTCTTCGGTCACCCCGAAGGGGTCGCGAACGATTTGCTCTCCGTCCATCCGAGCGATTCCGAAGGGGTACGCCTTCGCCGTCTCGAAGAAGTCATCGGCCGTGAGTTCGCTCTCAGCATGTTCGTCCACGGCGGATTTATACACCGAAAACGCCGGCTGGCCGTCTAGACTGTGTAGCGTGCCCCCGTCCGAGTCGGTCACCCGGAACGGACCAGCAATTTCGCGCCACCCGTGCTCGACGCCGAGGGTTACCGGTGACTCCACCGCAGCCATCACGGCGCCATCCCCGATGATCCCCTCGTTAGTGAACAGACAAGGACGCTGTTCCGCTTCGAGCGTGCCGGCCCCACCGCCGATAAAGTTGAGCTCAACGCTGTACGTTCTGAACAGCGATTCGATGAACTCCTCGATGTTCGTTGCGTACGCGTCCACAAATACGAACGCCGTCTCGTACCCGTCGAGCGGAAGGTCGGCGTCCAAGGCTGATGTGTAGTCCGGGTCCGCGCCGCTCAGCCCGCGGATCGTCGTCACATGTGGTTCCGATGAGAGTCCGCAGATGACCGCTCCGCTCGCCTTATTCTCACCGTCGTGAATTACTTCGGGGAAGACGCCACCGAAGACGCTCACGTCGAGTTCCCGAAGGAACGGGTCGAGCCACTCGTCGAGCCCGTCGTCCGGAGCGGCACACAGCAGGATCCCCTCGACACTGTCTCGCGACGCCACCTCATGCACCGCCACGCGTATCGATTCGGGCGTGTCAGCGTACCTGTAATTCATGCCCCAATTTCCCCCATGACCCCAGACGCACCGAGGGGGCGGCATGTCGGTTGCACGTTGTACTTCCCCAGAATCCGGGTCACAACTGTCTGGCGTTTAGTCGCGAACTCAACGACATAGTCGAAATGTGCCGAAGCGAGGCAGTGGTCCTTATCATTCGAACTCGCGGGCAGCACGTGGACGAGACTGCCGACGCCTCGGTCACGCCACGGTCCAATGAGCTCGTGACGGAACCGAGCGAGCGATATCTTATCCTGGTACAAGCGACGTTGGGTCAACATCTTGGTTGTGAAGTGTTTTGTCAGTTCGTGATCGCGATTTGGTCGTCGCCCACCGTGCGGCGATGCCGATAGGTCTCGTCAGGAATCTTGTGCCCTTCGACGTGTTCTCTACGTACTGCTGAAGTGGCGATTCTGTGTCTGTCAAACACGTAAATCGTTATTACGCGACCTTCCACTTAATCGCTCTCGCCAAGTTATCGCTTTTGAGAAGTCTCTCCGCTGTTGAACCCGACGACGCGGCTAGGGTCACTGGCTGACATAACAGGTTCACTCTTTTGTAGGAGAGTGTCGATACAATCGTCGGTAGCCGAATGGGAACTCGAATCGACTTTCTAAGCACTTCTACCGTGGACTGCCACTTCCAGTCGTTCACAAGCTGCTTAGTGTGGTCGCTTCGCCGACGCGTCGGCGATCGTCTGAAACTGCGTCGGGTCTTGAAGCAGATCTTCGCCCATGTCGGCGATCGCCGACTGGTCGATGTATTTGACGCCGTCGCCGTACACCGCTAGCACGGGTTCGTCTTTGAACTCGCCAATTGGGCGAGGCGTGGTACACTCTATTGCGACGTGCGTTCCTCCCGGGAGGGTGGGCGCGTCGGCGTACGCCGCCGGGAGGTCGTCCCTGTGAACGCCCGCCAGCATATGACCGGGAAGAATCACCATCGCGGTCCGGTAGCTGAACGCCGGTTGGGAAAGCATTCCAACCAGCAGATACGTGAGGTCCTCGCAGTCACCGCAGCCATCGACGAGCGTCTCCTCAACGGTTCGGATGTAGTCCGGCGCTCCCATCGATTCCGCATCCGTCGCGTATCTGAGTGAGTGTACGAGTCCAATCGCCCCGTCGAGAAGGACCGACTCAGGGAGCGACCGCCGAGTACACTTGTCCGTTGCGGTCGCGTTGAGGAGCGCCCCCGTGAGCTGCTCGGCGTGAGCACTCGTCTTCGCCGCTTCGAAGCCACTCAGATATCCGTGCGCCTCGTCGGCCGCCTCTCTGTACGCGGACCGTTCGATCGGAAACTCCAGGCGCCACTCACGCCCGGACCGGTCCGTCCACTCGTACGTCATGGCGTAGCCGTCCGCAGTTCGTTCCCGAGTGACCGAATCTCTCGTGTCAATGGGTGTTGGCCGCGTTGGCTCACTCGTAGAAAGAGACAGCGCCACAGACCACAGATCGGACAGTTCGACGACCGAGGAAGCGACGGCCCCGAGCGCGACTCGGTCCAGCGTTTTGTTAAGGAATTTCCGTCGTTTCATGCCCATCGACGGATTACCTCGGATTCGGTCTTTGCTGGGAGCGGCGTCCGAATTGACGGCGGGCGAATCACCTGCGTCTGCGTCGACCGCGGCTTCGGATTCAACGGGGACTGGCAGCGTCGGGCCTCTCCACCGTCTCGCCCGCCGCGGTCGCGGTACATCTGGGGGGTTATCGGAAGCATTCGGGCTTGACGACGGAGTCGACGTCCACCGTCACCCACGCTGACAGCCGCTCGTCATCGGTCGCCTCTGCTGGGAACACCGTGACCCGATCGGGGCCCGACGACCGCCTGTCGACTTGATGTACCAGACCGGTGAACGCAAGACTCCCCGATTTCCGCTCGGTCGTTTCATCGTTCCTCGACCTTCGGTTGGTATCTGTTGTCATCTATTGCTTGTCCGGGTTATTCGGCAGCCTTTGCTTGAACCCTTATAATAGGTGAACGGACGCGTCAGAGGTCGACCGGTGGAATATATACTCGTTGGAACCAGTCTGTTGTACCCGTTTCCGCTCGACGAAACCGATCCCTTTCCGATATGTAGGTCGCAGTTTTCAAATAACCCGGCTATGGCGTGGACCTAGGCGGAACTTTGGAGATTGGCGATCATTTCATAGTCGGGTTGATACAAGTTCGATTCTCTTTTGATCAGAGAACTCTCGTTCGGTCGTTGATTTCATACGGAGCTATATATATCGCTCATAGCAACGAAAACAGTGCCTCGGAGAAATTCTCGGGTGTATGTCCTCGCCCGAATGCGGGACACTGTCGCCGGTACTCGATACGCTCCACACCGGTGTGGCGATCTATGACGCCGCTTCCGGGGCTGTTATCGACGCGAACGCGAGACTGGAGGAAATCCTCGGTTACAGTTCGGACCAACTGCGTGATCTCTCCGTGGCCGAATACACGGCGAACACGTATCCACACACCGAGTCTGAGTTCCACAGCCGACTCTCCAGGGCAGCCAACGGAAGCCCACAGCAGTTCGTGTGGCGAGCCAAACGAGCGGACGGCGAACTCATCTGGATTCAGCTGTTTACTTCTCGACAGCGCCCGACAGCGAACCACTGTGTCCACGTTGAGGTACGGGACATTACGCATCACTATGATACCCATCATCGGGCGGAGTTGTTCTGGCGCGTCCTCCGGCACAACCTCCGGAACGAGGCCGCGATTATCATCGGATGTACGGAGCAGGCGATGAATGCCTCCGAGAGCGGACCGTCTGAGGAGGTCATCTCGACTATTCGGTCTAGAGGCGAGAAGCTCGGTAACATTGCCACGTCAGTGAAACAGATCGAACACGCGGTGACCGACTCGCAGGCGAGCGTCGTCCGGTTTTCCGCCGCGGGCGCCGTGCGGGACATTGCAAATCGGATAGGCGCAGAACACCCCGACGCGGACATCCGGGTCAGCGAACAGAAACGGATGTGGATCGACATCAACGAGGCGTTTGAGTACGCGCTCGCACACGCTGTCGAGAACGCAATCGTCCACAGCAACGACGAGGCGCCGGCAGTCGAGATAACGGTCGGTCCATCGCCCAACACCGGTCGCGCGGAGATCCGCGTCGAAGACACGAATCCGCCGATCCCGCCCGAGGAGATCGCCGCGCTGTTTTCGCCGACCGTCACCACGAGCACGTCCCACGGCTCCGGGATCGGCCTGTTCGTGATGAAGTGGTGTGTCGAATCGCTCGGCGGAGAGGTGTTGTTCGAATCGCAGAATTCCGGGGGAAACGCCGTGTGCTTACTCCTGCCGCCTAAGCAGCTCCAATATTCGATGATGACCGACTGAGTTCGCTGTTCGCGACGGCGCGTACGTCTTGATGGGAGTTACCCTCCCTCAGTCAGCACGAATAGGTCTCCAATTCGCTCAACTCGATATCGATCCGAGCTCTGTCAGCAGCCCCATGTCCGGAGGCGAAACAGGGGGGGTTCACGAGAACAATCGAGGCGACCGCACCTGAGAATCACCTTGATAATCGCAAGCCCTCACCCGGACATACCGAGCGGAACAGATGTCTATTGAGCCGAAAGTGATGTGTTTCTCTTGGAGATCTCATCCATCGTTGACATCCTCTCCGCCCTGAAAGGCGAAGATTCCCACGGCCCCGCACCGCTGGGTTGGGGTGTTTATGATTTGTCGCTGTCCCGGTGACGGCTACTGGCTGTGCCAATCAGCCGTTACTCCTATCCCGGCATGGGATTCAGAGGTACTTCTTATTGTACCCGAACACTACAACAGAAAGGGGTACTTTCTGTGTGTGTGTGTGGTCGGGAATCCTGATATTGTCCGATTAAGTGGGCGGATGGACCGCCTCGGATAATTATTAACACGACGACCACTCAGTTAAAACACCCGGCCAAAAGTTCGTGGTTGCTGTAGAGAATTGTCGGATTCATCCCCGCGCTGAAGCGCGAGGCTTTCTCCTTAATTCTCCGTAATTCCGCCTTCGAATCCGTCTCTGAGGTGCGATTCGAGTTCGAAGCGGAGAGCCAAGCGGCCAGCCGTCACAATCCGATAGCCGTCTGATCGACTCGTGCGCTGTATTCAGCAGGACACCTAGAACAGATCATTTGTTGAGAATTTCAACGGACCCGTAGCGAGGCATTTCAAACTCGGTGAGTGCTGCTCGTTCATATTGGTGTGTAACGCATGGAGACATCATGCGAAGCCGACTAAGCGGCCAGCTCTAGCGAACAGTACCGTGAGAAATAGAGGTCGGGAGGCTACTGAGTGTCGTCCGCGAACACTGCGCCGAGCGAGTCGTCACCCGCCTGCCCAACCGCTATTGCTGAGACTGCGGCGCCGCCGTCAAGTTCGGTGTCAGGCAACGAGAGCGCGACGTCGTCGCTTCCGTGCGGGACGACCTCGAGATCGTAGGAGCCAGCGTCAACAGGAACGTACTCGCTGGCGCCTCGGAATTCGATGTTTTCACACAGGGTCGGACCGCCGTTGGCGACTCGCACGTCGACGGCGGGAGCGTCCGGTGAGGCGTGGACAAACCGGACGTGAGTTTGGTCAGCTTCGACATCACCGGGGGCGTCGGAAAGTACTGTACACTCGACTTCAGCGAGCATACCAGTCGCAAGCGCCGAGTACGCACGGTCTGCCTCAAGTTCGACTGTCAGATCGAGGACTGCCTCGTCGTCGCCATGCGGCGTGACAGCGATCTCGTGGCTTTCAGCTGGCAGCTCGGCGTACTCGCTGATGGTTTCGAATGGCACATCTTCGAAGGCGATTTCGCCGTCGACGTGGACATCGACGTTCGGTGCGTCCGGACAACAGTGACCAACGCGGACGGATGCGGTTTCTGCCATAGCAGCTCGTACTTCTCGTACCAGAAGATTCAATCTGTATATGTGAACAAAATATATTATATACCGGCATGAGCCGTATGGGGGACACCGGAGCACGCAGTTCGCGCTCCCGTGGTTTTGAAGAGTGAAACCGGAGCAGACCAGCTATCTGCCGTTGACCCCTGCTCGTACGCTGACCACTAGCCCGCTGATCCGGCCGCTATCGTCGGATTCAATAGAGCAACTACATTCTGTGACGGCCGTGTTGAAATCCGTCATCGCTGATAGTTCGTCGAGGCTGTAGTGAATACAGAGGGCATATCCGTTAGGATTGAGGTATGACAAACGTCGATTTCCTTATATTGGAGTTGTGCTACTAATCTTATAGATGGGAGTTTCCAACCAGCTATTATTGGCGTTGGCTATTACCAACACATTTGCAGGCTGCATGAGCCTATTGGTGGTTTTGATAGAAGGATATTCACCAACAGAAACAGCCACCTCTGTCGCATTTTTGACTCTCGGATTATTTTTTATTAAAGACTACTACAAACGAACTCAAAAGTCAGATACGAGCAGATCTGCTACATGATGTGTTAGACTTACGCTCTGTATTGGTCAGACCAACAATAACAGAGTCCGAGAAACTTATCAGATCTAATATGCTTCTCAGTACGTCCGACAATTAATTACCCCTGTCATCCCACATGTCGAAATACAGTGCCAATCTCCGAAGAAGAATTCGAGTCAGGAACGGTGGAAGTCAGCGGCGACGAACCGATTGCCAACGACGAAGAGGGACCAATCGAAACTGAAAAAGATCTCATCACATCGTTTTTGAGCGAGCGACCAGACAGAGCGTTCACCGAGCGGGAAATCGTCCTCGGCGTTGATTTCAGCCCCGTGTTCATGAATCGGACGCGGAATCCACTCGGGGCGTTCGTTGACGGTCTGATTGGGCTGTGTTGAATCGCCATACTGCGGCAGGGTAGGTCGCTAAATCAAAGGCGTTGAAGCGGGACGATTCGGTTGCCTATGACACAAATCTCCCGCTTCGTCGGGGAAGTTGTGCCGGTTGCTCAAAGAGTTACTGGCGATGGAGGCGAATCCGCCGCCCCGGAAGGCGGCGGCGGATTCGCCGACTACGCACTCGTTTCCCTCCACTGTCTGCGAATTTACCTCGATACATCGTACCGCATGACGATCGACCTGCTCACAGAGATGCCACAAATAACCGGGGAGATCGGCCTCAGCGCGGCCGATCTCCCTGCGCCGTCCACGTTGTGTAAGGCGTTCGACCGGATCAGTATGAGTGTTTGTCGAGTGCTGCTGCGCCAGTCGGCGCAGCTGCACGATCTCTCCGAACACGCCGCGATCGACGCCACATTCTACGACCGCTCACCAGCCAGCCGCCACTACTGCCAGCGAATCAGCTACCGCGTTCAAAAGCTGAAAGTCACGAAACTCGTCGATACAGCGTCGCAAGCTGTCCTTGACGTTCACTGCTCGACGAACCGAGAAGGAAGCGACGCAGATCTCGCTGAGCAGATCGCCCGCCGGAACGCGGGCGATCTGCGGTCTCTCGCGGCCGATAAGGGCTACGACAAGAAATCGCTCCGCGAAGGATTACGCGATCTTGGGATCAGACCGCTGATCAAGCACCGCATCTTCGCACCGTACGACCACGCACACAACGCCAGAATCGACGATAACCGCTACAATCAGCGCTCTATGACCGAAACCGTGAACTCGGCTGTGAAGCGCTCGCTCGGCTTCGCCGTGCGAGCGCGGTCCTGGTTCCGTGAGTTCCGCGAGATCGCTCTGATGTGTATGGTCTACAACATCAAGCGCTTCGTCAAACAGTGAATCTCTACGCCTTACAGCGATTCAACACAGCCTCTGATTGACTTCGCCGGTGATGTTGCCGCCACGACAATTGTCGTCAATGACATCGATGAAGCACTCACCGAACTTGTTGAGGAAGGAATCGTGACGACCGAAGAAGTAGAGACAGAAAGCGGGGCATCGGTCTACTACAAACTGGCGTAGGCAACTCTCTCCGACCGGCTGTTTCAGGCGAGAATATGTCTGATGAACGGTATTTCAACAGAGCCAAAATCCTATACTGAAACCAAACCCGATCAACGTCTTTGTTGAACGCATAGAGAATCTCCTCAACGACTTTTTTCATGATCTCTTCCGTGAGGCGCCCTTGCCGTGGGTCAGAGATACTGTCTCACGGAGAATCGAGGAGAAAGCCTCGCGCTTTAGCGCGTGGATGAATCCGACACTACACTTCACACTCCACCGTTCGATGGTACGGCTGGATATTCCACGCTGAGCAAATACACACCTTCAAGTAAGTATATCTACATAGGTTACATATGGCGAAACAGGTCGTCACCCGCACCCACACTGCGTCCATACAGAACCAGTCTCGGGTGCAAGACGACCTTGATTCGCTCGGGTTCGCTGCCTCGAAACTCTGGAACGTCGGACGGTGGACATGTAGCCGGATCTGGGATGAAATCGATCACATCCCGAACCACACCGAACTCACCACGTACCTCAAAACCCACGAACGCTATGCTGACCTGCATTCGCAGTCAAGTCAGCGAGTCCTTCAAGAACTCGCTGAAGCGTTCAACGGTTGGTACGGTAAACGACGCAACGGAGATACGAGAGCGAACCCGCCCGGCTACCGTAAACACGGCGACGAACACCCGCGCTCGACGGTGATGTTCAAAGCCGCTGGCTTCAAACTCGACACCCAGTACAACCGCGTTCGACTCTCAAAGGGGTCGAACCTCAAGGAGTATTGGTCGGACTTCATCYTGTGTAAGTACCAGACTCGCCCCGACATCGATCTCTCGACKGTCGAGAACGTCCAACAGGTTCGGGCAGTTTGGACAGGTGAGAAATGGGAACTGCACTTCGTCTGTAAGGTTGAAGTAGAGGTGGCTGAAGCCCCCGGTGAGAAGGCGGTGGGCGTTGATCTCGGGATCAACAACTTTGCCGCGCTTGCCTATGAAGACGGCCACAGCGARCTGTATCCGCTGAACTGTCTGAAGCAGGACRACTACTACTTCAGCAAGCGGATTGCCCGGTGTGACGACTCGAACTCTGAGCAGGCCACCCGGCTGAACCAGAAGAARTCGGCTCRTCGCACTCACTATTTCCATACGCTTTCGAAACACATTGTTGAACGGTGTGTTGAGCAAGGCGTTGGAACGATCGTAGTGGGAGATCTCTCAGGGATTCGCGAAGAGGATGACTCTGACGAGTCGAAAAACTGGGGCAAACACGGTAACCTCGACTTGCACTCGTGGGCATTCGACCGATTCACCGACCTTCTCGAATACAAGGCGGAGATGGAAGGTATCACCGTCGAGGAAGTCTCCGAGGAGGACACGTCGAAGTCGTGTTCGTGCTGTGGTCGCAAGCGTGACGCGAACCGAGTTGAACGTGGATTGTATGTGTGCGATGAGTGTGGGACGGTAGCGAACGCGGATATGAACGGGGCAGAGAATATCCGACAGAAAGTATCTCCGAGTCCCGCCATGGATGGCGGTGATAGGAGTAACGGCTGGTTGGCACAGCCATCGACGTTCCTGTTTGACAAGGAAACTGGTGCATTCGCACCTCAAGAACGGGCCACGTGGTAAACCACAATATCCCAACCCAGCGGCACGGTGCCGTGGGAATCCTCGCGCTTCAGCGCGGGGAGGATGTCAATCTGGCGGGGCTTGGATCTGCGACATCCGTGGCGAGTGAATAGAGAGGGGCAGAATTCGAGAGGGTTCTGGTGTACCGCCCATCTCCCAGTGTTTATGCTAAATGAAGCTAAATGACTGGATGGAAGGAGAGTCACACGCTCCTCCTTCCCCTCTAATGACCGACAGCCCGCCGCCACTTGGACACTGTCCAAGCTGCGAACGCGAGATCTCAGCTGCGTGGAAGCTCATCGAGTACGACCAAGCAGACGGGGACACAGGCATCTTCGCGGAGTGCCCGTCCTGTGAGAAGGTTGTAAAGCCGGAGTAGAAAGGATCACAGCGCACTACGCAGTTGGGTACGCCTGAAAGGAGTAGTCGATCGCGATACCGCCATACGGGAGGGTCAGGTTTGGGAGGCCCACTTGACGCAAGACGACACCTGCGTTCACCAAGACGTCAAGGTCAAGCGGCACGAACGCACCTGAGAGTGGCTTTCGCTCAAAACCTCTCATTATCGTCGGTGGATCATTTACGCGTTGAGACCATAGAATGCGGTATGGCGACAATCGACGCAGACAAAATGATGGTCATCGCCGGGGTGCTACTCAGCACCCTCGCGTTCATGGACATTTACGAGACGTGGAAAAAGACACGACGAACCGAGCGCACTGAGGACGAACCCGACGTGACAGCGAGGGCCGGAGAACAAAACCAGAATTCACCGGCGTCAGAAGGATGAATGGGCTGGGGCAAACATCTTTACGGCTATAGTTTCAATTCAATATATGGTTGATACAGACGATGCGGTGGCTGATGTCGCAGAGGATGTCGACGCCGATGGACTAGGTACTGCGGTGATCGCATCGATTGGCTCCGTTGCGCTGGCCCTGTACTTCTACTACGTCCGCGGGGACAAGCAACGTGGACAGTTCGTTGGCCTCTGGCCTACGACGATCCTCGCCGTGGCATCCTACTTCAAACTCGAAGAGATCCGCCAGAAGCTGGACGAGCTGGACGCTTAATTTCTTCGTCGTCCAGAAGTCGAGATCTCAGCTTTGTACCTGCTATGATTAAAAGTAATTAAAGGCGTCGAGACGATCAAGTGAAAGTAGAGGATCTGTTGAAATCCTCAGCTGCTGATAGTTTGGAGAGGCTATGCTGAATAGAGAGCTCGAGTCGGCCAGGTGGGTAGCAAACGTGTCCGCTGACACCGGGCCGCTCACGAGTCGGAACAGTCAGTGCCCGCTGATCCGACGGCGGCGCTGAGACGCCCACCCTGCGACCGCTCCGAGGGGGACGAGCAAGGCACCGACCAGCGGGCTCCACGCAGTAGCGACGGTTCGGGTAACGTCGACAGCAGTTCACAACGGTTTCGGATAGAGTTGGACTGCGTACTGTAACCCCTGCCCGGTAACGACACTGAGGAGGAGCGGAAACAGTAGTACGTACACTCCTGCCAGTGTCGGGACGAGTGTCACGATGCCGAGGCCCATCGCACTACCCACGAACGCTCCCTGTTTCGGAGTAGACACCCGAGACGCGACTCGTCGCCACACGACAGCGCCTAGGACGAACCCTGAGACAAACGCGAACTGAGGCGCGTATCCGACCCAGTACTGCGCGTCCGGCGACAGGCGCAATGGAGCCACCATCGCCACGAGCAGATAGAGGAGAGAGGCGGCGAGTGCCACCGCCGCCGCGACGACCCCGGCACCCATATCCCGCCACCACGTCACCGAGCATTGCTGCCACGTGATCATACGGCTTTGGACGCTGCGTGGGAATATAACTAAGTGCAACCGGTCGGTGACAGTTGTATCCTTTGTCTCTCGCACATCGACACTGACAGTCACCGAGTAGCTTTCCGAGACCTTGTTGAACACACAGCACTTGCAGCGGGCCCGGAACGGTGTTCGCCGCCGTGCTCACTCGTCCGCTCGTCCGTGGAGCTTCCACATCGTAGTCTCCAGGTTCCGGATGGCCGTAGCGTGTTGCCCGTTCACGAGGTCTGTCCAAGACTCAATCCCTGGGAATATGAGCGGCGTCGTGTGCACAGGGAGTCTCGCCCAGTCGACATCGGCCGCAGTAGCCGCGGACTCGACCTCGTGAGCCACCAAGGGCGGCGGGAGGTCTGCCGTCCGTTCAGGAGTCGCCCCGAGACCAAGCCGGTGGGTGTAGCCAGCCCAGTGCCAGCGCTTCCCGGCGCCGTGGTGAATCGCGGGTGCCCACAGGTAGGTCTCGCCCGGAGACAGCTGCGTGGTGTCCGAGGGGTCGTCGGTTACCAACGGACGTGACATCGTGACGACCCACTCGTCTCCAGTCCACGTGCCCGAGGCGGTCCAGTCGGCGGCACTTCCGGCGGGCTCGCGGATGGGGCGGCGTGGAATCATCGCCCCCTCCCACTCGGCCACACTGGGGTCGAACGAGACGGTCACGTCCGGTGTAAGCGCGTACGTTCCCGAACCCTGTGCGGGGAACTCGCCGGCCGAGATGGCGTGGTAATCGAGTGCGCCCCCGTCTACGACATCCGGATCAAACATCAACTCTGGCCCCCCGTCCGATGTCCACTCTTGGCTCGTGTAGGTTCGACGGCCGTCGTCGGCATGCCGATAGTCGAGGACATGAGCATCAGTCCCGTATCCGACCGGGTCGGACCGGTGTGCGCGCCACATCGGCAGGTCGAGGAACTCGCCGCGGGCCTTCATCGCCCGTAGCTCGCCGGGGGAACGCACCTCTTGCCAGTCGCCTTCCCACCACTCGCCGGCACATGCCTGTGGAAGGAACTTCCGGATATCGGACTTCCCGAGACGGTCGCCGTAGTGGGGGTGAGACTCGACGTCGGCTACAGACGCTGCACTCGGCAGCGAGCGCATCCCCTCGTGAGCCGTGAGCCATCCGGCGAACTCCTCGAACCCGCGGACGCTCCCATCGTCGAGGAAGAAGCTCAGACGGTCCTCGTAGAAGCCGGTGTGCTCGTCGTTGTCGTTCACCCACGGTGACGGGTCGGCAAACTGTTGCCACTCGCCTTCGTGGTAGACCAGCATATCGTGGATCCAGCCGCCGGGGTCGGGTTGATCCCACCGAAACTGAAAATGCAATCGCTCTCGGTCGTGTGCCACCCGCGTTCGAAGCTGTTTCTCTTGTTCGGCTGGCATCCAGTTGTCGGTCATCGACTCAACTCATCGTACGGTGGGCAGCCCACTTGGCTCGTACTACATTGTAGTATGTTAGCATACAAAATATATCGGGCGTGTACCTCGCAGACAGTCATCTTCCGGCTTGATCGGGTTGAACCGCTCAGCACGGTTCACATATTATCTCAATTGGGCTCGTTCTGATTCGAGAGTTCTCTGAGCGCTTTTGCTACGGCCTCAACTTCCTTAGTGGACTCAAACTTGCTGAACTTATCAAGCGCACTGTCCGACCACTCCTCTGTACTCTTTTTCTCTTGAATAAACCCTTCAAGAAAGACAACAGCACGGTATGCCTCTTTGGGGGTAAGGGTAGCAGGCACATCTGACGGCGTGATTAAATTGAGGTCATCCTGATACTCTTGAATTTCAAACGACCATTCACCATCGTCGTCACGAAATGACTCATAACGCTTCTCAAAATTGGAAGGCCCTCTCTGATTGCGCATATGTATATATAGTAATATATTCTCATATTATAAAAAATTTTCAAGCGTGAAAACAGGTTTGCAAGATACAGGGCGCGTATCTCTGATACAGACACGAGCGCATACCCCCGTCTTTAGGCGGGGGTTAAGCGGACAATAGCCTACACCACCATCGAAGACGCCACGGCCGGATTTCCAACAGTTTCATCGGCAGTATTAACTCCCTGTTTGGCATAGTGTGTAACACGGATGAAGACCACACGGCACGCGACCTACAACCTCAACTACCACATAGTATGGTTGCCGAAGTACCGCAACTCGGTACTCGTCAACGAGGTCGCTGACCGTGTGCGAGACATCCTCCACGAGATCGCCGAGGACAAAGGAATCGAAATTCTTGACCTCACCGTCCAGCCCGACCACGTTCACCTGTTCGTCAGTAGTCCGCCCAAAAACGAACCGGCGCTCCTCGCCAACTGGTTCAAGGGTATCTCTTCCCGCAAGTACAACCATCGATACGCCGACCACGACGGCGAGAAAATCGGATGGGTACGAGGATACTACGCAGGGACTGCCGGGCACGTTTCGAGTGAGACTGTCGAGAACTACATCCAGCAACACAAGGAGGGCGATTCGTGACCGAACTCACGAAAACGCTGGAACTCAAGCTCGTGGATCCAAACGCCCACAAGCGGCGGAAACTCCGTGAAACGCGAGAAGCGTACCAGCACGCCCTCCAAGACGCCTTCAACCAGAACTGTACCACGCAGACCGAAGCGAATGACGTGGTGGTCAACTACGACCTGAGCGGGTATGCGAAGAACGCGCTCAAGAAGTACGTCCCGCAACTCACGACGACGTACAACGCGGGCGAACTTCAAGACGACCACCCTGTTCGCTTCACCAACGAGGGGATCCGGTTCGACCACAAGCCCGAGAACGCAATCGAGTGGTACGTCAAAATCCCGCACCACGAAGACTACCACCTCTGGATGCCAGCACAGCCGAACCCCGAACAGCGGGACTGGCTCGAAGCGGTGAACGCTGGTGACGCAAAGATGGGCGAGAGCCAACTGTTTGAGCGGGACGGGACGTGGTATCTCCACGTCACCGCCACCCGCGACGTGGGGGAACGCTCTGAGATGTCCGCTGAGAAACTGACGCCCATCGGTGTCGATATTGGGGAAGCGTCGCTCGTCACGGTGTGTCACCGCGACGACCACGGTTCTCCGACCGCTCCCGAACTGTGGGCCGACGAGGGGAAGACCGTTCGTCGGCTCCGCAAGACCTACTTTACCGCCACAAGGCGGCTTCAGACGCGCGGAAGCGAGCGTATCGCAGAATCGTTCGGTGACGACCTGTGGAACCAGATAGACGACATGTTCCACCGCGTCACCCGCGAAGTCGTGGTGTACGCCGAATCCGTCGAGAATCCCGTTCTCGTTCTCGAAGACCTGACGTACATACGGGAGTCGATGGACTACGGCGAGTATATGAATCGGCGTCTCCACGGATGGGGGTTCGCCAAACTCCACGCGCAGATACGCTACAAGGCTGTCGAGAAGGGTATCCCCGTCGAGACGGCGAATCCGCGTCACACGTCGAAGGAGTGCCACGTTTGCGGTGAGGTAGGATACCGCCCACGACAGGCGACGTTCACGTGTACGAACGACGCTTGCTGGATGGGCGAGTACCAAGCGGACGTGAACGGCGCGATAAACATTACAGACCGCTACCTCAGCGGAGAGAGCCATTCAAGAGAACACGAGAATGACGATGACTCGGCTGAGGATGGGGGGCGTCTGACCGCCCCACAAGACAGCCACGCCGATGCTAAGACCCAGCAAGAGACGCGTGGAACGTATGCGTCTTGAAACCTTAAGACCGTGCTCGGCCTGAAATCCCATGGTGGGATTCCCGCGACTTTAGGCGTGGGAGGAGGTCAAATGTCGCTACGAGGCTCTCCAGACTATTGCTCGGAGCCGTACCGACCCGCGCTACCGCTTCGGTTGAACGACCTGCTCTCGTGGTCGGACAGGAAGACTCCAAGCTGTGCCAACCAGCCGTTACTATCCAAGCGCGGCGACGACGTCGTCGATCGTATAGAGACGGACATCGTCGCGCTCGCGGGCGGCGCCTTGGACACTGTCGGCAAATCCACTCCGGGAGAACAGCGCGTATTCGACGGTTCGCGAGCCACCGCCCGACGGCTGCCACCGGAGTTCCTCGACGTGCGTCTCCAGCGATGCCAGGGCGCCGTAGTCAAGCGGCGATGCCTGATACTTACACTCGCCGACGACAAGCGTGTCTTCGTCAGTGAGCCCGACGACATCGATCTCGTGGTCTTGATACCACCACTGCCCAACATCGACGATCGGCGTCTCGTCGTACAGGGTCCACAGGGCCTCACAGCACAGTTGCTCGAAAGCAGGAGCGACGAAATCGGCCAGCTCGGGGTCGACAAGTCGGTCGTAGGCCTCCTCACCGAACTGGTCGTACCGATCCGCACTCCCGTACAAGAATCGGAACCAGAATCGGAACAGGGGATCCCGAAGTCGGTACTGACTCCGCTTGGATCGTTCAGGTTTCTCAGTCACGGGCACATGCCGTTCAATGAGTCGGAGCCGGGAGAGCCGATCCAGATACGTCGATAGCTGGTTGTAGTCGATACCTGTCACGCTGGCAATCTCGTTGCGGCCTGTTGCCCCGCCGGCGATCGCTTCGAGGATCGAGAAGTAGCGCGTCGGCTCCGTTAGTTCCATCCGGAGAACGTACTCCGGCTCGTTACGGAGCGATCCGTGGCGAGTTAACACCGTCTGCTGGATGTTCTCGCCGAGGGACCGATCCGCGTCGAGTTCCTCGAGGTAGTAGGGAACACCACCGAACACGCTCCACGCGCGAACGGCCTCGTCCGCCGTCGCATCGTCCGGGAAAAACTCTGTCGCGGCGTCGAACGAGAGTTCACGGATGTCGAGTGTAAGGGAGGTTCGCCCGTACAGCGGACTGTCTCCGAGCAGCGTTGCTTCCTCCATCATGCTGATCGACGACCCGACCAGCACGAACGTCGTCTCCGACTCGTCGAACTCGTGGTCGAACAGCGCCTGTAACACCGACGGGAGGCTCTCGTCCTGTTCAATCAGGTACGGAAACTCGTCAAGGACGACAATCGCGTTCTGGTCGGCTAGATACCGGAACAGGCGCTCCCAATCAAGACGGATATCTTCGATACCAGGAACCGTGTCGGCCGCAGCTTCGACGAATTGTTCCAGTTGGAGCTCCCGCGTCTTCTGTCGTGCCTGATAGAAGACCGCGTTCTCTCGTCTCTCAAGCGCCTTCTTGACGAGTCTCGTCTTCCCGAGCCGTCGTTGGCCGTACACGACGGCGAGATTCGCGTTTTCCGAGTCGAAAAGCCCGTGGAGCCGAGCCAACTCCTCTGAGCGGTTCACGAAGCTTGTCATGGCGCTGAATTAGTGGTGCGGAATAAAAATATTCTGAATAATCATATTCTGCAATATCATATCTAGAGATATTATCGATTGAGGATTCAACAGAGTCGTGTATTTGGCTCTGTTGAAATCCTATTCTTCAGATATGTTCTCGTCTGAAATAGCCGGTCGATGAGAGTTGCTTACTGATACATCCGTTCGAAAACAGACTGTGTAACGATTATAACGACGGTGACAATGGTAAACCTCGACAACAGTCCAAAATCGGTCAATGCCCGTAGGGCGATCAGAACACCAATGGCAACTACAACAGAGGCGGCTAGTTTCTGGTTCTCGCGGGAGACCATATCGTAAATCAACAGAATTGAACAAAGTACCTACCGGAAAGAGGTTCCTCTGTACTGGCCGCAACTGAGTCAGAATATCTCACTTACTGAGGATTTCAATAGAGTCGCTCCCGTAGATATATACGCCCTCATTCTCAAACATAGGAATTATGAATACTGAACCACGCCGCATACTCCTCGGTGTTTTGTTTGTGCTTCTTGGAATCGCACTAAGTGGATTCAGTTTGATTTATGATGCGGTTACACCCTTAGGACTAGCCCTCAGTCTGTTGTTTGTACTACTCGGTATCGCCTACATATGGTCAGATGGAACGATTTCAGAAGAGTTGGGGATAGGGATCTCATAACGGTCATTTGGATCTGTTGAAATCATATTCCTCAGACATGCCCTTATCAAAACCGCTGGTCAGTGTGACGATGCTTATTGACCCGGTGACCAATTTCCTGTAAAAAACAGGTAGGCCTCACCGAATAAAATGAGAGCGAGAATCCCGACGGGAACGGCCCATATCCCACCAATGCTCAATATTTCCAGTAGAAATCCGACCGTTATTCCAGCGATCAGGAACAGGAGGCGCGAACCGAGGGACTCGCGTTTGGAGGATTGCCCGGACATTATTTATGCCACGTTGCTTAGGGTTTAAAAGTCATATCCAATTGAATCCTTAGCACTAACCTTCGATATATTTCGTTTTGAATAATTCAGAGTGATCGATCAAGATTATGAACGAGACAAGCGATAGTAAGTTCACGGCTCTGTTGAAATACTTAAGAAATGACAGGTCGGCGTACGGGATACAGCGGACCCAACTAGTCCAGCAAACCGTTCTCAATACATCGAAGTCCCCACAAGTATTCCGGAGAGAACATTTCGACCGGCGGTAGACTACTCCCAGTAGGAGTCAACCGATTCACCAGCGAGCCGTGCGCGGACAAACAGGTACGTGAAATGTACGGGAACGTAGCCGAGACAGAATAACCAGCCCTGTGGATTTGAGACTAAGTTCCATGTGCGTTCAACGCCTCTAGATCCCTTAGAAAGCGTCTCCAACCCGGTAACTGACTCAAGAGCTGGCCCGACGATATATACAAATACGCAAAGATAGAGTATGCCCACGACAAGAAGCTCGAGTGACTGATCGGAACGCATCGTTCGTCAAGTGATGGACAATAGATGTAGGCCGCAAATAAGGTCACTGGCTCTGTTGAAATCCCATTCATCAGATAGATTTTCACCTGAAACAGCCGGTCGATGAATTCTCTGTATTGACCGTGATCGGTCTGGAACATATCTCCTGCTGAGGATTTCAACAGAGCCCTGTACTTGTAATTTCGATACTGATAGCTACCGATGAAACGTTTAGTATGATAACCGCGCAAATCACTCCATGACATCGATCGACGATCGTGGCGCATCCCCAGTTATTGGTACTATACTCATGGTCGCGATCGTCGTAGTCATCGGTGTCGCTGTCGGGATGACGGCGATGGGATACAGCGACGATCTTCGAGATCTGACGGCCCCTGTAACCTACGGGGATAACCTGATCCAGAATCCCGGCTTTGAACGCGGAAACAACAGCTGGGAAGACGGCACTGGAAACACAACCTCTGCCGCGAAAATTGTCGAGGGAGGCGGGATAGACGGCTCTAATGCGGTGCGACTCCAGAGTGTTAGCGGGCAGCAAGACTACGTTGAACAAAATCTTGACACGGTGTTGAGACCCGATGCGGAGTACCGTCTATGTGCGGAATCTCGTCTTGACGAACAGAGTGGCGGACGGGCATGGGTTGGCGTCCAGCACGCCGACGGTGGACCCAAAAATCACCTCGCCATCTGGGAGGTGACGTGGGGAGAATACCGCGGACAGTGTGAGTATTTCAAGGCTGATGCTGAATTGAAAAATATTACAGTGTGGGTGTATACTGAGGGTGACGAATCGGTTCTTGCTGACGAGTTTGTCCTACAGCGAACGCAGTTCCTGACTGATGCAAGGCCCGACGAGTAGCCAATAGCATCGGTTCTGATTCCTCCGCTGTGAACACGGCGTAGGATGCGTCACGTCCCGGCCGCGTCGGCCAACTTTTTGCGGCGGCCAAATAGGGAGCTCCTTAGGGAGGGTTAACTGAGTTCGATTGTTCGATCAGTCCAACTCCTCAGGCGGCGTAAAACCGTCTGTTCACGCCGCGAGACGGGGTCATCTCTCCCGAACTCGTCTCCCTCGTAGGCGTTGACGACGACGCAGTCAGCTTGGCTACAGTACTCGATGAACTTGTCTAGGTCTCCCGCCTCATGTTGGAATCCGATGGTGGCGTCGTTGACGAAGACGGCGGCAGGAGCGGACGGTGCGTCGTTGAACCGGCGGTTGGCTCGTTCGGCATTTTCACGGGCTAATTTGAGCACGTCTGCCGTCTCACTGCCCTGTGAGCGCGGGGCGTTTGCTTCGACGGGGTCGATCCAGACCTGGTCGGGAATCTCCACGAACCGGCACAACCGGCGGCCGACGACGCGGTCGGTTCGACCCAGCTCGGGGCCGAACTCGAAGACAACCGTCTCCTGTGTCCGACCGTCTTCAAGCCAATTCGTGAGTGTCCGTGCGGTGAGACTCGTCTTCCCGACCCCAGATGACCCGACGATCAGTGTCCGTCCGGTCAGCGGGATCTGTGTCTCTGTCACACCAACACCTCCTCACGGACGTATTTAATACCCGAGACGACCGTCGCCACGCCGAGTAGGAGGGCAAACGCGAGGACGGTCCCGGAAAGGACGTCAATACCGCTTCCGACCTGCTCTCGGAGAAAATTCACTGCGAGCGTTCCGGAGACGACCAGTAGGCCAAGTCCCCCGGCGTTTGCCAGCGTGGAAGGCGGCTCGGACACCGCATCGCTGTTAAGCAGGTAGAGTACGATCGCGATGGCGAACGGCGTCCCCACTGTTCCCAATGCGAGGACGAGCACGAGTTGACTGATAACCTCCCCGCCGATGAACGCGCCAGCAGCGGACACCAGTGCGAACCCCGCGAGCAGGACTCGATATCGCGTGTCCGAAACCGATGTCCCCCAGCCGAGCTTGTCTGCGACGAGAAACGGCGGGACAACGGTGTTTCCACCGAGGGTGGAGACGGCAGCGCCACCTAGGCCCAGAAGAAACAGCGTCCCGGCGCTGTCACCGACCAGCGGACCTAGCGTCTTTCCGGCACCGATCGCGGTCAGTTCCGGGTCAGACAGCACGCTCGCTGCCACGAGGAAAACGGCGACACTGTAGACGCCGAACGCCCCCAGCATCGAGACGCCGATGTCCAGTGCGGCGAGGTCGTAGTCTCGGACGGTCCAGTCCCGGGCTCGCATCGTATACGACTGCATCGTTATCAGCGTGATGTGAACCGCGCCGCCGAGGATGCCAGCTGCGATCAGCCCGCTACCCGCGGGTAACGACGGCATGAGACCGGTCGCAGCGGCCTCGTAGTCGACGGGGACGACCCACAGCGACGCGACGAACGCGAGCACGACGACCGTCACCAGCGCCTTAGAGAGGAATTCAATGAACCGGTAGCCTCGACCGGCAAGCCCGGCCGCGAGAACTATCCCCCAGACCACCCCCCAAATCCGGGCATTGACACCGGTCAACGACGCCGAAACAGACGCGGCAGTGTTCATGATGACGAACTGCGCCGCGCCCGCGACGACAACAACGTCGACAACGAGGACGACCGCCCACCCCTCACCGACGTGGTCCTCCACGACGCCTACGATACCGCGTTCGGTGAGTAGCCCGAGCCGCATCGCGAGAAACTGCGCGACCGCACCCGCGGCCGCGGACAAAATAACAACCCAGAGGAACATGTAGTCGAAGCTCGCACCGGCGGCAATCAGGCTGGCCATCGTCGCCGGGCCGGCGGCGATGGCACCGGCTACCCACGATGGACCCATCTCGCTGAGGTATGCACGAACTGTACTGCCACCCGTGGACAGACGTTCGGATCGGTGACTGCTCACAACTCGTCACCGGGCTTGGACGTGCCCTTGTGGCTCCCGTTGCCACCGATCCAGCCGAACTCAGCGGCGATCACATACACCTCATACAGGAACACGGCGGAAACGGCCGAGACTGTCCCCCAGAGTAATATCGCGAATTCGGCCGACCCAACCGGGGTCATTGGTCGTCCACCTCCCGGTCCTCCAGTTGTCCGCCGTCGGGTTGTAGGTCGTCCAGCCGTCGGATCTCGCTCGCGAGCTCGTCGAAATCATATCGGTGTGACGAGCGCTTGGCAAACGCTAGCGTACACACAGTTGCGGTCACGAAGGCACCGGCGAACGACGTGAGATAAAGCCCGTCAGGTGACGGCAACATCGCACCGACGAGTGGGATCGCACGGAGAGCGTCGGCGATCCCGAGCGGAAACGGAAAGACTGCCGCACCGACCGCGAGGCCACCGACACTACTTATCAGTGCGCCCGTCCCGGTGAGTCTGTCCGAGAACAGTCCGTACAGGAACGGGACCGCGACGGCTGCGCCCAAGAGGTCGGCAAACAAGAAGAGCGCCAACACACTCTGCGCCGTTTGGCTGACGTAGATTGCCGCGACAGCGACGACGATTGTGAGCACTCGGGCGCTGAGCGAGAGCGTCCGGTCGTCGGGGTCGTCGAGTAATCGCGGGAGGTCTGCCGTGACAACGCTCGAAAGCGCGTTGAACAGCGTGTCGACCGAACTCATCACGAGCAGGAGTGCGAGAAGTGTGACCGCGACCACGGCCCACTCCGGGAACGTCTCACCCAGAAGCGCAAAGAACGCTGTCGAAGGGTTCTCGACGGATGCGTTGCCGACGGCGACAACGCCGAATAAAGCTGCGAGTAAGACTATCATTCCGTTAGCAACGGTCGCGGTTCGGAACCCTCGCGCAACCGTCTTCGCGTCAGAGCCGGCGTATATCCGCTGCCACCACGTCTGATTGATTAGCTCGGCGCCGAATATCGCGAGTGCGATAGCGATCCCGAACCGGATCCCGTCCGAGTTCAGTGGGTCGAGCAGAGACGGGTCGGTCGCGACGATCCCGCCGTAGACTGCTCCCGTTCCGCCGAGGGTAACGATCGCGCCGGTGAAGGCGATGACCAACAGCGGGAGAACCAGTGCGGTCTGGACCGTGTCGGTGAGAATGCTCGCGCGGAGTCCACCGTACCCCGTGTAGGCCAAGACGAACCCGCCGACGAGGACCGCCGTCAACCACTGTGGCACGTCGGCGACGAGCGCGAGGGCTAACGCGATCCCAGTGAGTTCAGCGGCGAGAAAGATGAACATATAGAACACGCTCACGAGGAGAATAAACGTGTACATCGCGCTTCCATATCGAGCGTATGCGTACTCCGTGAGTGAGTGCCCGTCGGGAATTACGTCGCGAACCCGAGGTCCGATCTTCGAATACGCCAACATGGGAAGCGCCTCACCGACCGCGTAGCCGACGACCGCCGCGATACCGAAGGAGGCCCCTGCTTCGGGCGCCGACAGCAGGACCCAGACGCCCATCACGGAGGCGATCAGCGTGGCGGTCAGCTGTCCCCCACCGGCCGAGTTGCGGGCGGTAATGAGGTCCTCGGCCGAATCAAACCCCCCGCGGGAGGTGTAGACCCCCATCGCGGTGAATGCGACGAGCGTCGCGATGGTGAGTCCGAGCACTGTCTCAGTCGTCACCATCGCCGACCAGCCTCCGACATCTCCTGATCGTACGCTGCCGCGAAGAAGACGAACTCCAGCTCAACAGTCCGCCGGAACAACCGCTCGAGGCCGCGTTGTCGCTGTGGCGAGACCATAGCACCCTCGCGGTCGAGTTCTCCTCGGAGCCACGTCACGAAGTCACCGAACGAGTCGTTGTTGTGGAGGTCGATCCACTCGGCGAGATAGAAGCGGTCAGGCCGCTCAGGAGGCATGTCCGTGGCCCATTCGAGATAGATCCACTCGGCAGGAACCAGCACGGCGAGTGTTTCGGGGTAACCGCCTTCACGGCCGGCCCGTTCGAGCAAGTCCACAAACGCTCTGCTGCTGGCGGTGAGTTCCGGATCCGCGTCCGTCGCCTCGGGGACATCGAGCGCCTCGAAGGCCCGTTCGAAGTAATCGTTCTCGTCGTCCGTGAGTACGGTCAAGAATTCGGTAAGTGACGACTTCGCCTCCATCGTGGGTGCGTCACCGACCGCGCGACCGACCGTTCCAACGAGCGTTTCCACGAATGCGTAGTCCCGAACAAGGTATCGTCGGAACGCGTCGTCGGCAAGCTCACCGCTCCCGAGTTCTCGCACGAATTGGTGCGTCACTGTATCGGTCCAGTCGGGTTCAGCACGTCTGCGAAGCCAGTTGGTGAACGAGGGGTCGTCACGGTTCGTGGCGTAGGTGTCGAACGAGTCCGGCGCGCCCGTGGTCTCGTCGCCGGCGCTCATATTGCCCACTCCTCCTGTCGCCATGCGGCGTCCCAAAACCGGTATTCGTAGCGGGCCGAGGTGTGGAACAGTTTGCGAAACCGCTCTCGCGTCTCGGTATCGGCGTCGGCTGCCACGTCGTTGAGGAGTTCTTTACACCACGTCGTGAGTTCGGTGAACTCCTCGCCGGCGTACGTCTGGATCCACTCCGCGTACCGTTCGTCGTCGGGAAGTCCCCTACCGGCGAGTCGTTTCCCGGTCTCGTTGAATCCCCACATACAGGGGAGTAACGCTGCGACGAGGTCACCGAACGTCTTCGTCGCGGCCACTCGGACGAGAAAATCGGTGTACGCTCGTGTCGTGGGGGACGGTGTCGTCGCTTCGAGATTCGCCTCCGAGATACCAAAATCTGCAGCGTACGCACGGTGAAGGTCCATCTCCGTGTTGATCGTCGAATCAAGCAGTTCGGCGAACGTCCCCATTCGACCGATATCGGGAGCCTTCGTCGCGCCGTGTGCAAACACTCGAGCATACTGGGTTAGGTAGTAGTAATCTTGCTCAACCCAGTAGCGAAACGTGGCCTCGTCAAGTGTCCCTTCACCGAGCTTTTCGACCATTGGGTGATCGACGATGGCCTGCCACGTGGCCTCAGCCACATCGTCGAGTTCGTCGGTAAAGACCATAGCCGATGTCTATCGTTCGCCAACTTATAATTTAGTAATATAACCAAGTAATGGCAGGGGGAGGCAAATGCGTCTCTCCCGCTTCTGGCGGATGACGCTTGACTTTGAGACGGTTGCGTTGAGAAGATATTCTCCGTCTCCACGGAGACGCCGCTGTCGGGAAGATTGAGACCGACACTAGTCTTGAGCCGCATCTTGTCTCGGACGATCAAGCGTTTGCCGTCGAAACCGACGATGGGCAGTGGTCGTATTGAGATGTGGCCGCGCCGGCCTCTGGAACGCGGCCGAGTACGCCCAGTCGGTACTCATCGAGGAGGTATGGTACCTCTTCGGTAGGACCCACCAGATTAGGATGGCCGCCTAGCGGGTACTCGCTAAGCAGGTCCCAAAAGCGCTCAAGCCGATTGGTGTCAACATCACGCTGACTGTCTGCGGCGGGCGCGCCTGACTGGCGGTTTTGCTACTAGCAAACCGTTTATATTACACGAGGGGTAGCACCAACGAGATGAGCGACGAGACGCCACACCGCCGCCGGCGGCGCCGGCGTCGTCGCGACAACGGCCGGTTCGCGGAGACAGTCCCGCCCGAGGCGGTCCAAGACGTGTTTAGCGCCGTTGACAGCCCGGTCGTGACGACCACAGACGTCGCAGACGTGCTCGGGGTATCGACCGAGGCAGCGCGGACGAAGCTCAACGGGCTGGTCGAGCGGGAGGAGCTCCGCCGGCGTGAGACCGGCCGGACAGTCGTGTACTGGGTAGCCGACGACACCGGTGGTCGACTGGCACAGGAGCGGCACGAGGGTGGACACGATGAGTGACGCGTCCTCTGCGAGCCTCCCCGTGAGCCCGGCGGAGGGGCGTCATCTCTGCGGACTGCTGGTATTGACGCTCACCGACGACTCCCCGGTCAGCACCGGTGTTTTGGCCGACTCCCTCGGCGTGAGCGGGCCGACGGTCACCGAGACGATTAAAACACTCGACGAAACGGGGCTGGTGACCTACGAGCCCTACGTCGGGGTGGAGTTGGCCCCCCGCGGCGAGCGCATCGCACGGGACCTATTGTGGCGGCGGTGTCTCGTCCAGCAGTTTTTCGAGACGGTGGATATCTCCTTGGATACCGAACAGGCCTACCGGATCGGCCGGGCCGTTCCCTCCGGAGAGCTCTCCCGACTAGACGACCAGCTCTCCCGGCCTTGTGACCGCCCCTGCGAGGCGACCGACGCGCTCGACTGCGAGCGGCTGGTCAGCCGGTGACCGACGGTGCGGTCCGTCAGTCTCCTCGCGGCCGCTGGGTTCGCGCTTGTTACAGTTAAAACAAGTCTGAGTCAGTGGTTAGAAATATCCTGCGTATTGACCGCCGAGGAT
The DNA here is from genome assembly GCF_001280455.1 of Halorubrum tropicale. NCBI lineage: Archaea > Methanobacteriati > Methanobacteriota > Halobacteria > Halobacteriales > Haloferacaceae > Halorubrum > Halorubrum tropicale. Next base: position 29,627 of record NZ_LIST01000011.1, read on the forward strand.
TCTACTAGATTTCGTTAGTGCGTCGGGCGGATGGGTTCCTTTCCTGATTCACCCGACGGAACGACCACTTACTCGAACTGGAGATCGAAGTCGAGTGTGACCTCGTTCGTCACGTTGTCGTACACCGGCGAAGTTGCTATGACTTCCTCGTGTAGCTCCCTGAGTTCGTCTTCCGACGCGTCTGCGTCGAGGTGCGTCGTGGCACGGATCTGGTCGTATCCCACTCGGACGTCCTCGCTCAATCCGAGGAACCCACGGAGATCGATGTCACCCTCGAACTCGAAAGAGAGGTCATTGAGCTGAATGCCGTGAGCCGCTGCGTGCCCAGCGTACGTTACGCTCAGGCAGGATCCAATCGCAGCGAGGAGATGTTCAACTGCGTTCGGACCAGCACGGTCGCCGAGCAGCGCTTCGGGTTCGTCGCCAGTGATCGTGAACTCCGGCGACTCGACTGTCGTTCCATCCTGCGTGAAATCGCTTATGTGTGTCTCACTCGCAAAACCACCGATCCACTCAGTTTCTGCCCGGAAGGTGAATGATGCCTTATCGGGGTCTTTAGAAGCCGATTCAATCAGGTTTTCGAGCGCGTCTGTATCTATCCCATTGAGTTCAGACATTCTTTTTTCGCACAATACTATCTGCGTTCTGGATATAATACTTTCGCCTTATTTGTCTTCGGTGAGATTACACACTACGGTTGGGTAACATTACTGCGTTGCTCGTGTAAATTTGGCCGTCTCTGTGAAGTACCTCGGGGCTTGACTCCGAGGGTGAAGCCGACCGATTCTTTTACAATCAACTGACACGAAGCTATTAATACAGTCAGAGAAACTCGAAAGACGGCTTAAAGATCTTAATCCAATGCTGACTAAGACACGATATGGAAATGTGGTGTCTCTCAAACCCCGCGTCTTCGACACGGTGAGACGGACACTATCGGGTCGTGGTGGAGCGACCGACTCCCACGGACGCAATCGGGCGTTCGGGTGTTAATTCCAGCCGAGTGCTAATGCACGAGGTCGGGAGGAATTAAATTCGCCTGCGTCTGTCCGTCCGTCTCTGGACGATACAGACACAACGGTGAAGCCTCGGGGCTTGTCCCCGAGGTACTTCACCATACGGCCATTCTCAATGTGCGGACTGACCCGCATCAGCTATCGGATGCACAAACACTCAAGATCGAATGCTGGGAGGATCCAATTCCATCTTGTGCTGATGGAAAGTCGTCATACGATCTTCTTCAGGACTTCACCAACGTGTTTGACTGAAGATAGGGTATACACTGTTCTGTGACTACTCAGTCGGTGACTCGCTCGCGAGTCACAGCGATGAGTAGCCACAAGAACAGCCACGCGAACAGAAACACGACGAGGAGGCCAGTTGGAGACAGGGCTCCAAGCGGACTCATGAGATCGGCTAACACTGGGAGGGAGAGGAGAAAAATAATTCCAGCTCCCACGCTCCCACCAAGGCACTCAACGAGTGGCCAGACTGCGGTGTTACCCGTCTTAATGTCGCTATCTGGGTGGTGATGCGACTCTGCCCCCGCATAGCTTGGTGTGGCCATACATACCACCTGTCAAAAGGTACACATTCAATCGTTATAAATCTGTCTCCGGAAACCTCATAGAGTGAAACGCCGCCTAAGAAGTGGTTTCAGCCCTGAGTAAGCCGTACCGCTCTACAACTGGCGACGTGACGGGATGGGCAGACAGGCCACGGTCGATGTCGACCGTGACGTGGGTTCAGGATTCACTTGTCAGCGATACCTGTTGCCTTATGTAACACTTACAGTCCCCTATTCACCGGATTTCTACATAAGGCATTGATTTACAAGGCCGATTGAATGAACTCAACATAGACTTGGCCTTTTTATCCACAGACTGATTTAAATGAGATGTGCAGGTACATTCCCCCCAACACACAGTTCGGTGCGAGATTTGCTGGTACATGCTGACACAACTTGCCCTGGCTGCCCCAAAGCGGGTGATACCCTCGTGAGACGGCAACAGCTGCTGCCAGTTTCTCTCACACTTCTCACAATTATATGTGTGGCCTTCGGGGGCGCAACTGTCGCTTCTGCGCAACAATCGGCAGTCAGCGTGTCTGTAGATGCGTCACCAGAAGATCCGGTTGTTGGTGAAATGACGACATTCAATGTCACAGTGACAAATCAAGAAGGCAGCAACAGCATCGCTGATGTCTCTAGTATCATGCTTCGAACGAATCAAGAGCACTATGAACGCGTTGAAGATGTCGGGTCACTTGCTCCCGGTGGAAGCCTCACCGTCAAAATGACGACATCCTTTGAGCAAGCAGGACAAAAAAACCTCAAAGCGCACGTTTCTGCTAAACGCGCGTCTGGCGGGAATCTCCGTGCCATCTACAGTCCTGTGACAGTAGATGTGCAAGAACTCGATATCAACGGTGGGCTGTCGACGGCCTCAAACGGGTCTGATGAGACCACGGTCACCTTCACGAACTACGGAAATGTCGAACTGTCTAATATCGAGATAACGGCGACAGCGGACGACAGCGTGCGTGACAGCAGAGATGTGTTTGATGTCGATCCCGACGAGGAGACCTCGGTAACATTCGACACCGGAGAGTACGACACTGACATCATCAACTTCTCCGCGACGTATACTGCACGCGGTGAGCAGTACGAAACAACGCGGACAGCAACACGCGATCAGCAGGTCACGGGAGAGATTCGCCTCACGAGTATCGACGTGACAGCAAGCGGCTCAACGGTCTCGATCGATGGTGAGGCAGCGAATATTGGTGGCACCGATGTTGAGTCGGTTCTCATCAGCATCCCGACGACAGACGGCATCACCCCCGCCGGTGGGTCTGGAGAGTACTTCGTTGGGTCTGTTGACGCCAGCGAATTTTCGACGTTTGAACTGACAGCGAGCGTTGAGCGAGATACAGTCCCGATTAGGGTCGCGTATATCGCTGACAATGACCGCGTGACGAAGACGCAGACAGTCGATATATCGTCACTCAATGCGACTACTGGAGCAGCGGGGCAGACCCAACCAGAAGCCACTTCGGGGGGCGAACAGAACCAGTCCGGGCTGCCACCCCTACTGATAATCCTTGGAGTAGTGCTCGTTCTTACACTAGGAGGCCTCGGCCGATATCTGTGGAATCGTGAATGAGTGTAATCCAACTCAGAGACGTAGTCAAACGATACAACACCGAGGCTGAGACGATTGAGGCGCTGAAAAATGTCGACTTCCACGCTAACCGCGGTGAGATGGTCGTCGTGACCGGGCCGTCAGGAAGCGGGAAAAGCACGATGCTCAACATGATCGGTTTGTTAGATACTCCGACTACGGGCAAGATTTTCCTTGACGGGCGCAACATCACCGATTTCGATGAGGATGAGCGGACGGAGGAACGTCGGTCACAGCTTGGATTCGTCTTCCAAGACTTCCACTTGCTTCCGATGCTCACAGCCGAAGAGAACGTTGAGTTGCCGTCAATGTGGGACACCGATGTTGATCGTCGAGAGCGTGCTTCCGATCTGCTAGAGCGGGTTGGTCTCGGTGACCGACTCACGCACACGCCTGACGAACTCTCTGGCGGACAACAACAGCGCGTCGCCATCGCCCGTTCGCTGATCAATGAACCCGATATCCTGCTCGCAGACGAGCCAACTGGAAACCTCGATCAAGACACTGGGAAGACGGTTCTCGATGAGATAACCCGACTGAAACAAGAAGAAAACATCGCGGTCGTCTCGATCACTCACGACGAGCAGCTAGTGGCGTATGCGGATCGAGTTGTCCGTATTGTTGATGGGGTGGTCCAGTAGTGGGGCGTACAAGCGTTCTTCGCCGCTTCCCAAGCGTGCTGATGGCGTGGCGAAACCTCGGTCGCAACCGGACCCGGACCGCTCTCGCGGTGCTGGGTATCGTGGTCGGCGTGATTGCGATCGCGTCACTCGGTATGGCTGGGGTGGCGCTCGAACAGCAGGCCACCTCAAGCCTCGGTGGCCTCACCGATCAAGCAATCATCTCGCCCGGAGAAGATATCGATACTGACGGCATCACCGATGCGCAAGTTGAGACGATTCGGAATATCTTGCCGGGGGTATCCGTCATTCCGCAAAAAACGAATTTTACAGAGCTTTCAGCACGGAATGGCGAAGAAGCGAACGTTCAGGTAACGGGTCTGACAAACCCAGCACCGTTGTATGATCTCTCTGTTGGAACTGAGCCCACACGACTTGAAACAGGGGCTCTCATTTCCGAGAGTACTGCACAGACACTCGGGCTGGAGATCGGTGATCCAATCGAATATGAAGGACAACTGTTCCGTATTCGGGGATTCATCGCCTCACAAAGTGGCTTTGGTTCTGATGGCGGGGGAGAACTTGTGCTTCCGCTCTCAGCGCTCAACCAACAGGACGACTATAATTCTGTCACCATCATCGCTGAGGACGGAGATGCCGCAACCGAAGCGGCAACCACGATAGAGGAGCACTTCAACGAGGACGATGACGAAGTTCTCAGTGTGACCACCTACGCGAGTGTCCAAGAGAACATCAGCTCATTTACCGACACGCTAGAGCTTGCACTCCTCGGTATTGGCTCTATTTCACTGTTCGTAGCGAGTGTTGCCATTCTGAATGTCATGTTAATGAGCACAATAGAACGGCGGGGGGAAATTGGAGTGTTACGTGCCGTGGGTGTCCGCCGCGGCGAAGTACTCCGTATGATACTGACCGAGGCCGCATTCTTAGGCGTGGTCGGTGGGCTTGTCGGCGCTGCCGGATCCCTCGTTGTCGGTGTGGTGATGTTCAACGTGTTAGCCGGTGACCCAGCCCTCGCATTGGCTTGGTCAAGTTCGAGATACCTCCTGTATGGATTCATCTTCGCGCTCGTCGCAAGTATTCTGAGCGGGATCTATCCCGCATGGAAGGCTGCTAATGAATCACCAGTGGATGCGCTTCGTGGTTCGTGAAGTGTAGACGGGTCCAAACGCTAGAACGCTCATCTGTAGCAACGAATACCTGGCAGTAAGGCGGGTTTTGTTTATTGCATCGCCGAGTCCCGCCTCAGGATGCGCCTCACCACGACGCTTCCCGAAGTACCGAGTGAGCGCTCCTGACTCGGAGTTCCGCATCGGACAGAACGCGACCCACTTGAACGCGCATTCGTACTCCAACTCGATGCCCGCCTCTTCGCTGATCTCGACGGCGACCACCTCTAAGGGGCGCTGCTCGCAATCGTCGGCGGGTGTTACCTAGATGGAGTCGATGATGCCACGCACCACCCGCCAGCCGGCCGCTTCGAGTGCGGTCTTTGCGTCAAGGAGGAGCTCGCGAGCGTAGGCGTTGATCGCCTCGTGGCACTCGATGCGCCCGAACATGGCGGTTGAGAAGCTCTGATACCCGAAGTAGGACACGAGGATCCACTTGATCGCTGAGGAGGCCGCTTCCCCGAGATGCCGAGGATGAGTTGCCGGCCGTCGACGGTCGCGCCGTAGTCGACGCCGCTCCCGCAGATCGGATACCACGTGACCGCGATCGGATCGCTTGCCTCGTCGGCGGCCACGATTGTATCGTTGACGACCTTGTGATAGATGAGGATCCAAATCGGGTAGGCGCGCGCCGATAACGCGCCGTCGGCCGGTTCGATGAGTCCCTCGAGTACTTCGTCACGGTCGGCTTCGCGGACGAAAAAGCAGCCCTCCGGTGACCGCCAAAGGGAGTATTTTGTGCGTCCCAAGCAGTGCGGCACGACCTGAACTGACGCAGTCGCCGTGGGGCTCGAATGAGCTCGTCGCTGGCGTCGACGACGGGGTTTGCGACCGCTACAATGTCATCCCGCTCAGTGCCGCGGGGGATTGCAATTATTCCACTATCCGTGATCTGGTCGAGTCGATCAGTTCTGACGAAAATTCTGTTTCCGGAGAGATATTAACTCGGACCGAATCGAGGAGGGCTGCCGCGTCACAACAGTTCGAGTTCGATCGTTTTTGCGGTGCTGGATACGAGCCCAGCTGTGTCTTCTTCGAGTCGCTTTCCCTGCATCTCGTCGGCCGGTCCAGAGACGCTAACCGCGCCCATAGGGTCACCGTCGACGACGATAGGCGAGGCGACACAGCGCCAGTTTCCGTCGAGTTCGCCGCGGTCGAATGCGATCTTTCGATCTCTGATCGACCGGAGCTCTGATCTGAGCGTCGCGGGATCTGTCACGGTTCGTTCGGTCTCCTGATCGAGTCCGTGTCGAGCGACGTACGCGTCGATCTCGTCCGGGGACCGGAACGCGAGGACCGCCTTCCCGGCGGCGGCCGCGTGAAGTTGGACGCTCCCACCGATCGGAATCGGGTGGTCCTGCTGGCCGGCGCGGTGGAGGTACACTACGTTCGGCCCCTCGGGGACGACGAGGTTCGCCACCGCGTTCGTGTTTCGTGCGAGCCCCCGAATTTCACCACGTGCCGCTTGGTAGACGGGGTTCCGTTCTCGTGTCCCGAACCCAATCCGGAGGCATTGGTGCGTGAGTTTGTACATTCCCTCCGTGTTCGTCACATATCCGAGCGTACAGAGCGTCGAGAGGTGGTTGTAGACCGCGCTCTTCGAGACTGCTAATTCGTCGGCTAGTTCGGTGACGCCGCCGCCGTCACGCTCATATAGCTCTTCGAGGATCTGGAGGGATGTCGCGGTTGCCTGAACGGTGACGGAGTCTACATCTCCCATCGTTTCGATAGGTTGTACGGACGACAGAGGTATAACCTTTGTTTACCATGGATGAACGTTGTGGGAGCTATGAATATATTTTCAAACTCAAATATAATAACACAATATTCAATGAGCAAAATTAAATAGATTCGCCGCCATATAGTGTAATAACTTATATAAGATAGTCTTGTTCTGACCAAGAAAACACATCACGAGCGTTTGTAACCTACTTTTAGAACAGTTGTCCAGTACATTTATATATCTATACTATAACCGAGCAATAGTCAGGTACGATCATGACTGATAAACTAAGCTACGCACAAGTGGGGCGACGACGGCTAATGAAAGGCGCAGGACTTGCGGGGATCGCGGGCCTCGCAGGCTGTGTCGGAACCGGTGATCCGGGCAGTGGAGACGGCAGCGACGGCAGCGACGGCAGCGACGACAGCGACGGCAGCGACGACAGCGACGGCAGCGACGGCGGTGACAGCAGTGACGGCAGCGGAAACACGGCGATGGCGTCCGAAATCGACGTGTGGGGCTGGGACGTTGCCGCGCGAGCGCTACAGATCACGGCCGAAGAGTACGAGGCAGAAAACGACGCGACGGTCGCGGTCGAGGAGTTCGGTCGCTCGGCGATGAAAGACCGCCTCCAGACCAACCTGCTTTCCGGCTCCGGTGCGCCGGCGGTCTCCATGCTTGAGTCCGTTGACGGTCCCTCGTTCATCGCGACTGACTCCATCGCCCCCCTCACCGACGAAATCGATGAGGCGGGCGTTCAGGAGGACTTCGTCTCCGGCAAGTGGGAAGCACTCACTGTCGACGGCGACATCTACGCGCTCCCGTGGGATACTGGCCCGACGGCGGTCTACTACCGCCGGTCGGTGTACGACGAACACGATATCGACCCCTCGTCGATCGAGACGTGGGCAGACCTCATCGAAGAGGGCCAGAAGCTCCCGGACGACCAGTACATGCTCAACCTCCCCGAGGGCGACCTCTCTGGCGTCTGGCGCTACCAGTTCCGTCAGCTGTCCGGCGAGCCGTTCCTGGACAGCGGCGAGGTGAACATCCACAACGAGAAGTCACTCAAAGTGGCCCAAAACATCAAAAAGATCTACGACGCCGACATCGCGGCCAACATTGAGGGCTGGACCTCGGCGTGGTTCAGCGCGTACGGCGACGCGACCATCGCGTCGCTCCCTTCGGCGGCGTGGATGGAGGGGACGTTGCGCGCAGAGCTACCCGACACCGCCGGCGACTGGGGCGTGTACAAGATTCCCGCCCTGGAGTCCGGCGGTCCACGAGCGTCGAACTGGGGCGGTTCCAACCTCATGATCGCCAACCAGGTCTCCGAAGAAAAGAAACAGCGCGGCTGGGACTACATGGAGTGGTCGCTGGCCACCGAGGAGATGCAACTCGCCATGTACGACGAATACGGACTATTCCCGGCACTGGAGACCGTCTACGACGAGCCAGTGTTCGACGAGGAACTGGACTTCTACGACGGACAGGCGGCTCGTGCGCTGTTCGCCGAGGTCGCACAGAACGCGCCGGGTTACCGGTTCACCGCCGACACACCCGAAGTGTCGCAGGCAATGGAAACCGAACTCCAGCGCATGATAAACGGCGAGCAGTCGCCTGAGGAGGCCGTACAGGCTGCTGCGGAGACGGTCGCCGAAAACACTGATCGAGACCTCGCGTAATCGAGGTAATCGATCGCATGGCAAATTCTGACGAGACAACTGATCGAACCGGCCAAGCGTACCGGCGCCGTGTCAGTGAGAAAGTCCGGGAAGCGACGCGAGAGTTCAGACGAGCGTTCCGTCCGGTATGGGACAGATTCCGGTTCGCGAGACAGGACCTGACAGCGGCGACGCCGACGCTGCCGCGGGTCGCGTACCTGTTCATCTCTCCGTTCTTTCTACTTTTCAGCGTGTTCCTCGCCTTCCCGGTGTTTTACACGCTGTACCTGTCGTTCTTCGAGTACCAGGGCGTCGGACAGGGCTCGCTGTTCTGGATCGATCTAGGCCCGCTGTACATCGAAATACCGCGGATAGCACAGCTTGAATTTGTCGCGCTCGGAAATTACGCTCGGCTGTTCGGCAACGACCTGTTCTGGCAGTCGATGTTTAACACCTCGTACATCTTGGTCATCCAGGTCCCGTTGATGATCGGGCTTGCGCTCGCGCTCGCGCTCGCGCTGAACGCCTCCTTTATGCGACTGAAAGGGGTGTTCCGGACCGCCATCGCGCTGCCAGTGTCGGCCAACCTCGTGGCGTACTCGACGGTGTTCCTGTTGCTCTTTAACGAGCAACTGGGATTCCTCAATTACGTGCTCGCGGGCGTCGGACTGGGTCCGGTCCCGTGGCTGACCGACGGGTTCTGGGCGCGAAACACGATCATCGCGGCCGTGACGTGGCGATGGACGGGATACAACATGATCATCCTCCTCGCCGGTCTCCAGACGATTCCACAGCAACTGTACGAGGCCGCGGAGATTGACGGGGCGAACCGCTGGGAGAAGTTCCGGTACGTCACGCTCCCGCAGCTCAAACCGGTGTTGCTGTTCGTTGTCGTGCTGTCGACAATTGGCACCTTCAAACTGTTCGCCGAGCCGTACGTCATCACCGGCGGCGGTCCGACGAACTCCACTATCACTATCGTGCAGTACATCTACCGACAGGCATTCATCAATTTCAACCTCGGCTACGCGAGCGCGCTCACGGTCGTCTTCGTGGCGATCGTCAGCGTGTTCTCGGTCGTCCAGATCAAAATCGGAGGTGAGGACTGATGCGCGACCAGCGTCGTAAGGACGCGGTCTGGCAGTTCCTCACCTACGCGTTCGTCATCACGATGGTCATCGTGATGATGGTCCCGCTGTACTGGATGTTGGTGGCCGCAACGCTCCCGCAAGAGCAGTTTCTGCAGTTCCCGCCGCGGTTGATCCCCGGCACCGCGTTTATGGACAACTTCGCGGCCCTGCAGGAGCGACTCGACTTCGTCCGGACGATCCGGAACAGCGTCCTCATCGCCGTCATCTACACGCTGCTGTCGCTTGTGCTGTGTTCGATGGCCGGCTTTGCGTTCGCGAAGTATGAGTTCAAGTACAAAGAGCCGATCTTCTACACGATTTTGGCGACGCTCGTGTTACCCATCCAGCTGCTCGTTATCCCGCTGTTCCTGCTGATGGCACAGCTGGACTGGACGAACACGTTCCGAGCGATAATTCTCCCGTGGGCAGCGAACCCCATCGGAATCTTCCTCATGCGACAGAACATGAAATCGATTCCAGACGCCCTGCTTGAGTCCGCGCGGATGGACGGGGCGACGGAGTTCCAGATATTCTACCGAATCGCGCTCCCAACGATGCGGTCGTCGCTGGCCGCGCTCGCGATCATTCTGTTCCTCTTCCAGTGGGACCTGTTCCTCTACCCGCTCGTGATCTTAGAATCCTCGGACATGTACACGATCCCGATCGGGCTGGCACAGCTAACCGGGTTCCAGCGGATCTATTACGATCAGATCATGGTAGCGGCGACGCTCGCCATCGTGCCGATGGTCGTGCTGTTCTTAGTGTTACAAAAGCAGTTCGTCAGTGGCATCCTCGCGGGGTCGCTTAAGGAGTAACTATGGCAGGAATCAACATCACAGACCTAGACAAGGTGTACGACTCCGGAACCGAGAAGGTGGTCGCGGTAAAGGATCTCTCCGTCGATATCGACCACGGCGAGTTCCTCGTGTTGGTCGGTCCGTCCGGCTGCGGGAAATCGACGACGCTTCGCTGTCTCGCCGGTCTCGAAGACGTGACTGAGGGGTCTATTGCGTTCGGCGACCAAGACGTCACGGACCGCCGGGCCAGCGAGCGCGACGTGGCGATGGTGTTCCAGAACTACGCGCTGTACCCGCACATGACCGTCCGAAGCAACATCGGCTTCGGGCTGAAGCTCTCGACGAAGCTCACCGGCGACGAAATCGAAGAGAAAGTCGAGGACGTCGCCGAGATGCTGGGTATCAGCAAGCTCCTCAACGAGAAGCCGAAAGCGCTCTCGGGAGGGCAACAACAGCGCGTAGCGCTGGGCCGCGCAATCGTCCGCGAGCCGTCCGTGTTCCTAATGGACGAGCCGCTCAGCAACCTCGATGCGAAGCTTCGGTCGGACATGCGGACGGAGCTCCAGGAGCTTCAGGCCGACCTCGACGTGACGACAGTGTACGTCACCCACGACCAGACCGAGGCGATGGCGATGGGCGATCGGATCGCCGTGATGGACGGCGGCGTACTCCAGCAGGTCGGCTCCCCGGAGGAGGTGTACCGCTCGCCGGTCAACCAGTTTGTTGCGGACTTCATCGGCTCGCCGAGTATCAACCTCCTCACGGCCGACGTCGACGGCGACACCCTTCGAGGACCCGGCGGGTTCACCTACACGCTCGACGACCCGGCGCCGGTCGAAGGACACGACCGCGTCAGCGTCGGTATCCGCCCGGAAGACATCACTATCATCGACTCGGGAGCGAACGTGGCTGACGTGACGGTCGTCGAACCGATGGGCAACGAGAACTTCCTCTACATGGAGATGGGCGGCCACGAACTCACCGCCCGCGTCGAACCGTCCATCCGGCCGGCTGAGGACACGCAGGTCGCCTTCGACTTCAGTGAGGCGGCCGTGTATCTGTTCGATGTCGAAAACGGCGACGCGCTCAAGACCAAAACCGACACCGTCGACCTGTCCGTCGTCGGAACCACTGAGTCATAACGTATCATGTATATTACTGACTACGAGCTGTTCGAAGTACCGCCCCGCTGGCTGTTCTTGAAGCTGACGACGAGCGACGGCACCGTGGGCTGGGGAGAACCGATCGTCGAGGGGCGCTCGCACACGGTCGTCGCGGCCGTCGAGGAACTCCTCGACAACTACCTCCTCGGCGAGGACCCGACGCGGATCGAAGATCACTGGCAGGCGATGTATCGGGGCGGCTTCTACCGGGGCGGTCCCATCCTGATGAGCGCCATCGCCGGCGTCGACCAGGCGCTCTGGGATCTCAAAGGCAAGCAGTTCGGCGCGCCGGTCCACGAACTGCTCGGCGGTCGCGCTCGCGACCGGATCCGGGTGTATCAGTGGATCGGGGGCGACCGCCCGGCGGACGTGGGCGAGGCCGCCCGAGAGAAAGCCGATGCGGGCTTTTCGGCACTAAAAATGAACGCCACCGCCGAGCTGCGACCGATCGACACTCCGGCCACCGTCGCCGACGCGGTCGACCGGATCGCGGCGGTCCGCGAGGCGGTCGGCGACGAGGTCGACATCGGGGTCGACTTCCACGGCCGCGTGTCGAAACCGATGGTGCGCCGGCTCGCAGCCGCGCTGGAGCCGTACGACCCGATGTTCATCGAGGAGCCGGTGTTGCCCGAAAACAACGACGCGCTGCCGGCGATCCGGCAGTCGACCACGATCCCCGTCGCGACTGGCGAGCGCATGTACTCGCGGTGGGACTTCAAGGAAGTGCTGGAGGCGGACGCCGTCGACCTGATCCAGCCGGACGTCTCCCACGCCGGCGGGATCACCGAGCTGAAGAAGATCGCGTCGATGGCCGAGGCGTACGACGTGTCGGTCGCTCCGCACTGCCCGCTGGGGCCGATCGCGCTTGCGTCCTGTATCCAGGTCGACGCCTGCACGCCGAACGCGCTGATCCAAGAACAGTCACTCGACATCCACTACAACGAGACGAGTGACGTGCTGGACTACCTCGCCGATCCCTCGGTCTTCGAGTACCGCGACGGCTTCGTCGACATCCCCGACGGCGACGGGCTGGGGATCGAAATCGACGAGGAACACGTTCGCGATCAGCGTGGCGACGTCGACTGGCACAACCCCGTGTGGCGCCACGAGGACGGCTCCGTCGCGGAGTGGTGATCGCCGTGTCGACCCAAGCGAGACAGGACGGACACGCGCGACGAGCCGCACCGACGCTTCGGTCCCGGAGGGCGCCATGACCCGCCGACACGAGTCGCCGGCCGAACATGCCGTCCCCGGGCGCTTCGCCGGGCAAACCGTAATCGTCACCGGCTCGACGCGGGGAATCGGCGCCGGCGTGGCCGAGCGGTTCGCGGCCGAGGGGGCGAACGTCGTCGTCAGCGGCCGGACCGCGGCCGCCGGTGAGGCCGTCGCCGAGCGCATCTCGGAGTCGAACCGGGGGGCTGACGAGCAACGCGCAGACGACGCCCCACTGACGGGCGACGCGACGTTCGTGCGCGCCGACATGCGCGACCCGGACGACGTGGCCGCGCTGGTGGAGGCCGCGGCCGAGCGCTACGACTCGGTCGATGTCCTCGTCAACAACGCCGGTGTACAGACGGAGACGACCGCCGCGGAGGCGACGCTTGACGACTGGTCGTTCGTCTTGGAGACGGACTTCCGGGCGTACTGGCTGGCGGCACGGGCCGCGCTCGAACACATGGACCGCGGCGCCATCGTCAACGTCTCCTCAAATCACGCGTACGCGACGATGCCCGCGCACTTCCCGTACAACGCGGTAAAGGCGGGGATAAACGGCATGACGCGATCGCTCGCGGTGGACTTCGGGCCGCAGATCCGGGTGAACACCGTCGTCCCCGGCTGGGTTGAAGTTGAGCGGACGCGTGACGAACTGCCCAAGGGCCGACTCGAAGAGGTCGAATCGATCCACCCGACCGGTCGCATCGGCACGGTGGCCGACGTGGCCGGTGCGGTATCCTTCCTCGCAAGCGAGGACGCCGCCTTCGTCACGGGGAGCGCACTGCTCGTCGACGGCGGCCGCGGCGCGGTGATGCAAGACGACACGCTCCCGGACTACCGGGCGCGAGAGCGCTCAGAATAGCTGCCGAGCGCTCGCGGGCGCTCTTTTAAATATCTGAGCTGTCTTAAAATCCGATCGATTACTGCTCGGCGACCTGCAACCCGTCAACGTGATCGCCTTCGACGACAGCGACCCCGTACGGCCCCACGACGACGCAGTGTGCATCTGCGTCTATCTCGCCACCGGCCGCCCCTATGTCGATGGCGTCTCTGTCGGTGTCGTCGACGACAAGCGATTCGGCGTCGATGCCGGGTAGTCGGAGATGGTCGCCCGTGAAGTTTGTCACCCACGTGTGGCCGCCGCGGTAGCCGATGCGGACGCCGTTGGGGAGGCGCTCGGCGCGTCGGACGCCTGCGCGGTCGAGCAGGTCTGCCGCGAGCGTCTCGGCCAACGCCGACTCGGGCCAGACCCCGCAGTAGGTGACGTGACCGTCGCCGACTGCGTTGGTGACGACTGCCGAGCGACCATCAGCCGGACCGTCCATATCGTACTCGTATTGCGTCTCGGCCGCGTCGGGGTCGAGCCACTCGGCCCACGTTCGGAACGGGATGATCGAGTCGTCGTCGACATCGGACTCGTCGACGGGCCGGACTGCCGCTTCGAGGCGTCGCGGGAGCGACTCGTGTTGGTCGACGGTCGCACCCACAAGATCGGCCAGGGGGCCGGGCTGTGACGCCGGTCTGAGCTTGTTTTCCGCATCTTTCACGCCCGTGCGAGGGCCGAAGAGTAGCTCGCCGCCGGCCGTGGCGTAGTCGGTTAGACGTTCGGAGAGGCTGTCGGTGACGAGGTGGAGCGCAGGCGCGACGACGGCTTCGTACCCCGAGAGGTTGGCGGTCGGCGGAACCACGTCGACCTGAACGCCGTGGCCGCGCACAGCGCGGTAAAAGGCCTCTTGGAGTGCCCAGTAGTCGAAGTCAGGCGCATGTGGTTGGGCGTCGAGCGCCCACAGCGAGTCGTAGTCGAACACGACCGCAACTGGCGCGTCGACGTGGTCGGTCTCGCCGAGTGTATCGAACTCCCCGGATGTCTGTGTAGCGTCTGTGTACCCGCGGTCTGGGGAGCCGTCGGCCTTGCGGAGTCCGGCGTGATACTGTTCTTGGCCTTCGAGACAGCGCCGCCATCTAAAGTAAAGGACGGCGTCGGCACCGTGAGCCGCGGCGTGGTGTGCCCAGAGCCGCATCGCGCCCTCACCCGGTTGCGGGCAGTGTGGCGGCCAGTTGACATCGCCCGGCTGCTGTTCCATCACCCAGAACGGGCGGTCGAGCGCGCTTCGGTACAAGTCGTGGTCCATCCCCACCTGATCGGGGTCGCCGGCGCGCAGTTGGTCCGGAGACGCCTCGTCGGCGAAGCGGTCTTGTACGAATCCCGTCGGGTACGAGTCCCACGAAACGAGGTCAAGGTCGTCGCTCACGTCGTAGGCGTTCAGGGTTGGGAACCGCCCCATGAAATTGTGCGTGACGAACCAGTCGGGGTTAGCGTCGCGAATGAGGTCGGCGTGGAGGCGATTGTAGTCGACGACCGAGTCGCTGGAGAACCGGGCGTACGCGAGCAGTCGCGAGGGGTGATGCTCGGCCGGGGTCGGTCCCGGCGGATCGACCTCCTCGAAGGAGCTGTACTGTTGGCTCCAGAACCGATTCCCCCACGCCTCGTTGAGCTGGTCGACATCGTCGTAGCGGTCGGCGAGCCACATCCGAAACGCGTCGGCACAGTCGTCACAGTAACACCTGATGGTGCGGTGACAGCCGAACTCGTTATCCGTCTGCCACCCGGCGACGTGCGGAGAGTTGGCGTATCGCTCCGTCACGCGCTCGACGATTCGAGTCGTCTCCTCGCGGTAGGCCTCAGAATTAAAACAGTAGTGGCGGCGGCTGCCGTGTTCCCGGACCGTCCCATCTGGCTCCTCTTGGCGGATCGACGGCCGCTCATCGACCAGCCACTTTGGCGGCGTCGCCGTCGGGGTACACAACACGACTTGCATTCCGTGGTCGCCGATGAGTTCGATGGCTTCGTCGAGCCACTCGAAATTGAACTCTCCGCGCTCGGGTTCAAGTACACCCCACGAGAACTCCGCCATTCGCACGTATTCGAGACCGGCGTCAGCCATCGCTTCCACGTCGCGTTCCCACTCTTCGCTCGGCCAGTGTTCCGGGAAATAACAGACACCAAGACGCATGACCGACCCACTCTATCACGCCACGTAAGCGTTCGGATGGCCGACGGCTGCTTCGCCGTCTGCCGGTGATCAGCCGATTATGCCGCTGACGTGAGTGGCTATTTGTAGCGGGGTGCTGTGATTTGTGTATGCGCGAACACTCTGTAGGTGCCACCACGGTCACGTATGAGCCGGACAGACAGGAACTCGCGGTCGCGGACGACACCGGCGACCTACTCACCGGGATTCTCCAAGCGTCCGGTACTGCGGACGACCATCCACAGGTCGTAGACGTGTCACTGTCGGACGAAGCAGGCGGCGTCACCGTGGCCTGTACGGTGGCGAACACGGGTAACGAGTCGATTCGAGGCGACGAGGTGGCGCTCTCGTTCGAGACCGCATTCGGGTCGGACGCGCGCGTGTACCGACACGGCTACCAGTCGTGGTCGTCGACGGGGACAGTCCCAGTCGGCGAGCGCTTTCCGGAAGAGGATCCGGACAACGCCCCGATGATGAACGACCTCGTAGCGCCGGAAGACAACCGCGTTAGTAGCTACCTAGCCGGATTCGTTGAGGACGACCGCGTTGTCACGGCCGGATTCCTCGAACACGACCGCTACTGCACCCGGTTCGATATCGACGACGACAACGGCGGTATCGAGACGGTCCGCGCGGTGTGTCCGCTTGAAGCGACGCGCCTGGCGCCCGGCGATCGCCTGACGCTGCCGCCGTTGTGGGTCGACGCCGACCGAGAACTCCGAGCAGGGCTCGCCGCGCTGGCTGACGAGATCGGGGACCGGATGGACGCACAAATACCCGAGAATGCGCCGACCGGCTGGTGCTCGTGGTATCACTACTTCACCGATCTTACCGAGGCAGACGTCCGGGAAAACCTCGCAGAGCTTCGCGACTGGGGAATCCCGGTTGATGTCGTCCAGATCGACGACGGGTATATGGAGGCGTTCGGCGACTGGCGGTCCTTCGCCGACGGGTTCGAGGATATGAGCGCTGTCGCGGACGACATCGCGACCGCGGGGTACCGACCGGGGCTGTGGCTTGCGCCTTTTTACGTGGAGGAAGGGGCCGACCTGTACGCTGACCACCCCGAGTGGTTCGTGACGGAGCCGACGGAGGCGCCTTCAGACGGCCCCGGAACACCGGTCGACGGCGGCTTTCGCGCCGGGTCGGAACTGTACGGGCTCGACACGACGCATCCGGAGGTCCTCAAGTGGCTGCGGGAAACCGTGTCGACGGTCGTCGACGAGTGGGGGTTCACTTATTTAAAACTCGATTTCCTGTTTGCCGCGGCGCTGCCCGGCGAGCGCTACGACGCAGAGGCGACGCGGATCGAGGCGTACCGGCGCGGAGTCGAAGCGATTACCGAGGCAGCCGGCGACGACGTGTTCCTTCTGGCTGCGGCGCGCCGATGGCCCCGAGCGTCGGCCTCTTCGACGCGATGCGTATCGGCCCGGACACCGACCCGACGTGGGAGACACCAGGTGAATCCGGCAGCCAGCCGGGACTGAAAAACGCGGTCAGAAACACCCTGAATCGGAACTTCCTACACCGCCGGTGGTGGCTCAATGACCCCGACTGTCAGCTGGTTCGGGACACGAGCGATCTCACCGCATCCGAGCGTGAGGCGTTCGCGGTGCTCGTCGCCGTGTCCGGCGGCGTAAACATGTTCTCGGACCGGCTTGCGGAAATCGACACAGCTGGTCGGCGGCTCCTCCAACGGTCCATCCCGCCAGCATCCGGCGGCGAGGTCGTTGGACTCGACGGAGAGAGGTTCCCGTCGCGGATTGTCTGCGATAGGCCAGGCGACGGCGCCACGACTGTTGCGTTGTTTAATTGGCAAAACAAGCGGTCGACTGTCCGATTCGACGCACACGAGTACGGCCAGGAGGGTGACCGAGTTATCTGGGACGGCCTCTCCGGTGAAGTCGTCGACGGTCAAGTCGTCGAGCGGGAGCTGGCGCCGCACGGCGCGGCTGTGTTTGCCGTTGTCTCCACGGATACTGGTGACCTACTCGGCGACGCCGCAACACTCACAGGGGGGTCCGACCGTGCATCGGAGGCAACTCTTCGGGATGGAACCATCGACGCGACCGTCGGCGGTGAAGCCCTGACATTCGCGCTCAACAGCGAGTGACGCACGGCGCCAATCAGCTCTAATCTGTCAATTTCAGACTATTGAGGTATGGTTCTGCTGCTGTCGATTCCATCGAATGGTACTAAAACGGCTCGTTACCGATCCGGTAGCGAGCCGTTGTCCGGTCTGACTTCGATAGCGGACGCTGACTGCCGCGGGTGTCCGCGGCAGCCGCCCGATCCCATCACCGAAGTTATGTACGGCTACACAGTGTGGACCTGTATAGGAATGAGCGAGGTTGCCGCGCGCGAGCGCATCTTAGAGACGGGTATTGTCGCGATTATTCGTGGGATCGAACCGGATGTGTGCAGTGAGGTCGTCGATGCCATCGCAGCGGGCGGTGTCGATGCGATCGAAATAACAGCTAACACACCCGGCGCAGTCGAAATGATCCGGCGGCTGTCAGCCGAGCACGACGACGTCGCTATCGGCGCTGGCACGGTCCTCGACGCCGAAACCGCCCGGGCCGTCCAACTGGCAGGCGCGGAGTTTGTCGTCACGCCGACAGTCAATGCAGACGTCATCGAAACGTGTAACAGGTACGAGACGGCCGTCGCGACCGGTGTGATGACGCCGACAGAAGCGCTCACCGCCACGGAGGCTGGCGCTGACTTCTGTAAGCTGTTCCCCGCTTCGACCGTAGGTCCCGAGCAGGTAAGCGCTATCAACGGACCGTTACCGCAGGTCTCGTTGATCCCGACAGGCGGTGTCTCGCTGGACAACGCCGCGGCGTTCTTCGACGCCGGCGCCGTCGCCCTCGGCGTCGGTAGTGCGATCGTCGATGGCGACGCAATCGACAACGGGGAGTTCGGCGAGCTGACCGAGGCCGCAAGCGAGTTCACGGCACTGGCGGAGACGCACCGATGACGGGCAGTCTCGTCACGTTCGGCGAGACGATGCTCCGCTTAAACCCGCCGTCTGGAGAGCACTTGGAAACCGCCACGTCGTTGGAGTTCCGAACGGCCGGCGCTGAAAGCAGCGTCGCGATTGCGGTCGCCCGGCTCGGCGCGCCGGCAGTGTGGCTCTCGAAGCTCCTCAACTCGCCGCTCGGACGTCGAGTCACAAACGAGGTCAGGCACCACGGCGTCGAGCCGCGTGTCGCGTAGGTCGACGAAGCGCGGCAAGGGGTCTACTACATCGAGCGCTCTTCCGTAGGAGACTGTTGATACTGCTGAGCTGCTGCTGTCGAGTCGAAGAGGACAAGGACACCGCGTCAGCGGTGTCCGACACGGATGATTCCGCTAGATGCGTTTGGGTCGGAATCGGTCGCAGCGGACCTGTTACAGCAGGTTCGCTGGCGTGACGGCGTTTCCTGTCCTCGCTGCCGTTCTGACCGAACGGTCAGAAACGGCAGCTACGGGCAMTTTCAGCGGTATCTCTGTAAGGATTGCGACCGCACGTTCAACGATAAGACYGGCACRATCTTCGCTCACTCGAAGATCGCACTCCGCAGATGGTTGTTCTCGATCTACGCGTTTTTGCGGTTTAACACCAGTCTCAGGCAACTACAGTGCGAAATCGATGTCACCTACAAAACGATCCACAGGCGTGTCGAGCGCTTCACCGAAGCGCTCGACGCGCCGTCACTCGATCTCCGTGGCCCGGTTGAAATTGACGAGTTCTACGTCTCTGCCGGCTTGAAAGGCCGCGAGCGCGACCSCTGGTCGCGCTCTCGCGGCCTCTCACGACGYGGACGCGGAACGTATGAYCAAGACAAACCRCCCGTGTTCGTCCTCGTGGATCGTGGCACCGAGCAACGGTACGTTGTGCCGGTGAAATCCGCAGACGAATCGACGATCCGGCTCCTGCTGGCTGACTGCCAGCAGGAGCCTCTCACTGTCTATATCGACGGATTTCGTGCGTACGATCCGCTTACTGAAGACGAGCAATTCGACCGCGAATACGTCGTTCACGGAGACGGTGAATACGCCGACGACACGGTCCACGTGAACACCTGCGAGAGCCACGCGTCGCTGGCGCGACGGTGGCTCTCGCCGCATCGAGGCATCTCAAAAGATCGCCTCACACAGTATATTCGAGCATTCCAACTCAGACGAGAACTCTACCGCAAACCCGGACGAAAAGCGCTCAAACACGCCGTCAAAGCCACTCTCTGAAATCAACAATGTGCTACCCAAGAGCGTACATCGAGGAGGGCTCCATTCCGAGGGGAACGACTGTCATTTAGGACCGCGCCGACGCGGCGATCACAACGGCCACACCGAGCGAAATTGATGGGGGGTAAAATCGCTGACGCTGATGCGTTTTACATGAGCGGGTTCACGCCAGCGGTCTCGCCGACGCTCGCGGAGATGACGGCCGACCTGTTGGCGGCTGCGAGGCAGGCTGGCACGACGACAGCGTTCGATCTCAACTACCGGTCGAAGCTCTGGTCGCCAGAGGAGGCCAAACAGCAGTGTGAGTCGCTCTTTCCTGATTTACACGCCTAATTTAGAACCTTCGCTCTTATGTAGAAACGCGGAAAGCCCGTATAATTACACTCAGACACCCCTCATAGCGCGGATCGAGGGCGGCGACATCGACCCGCGGCTCTCGACGCTCCGCCGCATCGTGAACGCCCTTCAGGAGGCGGAAGGCGAGGTCGTGCGCGCGACGGACCTGATGAACGAGACCGTGACCAGCGTCGCGCCCGGCGACGCCGTGAGCGAGGCGGTCGACCTGATGGAGGCGGAGGCGTACTCGCTGCTCCCCGTCCTCCAGAACGTCGTGTCGGTCAGCTCGATCAGCCAGGGCGATCATCGTCCACGCGGGCGAGAACGTCGGTGACCACCCGGTCAGCGAGGTGATAAGCGAGTCGTTCCCGACGGTCGCGCCGTCCGCAACCGTCGACGAGGTCTGGAACCTCCTCGACCACTACAAGGCCGTGATGGTCACCGACGGCGGCGAGACCGTCGGGATCATCACCGAGGCCGACATCGCCGCGCAGCTGTCGTAACCCCCGCGCTTACTACTCCTCCCGGCGCTCGGAGAGCCGCTCCCAGATCTCCGTACACCCCGCGCCGTCCTCGACGTCGTCGAGGTGGCCGTCGTCGGGTTCGGCGTCCGGCTCTCCCTCGGTCCCGTCCCTGGCGCCGCTCCGCTCCTCGTCGTTCGTCGCTCGGGAATCGCCTCGCTCGGTCATCGTCGCTCCGAGGCGTCCTCGAAGAGTTCGGGCGCCACGTCCGCGGACGCGTGCTGTCGGTGTGTCCCGTCGAGCGGGTCGACGAGTCGATCGTCGGTGGTGTCAGGAACCGAATCGGTCATTACACCGACGTGCGCGCCTGGGAGTCATAAGCGTCGGCACACGCGTAAATCGGACCACTACTCTCGGATACCGGATTTCATGTCCGGTAGATCGGAGAGTAATTTCACACGTATGTCGGTGTAGTCTGCCGGTTTTCCGATATCCGGCCGTCATCGGTACTGTCGTCGGTTGCGAGCAGCGCCACCCATTGGGTCGTCGCGGCCGAACCCAAGGCGTGACCACTCGTTTGCGCGTCCTCGACGATGGTGCGTGGATCTCCGTCAACGACAGCCGGGAAGTGCGTGTCAGCGAACTGTGGCGGCTCGACACGCCGGATCTGTGTCAGTGCGCGCTCACGGATCTGGTCGTCGAGAACTTCCAGTCGGTCGGCGTCGACGGCTCGACCGTGGAGGCGAAGGTGTACGGCCAGTGTATCTCGTGTGGGACGACCGGGATCACCGGGTGGATACCTATCGGACGGATACGCGGGGGCGATTTCGTCGAATTCGACCGCTCCGCCGTTCGCCGGGTGCGACGGTGAAAGTAGCGGCAATACGTGCCACATCGAGGGGGCACCGGGGAACGTTGACGCCACGCCGTCAGCTATGTGGATGTCGGCTGTAGGCCGGATCGATGCCGACGGACGTCGAAAACTGGAAATCGGAGGTGTACGGCAACGAGGTGCGCGACCGCCTGTTCGAGTTCGCCGAGGAGGGGTACGACTCGATCCCCGACGACGAGCGGGACGCGTGGTTCGAGCGGTTCAAGTGGTGGGGCCTGTACCACCAGCGGAACGGACAGGAGGGGTACTTCATGTTGCGGATCGGGACCCCGAACGGCGTACTCGAACCGGGACAGCTCCGCGTCGTCGGGGAGATAGCCGACGAGTACGCCCGCGGTCCTGGCACGAACCCGATTTTCGGCGACGCGTACGCCGACTTCACCACCCGTCAGTCGATCCAGCTCCACTGGATCGAGCTGTCGGACGTGCCCGCGGTCTTCGAGAAGCTGGAGACGAACGGGCTCTCGACCCAGCAGGCCTGCGGGGACTCGTGGCGGAACATCGTCGGGAACCCCGTCGCGGGCAAGGACGGGCAGGAGGTGATCGACGCGTGGCCCGTCATCCGCGACCTCAACGAGCGGTTCAAGGGGAACGACGATCACACGAACCTCCCGCGCAAGTGGAAGGTGTCCGTCACCGGCTCCGCCGACGGCTCCGGACAGGGCGACATCAACGACCTCGCGTTCGAGCCGGCGTACAAGGCGGTCGGCGGGGACGGCGGCGAAGGCGGGAGAGAGGGCGGCGGCGACGAAAGCGAGGACGCGGTCGGCTTCAACGTCAGGGTCGGGGGCGGGCTCGCGCGCAACGAGCCGCGGTTCGCCCGCGACATCGACGTGTGGGTCTCTCCGGAGCGGGTCCCAGACGTGGCCGGCGGGCTCTCCGCGCTGTTCCGCGACTACGGCGACCGCGAGGACCGGTACAACGCCCGCGTGAAGTTCCTCGTCGACGAGTGGGGCGCGGCGGAGGTCCGCGAGACGCTCCAAGAGGAATACGTCGACTTCGAACTTGCGACCGCCGGCCGCGACGTTCGGGAGGAGTACACCTACAACGCCGGCGAGGGCGAGCGCAACGACCTGATCGGCGTCCACGACCAGAAAGATGGCCGGAACTTCGTCGGGCTGAACGTGCTCGTCGGGCGGATGGGGGCCGACGACGTGCTCGAACTGGCCGACCTCGCCGAGGAGTACGGCTCCGGCGAGGTCCGGCTCTCCCAGCGGCAGAACGTCATCGTCACCGACGTGTCGGACGAGGCCCTCGGCGGGTTCCTCGACGAGCCGCTCTTAGACCACTACTCGCCCGATCCGTCGCCGTTCATGCGCGGCTCGGTCGCGTGTACCGGCACGGAGTTCTGCTCGCTGTCTATCGTCGAGACGAAGAACCGGCAGGTCCGGTTCGCGCGCTGGCTGAAGGCGAACGTCGACCTCCCCGACGGCGTCGACGAGTTCCACGTCCACCTCTCCGGGTGTACGGCCTCGTGCGCGCAGCCGCAGATCGCCGACGTGAGCCTGCGCGGGATGAAGACCCGTAAGGACGGCGACCCGGTCGAGGCGCTCGACGTGGGTCTCGGCGGCGGGCTCGGGGAGAACCCGGGGTTCGCCCGCTGGGTCACCCAGCGCGTGCCCGTCGACGAGGTCCCCGGAGCGATCGCGAACCTGATCGACTCCTTCGCCGCCAAGCGCGACGAGGGCGAGTCGTTCCGGGCGTTCGTCGCCCGTCACGACGAGGACGAGCTCGACGCCCTCGTAGAGCCGGAGGAGACCGACTACGAGGACCCGATGATGCACAACACGAAGCGCACCTGGTACCCGTACGCCGAGGACGACTCGATGGAGGACGCGCCCTCGCCGCCGGCGGACGACTGACGATGCCGAACCGCCTGCTCCGCGTCAACGCATACACGACGCTGGACCTCGTCGACGGGCGCGCCCGCGGCCACGAGTTCGAAACCGACGCGCCCGGCGTCGTGAATGTCACCGCGCCGCGGGAGGACCCCGAACAGGTCACGCTGGCGGTCGAACTGGACGGGACGGAGATAGACGACCTCGCCGCCCACGCCGACGAGTTCGACCTCTCGCCCGCGCAAGCGAGAACGCTGGCCGAGGCCTTGGAGTCGACGGCGGACCGGGTCGAGGCCGCGAAAAGCGGTAACAGCGCCGACACATTTTGACATCCTCCTCCGCGTGAACGCGGAGGAATCCCACGGCACCGCGCCGCTGGATTGGGATATTACGGTTTGCAGTCTACCACTTGTGCCTGCGGTTGGAATCCGCTGGACAAGTCATGAAGGTAGACCGATGGCTGTGCCAACCAGCCGGTACTCCTATCTTCGTCCAAACTGGCCGAAGACTCGGAGTTACTTTGATTGATATCGAGACGGATGTTCTCCGCCCCATTCACGTCTGCGTTGAACGCAGCATCGCACCTATCACACACATACAAACCGCGGTGGACGCGCTGGCTCTCGTCTTTCCTCCCGCATACACAACACGTCTTGCTCGTGTCGCGCTCTGAAACCTCTATGACCTCGATGCCCTCGACTTTCGCTTTGTACTCGAGGATCGAGATGAAGCGGTTGAACGCCCACCCGTGAAGATCGAGATTCCCATGTTTACCCCAGTTTTTCGCGTCACCGTTCTTGTTGTCACGGACACCTTCGAGGTCTCCGACGTTGATCTGACCAACTTTCTTCTCGACACACCGGTCAACGATGTGTTTCGCGAGACTATGGAAGAAGTGCGTCCGGCGTTCTGACCATTTGTGGTGCAGTCGAGTGGCCCGATCGCCACCCGAGTCGTCGCACTTTGCGATCTCTTTCGGGAAGTAGTAGCCGTCCTGCTTCAGGCGGTTGCCGGGGTAGAGGTCAGCTTCTTCCGTGCTGTACGTGACCGTGGCAACGTTACAGATCCCGAGATCGACGCCAGCTGTTTCCTCGCCGGGCGAGTCAGGTGTTTCCACCTCTTCGGTGCAGACGAGATGGAGTTCCCACCGACCCTTCTGTCGGTCGTAGACAGCACGAACCTGTTGCAGGTTCTCGACGGTGACGCCGGGCGGGGTTTCGTACTCGACAAGGATGTACTCCCACGCTTTCGGGTGTTCCTTGTGATTGGCACCCTTTGAGAGGCGAACACGGTTATTTTCGGGGTCGTGTCTGATGCCGTTTTGTTTCCACGTCACGGTTGAACGCGGGTGTTCTTCGTGGACGCGGCGGCCCTGCGAGTCGTAGTAGTTTTGTTTGCGGTAGCCGGGCGGGTTGTCTCGATCGTCATCAGACTCATGCCACGAGGTGAAGGCTTCAGCGAGTTCCTCCAGAACGCGCTGACTGGACTGTGAGTGGAGTCCCTTGTAGTTGGTGTGTGTCTTCAACTCGTCTTTGAGTCTGCCGTGGTCGGGTATCTCACCGGTTTCATCCCACACGTTGCGGGCGTAGTAGTTCGCGACGTTCCAGAGTTTGCTGGCCGACCACCCATGGCGGTCGAGCGACTCTGCCACCTGTGAGTGGTTGCGGATTGTCGCCCGGTGGGTTCTGTGGATCTCTAACATCTGAAACGCCTCTATAATATCTTATATTTGTATTTCTTGTAAAAGCACGGATCTAGAGGGGGAGAATATCCGGCTCAGCGATAGACGGTGGAGTGCAAAGTGTAGTGTCGGATTCATCCTGCGGCTGAAGCCGCAGGTATTCTCCTCGATTCTGTATAAACTAAACCACCTGCTGTCATAGGCGTGAGCGAATGGCCGTTGACGATGAAATTGGTAGTGGGCACGCGGAAGCCAATGAAACGGCGTGGTCAGTAGCCCGGCTCAACGACGAGATCGCGGCAACCCTCGAGTCCGCTTCGGATCGATTTCCTACGTATGTCGTCGGCGAAGTATCGGATGCGACAGCGAAGGGGTATGGAACGTTCTTCACGCTACGTGACGTCGACGGCGACGAAACAATCCAGTGTATCATCTGGTCATCGTACCGTGATCGGATTGAGGAGGATATCACAGAGGGCGAGGAGGTGATCGTCCGTGCGAACGTCGATTTCTACACAGACGGCGGCCGGACCCAGCTCAACGTCAAAAACTACTGGCCGGTCGGCGACTCTGAACGGTCTCAGGAATTAGAAGCATTACGTGCTGAAATGGCCGATGAGGGCCTCTTCGCGGACGATCGCAAACAGCCGGTGCCGTCGTTTCCGTCGAATATCGGAATTGTCACCTCACTCACGGGATCGGCACGGGAAGATTTCCGGGAGGCGGCCTGGGGACGCGCACCAGGAGTAACGCTCACATTCTTCGGCGCAACGGTTCAGGGCACCAACGCGGTGCCGTCGCTTGTCGGCGCAATTCGGCAAGCCGACCAAGATCCGGACATCGATAGTATCGTCGTCACCCGTGGTGGCGGCGCAGACGACACGCTGTGGTGTTTCAACGAAGAGCCCGTCGTCCGGGCCATTGCGGACTGTCAGACGCCCACAATCGTCGCGATCGGCCATGAGGACGATGAGACACTGGTCGAACGGGTCGCAGACAAAGCGGCGATTACGCCGACTCAGGCAGGAGTCGTGGCGACGCCTGATATGCGTGCTGTCCGTGACCAGGTAGTCGCACTCGAACGCCGACTAGAAACTGGGTACGAGGCGATTGTCACCGACCGCTTGGACGCTACCGACCGTCGAATCGACAACGCGATCGTCAGTATCGAACGAGCAGCAGACAATCGACGAGCGCAGATTCAGCGCGCCGCTGATCTCGAACAGCGGGTCGACGCCGTCTACGCGACACTCACGTCAGCTCGGCTCGACGAGCTCGATTCACGGATCGAGAACGCCCTCCAAGAGGTGGAACACGCCGCAGAGACGGAGGCTGTGACGGCCAACGCAGCTCGCGGTCGTGTCGCCGGCCTCGAAGCACGGATCGACCAAGCGTACGAGACGCACGTCCAGCGAGAGATTGAGGCCCTCGAACGCAGGATCGAACGGGGGTATCAAGACATCAAGACGAGCACAGACATCCAAGCGGCACAGCAGCAAGCCCAGAAGCTACGGATAGCCGTGTTCATCCTTATCGCCCTCCTGTTGCTTGGTATCGCGTTGTGGGCTGCCGGCGTGCTGTGACAGAAGCCGGATATTCAATACCGCCCCGGCCAACCATCGGATATTAACAAGGATGATGTCGACATCGCAGAGCGGATCGAGCGACTCGAGGAGATCGCAGAAACGCTTGAGGACGGAGCAGTCGATCTGCCGACAGCGAAGGAGCTCCGGGAGGAGGCTGACACACATCTCGAAGAGCTCCGTGAAGCGTTGGACGTCGGGGACGGTGACATCATTGAGATTGATGGCGCCGAGGCCGAGATCGAATCTTAAACAGCATCAAGCAAATCACGTCTGAGCGATCAATACCAACCAACTTAGTGTCAAGCTGAATTATTGGGTCTGGCGAAGGTTTCGATCAACGACCGTGGCGAACGCAACGTTATCCTGTACTTGCTCGATCTCGACAGTGACCGTTTCACCGAGATCTGTATCCGGAACGATCACTACGTAGCCACGATCCACCTTCGCGATGCCATCCCCCCGATCGCCAATACTCTCGATGTCGACCTCTCGGGTCTCACCCTCAGAAACTGGCGGTCCAGTTGACTCATCAGGTTCCGTCTGCGGTTCTAGGCTCGATGCGGCATCATCTTTTATGGTTGTTGACGACGCTGGCGGTAGTAGCGCTACACGGACAGACTCCTCGACTTCGAGCGATCCTATCTCGATTTCTCGGGCTGGTACCAACAGATAGTACTCTCCGTCCTGTACCTCGACAGTCGCGGAATACACTGTCTGAAGCTCCTCAGATATCTCCATGATGATATATCCTATCTTAGGTTCTTCAACTTGAGATTACGGGTCTCTCCGTACGAGTGGCTGCGTCAAATTTATTGTTTAACCAACACCGGGTCGATATTGTCGAAAATGTTGGTTAACACCGAAGGCTAAATCACAACCGAACCACGGCGGGTGATGCCCCTACCGGTACCGAGACTGGGGAGGCCAACACCTGGGGGCAAGATGAGCGGGTCACCCCCCCGATCTGTGTCGACTGTGCGATTCAGACGGAGCCGGATCCCGACGAGCGCGATCACGCCGCCTGTGACGGCTGTAGGCTGGTCGTCGACACGCTCGCAGCACTGACCCGGTTCCGGGTCGAACTGGGGCACTTGGAAGGCCCGTTACTCCATATGCGTGGCCGATGTCCCAGTGCGAACGGGAAAACCGGTGCGTCAATCTCGCTTTCGCTCCGGATTGGAACGGTCTCGCTCTGCGAGAAACCACGGTACCGTTGCAGTACTACGGAGAACAGCCTGGAGAGAGTCCTACTCGGTCGCGAGTTCGTCGTAGATCTCCTCGTGCTCGTCGAGGTCTTGGCGTCCGAGGAACCGAATGAGATACTGCCGTGCCTCTTCGGGGGACAGCTCATCGGGAATCTCGGGCTGCTCACTTTCAGCGGCCATCCTTATTCATCACTATGGCGGTCATCGTCATAATCGTTCGGTTCGTGTTGTTCATTATCGCCTGTATCGAGCTTGGGATCTCTGGATAGCTGATCTGTGCCTTCGATGCGTGACAGCCACAGGTTGATGATTGCCTCGTACTCCGGAGCGAGCGGCTCTGTGTGTGCTCTGAGATACTCGATCACGTCATCCCCATCGACAGCGCCCTCATCGGTCGCGAGCGTCTTCAGGGTCTCTTTGATCTCTCGATCGTAATCGAAGCGGTGGCCATTCAGCGCGTAGAAAATCCGGGCCGACATAAGCGCCGTTCGCTTATTGCCATCGACGAACGGATGATTCGCCGCGATGAGTCGCAGCAGCTGGAATGCCTTCTCGTGGGGCGATTCGGGAACCTGGCCGAAATGGCCTTCCTGGATATGTTCGACGGTGTATTCGATATCACCTGGTGAAGAGATACCCGCTGTCGTGTCCGCATTTGACTCCACGATCAACTCGTGAATGTCACGGATATCAGCAGCCGACAAATAGCTGATCGACTCCGATTCTTCGCCCATTATCGATACCCTCTGTGAGGACGCTTATCTAACCTCTGCTTTCGCCGGTGCCCTTCGATTTATGGAGAATCGAGGATTCTACTACCCCATATCGAGGACCACTACTGCGACCACCAATCTGCTTCCTATGAGCGTACTCGAAACGGATAGTCAGCTCTATTCCGTAACTGACAAACTAGTCTAATCTTCAAATATCGCATCTGTTAAGTCCATATCGATAAAATTACAGAACATGACTAAAGAATACATTTTCACTCAGATGATTCCCGAACGAGACGAGCCAGCATTGTATATCAATCCTCGCTCTGAACAAATCGCGGCCTTCGCAGAGGAAGCAGTAACAGTTGAAGACCAGCCCAAGGTCCGACTGCTCGCAGACTCAGATGAAATCAAAGACGCCCTCTACAGCTTCCTCACGGCCTCAAAGATCGCCGAACTCATCCACCGAGAGCAACTCAGCCTCCGAACACTCACGGGGCCAGTTCAGAATACTATCTTCACAACCGAATCTGAGACTGTAGTCCCTGTGATGGACACGCACAGTATTTCGAGTTCAGATCCCGAGCTGGTCTCATCAGTCTACGGTGAGTTCGACTCCAGATTCGAAGCCGCAGAGCAGTATCACCTCCGGACACCTGCCCTCTCAGTCGTGAAACAGACGCTCCGGGAGGAGATTGGCGACGATATCGCAGCCGACCTCGACGAAGTCCTCGCACACGCTGAAGAAATTTCCAACAGCAGCGAATACCTCAGTATCGTCGAGATTATGCTCATCCTCGCAGCCCGCAACGAGGTCCTCCTCTACGACATCTCGAAGTGGGGAGAAGATACGGGTATCGCTTCGAAAGCAACCTTCTCACGGGCCAAATCAGCACTCGAAGATGCTGGCCTCATCGAGACTGAAAAAGTCCCACTAGACATCGGTCGCCCCCGACTTCGCCTTATCGCAACTGACGAGCTCGCGACAGCAGATCTGAAAACACTCTCCACCGAGATCCGGTCTCCGCTGTAGCATCCGCCCCACGACAGCCACTGACGATCGAGACGGGTATACGGTACTTCTTCGACTCAAGTATGAGATGAAGCAGTCAAAAGCACTGCGTAGAGGGTGTGAAATATATTTTATAACACGCAGTTACCAGATCAATAGTATTTCAAAACTCGAATACGAAAATTGCGACATGTACGATCTGACTGGCTTTCAGCGCGATCTGCTGTACGTAGTTGCCGGACTTGATGACCCCCACGGACTCGCGATCAAAGACGAGCTCGAGGACTACTACGAAAAGGAAATCCATCATGGGCGGCTCTATCCCAACCTCGACACGCTCGTTGAGAAGGGACTCATCGAGAAGAGCCAGCGCGACCGACGGACCAACGAGTACACCACTACTCGTCGGGGCACCAGAGAGATTGAAGCGCGGGCCGAATGGGAAGCCGGGTATATTGACCACGACGGGTGATCGAACCGCTGCGTTCGAGGACTGTTTGATTCTAGCATTCCGCGTCCCTCAAAAGCCGAACCACACTTCGAACTCGACCAAACACCCAACAGAGGAGCAACAACTGTTTGTCAATAAGAAGAAAATTTGATCATGATCGAGATCTAATTATGAACTATGAGCAAGACAGAACGGTCAAATAACTCTGAAAAAGAGATTGTCGCCGTCACTAAGCACGGCCAGGCGACTATCCCAAAACGGTTCCGCGAAAAGCTCGGGATCGAAGCGCCTGGGAAGGTGTTGTTCCGGGAAACCGAAGATGGAGAGGTGATCGTTGAACAAGTCCGCTCACCGAGCGAGATGCGCGGTTTTGCCGCCCGTAGCGAAGCGAGTACGGACAAGCCTGCGTCTGAGATCCTCACAGAGAAACGCGACCAGGACCGGAAGGAACGCGACTCGCAGTTCTCAACTGAGGAGTAAGAAGTGGTCATAGCGCCCCGTCTCGGTACGTCCAACCGACTGGATGGTTTCGTGGGCGGCCCAGGTTCCACGAAGGCGACCTCGTCGCCGAAGGATCGCCCGCTGATGATTGGTATGGGACAACCAACGAATATTTGGGATAAAATCTTTATTCATGCCACGCAAAAGTACATCTATGTCAGTGGAAACAGATTCGCACGGACGGCTGTATCTGTCCTCAGAACTGAGACAGAAGTATGGGAAGAAGTTCCACGTGGTCGAATATGAAGACCGTCTCGAACTAATCCCCATCGACGAGAACCCGCTTGAGGCTATTCGTGACGCTGCTGGCGACGCATTTGAACATAAGTCGACAGACGAACTCCGTGAGGGTGCGAGAGAACAGGCAAAAAAGGATGCTAAAGCGGGGTTTGCCCGAGGAAAACGGTCGGCTGAGGATAGCGACACATGACTACGTACGTTGAGACAGACTATCTTCTCGCCCTCGCTAAGGACTCTGACTGGCTAAAAGACCGAGCAGAAGAAGAATTGGAAGAATACGACGTTGTCACATCGACGTATTCGTATTTGGAGATTCTGCTCATCGAAGAGCGCCACGAGTTCGACTACATCAAGCTGTTCTCAAATATGCTTGAGGTTGTTCCCGTTGAGACCGATGAAGAACGCCAGATCGTGCTCAAGGCTGTGAACTATTTCGATGACGGAATGACCGCGTTCGATTCGTTCCATGCCGCTACTGCCGAAACTCGTGGCCATCCCATCTTAAATTCTGACAAAGCATACGAGAATGTCGATTCTGAGCGTCTTCCGTTGGAACCGACTGAGGAGAATTGACATCCTCTCCGCCCTGAAGGGCGAAGATTCCCGCGGCCCCGCACCGCTGGGTTGGGGTGTTTACGGTTTGTCGCTGTCCCGGTGACGGCTCCTGGCTGTGCCAATCAGCCGTTACCGGGAATCGAGGAGAAAGCCTCGCGCTTCAGCGCGGGGAGGATGTCAGGAGAACTCCGGCCGCTCAGCATACCCGATCGGATCGCGTGACCCAGCATTCCGGAACGCTTCGAGCCGGAACGCACACGCATCACACGTTCCGCACGCCGGCTCCGTGCCCCAATCTTAATTATCTGCTGAAACGCGCGGAAAACGCCAGACGGCAATAGGATATCTTTGGAAACGAGCCGAGTGTGCACGAATTAACGGCCGACGAGTCGGCGCCGAGCCGATCGTCACCGGTGCTCGTCGATCCACTCACACCACGCGTGGAAGTCGTCGGCTCCGCACTGGTCTGCGATCGACTGTAATGTTCCGGTCGGGATCTCGTCTTCTGATGCCATCGGAACAGTCACGATCCGGACTTCGTCCGTATCCGGTGATTCATACCGCATTTTCAGGTGGCTACCGACACGACCGACACGCTTGTACCCGAAGTCTGGAACAGACGCAATCTCGCGCCCGGAGAAGTTCGCCCGGACCATTCACTGCATGAATTCGGGAAGCTCCTTGTCACCGGGTTCCGTCTCTTCGAGACCCCACTCTTCGAGATCCTCATCGGTGAGGGGTTCACCACCGCCTTCGTGAAGTTCGATCGCCTCCGCAAGCATCCGGAGCGCTTCCGCTTTCGTCTCGCCGAAGGAGGCGACACCGGTCTCGATATCTCTCGCAGTGATCGAGCCGTCATCCTCGTGAATGAGCTCGATGCCTTCCCCGTTGGATGCGTCGCGTGTCGCACTCGTCATACTCTTTCTTCGTGGACCGCTCGAATAAGCCCGGAACGTACCGTGTTCTGGAAAGCGAACGGGTCAGTGGTGGATTCAAATCGGGTGTTCACTTGGTTTTCAAGTTCACCGAGCCCGTTGGGGCTGTTTTAGATACATTGAGCGAAGACGAGCGACTCCAAGAAATTCCTGCGAAAGAACTTGGGGAGGTCGTGAAGAGACGGTTGCGAGATTAGTCGTACGGTCCCTACAGCCAGTTCGTACTCTTTCTCAACCTACTCGTCGGCAGCGCGGTCCTCAAGGGGATCGGGCATGGGGAGGTCCTCAACGTCGGCATCGATCTCCTCCGCAGAGAGGTCCGACCCTTCAGCGAGGAATTCACTCACGCGATCGCCGAGGTCCCCGATGGCGTCCTTGAACGCCTCAAGCTCGGCATCACTCATGGACTCCTCCTGCCAGTCGGATCCTGATTCAGATCGTGCCATTTCTCGAATCTCCGGAGCAGCGTGTCGGCGTGCTGCTCGATGTACGCGATACAGTAGCGCGGCGCTCGTGTTAAATTCACGGGTGGGAAATCGTCTTTGACGCGGGCCTTCTCACCGAATTTGTAGACATCCATGTGAAGTCCCTCCTCGGTGATATCGTGCCCCATCGGGTTCTCTGGATCGTGGTCGAACCGGACGACTTCATGCCAACCGTCGTCGACGCGCCGCTCCAATTGGACGACAAACCGCTTGGGGACCCCCGCCTCCTTCACGATCTCAACACGGAGTCGGGCGTGGGGATACTCGACCCAGTCACGATACTCGACGCTGTTGTCACCCATCGGCTGTCTGTATTCCTCACTAGTTTCGAGCTATATGTCGCCGCCGATCGACGGTCCCGATCTGCCAAATTGGTTGACAACCTGCCTTTTGCGCTCAACAACTCTGTTCACTCGGCTGAGCAACATCTTGGTCAATTCTCTACCGGCCACCGCGAGGAGGGGTCGAGAGCTGGAGCACACGCGAGCGCACTATCGACTGGATGAAACGCACCGTACACCAGCTCGCAGATATATGCTTGATACAAAGATATATTGAGACTCGTTCCGTAGAGGCGTCCATGAGCGAGTTCGACCCGGCTCCTGACTCAGCGGTAGAGACGCCACGCTGGCAGGACAGAACGGATACATTCAGCCGTGTCTACGATGTCGTTCTCGGTCTCACGTCACCGACGACGTACACGAATGTCGCAGATCTCGCAGACTGCTCTCCAAACGCAGCAAAAAAGCACCTCGATCGCCTCGCAGAGATGGGTATTGCCCGCGCCGATACTGACAGCCGCCCGGCCAGGTATCAGCGACACGACGGATATCTCGAGTGGCAAGAGGCGAGTCGGATCGCTACGGACCTCTCTGTCGATGCGATTCTTGACCGCGTCGAAGCGCTCGAACAACGACGGACAGAGTACGAAGACGAATTCGGCACCACCGACCCAGCAACCGTTGCAGTGTTCGACGCTGAGGACCATGAGACGATCCACGACCGCATGACCGCAGTAAGCGACTGGCAAGGTGTCATTCGAGATATTCGACTCTACGAACTCGCTCGCCAACTCTCACAGAACGACGGGCATCTGATCCCCGCCTGAGATGAGTCCGCCTCCGGAGGATTCAGCGGCTGGCTCTACGGGTCCACCCGATCGACAAACGTTACGCCTGCTCGAACAACAGTTGACGACGGACCCACTTGTTGCTGACACCCAGTTCGACCCTGATGCGTACGAACCGCGATTGCTCACTACAACCCTAGACACTGAACAGTATCCCGACGCGGTGGCTACCGCCAGAGTCGATATCCGGTGGTTCACGACTGGTGATTTTTCCATTCACTACGTCGAGACTCGGGGAGATAACACCCACTGGGAGTGCCGCTGGGATCGGCATCCAAATACACACAACACTCGACTCCATTTCCACGAACCGCCAGCCGGAACGGACATCTCAGATCTCGACCTTCCTTCGAATCATCCACTCGATGTGTACTCAACGGTGTTCGAAGCAATCGAGCAACGTATTGAGTCGCTCTGGTGAGTGGTCTTTCCAACCGAACTGACCACCACCAACTAGCAATGAATTACGAGAACTCCGGCCGCTCAGCGTACGTAATCGGGTCGCGTGACCCAGCGTTCCGGAACGCTTCTAACCGGAACGCACAGGCATCACACGTTCCGCACGCCGGCTCCTCGTCCCGGTAACACGACCACGTCATCTCATACGGCACGCCAAGCTCCAACCCGCGCTCCGCGATCTCCGTTTTCGACCACTCGACGAACGGTGCTTGCAACTCGATGTCCGTCTCCGGTTTCGTCCCGACGTCGATCACATTCTGAAACGCATCGAAGAACGCCGGGCGACAGTCAGGATACCCGGAGAAATCTTCCGAATGCGCGCCGATAAACAGCGCTTCTGAATCTGTTGCTTCTGCGTACGACGTCGCCATCGACAACAGATTCGCGTTTCGGAAGGGAACATACGACATCGGGATCTCGTCACTCTCCATGTCGGCGTCAGCCACGTCCATCTCTTCGTCCATCAAACTCGATGTACCGATCTGCGAGAGGTGCCCCGTTTCGATATGGAGGAAGTCGGCCGCGTCGACCTCCTCAGCAAGCGCTTTCGCACACTCGTACTCCTTGTCTTCGGTGCGCTGCCCGTACGACGTGTGGAGGAAGTACGGCTCGTACCCCTGCTCGATCGCCTCGTAGACAGCCGTCGCACTATCCATCCCGCCGGACACCAGAATCACCGCGCTTTTGTTGCTCATGTCTGCCCAGTTGTATTGAATCGATTGTCACTCTGTTCACCACACCGCACTCGCGGTACCACACGATGTCGACCAGACTGTCCCTGAACGACGTTCATGTCCCCGGTGCGTCGTTCCACAGATCGACGTGGAGTCGCGGCGTGTACCGGTACCCGTACTCCATCGCTAACTCGGCGACCTCGCTTCGCGTCCCGTTGAGTTGCTCGCGCGTCATGCCCTCCGGCATCAACAGGACGTCATCATCGGCGACGGTCGTCGCCGTCGCTTCTCGCACTCGGTCAACCAGGTCTGTGATCTCTGGGAGGTCCGACACGTCGGTCACGACGAACTTGAGTTGGGTCTCGTACGCATCGACCATCTGGGACAACGCATCCATATCGATCCGATTCTGTTCGTGTTTCTGTTCCCACTCTCCCTCCCCCTTCGGGTCACGCTCCGGTGTCGGCGTGCTGTTCGCCAGCTTCGGGCTGATACTCGCCAGATCGATCGGCGCGTCCCGATGGATCGTCCCGTTCGTCTCCACCGTCGTGTGATACCCCTCTGCGTCGAGTCGCTTGAGGAGTTCGACTGACTCCTCGTGGATGAGTGGCTCCCCACCTGTGAGCACGACGTGGTCAGCCTGTTCGTGGGACTGCACCTTCTCGATGATCGAATCGACGTCGCGCCACGCCCCGGTCGGCTCCCACGACGTATGGTACGAATCACAGAACCAACACCGGAGGTTACACCCAGACGTCCGCACGAAGACGGAGGGGACGCCTGCGAGCGTTCCCTCTCCCTGTAACGAGTAGAACACCTCGTTGATCGGGAGGCCCTCACCAGTCGCGTCAGCGTCCGTTGCGGGTTCCTCGATATCGTGTGCGACCGGCATCAGTACGACGCACAGAGTTCGCCGGTTTCGCTCACCGACACCGACACGTCCGAGACAGTGTCCGGGAACGCATCGAGCATGCGTTGTTCGAGGAGGACACTCATCACCTCCGCCGTCGGCGGGTGCTCCAAGACGACGAGGGCGTCGCCGTCGCCCGACGCTTCGAACGCGTCGACAAGTGGGTCGCCCTCCTCAACGAGGAACCGGTGGTCCCACGCGTCGATGACGTCCGTGATGTCGCCTTTGTCGACGACCCAGCCTTCTTCGGTGAGTTCCCCGGTCACTTCGACGGTAATCTCGTAGTTGTGGCCATGTGGCCGCGAGCACTTCCCGTCGTGGTGAAGGATGCGGTGGCCCGAGCTGATTCGGATGGGGTTGCCGGCTCCGATTTGGAGTGTTCGTTGGCCGGCCTCAGCGAGATCGATCGGCTTAGAGTCATCTCTCGATATGCTCTGGGACATACTTGAAGAATACTTGTGTGAGGGATAAGCGTTGAGATTTGGTCATCCTGCCGATGCCTCAGGCTGTACGATCGACGGAAGCCATCAAAGAGTGTCAACGGTAAATCTAGAACTCATGGCAAATAGATACACTACTCCTCTGATTCTGGTTCTCTGAACCCCCCAATTATGTTCCCCACGAGTGATAGCCAGTGTAATGGCAGCCTCGCTCGCTGAACCTACGGTGCTTGCTGCTGCGAAAGATACGCTGTATCCTGATATTGAGACGAGCCCCGATCAGTACGCGGTCACAGAAACGCAGTTCACGCAATCCACGTGGGGCGGGTGGACTATTCCGCAGGCGCTACGAGAGCGGCTTGCGCCGTACAACACGATTCGACTCGCTGCTGGGGAACCAGATCTTCTCGGCGTTGGGATGCCGGCCACTGAGGTGCTCAACGGTGATGCGGCCACGACACCAGTCACAGTGATCGAGGCGAAAGGCCACAACTCGGACCCGGCCGCTGCGGACGTCGCTCGCGGTATCACCCAAGCGCACAACCATCTCCCTGAAGTCAACCTTGGCTACGTCGCTGCGCCGGCGCCCAGTATCACCGACACAGCACGTGCCCAGGCGCGGAATCTCAACGTCGGTGTCATCGCCGTCGACGATTCGGATTCGGCACGTGTCGTCGAGCCCGCCCGTGTCACGGGGGCCGGTGAGTTCTCCACGACGATCGACGCGGTGCGACTCCAAGCAACCACGCACCGACTCACCGACGGGAGTTTCCCAGTAAATCACCCGAAAAACTACCTCGGATACGCGCTTGCGCTTGCTGCCGACGGTGACACCGAGACCGTGTACGCCGACAACGTCATCAACGCTATTTCTGGAGGGCGGCGCGGCGCGATTCTGTTGAACCTCGTCAACGACCAGCCCAACGGCGACTCGCTCACGCACCTCGGCGCAGAAGTCGTGCGCTTCGCCCACGACCAACACGGCAGTATTACAGCGGCGCTCGCCGAGTTCGACACGTGGACAGGCAGATCAACGAGGTTCACCGAGCTCGCCCCACGATGGGCACAGCTCGCACGCTCCGTCGCCATCCAATACGAGCCGACTCGACTCATCATCACCGCGCTCGAACGGCTTCATCAGAACGGGACACGGGACGCGACGCTCGCCGACGTCGCACTCGAAGCCACACGCATCAACCAACCACTCGCCGTCGAAGTGTTCTTCACACAGAATCGACGCGACGACGTCCTCACCGCAGACGGCGACATCAATGAAGCCGTGCTGACTGATCCGACAGTGTACAAGTCTGGCATTCACTTCCAATTCAAATACCAGCTCTACCACGTCGGAATCCTCACCACCGGCGGCACCGACGACAAGAAGACCGTGTTGAGCAACACATGGCGGTTAGAGCAAGCAGTTGGTAGCGCATCCGGACCACGGTGACCCAGGAGAGAGTTTCAACGGAGAACTGTACGCACTCACCGGCTTAGGTCCGTCTGTGAATGGATTGTTCCGCGTCGAATACCTCGCTACCTCTCTGACTGTGTATCGAACGCTGCCAACAAGTCATCAAGAATCATCGTCCCAGTCGCAGTATCGAGTGGGTCGTTGTTGTTCCCACAGTCTTCGCTCATGACACAGAGCGGGCAGCCCCGGCGACGGCCACACTCACAGTCAGCAATGTGTTCGCGTGTCCGATCCGCTAGTGTCTCGATGTGCTCGTATATCGCTTTTGAGAAGCCGATCCCACCGTCGATTCCGTCATGAACAAACCATGTTGGTCCTGGGATCGTCTCGTGTGGGTGCGACGGCGTTGAGAGTCCGCCAATATCGTGGTTATCGATCATCAGCTCCAGCGGCGCGAGTTGGATTATCCCGTGTTCAGCGGCGTGGAGCCCGCCGGCGTACGTGTACCGCGCTTGCTCCATCGGGACTCGCGGATCATCGCCCGCCCGTTCTGTTGGCTCTAAGAGCGGCTCGTCAAGCGAGTTGATCGTCGCCTGTAGATGGTCTTCGGGCAGCGAGACCCACAGGAGTTCGGTCTGTAAATCAAGCGGCGGTGTCTCGGTCGGAAGCGGCCCCTCAATTAGCTCACCCGTCTGATAGTCACGGACCATGTAGTTCCCGTAGGTGATCCGCACCGTCCCTGTCCCGAAGTAGATCTCATAGTCACCTGCCAGCGACGTGTGGTCTTTGACTTCGAGATCCTGAACCTGCTTGGTTGACAGCGTCTGCGTGTAGTGCGTGGTAGCTACCTCTTCGACGTGAATTCGCGGGTGGGGCTGGCTGTGGTCCACCTCTGTCACTTCGTACTGTTGGCCCGCATGGAGGAACAACGCCCCCTCATGGTAGTCACGGTAAGCTCGTTCCGTAGCGACCGGGTCGTGCTCAATCTCGCCGTTGGTACAGACCACCTCGTAATCGATGCCCGTCGTCCCGTACAGCGAGATCCGGCTCTGCGGGCGTCGGTCGCCGGCGTAGGTGACACCGCCAGCGTCGAGATTCCCCGCTTGTTCGAGCAGCCCGGCGTCTTGCCACATGGCTGTCATCTCTCGGAACCGGTCCTCGCCACCGAGATACGGCGCATCCTCAGCCGTCAACGGACGTTCGGCGGCTGCCGCGAGCAGGTGGTCTGCGAAGACGCGGTCGTTGTCGATAGAGACCACTGCGTCCTCCACGGTGTCGTCATCGAATAGATACCCTGGATTATCGAGAATATAGGCATCCATCGCGTCTGTCCCCCCAACAAGCACTGAGAGCGCGTCACTCGTCCCGCGGCCCGCCCGCCCGATCTGCTGCCAGAAGGACTGTTTGGTCCCCGGATACGAGTCCGTCACCGTTGCGTCCACCGACCCGATGTCAATCCCTAACTCCAACGCGTTCGTCGAGATGACCGCATCGAGGTCAGCGCTTTTTAACTGGTTTTCGACAGCTCGGCGCTTCCGCTTCCCAAGGCCCGCGTGGTAAGGTTCAACGTCGATGTACCCATCACGCGGGTGGCCACGGACGGCCTGTACCGTTTGTTTTGCACCGATCTCGGTCCCTTGACGGGCTGTCGTGAACTGTAGCGTCTGAATCCCGTTAACCGCCAAGTGCGCCGTCACAGAGGACGCTTCACGCGCACTGGACCGACGCGCCTGTTCGAACCCCTCCATGAGGTCGCCGCTGCCATCATCATACCCTTCGAGCGCCTCGTCATCGAGCGGCGGCTCCCACAACACGATATCACGATTCCCACGCGGCGACCCATCCTCGCTGACGACGCTGAACTCGGCTCCAGTCAATGTGGAGGCGTGAGCAGCCGGATTACCGATCGTCGCAGTCGTGATCACGAACTGCGGGTCCGCACCGTAGTGGGCGAGTACGCGCCGAAGCCGGCGCAAGATCCACGCAACGTGAGTCCCCATGACACCGCCGTACTCGTGGCCCTCGTCAATCACCACGAGCTCAAGATTACTGTAGAAGCGATGCCAGCCGCGATCCTTGTTGTGGCGCGGTAAGTAGACGTTCAACCCGGCTGGGTTCGTGAGGATAACGTTCGCATTCTCACGAACAGTCCGTTTCCGCTCATCTTTGGTGTCACCATCATACGTCCCGATGTGAGTATCAAGATCCAACTCACCGCGCAACCGATCGTTCAGCGCTTGTTCTTGGTCGTTTGTGAGCGCTTTCGTCGGGAACAGACAGAGTGCGGTCGCATCATCGTTAGCGAGGTGATTCCGTGCGATCTGAAGCTGGTAGATCAGCGTCTTTCCCGATGAGGTCGACGTCGTAACAACCACGTTCTCATCGGCCGCAAGCAGATCCAGTGCCTCGGCCTGATGTGAGTACAGATCATGGCCGAGCGGTGACGCAAGCCGATCCTGAAGTACGTCCTCGGGAGCGACAGTCTCAGCAGACTGCGCGTCGAGCCGCTCACTATGCCGGATCTGTTCACGCCAGTCCGGGAACGACTCTTTCAGCTCCGACTCAGAGAGTACCTCGCGGTGACGAGCAGTCCCTCCATCGGGCCGCAGCATCCGCGTGTCGGTTGAACTCACGTGTTCGGATCGAGGTGAATGGTTATCAGTCATGGTCAGGAGAAATCGGCGAGCGAGCCTTGTGAGCTGTTTTCACCGGTCGGCGTCTTCGTTTCCGAGTCCCGTCGCGCAGCTGCTTCGAGATGCTCGTAAATCGTCGCGAGCGCTCGCACGTCGTCTTCGCAGTACCGTTCCAACCGGTCCCAGTCGGGTTCAACAACGGTTCCGGCATGCGTGTCTCCGGCAACTTGGCTTCGATACGCTGTGTACAGCTTGGCAACGGTCTCACCGTCAATCCCATTCGTCGACGGCTCCCAGCCAAGCGCGTCAGCGACATGCTCCAGCTTGTTCGTTCGCCCAGGAAGCGCTGCGTTGCCGCCATTTTTGCTTGTAGCCCACCACAACGCATCGAACTGATAACGATCGGTCCAAGCCTCCACGAGATCTGGGTGGTGCTGCTGGAGTTGTTCGGTGATGACCGGAAAGTCGAATCGGTACCCGTTCCATGCGACAACCGGCCGGCCCGACGCAGCACCGGTGAGCCACGTCATAAACGCCTCCAAGTGTGACCCGTCACCGACCGCCTGTTCCCGGAAACTCATGTAGTGCCCATCCTCAGGGCCGCCGTCGAGAACTCCGATCAGCCACGCCGTCGATGGATTCAGCCCGTCCGTCTCAATGTCGATGAACACCGGATCCTGATTCGGTAACGAATCATCACCCGTCGGGAGGACGGTATTCGTGGACTGTGCCTCAGCAGCGGTCTGGATCGTGCTCGCAGACGTTCGCCCCAACCCAGATAATTCGGTGAGTTGCCGGAGCGGAGTGTCAGCGAGCGCCTCAACGGTAGTGATGCCAGCATCACGCAGCGTCTCAAACCGTGTCGGACCGATCTCCGGAACACCGCGCAAGCCGAATTTCTGCGGATCAATCTCGGACACGTCGATCGCTCCGTTCGAGTAGAGCGCAACGAGCGTTGCCTGTGTCGTATCCGCCGTCGTACCAACACCGAGATCGGCGTTCGACATCCCGACACCAACAAACTGCGCGTCACCATCGTCTCCGTGACTCCGTGTCGTCGTGAACCCAGCCCGTAGCGCCGTCGAAAGATGAACTGTACGCGGCGTCCACCACTGATCCGGAACCCGGCCACGATAGGTACGGAGCCCTTCAAGCGTTGCTGACCGGGCATACGGATCCACAGATAACGAAACAGACTGGTCAATCAGACAGATCTGAGAAGCCGTCGCTACATCAGCCGGATCTTCTCCCACTGAAGACATCCCGACTCTGCTCGCAATCCGCTCTGGGTCGAGCGGCTCCTCACCCATCGGCAACGCTATGACAACACACCGATCCTCGTCTGTAACCGCCACGTCCGGCCGCATCCCGGTGCCAACTTCAAGAATATCGAAATCGAACCCCCGATTGAGAGCCGGGCCAACGATGCTCGCCTGCGGCTCCGTCGCAACAAGCACATCAGGATCCAAGCTATCGACTACCGCGGTGATGGTATCGCGGTGAGAACTGCTCACAG
The DNA here is from genome assembly GCF_001280455.1 of Halorubrum tropicale. Lineage (NCBI taxonomy): Archaea > Methanobacteriati > Methanobacteriota > Halobacteria > Halobacteriales > Haloferacaceae > Halorubrum > Halorubrum tropicale. Next base: position 71,636 of record NZ_LIST01000011.1, read on the forward strand.
CGGCCCCAGAAAGCGCAAGGATTCGAGTCGGCGACTCATCCGGAGGCGGCAACGCCGGCAGTTGCGGCCCCGTCCCCCCACCGTCAGTACTCAACGGTGGTGGACGGGTGGAGTCGGAGTGCCGAGTAGAATCCGGCTCGTCTGTCATCTCAACTGATACGTTGACCCGGGAGCATATTAATCTTCGAAGAGCGGCGTGAAAGTGATTAGAAGGGGTCGTCACTCAGTGAAATCTGCGAGCGTCTTCCGCCGCCGGTTCTCAGGTTGGACGTTCGTTATCAGGATTTCAGCAACCTCGCCACGATTACTTGCGTCGCTGTTAATCGCTCGCGTCGCATCGACGTACGTCACTGAGAACGCGTCATGCTCCTCATACAACTCTGTGACCGGTGGTGAATTCGAAATGAGAACTGAGACGTTCTGTTCTGTGAGCTCAACAGCCGCGTCTCGCAACCGACGCTGATGGTCTCGATCAAACCCATCGGCGTGATACGAATTGAAATCCGCTGTTTTCGACACCGGCTCGTACGGCGGGTCAAAATACACGAGATCGCCGTCCGTCGCCTCCTCAACCACGTATTCAAAATCGGTGTTGAACACTCGGGTACCCTGTAATGAGCGGGAGGCCTTCCGAATCCGTTGTTCCTGTACCCAGTCCGGATTCGTGTACCGGCCGAACGAGACGTTGAATTCCCCGTCGCTGTTCTCTCGATATAACCCGTTGAAACACGTCCGATTTAGATACAACAGCAGACTCGCTTCCCGAACACGGTTCTCATGTTTCAGGGTAGAGTCCGAGAGGAACTCGTTGAACTCCGAGCGTGCCTCGTAGAAATACTCCTCCGAGTGCTCGTGCGTCTTATTCTCCTCAATAAGCCTATCCGGGTGATCGCGGACAACCTCGTAGAACGTTGTTAACCGCTCGTTGAGATCGTTAATCGTTCCCGCATCAGGATCCAGGTGAAAGAACACGGCTCCACCGCCCACGAACGGCTCATGATACGCCTCATACGACGTCGGGAAGAGCCCCGTGATTTCAGAGAGAAGCTGGCGTTTCCCACCCGCCCACTTCAAAATCGGTTCAACCATTCACACCCACGTTTCGATGGTGAATAAAAAAACCTGCCTCGTATTCAGCAGTAACCTGCTATCGCTTTGACCCGGTATGTAGAGACACGAATTGCCACAGGGCACTCTATGATCAGGTTTACTGGTTCGCCCCGGATGCCTGCCAGCGATCGTGGCGGCGTTCAGTAATTAGAGTTACATCACTCCCGTGTACAGTGCGGGTATGGACGACGATCGCCGCATGAGCACGGACCGATTCTACGGCGGTGTCGATAACCGCATCTCAATCCTCCAAGAATTTCTCGCGTTCGTCGGTGATGAACACCCGTCTCGCAAAGCGCTCTACGAGTGGTTCGACCACAATACAGGCGGTGGAGGTGAGCCGTTTGTCGATCGGAACATGGGGTTCTTCGAGTCGTTACACCTCGTGCGGTTCGAAGGGGAGACGTGCCGCCTAGGGGTGTACGGTGAACGATACAATCTAACCCATGACCCGTTCGTGGTGCTTCAGGCGCTTCGCAGCGGGATCAAAGGCTTCGATACGATTCTCACCGCACTCGCTGACTCGCCTCAAACAGATGAGGAAATACAGGACCTGATCGTCGCCGAATTCGATGCTGCGTCCACAGGCACAGCAATTAAACGGCACCGAGAATGGCTTCAAGCGCTCGGGTACCTCACCCATGAGGGAGACACGAACTCACTGACGAAGGCTGGGCGAGATGCTGTTGAAACGCTCAATTTGCTCAGCGATCGTATCGTAATCCCGCCAGCAACTGGAGACGCAACGACCGACTGGATCGATGTCCTGAGACAGCACTGCGACAAACACGGAATACGTATCGAAGACAGCACACTCGAAGGATTCCAAGTAGAGATTCCGGGCGACCAGCCAACCCACATCCGTGTTCATCACCCATTCATAGACGATTCACACACAGGCACACACACCGATCCGGAGTTCCTACAAATCAGCGTTGACAGCGAACACAACGCATTAGAACGCGATGCGGCTGAGACGATCGTCGGGATCGTCCTCAACACAGACACCGCTGATTTGTACGACCCAGTCCTCGATGACTTCCTCTATTTCACAGAAGACCTCCTCAGCGAAGCTGCCTCTGCTTCCCAAAATATCGAGATTGGAGTCGCTGATGACGGGACCTACGACGACCCGTTCACCGGACGCTCCAACAATTGGCACGATCTCCTAGCGATCCTTACGCACGAAGAACGAACCCGCACCATCGAGCCAATCACAGAGCCGGCACCGTACTACTGGGTAAATCAAGGTGAACAAGAAATTGACGGCGAATACCTCCAAGCCCCGACCGACGACTTATTCCAGTACGACCTGCCGAAACTCACCGTCGGTGACATCGTCTTCAGCTACAACAACGGCGAAATCGTCGGGTATCACGAAGTCGTCGAACCAGCCCACATCATCACAACCGGTGACGGAGATGATGATGTCGATGAAGAGGAACACTATCGTGTTGAAACCGAATTCACGCGGTTTCCAGACCCACTCGCATTCGCCGACGTGTTCAAAACACTGTGGGAGCACCGCCTCGACCAGTACTATCCCGTGAACGCTGGCGGGATCAATCAGCAATACTTCTACAACCTCAGCGAGGCAGCTGGCGAGTACCTCCTCAAACAGGGAACACAGCAACCAGCAGACGATACTGAGACTGACGACGAGGAGGAACCCGATATCGGCCATCCCGTTCTCACACATCTCGACGAGCAGAGCGACACCACTGTCTACAAGCTCACCGCGCCACCCGACTACTGGCTGACCGCCATCGAATACCGCGGCATCCCCGTAGAAGAGACACACGCCGACCACTGGCGCGACGCCTCACCCGGTGACATAGCCATCTTCCACGCTCAGCAAACACCGTCAAACACCGAGCTGGAAACCCAAGACGGAGTCGTGTTCGGCGTCGGGATCTTCGGCCACCCGTACCAGAAAACCGAGTACTGGCTACACGACGAACACGAAACAGACCAACTCATAGAGCGTGTCATCGGGCTTGACCGGGTGTTCATCACGAGCGACATCAACCAACTCGATTTCACAACTAGCACGCGAGCGAAAAGCCACGCGGAACTCAACGACGAACTCACCGCGTTAACGCAGAACGGACTCACCATTGACCGCGTTCAAGAACTCTGTCGAGAGGCAAGCGGCACAGAGTTCCCGACACAGAACACGTTTGTCACGTTCCGCAGCGAAGACGGCACGCAAGACCGCTCCCGTCCACGCGCCATCATCACCGCGCTCGCACCTGACCTCACAGAACTGTCACCAGTCAATTACGAGAAAGCGTTTACCGGGACGCTCCCGGCCGATGAGCTCCTTGACGGGTTGTACTTCCCGGGTGACCTTGGTGAGACGATTATCGAGCAAATCGAAGCCGCACTCCTCGCCGGCGACCACGTCATCCTGACCGGCCCGCCCGGCACCGGGAAAACCGAGATCGTAGAACGCGTCGCCACGCACCTCGCCGACGCGTACCCGCACCTGTACTCAGGATCGGAACTCACTACGGCAACAGCTGATTGGTCCACGTTCGACACCGTCGGCGGGTACATGCCGACCGAAACCAGCGGCGACAACTCGGACGGTGACCTCGCATTCACGCCCGGCATTATCCTCAATCGGCTCAAAGATACGCAAACCGACGTTCAATCGAATGAGCCCGTGATCATCGACGAATTGAATCGGGCTGATATCGACAAGGCGTTCGGCCAACTGTTCACGCTGTTTTCTGGCCAATCCGTTCAGCTCCCCTTCACCCGGAATGACCGTGAGATTGAGCTCCTCACGACTGATCACCTCGACGGCTTGCCTGCTGAACACCAATACGTGGTCCCCGATTCGTGGCGGATCTTCGCCACGATGAACACGTATGACAAAACGTCGCTGTACGAAATGAGCTATGCGTTCATGCGTCGCTTTGCGTTCATCCGCGTACCTGCTCCCGAGTTCTCTACTGGGGACGACGACACCGCGCGGGACGAGCTGACGAGCGAGATGGATGCGTACATTGGGGCTTGGGACGGGCTCGACCCGAGCGATGAGGAACGCGACGCGATCGGGCAAGTGTGGAAGCAGACGAACCAGGCTGTTGAGGACCGGTCGATCGGCCCAGCGATCGTCCGCGATATGCTCGCGTACGTCACGAACCGCCACACCGGCACAGGAGACGACCTCTCTGAACGTGTCACCGAGGCCGTTATCAGCTATATCTTCCCGCAGCTTGAGGGCGTCCCTGAACGCAAGCAAATTATCACGCACATCGCAACGGTGGACGCGACTGACTCTGACGTGCTTCGAACCGCTGCGAGTGACATGCTCCAAGTCACGATCGACACTGAGAGTGATTCATGAACCGCGAGGAGCTAATCGACGGGCTCACCCAAGACATCCTCGCGTACGTCATGAGTGGCGGGTTCCCCAAACAGGAACTCGCCACCTCGATCAAGCCCGAGGCACTCGACCAACGGTTTGAAGATTACGAGCTCCTGCTCGACCTACACTTCATCCTCAAGCCCGATGTCGTCGAGTTCGTCGAGCAGCTCTCACAACGGCTGCGGAACGTCCGCACCGAAACGAAAACCGTTGCCCGCACGCAACGCGGTGGGATTGATGGGCATATCAACTGGGGCGCAACGGTCAAAGCCCGGTACTCAACCAACCCGAACGACCGCTCGTTATTCGTCACCGAAAACCGCTCCGAGGACTACGATATCCCCGAAAACATCGTCCTAAAACGCCTTCTCTCAATCATTTACACAACGCTGCGTGACGCCGACGAGTACCTGAAAGGCAACTACGACTGGGTCACCGACCGGTGGCAAGCCAACACCGACCTCATCGATGAAGTTCAGCGGACCGTCGAACGCAACGTCCACGTCCGCCGCATCCGCGACCCAGACACGTACGAACCAACCGAACGCATGCTCACCACCGCCGCCAACTCCCGACAAGAAATCTACCGCGACGCCGCCACGCTTCTCCGCGCCCGTCAAGACTTGTTCGACGGCAACCCCGACGCGCTACGTACACTGTTGAGTCAAACCGCCATCACCCCAGACGACCAAGCCCGACTCTTCGAACTCTACGTCCTCTTCCGATTCATCACCACGCTCGAAGATATACAAGACACACGGCCTGTCTTTCAAACAATCAAAAGCGGACGGCAAGAAGTCGCTAAGATCGACGGTGAGCAAGAAATCGTGTTGTATCACGACACGTCCGCCAGCGACCGCGGCCTCTCCTTCCGCACAGAAGCCACTCCGGACGACCGTGAACCAACTCGTGCTGAGCGCGTCCAACAAACCGCACGCGACGTCGCCAGCACGTACTTCGAGAAGAACTTCCAGAACCACACCGGTCGTCCCGATGTCATTGTTCTCGAAGTCAAATCCGACGACCCGATCACGTACGAGTACCTCATCGCCGAAGTGAAGCACAGCACCCGCGAAGAAACAATCCGAACTGGGATCAAAGAGACACTCGAATACCTCGCCTTCCTCCGCATCAACGAAGACTACGTATTCGAGCGAGACACGAGTGACGAGGAGGACATCTTCGGCACCGGGTGGAACGGCCTCCTCGTCGTACAGGACCTCGACCAAGAGACACCGTCTGTAGACGCACAAGAAGACGAGCCGATAACCATTATTCAGGCAGGAGAACTTGATGAGGAGCTCCCAACGATACTCCGATCGGTTCTCAATCAATAACTCGAAGACTGTAACAGCAGTCTAGCCATTTACCTCGTCGCTGTCTGCCAATTTTGAGGCAGCTGTCGGTAGCTATTTCGCCACAGATATTGACAGTGATGGCATATGAATCGGCTGGGAGATTATGATTACACTTTCTTGGCTTGTTGAAATCCTCAGAAGTTGATATTTTCTCGGCCTCGATCACTCAGTACAGCACGAGGTGTGACTGCTCGTTAGCGGGAACTGTACCTGTGTATCTCTTGTGCCAATTTCTCTAAGAAAACGCCCTCATTTGCGAGGTCATTCCCCCAATTCATGACCGAGAATCTTGGTTTCGATGACACGGTCACGACGGTGCTACCACCCTCGGTGGACACCTGTATTTCAATTTCATCGCCGAAAGACTTCCAAGAAAGCGGTGTGAGCGCCTTCAGAGTCAATTTATCACTGTCAACATCGGCTGTCTTCCATCCAGCGTATCCGACCACTTCCCTACAAGCGTCAAACACCACGTCGGTATCTTGGGCGAATTCTTTTGTTCGCATACGTTATTCTTGAGACAAATTGAAAAGAATGTTGGGCACAACGGTGGCGCCATAGCCCCTGCTCGGGCTACCATCGGTAGCGACCGAGCTTTTCGGTAAAGAATATATTTGAATAATAGGATTTCAACAGAGCCGAGGCCGCATATCTCACTACGGTCTAAACTGCTCTGTTGAATACCGGTGTTGACCGAGGTGGTCAAAATTTGAGTTGGCTTGTTAGCGGTTGACGCTAGTGATCTCAAGATCGGTATCGTCTCACCATGGCTCAAAGATCGCTATTCACCTATGGAAACGCTGCTACCCGGGCAAACCACGTCTAGCGACAAAATGATTACGCCGTCTGGGGATCTGCTGTTTTCACAGCCGGTAGGCGGTCAGAACGTGTCTGCGGTGCGGTCGCTGTCTGGCGATAGCTGACGCTCACGGAGGGCCTCGGCCGGCCACTGAGGGCCGCCGGACCGGCGGCCCTCAGATCCCTCGTCTATGCGGTTACACCCGGTGGATCGTACGCTTCTCCCCGATCAAGCATGTGATAGATCGATACCAGCATCTTCCGAGCTGCTGCCACGATCGCTTTCTGTGAGTTTTTCCGGCTTGCTAACCGGTCGTAAAACCGACTCAGATACTCGTCGTTACTCGTATGAACTGCGGTGTTTGCTGCTTGGACGAGCAGCCATCGTACACGCCCTGATCCACGTTTCGAAATGCCCCCTTCGATCCGCGAGTCGCCTGACTCGCGGATCACCGGGTTCAATCCCACGTAACTGACAACCTCCTTGTCACCGTCAAACCGGTCGATCCCACCTAATTCCGCGTAGATCGTCAGCGCCGTGTAGTAGCTCACCCCAGGGA
>NZ_LIST01000006.1:0-234138 GCF_001280455.1 Halorubrum tropicale
CTTCAGGCCTGATTCCCGGCCCGAAGGGGGTGTTGGCGGGTGTCAACGTAGTGTTGACACACCATTGCATTGGTTTGTGTGGTGTCCGGGCCAGCCAACGGCTTGGATGGCACCGAACGACCACGGCTCACATCAGATCACCGCTTACGCCGGAGCGCAGGGGGTGTGATCCTCATCGGATGAGTCGGATGAACCGACTCTGCGAAACCGGGCCGAGTTGAACGGCCCGAGTCCGCGGTGCGTTCTTCGCGTCTTGACCGAACGGGCTTATACACTTAAGCACGTCGGAACGCTTCGACCGGCCGCGTCGACGGCCGGTCGGTGCCCCCTCGGCGGGGGCGCCTCGCATCTCATCGAATGCCCGGGTTGTACTTAACCTCGTCGAACTATCGGCACCACGTCATGCGGTTTCATGGAGCAACTCACAACCGAGTGACTCGTCGACGCGGCGCGACGGGTAGAGCTCGCCCACGAGAGCGAGCGACTGGAGAGGAGCGCGTGACCGGCAGACATATCAGAACTATATCATAGTGCTGCCGACGACTCGGAGGCACACGCGCGTGCGCAACATCGACAAAAGAAGAACTCGGGGGCAGCCGGTCATTTATACCACGGGCGTTTATAAGGGAGGGGGACACATATAAAAGCGAACGATGACGAACCCTGCAGACTCGATCGAGATTCAGAACGTTGTTGCATCGACGGGTATCGGTCAGGAGCTCGATTTGGAGGCGCTGGCGGAGGACCTCCCGGGTGCGGACTTCAACCCGGACAACTTCCCCGGCCTCGTGTACCGGACCCAGGAGCCGAAGGCGGCCGCACTCATCTTCCGCTCGGGGAAGATCGTGTGTACGGGCGCGAAGAGCATCGACGACGTCCACGACGCGCTCGGGATCATCTTCGAGAAGCTCCGCGGACTCCAGATCCCCGTTGAGGACGACCCGGAGATCACCGTCCAGAACATCGTGTCGAGCGCGGACCTCGGACACAACCTCAACCTCAACGCTCTGGCTATCGGTCTCGGACTCGAGGACGTGGAGTACGAGCCGGAGCAGTTCCCCGGCCTCGTCTACCGGATGGACGAACCCGAGGTCGTCATCCTGCTGTTCGGGAGCGGGAAGATCGTCATCACCGGCGGCAAGCGCACCGACGACGCCGAGGAAGCGGTCGAGGAGATCGTCGAGCGCATCGAAGGGCTCGGCCTGCTCGGCTGAGGGTCGAATCGATCGGTCTGTTCGGTTCCCGCCGTCTCGGAGACGGGCGGCGACCGGTGTCGAGCGGCCGTGGGTCGCTGTCGAGCGGCTGAGTGCGGTCCGGTTACGTTTCGGCGTCGTCTTCGGTGAGCACCTCCTTGACGACGCTCGGGTCCTCGAGGAGTTGGTGTTTCGTGTAACTCCCCTCGGCGCTGCCGCCGCTGTGTTTCGACTGTTCGATGATGTCGAGGAACGCGTGTTCCTTCAGGAGGTCGCGGACGCGGCGCAGCGAGAGGCTGTCGGATCCCTCCTGGCGGCAGATGTTCTCGTATATCTCGTACACGCGGCTCGTGCGGAACCCGTCCTGACGACCGTTCGACAGCGACAGCAGCGCGAGCGCCTGGAGCACGTACCGCGAGTGCGGCGTGGAGCCACGAATGAGCTCGCGGAAGCGGTCGGTCTCGGCTCGCTCGCGCGCCTGCGTGACGAACTCCTCGCGAACCGTAGGCTCGCCGTTCGCCTGCGCGATCTCGCCCGCGTACCGGAGGATGTCGATGGCCTTCCGGGCGTCGCCGTGCTCGCGCGCGGCGAGCGCCGCGGCCCGGGGTATCGTCGAGGGTTCGAGCACGTCGTCGTGAAAGGCGTCCGCGCGCGCCTGCATGATCTCCCGAAGCTGGTTCGCGTCGTACGGCGGGAAGACGAACTCGCGCTCACAGAGGCTCGACTTGACGCGCTCGTCCATCCGGTCTTTGTACTGGATCTTGTTGCTGATCCCGACGACACCCAGCTTACAGTCGGTGATCTTCCCCGCCTCTCCCGCGCGGGACAGCTGCATCAGGATCGCGTCGTCGTCGAGCTTGTCGATCTCGTCGAGCAGGATCAGCACCACGTCGTACCGCTGGTCGAGGATGCGCCAGAGCCGCTTGTAGTAGGTGGAAGTCGAGAGTCCCTTGTCAGGGACGTTGATTCCGGTCTGCTCGGGGTCGTTCACGCCCTCGGCGATGGTCTGGACCGCCTGGGTCTCCGTGGTGTCCTGCGCGCAGTCGACGTAGGCGAACGTGGCGGTGACGCCCTCCTCGCTGGCGGTCGAGACGAGCCGTTTGGAGACGTACTTCGCGCACAGCGACTTCCCGGTGCCCGTCTTTCCGTATATCAGGACGTTGCTCGGGCTCTGTCCGAAGATGGCCGGGTTGACGGCCGTCGCCAAGTCGGATATCTCGTCATCTCGGCCGACGATCCGTCCCTCGCCGGGTAGGTGACTGATCTCGAGGAGCTCCTTGTTCGCGAAGATAGGATCCTCTCTCGTGAAGAGGTCGTCCGCTGCGTCCATGAGAGAGACACCGGGTTTCCGGTGAAATGCGTTCTGTTTCGCGACCGGGCGGGAGGCGAGGTCCGCACGTAATTCGACCGGTCGAGACACACACCGCGTTTCCGGTGAAACGGGGTGAGCGGTCGGTGGTGCGATCTTGGAGTGAGTCCTGTGACCGAGGGAAACAGGACATCGGAGAGCGACACCGGGCGACAACGTCCGTCAGTTCGGAAAATCCGAGCGAGGCACGGCGGTGACACGTCTCAGCATTTCACCGGAAACACGGTGTACGGTGTCGTGTCGAAGCTCCCCTCACGGCGGAGACCGCGTTTCCGGTGAACGACATAGTTCGCTCGGCGAGCATTCGCTTCTATCGCTTGGCGAGCTATACTCACATTTAACTAATAAACCCGTTGTTTCAAAACAGACAGAATAGTGGAGGGTCCGCGATTCTACTTCGGCGGGTCTCGCACGCCTCCCCCAGCCGGCAGTACACCCCCAGGCGACGACACCCGATTTCACCGGAAACACGGTGTGTCACTCACACCGCGACTCACGTTGGTCGGGGAGAACGACGCGGTGCCAGCCGCGAAGAAATTACGAGAAATTACGGGGAGTCGGTCGCGGGAAACGGAGGCCCCGCGAAAGAAGTACGCCACGTCGGCCCCGAGTGCTGCTAGAAAACGGCGAAGAGTGGCGGAAGGCAGTCGACGAGGGCCTTCGCCGCACTCCGCTGGACGAGTTACTCCTGGGCGTCGACGACGGCGACGCTGGCGAGGTTGACGATGTCTTTCACCTCGTCGCCTCGCTGGAGCACGTGGACCGGTTCGTCCATTCCGACGAGCATCGGCCCGATGGCCTCGGCGCCGCCGAGGCGCTGGAGCAGCTTGTACCCGATGTTCCCGGCTTCCAGGTTGGGGAACACGAGGACGTTAGCCGCCTCGTCGAGCTGAGAGAACTCGTAGGTCCCGTTGAGGATGTCGTCGACGACGGCGGTGTCGGCCTGCATCTCCCCGTCGACGGGGAAGTCGACCGTTTCGTCGGACTGGAGGATGTCGACCGCCTCGCGCGGCTTCCGGGTCCCCTCGTTGTCGACGCTCCCGAAGTTGGAGTACGACAGCATCGCCGCGCGCGGCTCGACGTTGAACCGGCGCGCGAGGTCCGCCGTGTGTCGCGTGACCTCCGCGAGCGTCTCCGCGTCGGGGTCCTGATTGACCGTCGTGTCCGCACAGAAGATGACGCGGTTCTTGAACGTGAGCATGTACACGCCGGCGACGGTGTCGGTGTCGACCGCGGACCCGACGACCTGGAGCGGCGGCCGGAGCGCGGACGGGTAGTGGTGGGTGAGCCCGGTGAGCATCGCGTCGACGTCGCCCGTCTCCACCATCACGCTCGCGAGGTAGTTCGTGTCGCGCCGGACGAGGTCGGCCGCCTCGCGCTTCGTGATCCCCTTCCGCTTCCGGAGTTCGTACAACCGGTCGCCGTAGCTCGAGACGTCGCGGTTGTCGGGGTCGACGACCTCGGGTCGGAACGAGAGCCCGAGCTCGGCCGCGGTCTGCGAGATGGTGTCCGCGTCGCCGAGCAGCACCGGGTCGGCGATCCCCTGCTCCGAGAGCTGGTACGCCGCCCGGATCATCTTCTCGTCGGTCCCCTCGGCGAGCGCGATCCGCTTCGGGTCGCTCTTCGCTTTGTTCAAGACGACGCGCATCATCTCGCGGGACTTCCCGAGACGTGCTTCGAGCCGCTCACGATACTTCGCTAGGTCGATCTCGGTTCGGGCCGACCCGGACTCCATCGCCGCCTCCGCGACGCGCGGGGCCACCTCGAACAGCACGCGGGGGTCGAGCGGCTTCGGGATCACGTACTCGGGGCCGAACTGGAGCGGGTCGTCGCCGTACGCCTTTACGACCGCGTCCGGAACGTCCTTGCGGGCGAGGTCGGCCAGCGCCTCCGCGGCGGCCGCCTTCATCTCCTCGTTGATCTCGGTCGCGCGCACGTCGAGCGCCCCACGGAAGAGGAACGGGAACCCGAGCACGTTGTTCACCATGTTCGGGTAGTCCGATCGGCCGGTCGCCATGATCACCGTGTCGTCGCGCGCGCCCTTCGCGTCCTCGTAGGTGATCTCCGGGTCGGGGTTCGCCATCGCGAAGATGATCGGATCGGCGGCCATCGAGCGGACCATCTCCTGTGAAACGATCCCGCCGACGGAGAGTCCGACGAACACGTCGGCGCCCTCCATCGCGTCCGCGAGGTCACCGCCCTCGACCGGGCTGGCGAACTGGCTCTTGTACTCGTTGACCTCGCCGTCCTCGACGCGCGACTCGGTGATGATCCCCGAGGAGTCGCACATCGTGATGTTCTCTTTGCGCGCGCCCAGCGATACGTAGAACCGGGCCGTCGCGATGGCGGACGCGCCCGCGCCAGAGAAGACGATGTCGAGCTCCGAGAGGTCCTTATCCGAGATGTCGACCGCGTTCATCAGCGCCGCGCCCGAGATGATCGCGGTGCCGTGCTGGTCGTCGTGGAACACCGGGACGTCCATCTCCTCGCGGAGCCGCTCCTCGATTTTGAAGCACTCGGGCGCCTTGATGTCCTCGAGGTTGACCCCGCCGAACGTCGGTCCCATCGCCTTCACCGCCTCGCAGAACGGGTCGACGGCGTCGATGTCGAGCTCGATGTCGAACACGTCGATGTCGGCGAACCGCTTGAACAGCACTCCCTTCCCCTCCATGACGGGCTTGGAGGCGGCGGCGCCGATGTCGCCGAGCCCGAGGACGGCCGAGCCGTTCGAGACGACGGCGACGAGGTTCCCCTTCGCCGTGTACTCGAAGACGGACTCGGGGTCGGCCGCGATGTCGCGACACGGCGCCGCGACTCCCGGCGAGTACGCCAGCGAGAGGTCCCGCTGCGTGTTCGTGGGCTTCGTCGTCTCTATCTCGATCTTCCCGGGCGGCTCCTGTCGGTGGTACTCCCGCGCGTCGTCGTCTAGTCCCATGTCTCTCTCCATTCGTGAACGGAGTAAAAAGCTATCCGATGGTGTCGAGTACGCAATTCGACGTTCGACGATCACTCGGCGACTCGTACGCGGTGCCGAGAACCTCGGCCACCGCGATCATCACGACCGAGCCCGCCAACGACACGCGATCGCTATCGACCGCCGCCGACTCACTCGCCGGTCGGTTCCCGGTCGTCGCTCGCGGCGAGCGTCGGCGCCAGCGGCGCGAGGGTCGGATCGATGCCGGCCAGCGTCGAGACTTCGAACGCGGTCAGGTACGTCCGCACGACCAGCGTGGCCGGGAGCGTCAGGACCACGACGGCGACGACCGCGCAGACGAGCACCGCCGCGAGGGCGATCGCCCCAGCGGTCGTCCCGATCAACGCCCCGACGCCGCCGAGCGCCACCGCCGCGAGGAGGAGCGCGACGAGCGCCGAAACCCCGACGACGCCGGCGACGAACGCGGCGGCGACGGCCTGAACGATCCCGACGCCGGCCGCGAGGACGAGGTGAACCGCAAAGTAGAAGACGACGTCGGCCCACGACCCGCGGAACGACGCCCAGACCGCTCGCCACCCGTCGATCACGCCAACGTCTCTGGCGACCATCGCCGGAGCGACGAACTCGAACGTGATCCTGGAGACGACGGTCCCGACGACCGCGACCGTGGCCCCGATCACGGCCAGCACGCCGAACGCCGGACCGATCACCGACGACCGCGCAGCTAATCCCCCAGCCGAAACGCCGAGGAACCGCAACAGGTCGGGATCGATCGCAATCGCGACCGCGACCGCGGGAAGCCCGACGGCGACAGCACTCAGCACCGCGACGCCGAGGAGACCGAGCGCCTGTCGGAAGCGGTCGCGGAACGGCCGCCAGAGCGCGACCTCCGTCGTCGAGAGCGCCTCGTAGAAGACGAGCCGAAACGCGATCGAACACGCGAACAGAGCCATCCCCGCGAGGAGGACCCCGAGAGCGAGTCCGGTCAGCAGCGCGGCGTCGAGCCCGGCCAGTAGCGCGGTGTCGAACCCGGCGAGACGCTCGACCCCCGCGTTCGCGGCGCGTTCGACGCCCGCGGGCACCGACACGGGCTCTGTGACCCCGGCGTCGCTCCAATCGCCGGCACCGCCGCCGGCGGGACCGCCGAGAGACGACGTCGTCGCGCCCGACGCCCCGGCGCCGCCGCTCACCATCACGAGCGCCAGGAACCCGAGCTTCGCCCACCGAACCGCTTCGAAGGGAAAGAGGAACCCGCGCGTGACCCGGACGGCGCGGTCGACGGCCTCGACGGCGTGCCGGCTCATACTGACCGTTCGCCCGAGGGCGTGAAATAGGCTGGCCACTGGTCCCGGACGGTTCAGGGGGAGAGCGGCTGACCCCGGGCACCGTGTCACGGGCCACCAGGCGACCCGCAGCCGTTTAGGGCGGACGCGACGAACCGGTCGCCATGAAGGTCCGCGGCGAACGCGAGTGCCAGTCCTGCGGCGCGCGGTGGTCGTACTACGACACGGGCTCCGTCGCGTGTCCGAGCTGCGGGGACCTGCGCAGCGTCGGCGTCGACGACCGCACGGCCCACACGGACGCCCCCGTTTCGCTCGACCTCGCCCCTCACCGCGAGCGGTTCGGAGAGGCACAGGAGACCCTCCCCCGATCCGGCGTCGACGAGCTCCAGTCCGACCTCCGGGAGTACTGCCGGAAGCGCGGGTTCATCGACGGGGGGAAGCTCGCCCCGCTCGGCGGGACGTACCTCGCTGCCCGCGAGCTGCTTGAGGCCGTCGACTGCTACGAGCGGCTGCGCGACCCGACTGACGCCGACGGCGAGTACCTCCTCGCGCTGCTCGCCGGCGCGGACGACGGCGCCCGACCCGCGGCCGAGGAGGTCCCGACAGCGCTCCGGGAGGCGCGGGGAATGGCCGCCGTGCGCGCCGTCGAGGCTTACCGGAGCGACGTGCTCGACTTCCTCGACGAACTCGAATCAGGCGCTGGGGGGAACCGGGCCGAAACGAACGGCGACGACGGGACCGACGCTGACGACGCGCCGACTGTCACCGTCGACGGCCCCGACCCAGAAGACAGGATCGCCCCCGCCCGCGACGCCTTCGAGCGCCTCCGCGACCGCGTCACGCGTGTCGACGCCCTCGGCGGTGACGTGTCGCCCGCGACCGCGGACGCCCTCGTCGACGCCGCCGCCGCGCTCGGGGCCTACGTCCGAACCGGCGACGAGGGAAGCCTGCGGACCGCAACCGACCTGATCGACGACGCGAGCGTCGACGGCGTCGACCCGACAGATCGCTGAGCCGCCCGCCGCTCGCCCGCCGCCCGCCGCACGCGGCGCGTCAGTCTTCGCCGGGCGCGACCACCGCGTTCGAGAGCGTCCCGACCCCTTCGTACGTGATCTCGACGCGCTCGCCCGGCTCGACGAGGCCGGGGTTCGCGGGGCTGCCGAACGCGATACAGTCGCCGGGCTCGAAGGTGAATCGCTTCGAGAGGTACGAGACGATCTCGCGGGGACCGAACAGCATCAGCTCCGTGTTGGCGTCCTGGCGCGTCTCGCCGCCCACGGTCGTCTCGATATCGAGGGCCGTCGGGTCGACGTCGGTCTCGATCCACGGCCCCAGCGGCGCGGAGCCGTCGAACGCCTTGCGGGCGGTCCGCCCCTGCTGGTCGAGCGCGTCGACGTCGTTCATGACCGTGTAGCCGCGCACGACGTCCGGCACCTCATCGGGCGCGAGGTCGCGGCACCGCTCGTCGATCACCGCGACCAGTTCGCCGGCGTAAGTCAGCTCGTCGGTCCACTCCGGGTACCGGACCGGCTCGCCGTGCGCCAGCAGGCTGGCCGGCGGTTTGACGAAGAAGTCCGGCTCGGCAGGCCGCTCGTAGTCCATCTGGTCGAGCGTTTCGGCGTAGTTCCGGCCGACGCAGTACAGCGCACTGGGGTCACAGGGCGGGAGCAACCGACCGTCGCGGCCGACCTCGTAGCGGCCGTCGTCCGCGACGACCGCGCCGTCGTCGTAGCGGCCGGCCACGGGGCCGTCCGGCGTGAGCAGTCGAGCGAGTCGCATGCCAGAACGTCTGCGCTGGCCTTCGAAAAAGCGTCGGTGACGGCAGCGCCCGGGTCAGTCTCGGTCCGACCTCGACTCGCCGCCGTCCGACCTCGACTCGCCACCGTCCGACCTCGACTCGCCGCCGTCCGACCCCGACTCGCCGCCGTTCGTTCTCGCCGCTGCGTCGTCGGTTTCTTCACTTTCTACCTCGACGCCGATGACGACGCCCGACCGGATCTCAAGCGCGGTGTCGAACTCTTCCCGGCGACCGCTCCCGGACCCGATCCGCTCGACCGCTGCCTCGTGGGCTCGCACGACCGCGTCGCGCTCGCGCTCGGAGAGCCCGACGCGGTCGGCCACCGCCTCCCAGTGGTCCGGTTCGACGAGGAACGTCTCGCGGTCCGGCTCGGTCGCGACCCGCTCGTAGCGCCGGCGGTACTCGTCGATCCTTGTCCCCAAATCGGCCTGGACGCGCGTGAGCAGCGCCGGGACGCGGGCGGCCGGCACGCTCGCGAGCGCCGCCGTCTTCACCAGCGCGGTCCCCTCGATCGGGTACGGACCCGGGTCCTCCTCGGCGCCGTCCCGCCCTCCCGATTCCCCGCCGTCGGCGTCGTCGGACATCACCCGCCGGCGCGCATCGCCTTCTGCCGGTACCTCGGCAGGAGCTCGGCGAGGACCTCGGGGTCGCCCGCGAACTCGGCGGTCACCTCGGTGAGCTTGATGGCGGCCGCGGCGGTCACCGTCTCGGCGCTGAGGGTCACTCGCCAGCCGTCGCCGTCCACCCGGGTCGCGGCCGCGGGGTCGTCCGTCCCCACTAGCTCCCCGCCGAGGTTGCGGAGGTAGTGAGCCGCGAGCCGTCGAGAGATACCGCGGTACGCCACCGTCTTTCGCTCCCACCCCTCCTCGGCGGGCGGGAGGTCGGCCCCCGCCGCCTCGTCGTCGACGCCCCCCTCGGTCGCCGCCGACGCGTCGTCGGTCATGCGCCCCCCGCGACCGGCGGGAAGACGGAGAGCCGGTCGCCGTCCGCCATCGGCGTGTCGAGCCCGTCGAGGTGGAGCACCTCGCGGCCGTTCTTCAGGACGTTGATCTGGGGAGCGAGGTCGCCGTCGACGATCAGCCGGCCCTCCATCCCCTCGTACTCGGCCTCCAGTTCGCGCAACACGTCGCCGACGGAGGAGCCGTCGGCGAACTCCGCGTTCACCGTCTTCCCGCCGGCGGCCTCGCGAAACGTCGCGAAGAACCGCAGTTCCAATTCCATACCCGTACGTCGTGTCGCGGCGGCTTAAAAGCGGTCGGCCGCGGAACCGAACCGACGGCGGACGCGCGGCGACGACGGCGATCCGTGGCCCACAGTTCGCGGCCCGCGCGAGGTCGCACCCGCTACAGGTCCGACAGCCGGATCCCGTCTTCGACCAGCCGGAAGTTCCGCTCGCGGTCAAGGTCGTCGGCGAGCCACTCGTGGTCGTACAGCTGGCCGATCAGTTCGAGGTAGAGGTTCCGCCACGCGATGGCGTATATCGGCGACTGCCCCCACGCGCGGAGTTCGGGGACGAACTCGTGGTACGTGCTCGCCTGCGACTCCATGCGCTCGACCGCGTCGGCGACGACCTCGGCCGCCTCGTCCGGGTCCGCCTCGTCGAGCGCCTCGTTCAGCCGCGACTGGATCCCCGCGATGGCGCGTCGCATGTCGCGTTCGGCGGTCCCCTCGTCCTCCGGAAGCGACTCGACGACGCCCTTCGGCACGCCGAGTTCGATCTCTGGCATGGGAACACCTCGGGGGAGCGCGCTGAAAAAACCCGTTCACCCGGCGACGGGAGCGGCGGTAAGGACGCCCGCGGAGCCACGGTGCGAAACCGATCGCGACCGGCGCTCACGGGTCACCGCTCCCCGTTCGGAGAGCCACGTTCCCGTCACGTTCCCGACCGCTCGCCGGCTGGCCGCCGGCGACAGCGATGCGGGACCGTCGCCGGGCTGCGGGCCGTAAGCTCCGAAGCCGGCGTGGTTGACGCCGTCGAGTTCGACGACCCGAGCGTCCGCCGGGAGGTTCTCCCGAGAGGCGCGCTCGCGCTCGGCGTCGATCACTCCGTCGGCGCCGCCGAGGACCACGAGCGCGTCGAGGCCGCTCTGTGAGAGGTCCCGGTCGCAGTACGCGGCGTGGAGGACGAGCGCGTCGTACGCCCCGGCATTACCGGCGGCGTGTCGGCAGGCCATAGCGCCGCCGAGCGAGTGGCCGCCGACCGCCCACGCGTCCACATCGGGGTAGCGTTCCCGGACGCGGTCGGCGCGGTCCGGCGCGAGAACGGCAAGGTTGAGCGGAGCGTCCACCACGACGACGAGCGCCGCGCGGTCGGAAGCGGCAACGATCTCGGCGGCGGTGGGAACGTAGCTCTCGTGTGACACTCGCCCGCCGGGGTAGTAGACGAACCCGACGGTCGACGCGGTCACCGGCCCGTCGCGGACCGCGGTCCCGACCGGCGTCCGATCGACGGCGACGTCCGGGTCGGCCTCGGCGGCCGCGACCGCGTCGGCGTTCGGCCCGAGTCCGGCGGCGAAGTACGCGGCACCGGCGGCGACGACGATGGCAGAAAGGAGGACTACCGCGCCCGCGGCGAGCGCGAGCGTCCGGCGCGTGGGCAGTCGGCGCGCGATCGAGTCGAGGGAATTCCTCACGGCGTCGGCGCCGCCTTCTGGAGCGCGGTCTCGGCGATGTTCCCGCCGTAGTCGGCGGACCGAAGCACGGAGTCGACGACGAGCCCGAGCAGCTGGGCCCGCGTCGGGTCGAGGTCGCGGAGCAGTTCGTCGATGGAGCGCACGCGCTCGTCGATGGCTCGAACGCCGGTCCGCGCCTCGTTGGCCCGGCGGGTCGCGGCCTCGGTGTCGTCGTCGAACAGCGCGTCCATCGCCGCGTCGATCACGTCGACGGCGTCGCCGTGGAGGTCGCTCACCGCCTCGACCACGTCCGCGGGGAGGGCCTCGTCGATGTTCAGCGTGAGGTGCGCGATCTTCGTCGCGTGGTCGCCGATCCGCTCCAGCTGCCGGGCGCTGGAGTGATAATCGAAACACTCCTCGCGGGGGAGGCCCAGCTCCTCGGCGGCCTTCGGCGTCCGCAGGGTGGCGCGGAAGATCCGCGAGACGACGAGCCACAGGCGGTCGAGGTCGTCGTCGCGGCCGATCACGTCGCGCGCGAGGTCGTGGTCGCGCTCCGAGAGCGCGGTGATCGCGTCTTCGAGCATCGACAGCGAGATCAGTCGCATCCGCGTGACCGCGTTGTGGATCGAAAGCTCCGAGGAGTCGAGCAGGTCATGGACGACGACGCGGTCGCGCGTCTCCTCTAACACCTCCAGCCCGACGAGGCTCTGGACTCCGTCGCGGATCGTCGAGCGCTGCTCGGTGGTGATCTCCGCGGCCTCCAGTTCGATGACGTCGAATCCGCTGACGTACATCGTCGTGACCGCTCGGCGGAGCGCCTGACCGCTCAGACCGGATATGTCCAGCGACCCCCGCGTCCGTTCGGACTCGGACCGCGGGGTGAGGAACAGCGAGTCGCCGTCGGGGTGGAACTCGATCTCCGTCCCGGCCTCGACGTCGTTGTCGGTCGCCCACGTCTTCGGAATCGAAACGGTGTACGTCGAGCCGCCGGTGACCTGGACCTTCCGCGTTTCCATATCAGGCCCTCGGGAGCGGACCGCCTTAATTTTGATCAAAATATATACCTCCGTCAGAGAGTACGGGACAACCCCGCCGACTCAGCTCGCTCTGTCCCGTTCAGCGTTTTCTAAATCGGTATTAAGAAACAATTATGAATATATAGTATTGTATATTTTCAGACAGTCCATCCTCGGTGCCGCTTCAAACCACGCGGTTGCGCGGGTCGTCGCCGGCGTCCAGCCGCGCGACGTTGTCCGCGAGGATGTCGGCGACGCGCTCGTAGTACTCGGGCGTGTGGCCGGCGTTGTGCGGCGTGATCGTCGCGTTCGACAGCCCCCACAGCGGGTGGTCCTCCGGGAGCGGTTCCGGGTCCGTGACGTCCAGCGCCGCGCCGCGGATCCGGTTGTTCCGAAGCTCCGTCACCAGCGCGTCGGTGTCGACGATCGGCCCCCGCGCGATGTTGACGAGGACGGCGTCGGACCGCATCGTCCGGAGCGCGTCCGCGTCGACCAGCCCCCGCGTCGTCTCCGTGAGCGGACACGCCAACACGACGTACTCGGCGTCGGTGACGGCGTCGTGGAACTCGTCGAAGCCGTACACCTCGTCGGTCGGGCCCCCCTTCTCCGGGGTGTAGCGCACCCCGACCGTGTCGACGTCGAACGACTCCAGGCGGTCGACGACGGACCGGCCGATGGCGCCGAGTCCGACGACGGCGACCGTCGAGCCGTACACCTCCGTCGTCTCGTAGGTGCGCCACTCGCGGCGGGACTGCTGGCGGTACGCGCGGTGGAACTGTCGCGCGTGCGCGATGATCGACCCCACGACGTGTTCGGCGATGTTCGGTCCGTGGACGCCCGAGGCGTTCGTCACGGCGACGCCGTGGTCCGCGAGCAGGTCCCGCGGCAGGTGGCCCGTCCCCGCGAACACGCAGGCGAACAGCTCCAGGTCGTCGGCGACCGAGAGCAGGTGTTCGTCGATGCTGAGTCCGACGGCGACCCTGGCGGTCCGGATCAGCTCCCGCTCCTCCGCCGGCGTCCGCGCCCGCGCCACCTCGGCGTCGGGGAGCCGCTCGCGGATCGCCGCCGCCAGTTCGTCGGGGCCGAGCCCGTGGATCGTCTGTCGAAGCACCAAGACGTCTGGATCGCTCATGGAGGCAGTCTCGGCGGCGGCGACAAAAATGGTACCAGTCGTCCGGCCGCGAACCTGGCGTGCCGACGGAGCGGCCCGGAGCCCGGGCGGGCGGGCTACGACAGCGCCGCGTCGAACGCCGCCTGGAGGTCCGCCTTCATGTCGTCGACGTGCTCGATCCCCACGGACACGCGGACGAGGCCGTCGGTCAGCCCGGCGGCGAGCCGCTCCTCGCGCGGGATGGCCGCGTGGGTCATCGCCGCCGGCTGCTCGATCAGGCTCTCGACGCCGCCCAGCGACTCCGCCAGCGTGAACACCTCGGTCTCGCTCACGACCGTCGACGCCTCTTCGAGGGTGCCGTCGAGCTCGAACGAGAGCATGCCGCCGAAGTCGTCCATCTGTTCGGCCGCCAGCTCGTGGTCAGGGTGCGACTCCAGCCCAGGGTAGTAGACGCGGTCGACCGCGTCGTGACCCTCCAGCCACTCCGCGAGCGCCATCGCGTTCTCGCAGTGGCGGTCCATCCGCACCGGGAGCGTCTTCGTCCCGCGGAGCACGAGGAAGGCGTCGAAGGGGCCGGGCGTCGCGCCGACGGAGTTCTGGTAGAAGCCGAGCCGTTCGTCAAGCTCCTCGTCGTCGACGATCAGGGCGCCGCCGATCGTGTCCGAGTGGCCGCCGAGGTACTTGGTCAGCGACTGCGAGACGATGTCGGCGCCGTGTTCGAGCGGCCGCTGGAGGTACGGGGTCGCGAACGTGTTGTCGACCGCGCAGAGCGCGTCGCCCTCGTGGGCGATGTCGGCGAGCGCGCCGATGTCGTTGACGTTCATCAGGGGGTTCGTCGGCGTCTCGACCCACACCAGCTCGGTCTCGTCACGCATCGCGTCCCGGACCGCGTCGTGGTCGGTGGTGTCGACGAACGTCGTGTCGAGATCGTACTCGTCGTACACCTGCGTCAAGATTCGGTGGGTTCCGCCGTACACGTCGTCGCCCGCGACGACGTGGTCGCCCGCCGAGAGCAGGTTGAGCACGGTGTTGATCGCGCCCATCCCCGAGGAGAAACAGCGGGCGTGGCTGCCCGACTCGAGCGAGGCGAGGTTCGCTTCGAGGTCGGTCCGGGTGGGGTTCCCGGTCCGGCTGTACTCGTAGCCGCGGTGGTCGCCGGGCGCGTCCTGCTCGTAGGTGGAGTTCGCGTGGATCGGCGTCATCAGCGCGCCGGTCTCCGGGTCCGGCTCCTGGCCGGCGTGGATCGCGCGGGTCTCGAACCGCCTGTCGTCGCCCTCGGCGTCGTCGGATCGGTCGATCATATCCGCCTCTCCGTCACCGACGGTGGTGATTCTTCCCCTTCGGAGTGCGGGCGGATCCGGACGCGCCGCTCGCGAGGTGAGAATGGATGCTCGGTCAGGGATTTGAACCCTGGTCGTCGGCTGACTTCCGAACCGGCGCCGAGGCGCCGCGTCCGCCGAAAGGCCAACATGATTGGCCGGACTACACCAACCGAGCGCAACCGGTGATTACGCCGGGGGCAATTTAAGTCTTCTCAACTCCACGCGCCGGGGAGGGGTCCGACGCCCGACCGCGAGGGCTACTCGTCGACGTCGACGCGCTCGATCTCGACGGCCTCGCGGGGGTCGTCGTTGCGGCCGGTCGGCACCGCGCCGATCTCTTCGACGACGTCCATCCCGTCGACGACCTGCCCGAAGACGGCGTGCTTGCCGTCGAGGTGCGGGGTCGCGTCCAGCGTGATGAAGAACTGCGAGCCGTTCGTGTTCGGACCGGAGTTCGCCATCGAGAGGACCCCGGGCCCGTCGTGGGTGAGTTCGTCGTGGAACTCGTCGTCGAACTGGTAGCCGGGGCCGCCGCGACCGTTCTCCATCGGGTCGCCGCCCTGGATCATGAAGTCGTCGATGACGCGGTGGAAGACGTTGCCCTCGTACAGCGAGTCGCCGCGGACCTCGCCGGTCTTGGGGTCTTCCCACGTGTTCGTCTCCGGCGCGGGCTCGGCGTCCGCGGCGGGGTCGTGTCGCGCCAGGCCGAGGAAGTTCTCGACCGTCCGGGGCGCGCGGTCAGCGAACAGCTCGACGACGATGTCGCCGTGGTTGGTCTGAAGCGTTACCTGCGGGTTGTCGGGGTCGGACACGTCGCGTCCCATACCCACGGGGAGGGCCGCCCGCCGGAAAACCCTACCCATCCGGCGCCCGACTGCCGCCCGGCGACACCCTCGATCGACCGTCGCTGACCGCCTTCCCGACCGGTCAGCCGACAGGTCCGCCGACCGGTTCCCCGGCCGACAGGACTTTGCGGGTGGGCGTTCCGTACCCACGCATGTACGACGACATCCTCCTGCCCGTCGCCCCCGGCGGCGAGGCGAACGACGCCATCCCGCACGCGGCCAGCCTCGCCGAGCGGTACGACGCGACGGTCCACGTCCTCTCGGCCGCCGATACCGCCGCCGACACGCTCGCCGGCCCTCGGGCGGGCGTGTTCTCCGACCGACTGGCGGACGCGGCCGAGGAACGGGTCGAGGCGGTGACCGCCGAGTTGGAGGCGAGGGGCGTCGAGACGGTCGGCAGCGTCGTCCGCGGCGACCCCTTGGAAGTCATCGAGAACGCCATCGACGACGGCGCCGACATCGTCGTCATGCCGAGCCACACCCGTCGGGGGATCCGCCGGTTCCTCCTCGGCAGCGTCACTGAGAAGGTCGTCCGCGTCGCGTCGGTGCCGGTGGTGACCGTCCCGATGGCCGACCCCGACGAGGCCGAGGCGGACCCGCCGGACACCGGCGAGGCGGGCGACCCCGAGCCGTCCGGCGCCCAGTGACGGGCGCGTCGAACGGACGCGACACGGTCACGCGCGCCTTCCGCGTCGCGTACGACGGGCGGGCGTACGCCGGCTTCCAGCGCCAGCCCCACGCCCGCACCGTCGCGGACGCGCTCCTCGAAGCGCTCGCGGACCACGGCCTCGTCGAGCGCGGCGACGGGTCGACGCACGCCACGCCCACGGGCTACGCCGCGGCCGGGCGGACCGACGCCGGCGTCTCGGCTGTGGCCCAGACCGTCGCCTTCGAGGCGCCGACCTGGCTCACGCCCCGCGCGTTCAACGGCCACTTGCCGGGGTCGGTCCGCACGTGGGCGGCTGCCGACGTCGGCGACGGCTTTCACGCGACCCACGACGCGGCCCGGCGGACGTACCGGTACCACCTCTACGCCCCCGAGTCCGGGGCCGAATCCGCCTCGGACCGCGCGCGGCAGGACCCCGAGCACGCGGTCGACGACGACCGATTCCGGGAGGCGCTCGCGCGGTTCGACGGCGAACGCGACTTCCACAACCTGACGACCGACGAGACGGGGACGGTCCGCGACCTCGACGCGGGCGCGACCCGCGGGGGCGACACGCTCGTCGTCGAACTCTCGGCGGACGGCTTTCCGCGGGCGCTCGTGCGGCGGGTCGTCGCCGCGGCCCGCGCGGTCGGCCGCGGGACCGCCGACCTCGCGTGGATCGACCGACTGCTCGCCGCCGAGCCGATACCGGGCGACCGCGGGATCGGTCCCGCGCCGCCGGAGCCGCTCGTGCTGTGGGACGTGACCTACCCCGACGCCTCGTTCGCCGTCGACCGCGAGGCCGCGGAGAGCGCGCGCGTCGCCTTCGGCGAGCGACACAGGGACGCGCGACACGCCGCGTCCGCCACCGGCGCGGTCCGCGACAGGCTGTTCTCGGCGGTCGAGGGAGACTGACCGCGGGCGCCGACCGAGCCGCTCAGGCGGCCGAGCCGCCCGTCGGGGTCTCCATGCCGTCGACGCGGACCAAGAGGCTGTTGCCGTCGACGTTCGTCGCGTCGACGACGCCGGAGAGCCGCAGCCCGGTGGCCGGCGTCGGCCCGACCGTCACGTGGTCGCCCGCGTCGAAGGGGCCGACCGGACCGCGGATCACGAGCTCCGCGCGGCACAGTTCCGGGTTCGCGACGCTCGACAGGTCTATCTCCGCGACGGTGACGTCCTCGACCAAGGTGCCCTCGCGCTCGACCGGCGTCGTCGCGGCGTCCTCCAAGCGCTCGATGCCGAGCGCGTCGTAGGCCCCGTCGGTCGGGATGTAGCCGCCGTCCGGCCCGGCGACGCCCTCGACGAGGCCGAGGGTGCTGAGGCTCCCCATCCGGTTCCGCACCGTCCCCGCGTTGCGGTCGATTGCGTCCGCGATCTCGCGGCCCTGTACCGGCGCCTCTCGACCCTCCGAGAGGTTCACGAGCGCTGTGAGCACGCGTTCCTGACTCGAACTTAACTGGATCTTCGACATGGTAAGATAGAACTAGATGCGGATAATAAATGTTTGCGTATAACGACATTATATGATTAGATATGTGGTTATCTGCGCTGTTCCTACAAAAACAAGCAATGATTTTGGATACAAGACTTCATATACAAGTCACGGCACCGATCGAGATTCCCCATATACAATTATTTGAAAATATTTGTCTATAATTGCATGTGTATGTGGTTTTTCTTCTCTATTCCCACGAGACACTAGTAAATATACTATATCCTTATATTATCTACACCGCAAGTATTTATCACCGCGACCGGAAGCGGCGGACGACGAATGACGATCCAACGCGACGCCCGCGATCGCTCGCAGAGACGCGCCCGCGCTCCGCGCCGAACCGTCGGACGCTCCCGCGGGCGCACGAAGCGGACGGGGCGGACGGCCCGCGGAGGCGAGGATGGCTGACCGCGAGTCGGCGTTCGACCCGGACGATGCGGCCACCGAGCGCTCGGGGAGAGCGACGGGCTCAGGCGACGGCGGAGCGGCCGCCGGCCGGGTCCTCCCCGCCTCGCTGCTCCCGGACCGGGACCCCGCGCTCGAACGCGATCGAATCAGGTCGTTCGTGGCCGACCGGGTCGACGCCGCGGGCGCCGACGGCGTGGTCGTGAACATGAGCGGCGGGCTCGACTCGACGGCGACGGCCGCGCTCGCGGTCGAGGCGCTCGGGACAGACCGCGTGTACGGGCTGATCCTGCCGTGTAACAAGATCGGCGCGCCGCACGCCCGCGACGCCGAGGCGCTCGCGGAAGCGCTGGGTATCGACCACGACACGGTCCACCTCCAGCCGCTGTTCGCGCAGTTCGGCGCCGCGGTCCCGGACCGCTTCGACCTCCACGACGAGCCGGTGCGGTCCGGCAACGCCGTCGCGCGGCTCCGGATGGCGGTCGCCTACCTCGCCGCGAGCGCGACGGACCGCCTCGTCTGCGGCACCGCGAACCGGAGCGAGCTCCTGCTCGGCTACCTGACGAAACACGGCGACGGCGCGGCCGACCTGTTCCCGCTGGGCCACCTCTACAAGTCCGACGTGCGGGCGCTCGCGAGCGAGCTCGACGTGCCGGAGTTCGTCGTCGAGAAGGCGCCGACGGCGGGCTTCCTCCCGGGACAGCGCGACGCGGAGGACCTGGGCGCGCCGTACGAGGTCATCGACCCGGTCCTCCACCTCGGCGTCGACCGCGGGCTCAATCCCGAGTCCGTCGTCGAGCGGATCGCGGCGGCGCTCACGGAGGGCAAATCCCCCGCGGCCGACGCCGGGGCCGGCACCGACCTCGGCGCGGTCGACCGCGAGCTCGTCGCGGACCTGCTCGGGCGTCACCGCGCGTCGGCGCATAAGCGGCTTCCCGCGCCGACGCCGGACGCTGACCTGGAGTGAACGACCGGCGGGCCCGTCCCCCCGCTCGATCAGTCCCAGTCGGCCGGCCAGAGATCGGCGGCGCGCATCCCGGTCTCGAAGTCGGCCTCGCGGAACGCGGCCGCGAGCTCGTCGCGGTCGAGCCGCGGGAGGTCGCGTTCGGGCGCCGCGAACTCGGCGACGAGCAGCGCGACCAGCATCGCGTGTTCGCGGACGTTCCTGTCGTCCACCTTGTCCCGCGTGTCCGCGTGCGTGTGCCCCCAGCCGCGCCCGCGGTCGCCCGAGTCGCTGTGGAGCTGGAGCGCCGGCACGCCGCGGCGCACGAACGGCCACTGGTCGGAGAACGGGTGCGGCTGCGCGTCGACCTCGATCGGCTGCCGGGTCGCGGTCGACACCGCCTCCACGACCGACGCGGCCGCCGTGGAGGCGTGCGCGAGCGCGACGAGGTCCCGGAACCGCCCGGCTCCGTCGACGTTGACCACGCCCTTCACCCGGTCGAGGTCCAGCCGGTCGGCGAGGTGCTCCGCCCCGAGCAGCCCCACCTCCTCGGCGCCCACCGCGACGACGTCGACGCCGATCGGGAGGTCGGCGTCCGCCAGGATGTCGGCCGCGGTCGCGACCGTCGCGATCCCGCAGCCGTTGTCGAGCGCGCCCTCCGCGATGTCGTGGGCGTCGTAGTGTGCGAGCAGCAGGACCCGCTCGTCGGTGCCCGGCCCGGTGCTCCCGAGGACGTTGCGGCTCTCGCCGGGCGTCGTCGACGCCTCGACCGACAGCTCCGCCCGTGCGACGTCGTCTTTCGCGGCCCCGACGGCGCCGGCCTCGACGCCCACAGCGTACTCGCGCAGCCACGCGCCGGTCTCCTTCGAGACGCCGACCGCCACGGCCTCGGCCTCCTCGCCGAACGTGAGCGACCCGGTGGGGGGCAGCTGGCCGTCGAGGTGGTTGACGAACACGAACCCGACGGCGCCCGCGTCGATCGCGTAGCCGAACTTCTCCATGCGGTGGACGAACCGGCCGCCGGAGGGCGTGGTCGTCGACGCGACCGCGATCCGGCCCTCGACGTCGCGCTCATCGATCTCCGCGGGGGTGCCGTAGCCCACGTCGACGAGTTCGCCCGAGACGCTCCCCGACGGCGAGTACGGCAGCGCCAGGGCCCCGAACGAGCGCGTCGACGGCTGGCCGTCACGGCCCGAGACGGTCGCGTCGAGCGACGCCGACCCGCGCTCCCAGACCGGGAGGTCGAACGGCTCCGTGCGCACGTCCGCGAGCCCGACGCGCTCGAATACATCGGCGACGAGGCCCGCCGCCCGGCGCTCGCCCTCGCTCCCGGCCATCCGGCTCCCGATCGCGGTGAGGTCGGTGAGGAAGCGCCACGGATCGTCGTCGGTCCAGGTCGCGCCGAGGGCGGGGGCGAGTTCGTCCGCGCGCTCGCGGACGCGGTCGACCGCCGCGGCCGCCTCGGGTCGCGCCGCGTCTGCTGCGTCGTCGGTCATGGGCGTGCGTCCGTCGGTGAGGGCTTAAGCGTGTGGCTCGCGGCACCGCGGCTCGGAGCCGGCCGGCGTCCGCCGAAACGCTACGTTCAAGTGGGACGGTCAGGTATCTCGACTTGAGCACCGTTGGTCCAGTGGTAGGACATTAGCTTCCCAAGCTAATAGCCCGGGTTCAATTCCCGGACGGTGCATTCCTGCGGCGAACAATCCGTGAGCCGCAGGAATCAGCAGGGGAATTGAACCCTATCGGACGCGCGCAGCGAGTGAAACGAGCGAGCACGTCTGATTCCGGTTCAATTCCCGGACGGTGCACTTCTGACGGACTTTGTCAGTCAGCGTTTGCCTCGCTTCGCTCGGTAAACACTCTTCGGTCGTGCTCCGTCCGTTGTCCCGTTCACTCCGCTCACGGGACTCCCGGACGGTGCATTCCTGCGGCGAACAATCCGTGAGCCGCAGGAACCGTAGCCGAATCCGCTCCGGAAACTCGGTGCCGACACGGCCGCTCGCGGTCAGAAGATGTTCGCCTGATCGTACACGGAGATTCCGGTGTCCGTGATGTCGTACGGCTTCGTCTCGCGGGAGTGGTTCGCGTCGCGGATCTTCTGGATCTCGACGGCCAGCCGGGTCTCGCGGAAGTCGGAGCCGCGGACGTACTGGAGGACGAAGACGGCGTCCGTGAGGTACTCCACGATCCCGTGCCGCGAGGCGTACGGCGTGTCCTCGCTCGCCTCGGAGGTGAGCAGCGTGGTGACGCCCGATTCCTTCAGCGAGCGCGTGAACCCGAACACCTCCGACCGGCGCTTCGCCGGGTGGTCGTACATCATCTCCAGGAGGGAGACGGAGTCGAGCACCAGCCGGTCGGCGCCGAACTCGGAGATGAGCCGGACGAGGTCGTTGCGGATCGACGACAGTGAGTTGGCCATCTCGATCGGGTCGATGGCGACGACCGCGAGGCGGTCCTCGTCGGCGTGTTCGCGGAACGACCACCCCTTCTCGGTCGCGGTGTCGAGGATCGACTCGCGCGTCTGTTCCAGCGTGATGTAGATCCCTCTGTTCCCGGACTTGAGCGCGCGGTTGAGGAACTGGAGCGCGAACGTCGTCTTCCCCGTCCCGGCGCCGCCGATGACAGACAGCAGCGACCGCTTGGGGACCCCGCCGAGGATCATGTCGTCGAGCCCCTCGATCCCGATGTCGGTCCGCGTGATCTCCGACTCGAACTCGTCCGGGTCGGCGTCGAAGTCGGGCGGGCCGCCGGCGTCCGCGTCGCCCCCGAGGTCGCCGAACCCGAAGTCGTCGTCGCCGGCGGTCGCGGCGCCGCGGTAGCCGCCGAAGGGGTCGCCACCGCCCTCGGTCCCGCCGCCGCCCGCGCCGCTCGGTCCGCCGCCTCCTCCCCGACTCCCGCCGAAGGGGTCGTCCGCGCCGAACGGGCCCCCACCGCCCGAACCGGTGTCCGTCCCCGCGCCGGAGCCGCTCTCGGGGACGCCGTCAGCGTCTGTCCCGCCACCCCCGCCGAAGGGGTCGTCCCCGCCGAGGGAGTCGAACCCCTCGTCCGCGTCGAGGTCGCCGAACGCGTCGGCCGGCACGCCGTCGTCCGCCGATGGGGGGGTCTGCCCTTCGCCTCCGGACTCGTCGTCGCCTCCGACATTGCCGTCGAACGAGCCGCCGTCGTCGGCCGCGGCCCCCGCCTCGTCCGTTTCCGTGCCTACCTCCTCGCCCGCATCTTCGGACTTAGATTCGGAGTCGGCACCGCCGCCCAAGTCGCCGAGCTCGGCCGCCGGATCGTCGTAGTCGGTCGACACGGGATCAGGCTCGCCGTCCTCCGAATCGCCGTTCGCGGGATCGATTTCTGCCGCTCCGTCGGCCGGGCCGTCCGCCGCTCCCTCGTCGTCGCCGGATCCGCCCGCCGCGTCGCCCACCGGCCGCTCGTCGGACTCCTCGTCGGTCTCGCGCAGCGCGCGCTCGAACCAGTCGTCCTCCTCGCTCATCGTTTTCGCCGCCCGTGGGGGGTCGACATGGCCCGAGCAACGCGGCCGAGCGGCTTGAAACTTTCCGGCGGGGCGCCGAGACCCGGGAACCCGGCGGAGCCGCCCGATGTCCGCACGCTTTTATCCGGGGATCGGGATGGGTCTGCCATGGAAGTGGGCATCGTGGCGCGAAAGGGCAGCGAGCGGGCGGCGTCGCTCGCGGCGACGCTCAGAGACGTCGTCGTCGACGCGGACGAGAGCGTCTGGCTCGACGAGGAGACCGCCGCAGCCCTCGACGCCGGCGACGAGGCCCGGCCGGTCGGCGCGTTCGACGACTGCGACCTGGTCGTCGCGGTCGGCGGCGACGGGACGTTCCTGTTCGTCGCGCGCAACGCCGGCGACACCCCGATCGTGGGCGTGAACCTCGGCGAGGTCGGCTTTCTTAACGCCGTCCAGCCGGCGGACGCGGCGACGGCGCTCCGCGCCGAGATCCGGGCGTTTCGCGACGGCGGCTTGGACGTCCGCGAGGCTCCGCGGCTCGCGGCCAGCGCCGGCGACTGGACCTCGACGCCGGCGGCGAACGAGGTGGTCGTCCAAGGCGGGCGCCGCGGGCCGGGCGGCGGCATCGACTACGAGGTGCGCGTCGACGGCTCGCGGTACGCCGGCGGCCACGCCGACGGGGTCCTCGTGGCGACGCCGACCGGGTCGACGGCGTACAATCTCTCCGAGCGCGGCCCGCTGGTCCACCCCGATGTCGGTGGACTGGTCGTCAACGAGATGGTCGCGGACGAGGGGATGCCGCCGCTCGTAGTGGACGCCGACGCGACCGTCACCGTCGCCGTCGAGAGCGACGCGGGAGCGACGGTCGTCAGCGACGGCCGCGACACCGAGACCCTCGACGGGCCGGTCGAGGTGACAGTCGAGCGCGCCGCGCCGCCGATACGGATCGCGGGGCCGCCCTCCGACTTCTTCGAGGCGCTCGGGAAGCTGTCGTGACCGTGGCGGTCGCGCCGGCGACCCCCGCTCGAACGCACCCACAAAGCGTTTACCGGACGCCCGCGGACGCGGGAGCGTGAATCGCCGGACCACGGTCGGTCGGTACGCGCTCGGCGGGACCGCCGTCGCCGCGATCGCGGCGGTCGCGCTCGCGGTCTCCCCGGAGGCGGCGCTCTCGCGGCTCCGCTGGCTCGCGACCGATCCGCTCCGCTTCGGCGCCGCCGTGGTCGTGCTGGCGGCCGTCAGACCGCTCCTCGCGTGGCCGACGACGCTGCTCGCCGTCGTCGTCGGGTTCGGATACGGCTGGGTCGGGACGCCGTTCGCGCTCGCGCTCGTGGTCGGCACCGCCGTGCCCCCGTACGCGCTCGCTCGGGCGGGGCGGCTCAGGCTCGGGGGCGACCTCGACACGGCCGAGGACTCGGGCGTTGCAGCGCGGTTCTGTCGCGCCGGCGAGCGCTTCGCGGCGGAGTCCGGCGGCGTGCGCGCCGTGGCCGGGACGCGACTCCTGCCGCTCCCCTCCGACGCGGTGACGGTCGGCGCCGCGGCCGCGGGGGTCGGGGCCCGACCGTTCGTCTTCGGGACCGCGCTCGGCGAGCTGCCGTGGGTCCTCTGCGGGGTCGCCGTCGGCGTCTCGCTCGACCGCCTCGCGGCGGGCGGCGGGTCGCTCGTGGACCCCGCGGTGATCCTCGGGATGGCCGGCGTCGGCGCGCTGGTGCTGGCCGGCCCCCTGTACCGGACGTTCGTGCGGTCGGACGCGGCGGCCGCCTGACTAGATAGAGAGCGACGCCGCTCCGCGAGCGGTCGGGTGAACGGATCGGAGAAAGCGAAGACCGTCGGTGCGTCGTCGTCGCGCGGACGATCCGTGCGGGTCGTGTGCCTCTGACGGCGACGGGATGCCTCGAGTCGGGGACCGACCGCAGCGGCGCGCGCATTCCCCCGGTCCCCGAATCCCGGGAACCGACCCAGCCCTGACCCCGAAGCCGCGGTCGCGTCCGAGGGCTCGCGCGTGCGTGCGACCGGACGCGACCGCGGCTCCAACGGGGGACCGGGGGACTGCGGCGGCGCTACGCGTCGGCGGTCTCGTTGTCGCCGCTCGAACCGCTCCCGTCGGACTCGCTCGACTTCTCGTACTCGACCTCGATGCCGCTCGGCACCGGCCGGAGGAGGTAGCGGCCGTTTCCCCGCAGCACAGGCGCGAAGTCCGCAGTGAACGTCGTCCGCGTGTTCTCGCGGATCTCGAACGACTCGTTGAACTTCAGGGGCGCGTTGCCCGGCAGGTCGACGGTCGCGTCGCTCCCGTCGGTGAGCGTCCCGTCTGCCGACGACACGTCCAGCTGGAGGTACGGGTACTCGCCGGTCTGAAGCTCGCGCTCGTCGATCAGCTTCGTCTCGCCGTTCTGAAGCTCGACGAGGTCGGCCTCCTGCGGCTCGTCGAACTCGAAGTACTCGCGACCCTCCTCGGCGTCCTCCTCCCCATCGGTCTCGTTGCCGCCGGCGTCCGCGTCGTCGCCCTCGCCCGAGTCGTCACCGGTGTCGGTCTCGTTGCCGTCCTCGTCGTCCGACTCGGCGCCCTCCGGCCCGAGCCAGAACCCCTCGACGGTGACGACGAGCGACTCGAAGTCGCCGATGTCCGCCGGCTGGTCCGTGACCTGCGTCGCGAGCGTCCCGGTCGCGCGGCCGACGCAGCCGGCGAGGCCGGCCGCACCGAGCGCCGCGGCGCCGGTCGCCCGAAGGTAGGTCCGGCGGTCGAGCGCGTCGAAGTCGGGCTTGCGGTCCGTCACGTTACGCACCCCCGTCGGCGTCCGTTCCGTCGCTCGCGTCGCTCTCGCCGGCGCCGTTCCCGGCGACCTCGCTCACGGTCTCGCCGAGGTCGTCGACGCCGCCGTCGAGGAACTCGTTCACGCTGTCGAGGATGCCGCCGACGAAGTCGGGCACCTGGTCCGGGAGGTCGCCCGGCGGCCCGGCGTCGCCGGGGGCGTCGTCCGGGCCGGGCGTCGCCGCGACGGCACCGGCGGCCGCGCCGGTCCCGATCAGTACGACCGTGGCCAGCGCCACGAGCAGCGTCGTTCGGAGTGCGTTCATTGCGACTCGACCTCGGGCCCCGATGCCCTTTAATGGCGCAAGCCGTTCAGCCGAGTTGCGCCCGATTTAATTCGGTTAAACGGAGAATAGAGCCCCTGAAAACGGGATGTACCCGTACTCAGCGAGCACTTATAAATGACCGCTCACGTCGACCGAGGGAGAAGCCGCTCGCGCGGCGAGTGGAACTTCGCCCGCGCGGCCGGGGAGGGGAACGGAGATCCGCTTGGTCAATGGTCGGGCCGCCACACCCGCGACGCGAACCGGACGCGGACCAGACCCGAAGAGTCGCGCCGCCTACGGCTCCAGCCGGTTCGGGTCGCGCGGGAACATGATCGCCTCTTTGATGTTGTCGAGGTCGGCGACCTTCTGGACGAGGCGATCGATGCCGAGCCCGTAGCCGCCGTGCGGGGGCGTGCCGTAGCTCAGCGCCTCGATGTAGAACTCGAAGTTGCTCGTCTCGACGCCCTCTTCCTCCATCACTTCGACCATACGCTCCACGTTGTGCTCCCGCTGCCCGCCCGAGGAGAGCTCCTGGCCTTTATAAATCAGGTCGAACTTCCGGGAGGCGATGTCGTCGTCGGGGACGTCCTGCATATAGTAGAACTTCTCGTCGGGGTAGCCGACGACAAAGAACGCGGGGTGGCCCTGCTCCTCGAAGTGCTCGCCGAGCAGCTTCTCCCCCTTCGTGTCGAGGTCGGTCGGGTCGTCCGGGAAATGCCCGTACTCGGTCTCTAAGATGTCGAGCGCCTCGTCGAAGGTGATCCGCGGGAAGTCGTCCTCGGGGACCTCTAAGTCCACGTCCAGGAGGTCGAGCTCGCGCTCAGCGTTCTCGGCGACCTCGCTGAGCGCGTACCGGAGCGACTCCTCTTGGACGTCCATCACGTCGTCCTCGTCGTCGATGTACGCCAGCTCGACGTCGAACATCGCGATCTCGGAGACGTGTCGCGAGGTCGCGAAGTCCTCCGCGCGGAACGCGGTGCCGGTCTCGTAGACGGCCTCGTAGCCGGAAGCCATCAGCATCTGCTTGTACAGCTGCGGGCTCTGCGAGAGGAACGCGTCCTGGTTGTAGTAGAGGATCGGGAACAGCTCCGCGCCGCCCTCGGCGCCCCCCTTCGAGATCAGCGGCGTCTTGATGTCGACGTACCCCTCCGACTCGAACCACTCCTCCATCGCGGTGATCAGCTCCGAGCGCAGGGTGAACACCGCCAGCGTCTCCGGCTTCCGGAGGTCGAGCGCGCGGTTGTCGAGCCGAGTCGAGAGGTCGACCTCGATGTCCTTCGAGATCTCTAAGGGCAGCGGCGAGTCGGCCTCGTCGATGACCTCGTACTCGGTGGGCGCGATCTCGACGCCGCCGGGCGCCTGGTCGCTCTCCAACGGTTCGCCGACGACGCGGACCACGTCCTCGGCGCCGACGTCCTGAACGGCCTCGAACAGCTCGGGCTCGCGCTCCTCCTTGAAGACGATCTGGATGAGCCCCTCGCGGTCGCGTACGATGAGGAAGACGAGGCCCCCAAGGTCGCGGATCTCGTGGACGTGGCCGGCGATGGCGACCTCGTCCGCGTCCGGTTCGACGTCCGACGTGTGAATGCGCTCGATCATGGCGGTGACTGCTTACGCGCAACTGGTCGGGCGGCCGGCATAGGCCTGTCGTCTCGTCGTCGACGGAACGGGACGCCCGCGGCCGCTCCGGCGGATTCTCGGCGCCTCTCGGATCGAACACGCCGTGTTATGTGGTCGCATAACTAACATAATTTTAATATGGAACCGACATATGCGGTGATCAACGGCGCATTCCGCGCCGCGGAACCCGACTATGACCCGCTCCACCACCTCGACGCTCGTGCGGTCCGCGAGCGTCGCGTTCCTCGGGTGGAGCGGGATCGGCTCCGGGATTCCGAACCTACGGTCCGTCCACCCGACCGCGTGACGCGCGTCGGCTGGGGAGGTTTCCCCGCGGGACGGACCGCACCCCGTTCTCTCCAGCCGCGGCTGTCCGTCGCGCGCGTCGAGTCGGACGACCGTCACCCTCGCGAGCGCCGCCGACGGCGTTCGAGGACGCGGGCCGATCGGTCCCGGGGTCGCGACCCGGGACGCCGACCGGCCGCGCCGCGTTCGACTCGCGGCGAGGGCGTATGGCGGCAGCCATCCACACGCCGTCGGTCGAGGCCACGGTGACCGTCCGCGTCTCGCAGGCGGCCACCGGCGACCTCGTCGCCGGCGCCAGAGCACAGATCGAGCGAATCGACGGCCTCCGCGTCGAGGAGCTGGATATCGCCGGCCTCCGCCCCGGCCTCAACGACACCACGGTCGAGGCGGTCGCCACCCTCGCGGTCGACGAGGAGGCGGCCTCGGCGGCCGAGTTCGGCACGGGCGAGTCGGTCGTCGCTGACCGCGTCCGGGAGCGCCTCGCCGACGGCTTCGGTGTCGACCCCGAGCGCGTCGAGCGCGTCGACCCGCCCGACTGACGGGGCGAGTCCGGCGGTCGACAGTCCGGCTATTCCTCGGCGAACCGCTCCCGAACCTCGGCTTCGGCCCGTCGGAGCACCGCCCGGATCGGGAGCCCTGTCGCCTCGGCGACCGCGGCCGCGTCGTCGTACTCCCCGCTGACGTCGTACACCTCTCCGTCCGTCGTCGAGGCGACCTTCACGGCCACCTCGCGGTCCGCGCCGTCGACACGGAGCGTCGCCGTCTCGAACTCGCGCTCCGCGATCCAGCGGTGACTCGCCCCGGACTGGCGCACCCCGAGCGTCCCCGTCTCGCGGGCGAGTCGCTCCGCGACAGCCTCGGCGTCCGCCGGCTTACAGATCACCTTCACGAGGTGGCCCGGACGGGACTTCTTCATCGTCGTCGGGACGATCGTCACGTCCCGCGCCCCGGCGTGTTTGAGGGTCTCTTGGAGCCCGCCGAGGACCTCCGGCGCGGCGTCGTCGAGGTTGGTCTCCAAGACGGCGATGTCGTCGCGGACGAGGGCGCCGCCTGCGGTTCGTTCCCGGGCGGTCTCGCTCTCTGTCGGTCCCCCGTCGCCGACGAGCGCCCTGAGGACGTTCGGATGGCGCTCGAAGTCGGCGTCACCGGCGCCGTAGCCCGCGCGCTCGACCGTCAAGGCCGGGACCGCGTCGACGCCCTCCGCGACGGCCCCGAGGATCGCGGCGCCCGTAGGCGTGAGCAGTTCGCGGTCGATCGGCCCGCCGCCGACCCGGAAGCCGGCCCGGCTCGCGATCTCTGTCGTCGCCGGGGCCGGCACCGGGTACGTGCCGTGGCTCATCTCAACCGTCCCACCGCCGGCGGCGACCGGCGTCGTGACCACGCGCTCCGGGTCGAGGTCCGCTAACAGCAGCGCCGCGCCGACCACGTCGGCGATCGCGTCGTCCGCCCCCACCTCGTGGAAGTGCGTCTCGTCGAGGTCGGTGCCGTGGACCGACGCCTCCGCGCGCCCGAGTAGTTCGAAGGCGTCGAGCGCGGTCGACTCGACCGCGGCGGGGAGGCCCATCGACTCGACGAGGTCGACCACCTCGCGGTAGGAGCGGTGGACGCCGGCGCCCTCGGCGTGCGTCTCGTCTCGGGAGGCGTCCGTCTCGTGGTCATGACCGTGGTCGTGACTATGGTCGTTGTCGGGGCTATGGTCGTGACCGTGACTATGATCGTTGTCGTGGGCGTGGCCGCGATCCGAATCGGCGTCTCCCGCGTCGTCGCCGTCGACGAGGACGTCGACGGTCGTCGCGCGGATCCCGTTCTTCTCCGTCTCGCCGACCGCGTACCGGACCGGGAGCGCGTCGCGCACCGGGCCGAGGACCGCGGGGTCGGCGCCGGCCGCGATCAGCGCGGCGCAGATCATGTCGCCGGCGGCGCCGGTCCGACCGTCGAAGACGAGCGTTCGCATAGCTCCTCCGAGGCGACTGTCCGACAAATACCCCCGGATCGGCGGCTCCGTCGAGCCTATCGGCCGGTGACACGTCCGAGCCGACGGTAGTCGCCGGAGGGTCCGCACACAGGCTGGGACCGCGAGCAACGCCGGCGGGACACTCTCCGTTTCACCAATCATATCCGCGTCGCCGAGCGATCGGCTCGTACCGTGCCCTCCGGAATCAGCGAGGTCGTCTTCAGCGAACCGTCCGGCGGACTCAACGCGTACGCGATGTTCGCCTCCTCACTCCTCATGGCGAGCATCTACGTCTACTTCGGCGTCCTCCGCGGCGTCGCCTCGGTCAACGCGCTCGTCATGGCGGTCGGGTTCGCGCTGTCCGGGGTCGCCGAGTCCCTGCCGGCGGAGCGTCGCCGGTTGGCGGGCTGGGTTCGTGTCGCTGCGGTCCTCCTGTTGACAGGGCTGCTCTTGGTCACGGTTTTCGCCCCCGAAGTCGTTCTCGGCCCGCGGTAGCGGCGTCGCTTCGACGCACACGCCGCGGCGAACGGCGAACGAACGTCCGGTAGAGCGGCCGCGAGTCCACGGCGAAAACGCACGCTTACGACGGGGTTTTATGACCGGACTCCGTATCGTGCTATATGATCACACAGCCTATCGCGGCCGCCGATCGGACCGGCGGAATCGGCGGGCCGGGCACGGGCAACAGGCTTATTCCCGGACCGGATCCAGATACGACCATCCCCCGCGAGGAATCATGAACGAAGTCCAACTCGAAGTGGCGAAGGCGTACCCGAACGACTCGGGGCGCGGCATCGCCCGACTCGACCCCGACACCCTGCTCCACCTGAAGCTCTCGCCCGGCGACATCATCGAGATCGAGGGCGCGGAGACGACCGCCGCGAAGGTCTGGCGCGCCGACCGCCAGGACTGGAACACCGACACCGTGCGCGTGGACGGGTTCACGCGGCAGAACGCGGACGTCGGCATCGGCGAGCGCGTCACTATCCGGAAGGCGGAGGCAGAAAAGGCCGACAAGCTGGTGTTGGCCCCGCCGGAGGAGGCGTCGGTCCAGTTCGGATCCGACGCCGCCGGCATGGTCAAACGGCAGATCCTCAAGCGCCCGGTCGTCGAGCGCGACATCGTTCCCGTGATGTCGTCGACGAACCACCCGTTCATGCGGTCGCCCGGGCAGGCGATCCCGCTGATCGCGGTCGAGACGGAGCCCGACGGCGTCTGTCTCATCACCGAGGACACGGAGGTCGAGCTTCGCGAGGAACCGATCTCCGGGTTCGAGAAGACCGGGGGCGGAATCACCTACGAGGACATCGGCGGCCTCCAGTCCGAGATCCAGCGCGTCCGCGAGATGGTCGAGCTGCCGATGAAGCACCCGCAGATCTTCTCGAAGCTCGGCATCGAGCCGCCGCAGGGCGTCCTGCTCCACGGGCCGCCGGGGACCGGGAAGACCCTGCTCGCGAAGGCCGTCGCCAACGAGACCTCGGCGTCGTTCTTCTCGATCGCCGGGCCGGAGATCATCTCGAAGTACTACGGCGAGTCCGAACAGCAGCTCCGCGAAATCTTCGAGGACGCGAAGGAGGAGTCGCCCTCGATCATCTTCATCGACGAGCTGGACTCCATCGCGCCGAAGCGCGAGGACGTGACGGGCGAGGTCGAGCGCCGCGTCGTCGCCCAGCTGCTGACGATGATGGACGGGTTAGAGACCCGCGGACAGGTGATCGTCATCGGCGCGACGAACCGCGTCGACAGCGTCGACCCCGCGCTCCGCCGGCCGGGCCGGTTCGACCGCGAGATCGAGATCGGCGTCCCCGACGAGGTGGGCCGCAAGGAGATCCTCCAGATCCACACCCGCGGCATGCCGCTGTCGGACGACGTGAGCTTAGACCACCTCGCCGACGAGACGCACGGCTTCGTCGGCGCCGACATCGAGAGCCTCACCAAGGAGGCCGCGATGAAGGCGCTGCGCCGATACCTCCCCGAGATCGACTTAGACGAGGAGGAGGTGCCCCCGAGCCTCATCGACCGGATGATCGTCAAGCGCGACGACTTCTCCGGCGCGCTCAACGAGGTGGAGCCGTCGGCGATGCGGGAGGTGCTCGTCGAGCTCCCGAAGATCTCGTGGGACAACGTCGGTGGGCTCGAAGACGCCAAACAGCAGGTCCAAGAGTCCGTCGAGTGGCCGCTCACCTCGCCGGAGAAGTTCGACCGGATGGGCGTCGACGCCCCGAAGGGCGTGCTGCTGTACGGCCCGCCCGGCACCGGGAAGACGCTGATGGCGAAGGCCGTCGCCAACGAGACGAACGCGAACTTCATCTCGGTGCGGGGGCCGCAGCTGCTCTCGAAGTGGGTCGGCGAGTCGGAGAAGGCGATCAGACAGACCTTCCGGAAGGCCCGGCAGGTGAGCCCGACGATAATCTTCTTCGACGAGCTGGACAGCCTCGCGCCCTCGCGCGGTCAGGAGATGGGGAACAACGTCTCCGAGCGCGTCGTCAACCAGCTCCTGACGGAGCTTGACGGCCTCGAAGACATGGGCGACGTGATGGTCATCGGCGCGACGAACCGGCCGGACATGATCGACCCCGCGCTGCTGCGCTCTGGCCGGTTCGACCGGCTCGTGATGAT
Organism: Halorubrum tropicale; assembly: GCF_001280455.1. Taxonomy (NCBI): domain Archaea; kingdom Methanobacteriati; phylum Methanobacteriota; class Halobacteria; order Halobacteriales; family Haloferacaceae; genus Halorubrum; species Halorubrum tropicale. The sequence goes on from NZ_LIST01000006.1 coordinate 32,008, forward strand.
CGGCCAGCCCGACCGGGAGGGCCGCGAGCAGATCCTCGACATCCACACCCGGAACACGCCGCTCGCGCCCGACGTGAGCCTCCGTGAAATCGCCGAGATCACCGACGGCTACGTCGGCTCCGACCTAGAGGGGATCGCCCGCGAGGCCGCGATCGAGGCGCTGCGCGACGACGACGACGCCGAGGAGGTCGAGATGAAGCACTTCCGGCGCGCGATGGAGTCGGTGCGCCCGACCATCAACGACGACATCCTCGCGTACTACGAGGACGTCAGAGAGCAGTTCAAGGGCGGCGGCGGCGAGTCGCTCCGCGACACCGGCGGCCGGATCGGCTTCCAGTGAGCGCCTGAGTCGCGGGGCCGCAAATCGCCCCGCTCGGACCCGTCGCGATCGACCGTTTTTGCGTTCCCGCATCGAAGCGGAGACCGATATGTCCGACGGCGTGCTCGTCGGCGTGGATGTCGAGCAGCGATCGCCCCGTTCCGCTCCTTTTAACCTCGACAGCGACCAAGCGGAGGCATGTCCCAGCCCCGCGTCCCCGGCGGCGACGAGAACGCGCTGGAGCTACCCTGCGGGGAGACGGTCGGCGTCGGCGAACTGGACCTCGGGATGCGCGAGTACGAGTGCGCCTGCGGCGAGACGCACGCGGTCGTGATGGACGTTCACCCGCCCGAGCGGTTCCTCCCGGAGTTCCTCGTCGAGGTCCTCCGCGAGGCGATCGACACCACCAGCGAGGAGATGCCCGAGTTCGACACGCCGCACCTGCTCGGCGTCGTCTTGGAGGAGTTCCCCGAGGCGGTCGTCGCGCACGACGCCAGCGAGAACGCCGACGTCGGGTACGCGATGGTCTGGGTCACCGAGTTCGACTCCCGCCGGCTCCACGAGATCGTCGTCGAGCTCGTCGTCGAACTGATGGAACACGCCGTGAGCCACGCCGACGACGACGAGGCGCTCTCGGCGTTCGAGCGGGAGATGGTCGAGTTCGACGTGAGCGAGTTCGTCGACCAGTACCGCGCCGAGCGCGACCTCGAGGCCGAGGACCCGTACGCCTGATCGCGGGCGACGACGGGCTCCGCCGCCCACCCCGGCGTGTCCGGTCTCGCCGCGATCGGCGACTCAAACTCCCGATAACGGGGCTCTCAGCCCTCCTGTCTGACGGTTGTCCGACTCCTGTCTCACTGAACCCTATATATTCGGGGACCGTACGTAAGACGTATGAGCGCCGGTGAATACGACCGGTACGACCGGATCCGGAGCGTGCTCGCCGAGGCCGACGAGCCGCTGACGGCGCGGGAGATCCTCGCGCTCGCGGGGGAGTGCGAGGAGATCGACAGTCCCCACCGCGTCGCCACCGTGCTGGGACGGTGGGCCGAGCGCGGCGAGGTCGAGGTCATCGCGGACCGGCCCTATCGGTACCGGCTCGAAACCTGAGCGCAGGCCCCCGCGGCAAGGGACACGCGCTCACTCCGGCCCGAACCGGAGCGTGCCGCCGGTCGGGTCGAGCGTCGCGACCGCACCGAGCGGGAGCGGGAACGAGGGGTCCGTGTGGCCGAAGTCGTAGCCGAAGCCGACGACGACGCCGGGCGCGTACCGTTCGAGCTCTCGGGTCGCGACGCGCCGTATGTCGGCGGGGTACTCCTCGGGGTCCGGGTCCCACTCCAGCGGCGGCGCGTTGGTCCGCGGGCGCCCGAAAACGACGCCGCCGAACCGCTCCAACAATCCGCGTTCGCCCATCGCGCGGAGCGTGTACCCGACCTCGCGCGGCGGCGGGGCGTCCTCTGAGGTCTCCAGCGCGAGGACGGCCCCGTCGAGCCGCTCGGGGTCCGGGAGGAACCGCTCCGTCTGCAGGTGCCACTTCACGATCGCGAAGGAGCCGCCCCAGGTTCGGCCACGGACCGCCTCCTCGGGGTCAGCGTCCGGCCCGACCCACGTCGTCGGACCAGGGTTCTCGCGCCACTCGCGCGGCTCGCCCGTCTCGAAGTCGAACCACTCGTCCGTCCACTCGTCGGCGGGGTCGACGGCGCCGAGCGAGTCTTCGAACAGCGCGCGTCGGAGGTACCGCTCGGTGTACGGGCGGAGTTCGGCGTCGCAGACGAGGTCCGGGTGAACCCCGAGCCCGTAGCTGACGATCCCGCGGTTCCAGAGGAACAGCCGGAGGTTGTCGTTGTCGCTGTAGCCGAAAAAGCGGGTCGGGTTCGCCGCGAGGGCGTCGCCGTCGAGGTGTCGTAAGACTCGGATCTGATCGTCGCCGCCGGTGTACGCCATCACGGCGCCGACCTCCGGGTCCGCGAAGGCGTCCTCGATGTCGGCCGCGCGCGCTCCGGGCGACGCCGGTTCGTCGCGGTCGGGGTCCGCCGTCGGATAGACCCGCGTCTCGACGCCAAGCGCGGCGAGTCGATCGCGACCGATCCGGAGCGTCGCCGCGTCAGCCGGCCGCGAGGGCGCCACGATCGCGAGCGCCTGGTCGTCGCCGAGCGACGGCGGCGTCGTAAACACCATGTTGGCGGGCTGCGTCCGGTGCCTTGATAAATCGTCGGGAGGCGTGTTACGCTGTTTCGTGCGCCATGGTCTGACGTACCTTGCGAAAATCGCAAACTCGCTGCGAGATTCGTATTCTATCGTCGGCCTTATTACGATGAGCGTATTCGGTCCGCGTAATGAGCGAGGACCGGACGATTCTCCTTATCGGCAGCGGACCGATTCAGATCGGACAGGCGGCCGAGTTCGACTACTCGGGCGCCCAGGCGTGTCGCGCGCTCCAAGAGGAGGGCGCCCGCGTCGTCTTGGTGAACTCGAACCCCGCCACCATCATGACCGACCCCGAGACGGCCGACCGGGTGTACATCGAGCCGATCACGCCCGAGGCCATCGCGGAGGTCATCCGCATCGAGGAGCCGGACGGCGTCATCGCGGGGCTCGGCGGGCAGACCGGGCTCAACGTCACCGCCGAACTCGCGGAGGAGGGGATCTTGGAGGAACACGGCGTCGAGGTGATGGGGACGCCGCTGGACACCATCTACGCGACGGAGGACCGCGACCTGTTCCGCCAGCGGATGGAGGGCCTCGGACAGCCGGTCCCGAAGTCGACCACCATCTCCTTGGACGACGACGAGTCGGTCACCGACTTCGACGAGGCGGCCTTCCGCGAGCGCGTCCGGGAGGCGGTCGACGCGGTGGGCGGCCTCCCAGTCATCGCGCGGACGACCTACACCCTCGGCGGCTCCGGCTCCGGCGTCGTCGACGAGTTCGAGGAGCTGGTCGAGCGCGTCCGGAAGGGGCTGCGGCTCTCGCGCAACAGCGAGGTGCTGATCACGGAGTCCATCGCGGGCTGGGTCGAGTTAGAGTACGAGGTGATGCGGGACGCCGACGACTCCTGTATCATCATCTGTAACATGGAGAACATCGACCCGATGGGGATCCACACCGGCGAGTCGACGGTCGTCACGCCGTCGCAGGTGATCCCCGACGACGGTCACCAGGAGATGCGGGACGCGGCGCTCGAAGTGATCCGCGACTTAGGGATCCAGGGCGGCTGTAACATCCAGTTCGCGTGGCACGACGACGGCACCCCCGGCGGCGAGTACCGCGTCGTCGAGGTGAACCCCCGCGTCTCGCGCTCCTCCGCGCTCGCGTCGAAGGCGACCGGGTACCCGATCGCCCGCGTCACGGCGAAGGTCGCACTGGGCAAGCGGCTCCACGAGATCGACAACGAGATCACCGGCGAGACGACGGCGGCCTTCGAGCCCGCCATCGACTACGTGGTGACGAAGGTGCCGCGGTGGCCCATCGACAAGTTCGACGACGTGGACTTCGAGCTCGGCACCGCGATGAAGTCCACCGGCGAGGCGATGTCGATCGGCCGCACCTTCGAGGAGAGCATGGTGAAGGCGCTCCGCTCCTCGGAGTACGACCCCGCCGTCGACTTCGACGCGGTCGACGACGGCGAGCTGGAGTCGGAGTATCTCGAACGGCCGAGCCCGGACCGCCCGTACGCGATGTTCGAGGCGTTCGACCGCGGGTACTCGGTCGACGAGGTCATCGACCTGACTGGCATCCACCGCTGGTACGTCGAGCGCTTCGAGAACATCGCCGAGGGCACCGCCGCGGCCGCCGAGGGCGACTTCACCGAGGCCGCGATGGTCGGCCGCACCGACGCCGAGATCGCGGCGACCGCGACCGCCGGCGGCGTCGACGCCGACGTGGGGCAAGTCGAGAGCGCCGTCCCCGACCGCACCTACAAGCAGGTCGACACCTGCGCGGGCGAGTTCGAGGCCTCCACCCCGTACTACTACTCCGCGCGCCTACCGGAGTTCCTCCGGGGCGCCGACACCGCGGGCGCGGCGAACGAGGTCCGCGTCGACCCCGACGTCGAGAGCGTCGTGGTCGTCGGCGGCGGGCCGATCCGCATCGGGCAGGGCGTCGAGTTCGACTACTGCGCGGTCCACGCGGTGCGCGCGCTCCGCGAGCTGGGCATCGACGCGCACGTGATCAACAACAACCCCGAGACGGTCTCGACCGACTACGACACCTCCGACGGGCTGTTCTTCGAGCCCATCTCCGCCGAGGAGGTCGCCGACGTGATCGAGACGACCGGCGCCGACGGCGTGATGGTCCAGTTCGGCGGGCAGACCTCCGTCAACGTGGGCGAACCCCTCGAGGCGGAGATCGACCGCCGCGGGCTCGACTGCGAAATCATGGGCACGAGCGTCGAGGCCATGGACCTCGCCGAGGACCGCGACCGGTTCAACGTCCTGATGGACGAGCTGGGGATCGCCCAGCCAGAGGGCGGCACCGCGACGAGCGAGGCGGAGGCGCTCGAACTCGCCCACGAGATCGGCTACCCGGTCCTCGTGCGCCCCTCCTACGTGCTGGGCGGCCGCGCGATGCGGGTCGTCGAGGACGACGCCGAGCTGGAGGAATACATCGAGGAGGCGGTCCGCGTCTCGCCGGACAAGCCGATCTTAGTCGACCAGTTCCTCGACGACGCGGTCGAGCTGGACGTCGACGCCGTCGCGGACGGCGAGGACGTGCTGCTCGGCGGCGTGATGGAGCACGTCGAGAGCGCGGGCGTCCACTCGGGCGACTCCGCGTGCATGATCCCGCCGCGCTCGCTCGGCGACGAGACGCTCGGTCGGGTCCGCGAGGTCACCGAGGACATCGCCCTCGCGCTCGACACGGTCGGCCTGCTCAACGTCCAGCTCGCCGTGACCGGCGTCGACGACCCCGAGGCGGACAGCGAGGTGTACGTGTTGGAGGCGAACCCCCGCTCTTCGCGCACCGTCCCGTTCGTCTCGAAGGCGACGGGCGTCCCCATCGCGAAGCTGGCGGCGAAGGTGATGACCGACGACCTGACGCTCGCCGACCTCGACGCGGACGAGCAGATCCCCGCACACCGCTCGGTGAAGGAGGTCGTCCTGCCCTTCGACCGCCTGCCGGGCTCGGACCCGCGGCTCGGCCCGGAGATGAAGTCCACCGGCGAGGTGATGGGCACCGCGACCTCCTTCGGCAAGGCGTACGACAAGGCGCAGGACGCCACCGGGAAGCCGATCCCGGAGTCCGGCACCGCCGTCGTCGACCTCTCGGCCGAGGAGTTCCCGGACCCGGGGACCGAGGCGGGCGAGGCGCTCGTCGACGGCTACGCCGAGCACTTCGAGCTGAGCGAGGCGACGGACCTGATCGAGGCCGCCAAGCGCGGCGACCTCGACCTCATCGTCTCGCGCCAGCGCGACCTGCTGGAGGTCGCCGTCGAGGAGGAGATCACCTACTTCTCGACGCACGCCTCCGCGAAGGCGGCGCTGGAGGCGCTCGACCACGCGGGCGACGACCTCGACGTGATGGCGGTCTCGGACCGCCCGAAGCGCGTCGAGCAGTGGGGCGCCGCGGAGTAGCCCCGGGCGCGACTCGGTCGGCCGGACGCTCTTTTTCGGCTCGTTAGGCCACACACCCGATTTATCGACCGTACCTAACTCCAACGGCGACGATCGGAGACGGTGTGACTACGCAACTACTTCAGGCGGGCCTGCTCGCCGACCCGGAGCCGGCCGCACCGCTGACCGCGCTCGGCGACTCCGCCGTCGTGTTCAACCACCGGGTGTGGACGACCCCGCGGAGACCGGGGCCGGCGGCGTCAAACACGCGCTCGCGGAGACCGTCATGCGACGCTCCGACGAGGCCGGCATCGGGTTCCCGTACCCCCGCACCGAACTCGTCGGCTCGCTCGGCGTCAACCAGATCGGTCGCGACGCGACGGCGGACGACTGACGGCTCACAGTGCTTCGAGCGTCGCGCGGTCCACCTCGGTCGCGGGCATCGCCTCGCCGCCGTACTCGGCGACGAACGACTCGACGTCGCCCTCCTCGCTGAACGGGATCAGGTCGGGTCCCATCGCGCCGATCACCTCGCTGCGCGCGACGACGGTGAGGGAGGGCTCGCGGGCGAACGCCTCGCTGTCGACGTGCGAGGAGAACATCGTGTCGCTGCCCTCCTCGAACACCTCCTGATCGACCGCGGAGTAGTCGGTGAGAAACGTCGCGAGCGGCGTGCGCCCGGAGTCTTCGGCGTCGAAGCGGTAGGTGTACGTACAGGTGGCGCTACAGAACTGCGCCGGGCGACCACCCTCCGGTTCGTCGTCCTCGAAGTGGACCTGCCCGACCGTTCCCGGGTGGTCCGCGACGATCATGCCGCACTGGTCGCATGCCTGGTCGTCGTCGATGGAGACCGGGGCGATCGAGTTCGACCCACCGCCGGCGCAACCGGCGACGGAACCGATCCCTGCGGCGGCGATTCCGGCGAGCACTCGGCGCCGCGGGACGCTCTTCGAGCTGGCGGGCGTGGGAGTCGATGGGTCGCGTTTCGTCATGGTCGTAGTTGGGGTACTGGCCTCTTAGCCCCTCTGGACGCGTTCAGCGGCGCGTTCGAGGAACGAACCAAACGCCATAAGCCACTGGCGATCGAACCGAACGCGTGGCAGTATTCGACACCGACTCGGGCCGGTCGCGTCGCCTCCGTCTCGCGGCCGTCGCGCTCGTCGCCCTCGCGGCCGTGGGCACCGCGGGCGCGTTCGCCGCGGACCCGAGCGAGTCGGTCCCCGAGCCGGTGCGGTTCGAGGACGCGGTCGAGTTGGGGCTCTCCTCGGAGACGGACGCCCTGATGGCGGGCGATGCGACGCTCCCGCGCGTCCAGGTGTTCTACTCGCAGCTCCAGTACGTCGTCGGCTACAACGGGATCGCCTCGTTCGTCGACTCGCGCGGAGACGGGCGGACCGAGCGACAGTTCGGCTACCCGCTCGTCGCGTACGTGGAGACGTTCGATCACCGAGACCCGGGCACGACCGAGTCCGGACTCTTCGCGGCGGGCGGGGCAGGTGGGTGGACGCCGGTCGACGAGGCGTTCTACGTCGTCGGCAGCGACGCCGAGACGCCGTCGGGCGAAGTCGTCGTCCCGTTCCGCGGCCGCGAGGCGGCGGCGGCGTTCGCCGACGACCACGGCGGGTCGGTCGTCGGGTGGGAGGCGGTCCGGACCCGGTCGTACGACGTCGACTCCGCGGCGACCGTGCGGTCGCTCGCCGCGGACCGCTGGCGGACGGCGAACCAGCGGCTCGCGGCCGCGGAACGGCGCGCGGACCGACCGGTCTCCGTCGTCGTCGGCGAGGACGCCCCCACCGTCTCCGCGGCGGTCGCGGCGGCGCCGCCGAACACGACAGTCCGCGTCCCGCCCGGGACCTACGAGGAGACGGTGACCGTGAACCGGTCCGTGACGATCGCCGGCGCGGGCGCCGGGCGGGGCGACGCGGCCGCGACCCGGATCGTCGGCAACGGCACCGGCTCGGTGGTCACCGTCCGCGCGGCCGACGTGGCGCTCACGGGGCTGCGAATCGCGGGAACGGGGAACCGGACCCGGGACCCGGAAGCCGCCCGTCAGTCCCGCGACCCGGAGGGCGGTACGTGGGACACGAACATCCAGCTCGGCTACGGCCACGGCGACGCCGGAGTGAAGGCCGTCGGCGCGCCGGGCCTCGTCGTCGACGAGGTGGTCGTGGACACGAACGCGAGCGGGCTCCTGCTGCGATCGGGTTCTCACGCGACCGTGAGCGGGCTCGTCGTCCACGGGACCGACGAGTGGCAGGCGGGGTTCATGGGCATCACAGGGATGGAGTCGCGCGTCACCGTCACGGACAGCCGGTTCGATGGCGGGCGAGACGGGATCTACCTCCACCGCGCCGACGGCTCCGTCGTTCGGAACTCGACGTTCGTCGACAACCGGTACGGGACGCACCTCATGTACACCGGGGACGCGCTGGTCGCGGACAACGTCTTCCGAAACGAGCTGTTCGCCGGGGTGACCGTGATGACGCGGCCGGCCGGGAACGCGATCGTCGGCAACGACGTCCGCGACTCCAGCGCGGGGATCCAGGCGTCGGGAACGCGGACGTACGTCGGCTACAACACGCTCGTCGACAACGAGCTCGGCTTCTCCACGAGCGCCCGCGGGTCGCTGTACGAGCACAACGTCGTCGTCGGCAACGAGCTCGGGGCGCGGGCGACGACGGTCGTCCCCTCCAGTCGGGTCGTCGCCAACGACTTCGTCGGCAACGCGGACCACGCGGCGGCCGGGGCCGGCGCGCTGCGCGTGTGGGCCGACGGCGGCCGGGGGAACTTCTGGGAGGGCGCGAACGTCGGACCGCGCGGTCCTGGCGAACGGGCGTACCGCCCGACGTCGCCGGTCGACGGGGCGCTCCACCGGACGGTGAGCGCGGTAACGGTACGCGAGTCCCCCGCCGCGCGGCTGCTCGACGCGCTCCGCGGGACCGTGCCCGGGGCGCGCTCGGGGAGCATCATCGATCCGGCGCCCGCGGCCGAACCGTATCACCCCGACCGGCTCGCCGCCGTCGCGGAGTCGGACGGCGACCCGGTCGAGTCGTCGTGGCGCTCCGCCGCCGGAGCGGACGGGAACGCCACGGCGACCGCGGAGGGGGCCGAATGAGCGACCGCACGCTCGCGGCGCTTGACGGCGTCACGCGCACCTACAGCGGCGTCGCGGTGCTCGACGAGGTCTCACTGTCGGTCGGGACGGGCGTCACCGCCGTCATCGGTCCCAACGGCTCCGGCAAGTCGACGCTGCTCGGGGTCCTGAGCGGCGCGGTCGAACCCACCGCGGGGACGGTCCGGTACCCCGAGGGCGGTCCGCGCTCGGGGTCGGAGAAGCGCGTCGGCTATCTCCCGCAGCGGGTACCGTTCCGAGACGGGTTCACCGCCCGAGAGACCCTCGGGTTCTACGCGGCGCTCGCTGGCGGCGACCCCGACGCGGCGCTGGCGGCGGTCGGGCTCTCGGACGCGGCCGGGAAGCGGGTCGCGGACCTCTCCGGCGGGATGCGGCGGTTGCTCGGGATCGCACAGGCGAGGCTCGGCGACCCGGACGTCGTCGTCCTCGACGAGCCGACGAGCGGGCTCGACCCGGAGATGCGAGAGCGGGCGTTCCGCGCGGCGGCGCGGGCGGGCGACGACGCCGCCGTCGTCGTCAGCTCGCACGACCTCGACCTCGTCGACGCCCACGCCGACGCGGTCGTCGTCCTCCGCCGCGGCCGGGTCGCCGCGGCCGGGCGCCGCGAGCGCCTCCTCGACGAGCGGGGGGTCGACGACGTCGCGGCGCTGTACCGCGCGGTCGCTGCCGGCACCGACGGGGCGTCGTCGCCCGCGGGCGGCGGGGCGGAGGAGGGCGGAGAGAGCGGCGGAGCCGACGCCGAGTCGGTCCACGTCACGGGGGTGTCCGACCGGTGAATTCTCCGTTCGGCGGCGTGTGGGTCGTCTTCCGGCGCGAGCTGGTCACGGTGCGCCGGACGCCCGGGTACGCCGTTCTCGCTGCCGGGCTGCTTGTCGTCCTCGCCGGCCTCGTCGCGGTCGGGGGCGGCGGCGCGACCGGGTTCGTGCCCGCGGTCGTCGACCTGCTGTTGCCCGCCGAGGTGCTTGTGCCGCTGCTGGCGGTCGTGCTCGGGTACCGCTCGCTGTTCGCCGACGCCGCGAGCGGGGAGCTCAGCGTGATCCGGACGTATCCGGTGAGCGCGACCGGGTACGTCCTCGGGGTGCTGCTCGCCCGGACGGTCGCGCTCGTCGCGCTCGTGGGCGGCCCGTTCGCGCTCGTCGGCACCTACGTGTGGCTCACCGCCGCGCCGGACACGGGCATCTTCGCGACGCACGCCGGTGTCGACTCGCCGGTGCTTTTCGTCCGCTTCATCGCGCTCGTCGTGCCGTTCGGCGCGGCGTACCTCGCGCTCTCGGCGGCGGTGTCGACGGTCGCGACGAGCCGGCGGAGCGCGGTCGCGCTCGCCCTCCTCGCGCTGCTCGGCGGCGTTCTCGCCGGCGACCTCGCGGTGCTTCGATCGCTGTCGGCCGGGGCGTCGCCGGGCGGGATCGCCGGGTCGGTCGCGCTCTCCCCGAACGGTGCGTTCCGAGGACTCGTCTTCGAGCACGTGATCGGCGTCGCCTTCGCGCCGGAGGGCGGGTTCGTCGAGACCGGGCGGGCGGTGGCATCGCTCGTCGGATGGACAGTCGGCGGGACCGTCGTCTCCGTCGCCGCCGTCGCGTTCGGGCCCCGCGTCGGCGTCGCGGTCGAACGCCTCCGCGGGAGCGTCGGCCGGTAGGCGCGTCGCTCGGCTCAGTCCGAGGCGGCGTCGTCGCCGACCGCGCCGGGCGCGTGGGCGTACACCGCATAGAGGACGGTCGCGGCGATGAGGAAGTCCAGGCTGTGCGCGAGGAGGTGGTGGACCGGCATCGGCACGGCTCCCAGAACGGTCCCGACGCCGACCACCGATCGAGCCAGAAGCGCGCCGACGGCGAGGGAGATCAGTCGGTACTGCGCCTGCCGGCGGCGTCGGTAGGCGGCGAGGCTGACGGCGAAGAGGAGACTCGTCCCGAGTCCGGCGGCGACCACGACCGCCAGGATCGGCAGCGACCCCTCCACGGACCATCCGGCGAGCGCCGACACCGACCCCGAGAGCGACTGCGTCACACCGGCCCTTGGGAGCCGACCGACAAGAAGACGTGCCCCGCCGCCGTTCCCAGAGCGAGAGACCGCACGGGCGCCTTTTATCCCGAGCGGGGGTAGGTCGATCCCCCGAAAATGGCGGACACCAGAGACAGGATCCGACGCCACGTCCGCGACGCCCCCGGCGTCCACTTCAACCGGATCGGCCGCGAGCTCGACATCGCGACCGGACAGGCGCAGTACCACCTCCGCCGGCTCGTCCGGGACGGCGAGCTCGCGGTCGAACGCATCGGCGGGCGCGCGCACTACTTCGATCCGGCGGTCGACCCGTGGGACCGGCGGACGCTCGCGTTTCTCAGGCGGGAGACGGCCCGCGAGATCGTCGTCAGGCTCCACGCCGACGGCCCAACCCGGCCGGCGGCGCTCGCCGGCGACCTCGACCTCGCGAAGAGCACGGTGTCGTGGCACGTCTCGACGCTCGCGGACCACGGGATCGTCGAGAAGTCCCCCGACCGGCCGATGACCGTCGCGCTGGCGCGTCCGGACCGGACGGCCGCGCTCCTCGACGAGGTGTCGCCGTCGCTGCCCGACCGGCTCGTCGACCGCTTCGTCCGCACGGTCGACTCGCTCCTCGACGCCGAGGGGTGACGGGTGAGCGCCGCGCGAGGGGATCGGTGTGAGCCGGGCTCGCGCCCGTTCGCCGATCACACCAGATCGGTTAGCGACCCGGCGGTCGTTGATCCGGTATGGACGTCCTCATCGATACCGGGGCGCTTCGACTCGTCGACGCCGTCGGAACGGCGACCTGTGAGCCGAGCGGCTCCCTGTACGCGACCGAGTCGCTCGGCCTCGGCGTCTTCCTGCTCGTCGGACTGCTCGGCGGCGCGCACTGTCTCGGCATGTGTGGCCCGCTCGTCACCACCTACGCCGATCGGATGCGGTCCGGGCAGGCCGGCGGCGGTCGCGGGCGAGACGACGACCTCACCCTCCGCCAGGTGCGCCAGCACGCGCTCTTCAACCTCGGACGCACGGCGAGCTACGCGACCCTCGGCGGGGCCTTCGGTCTCGCCGGCAGCCTCGCGTTCGTCACGGGGCGGACGGTCACCGGCGTCGCCGACGACGTCCACGCGCTCACCGGCATCTTCGTCGGCGGAGTGATCATCGCCGTCGGCGCGCGCTACGCGCTCCGCCTCCGGCTGGAGTCCGTCCCGATACCGGGGTTCGACCGGGCGGCGAGCGCGGTGAGCGACCGGATCGTCGCCCGCGTCGACGCGTGGGTCGGAGACTGGCGGATCGTCGGTCTGGGGGCGGCGCACGGCTTTCTCCCGTGCCCGCTCCTGTACCCGGCCTTCCTCTACGCGTTCGTTCAGGGGAGCGCGCTCGGGGGAACGGTCGCGCTCGGCGCCCTCGGCCTCGGCACCGTGCCGTCGCTGCTGCTTTTCGGTACGGTGTTCGGGTCGATGCGTCTCGAAACGCGGCTGCGGATCCACCGGGTGCTCGGCGTCGCCTTCGTAGCCCTCGGATACGTCCCGCTCCAGCACGGGCTCGCGACGCTCGGCGTGCCGCTGCCGCACCCGCCGATCCCGTACTACACCCCGTTTTGACTCGGGCGACCGACTCGCCGCGCGCTCGCTCCCGCGTGACCCGGGTCGCTCGCGTTCGTCGATCGCACCAGACGCGTTATGCGCCGCTCGCCCCTTCGCTCGGGTATGAAGCGACGAACGCTGCTCGCCGGCGTCGGAACGGCCGCCGCCGGCTCCGTCGCGGGCTGTACGTCGCGCCTGTTCGGTGGAAGCCCGGACGACGTCGTGCTCGATCCGCAGTCGGACCAGCTCGCGGACAGCGAGGACCTCGCGTATCCCGCGTACGGCCAGCCGCTCCCGTCGTTCGAGCTGCCGGCTCCCCTCGCGGACGAGACGTTCGACAGCGACGAGCTCGACCGGACCGCCCTCGTGACCGGCGTGTTCACGTTCTGTCCCGCGGAGTGTTCGATCCTCCTCCGCCAGTGGGCGACGGTACAGCGCCGCGTCGCGGCGGCGGGGCTGACCGACGACACGTACTTTATCCCGATCACGTTCGATCCGGAGCGCGACGACGCGGCGGCGCTCCGCGACAACGCCGAGTCGATCGGCGCCGACCTCGAGGCGGGCAACTGGATCTACCTGCGGCCGGAGACGCCGGCTCGCGCGAAGGCGGTGGTCGAGGACCGACTGGGGATCGGCTTCGAGCGGACGACGGAGAGCGACCGCCTCCCGGGCTACGACTTCACCCACATCGTCGTGACCCTGCTCGTCAACCCCGACGGCGTGGTCGAACGGGCCTACCGCGGCGAGCGAATCGACCCGGAGCGCGTCGCGGGAGACATGGAGCGCGTCGTCGCCGCGTTCGACGACGAGTGACGCCCCGTCGAACGCTCAGACCGACGCGCGGCCGGGACCTCGCTCTCCCGGAGGGGGAACGCACAAACCGTCCGCCGCCCTCCGGAGCGGTATGAACGTCGACGTGCTGCTGTACGACGGGTTCGACGAACTCGACGGCATCGGGCCGTACGAGGTGTTCGACTACGCGCTCGGCTACGCCGCCGCGGACGGCGAGCGCGCCGGCCGGGTCAGGTACGTCACGCTCGCCGAGCGCGAGACGGTGACCGCGAGCCACGGGACCCGCGTGGGCGTGGACGGAGTCCTTCCCGACCCCGAGTCGGCCGACGCGCCCGACCTGCTCGTCGTCCCCGGGGGCGGCTGGAGCGCGCGCGACGAGGACGCGAGCGCCTGGGCGGAGGCGCAGAAGGGCGACGTGCCGCGCGCGCTCGCCGGCCACCACGCGGCCGGCACCCGGATCGCCTCGGTGTGTACGGGCTCGATGCTGCTCGCGGAGGCGGGCGTCACCGACGGCCGCCGGGCCGTGACGCACGCGTCGGCGGTCGAGGAGCTCCGCGAGTCGGGCGCCGAGGTCGTCGACGCCCGCGTCGTCGACGACGGCGACCTGCTCTCCGCGGGCGGCGTCACCTCCGGCATCGACCTGGCGCTGTACGTCGTCGAGCGCGAGTTCGGCGCCGCGGTCGCCGATCGAGTGGCGACCGTCATCGAGTACGAGCGGCGGTACGAGGTCGCCGAGTAGGTCGGACCGCGCGAGGGCTCAGTCGTCGTCCTCCGGCAGGGGCGGGCCCTCGTCGTCGACCTCGTTGGTCGTGATCCCGCCGTCCGCGTCGACGGTGATCACGGTACAGTCGAGCTCGCCCCGGAGGAAGGAGTCGATGTCGGGGTCGGAGAGCAGCTTCTGGACCATCCGCCGCCACCGGCCGGCCTGCTTCGACCCGATGACGACCACGTCGGCGCCCTCGGCCACGACCTCTTCGAGGATCGTCTCCTCGACGAGGAAGCCGCGGCGGACGACGTAGCGCGCGCGGTCGACCCGACCGATTCGCTCCTCGACGGCGCGCTTGAGGTCGCTGCGCGAGACCCCGCCGGAGCGCTGGTAGAGGTCGACGTGGAGGACCGTGAGGTCCGCGTCGCGCTCCTCGGCGACGCGGGTCGCCTCTCGCAGCGTCGCCGCCGAGTGCGACGAGGGAGGGAACCGGACGGGGACCACGACGAGCGTCATGTCAGACCGGTCGCGCTCGGGACGTAAATACGCTGTCGATGTGGCGGCCGCGCGAGCGCGTCAGCTCGGGCCGTCGACCGGCACCGGCTCGTACGGCTCGGCCGGCCAGTCGAGGTCCGGGTCGGCGGGGTCGACGTCGAGCGCCTCGCCGGGCACGCGCTCGCGCTCGCCGGCGTCGTAGGCGTTTGCGGTGTCGATGAAGGCGATCCCGTGGTCGATCGCGGTGTCGACGACCACCTGCGCCTCCTCGTCCGAGAGGTGCCGGTCCGCGTCGCCGCCGAAGGTGTTCGTCCCGATGCCGATCCGACTCGCCTTCGTTCCGGACCCGCCGAGCGTCGCGTACTCCCTACGGCGGCCACGCGCGGCATGGACGAAGCCGTCCCGCTCGCGGCCGCGCTGCCGGGGCGCCCGCGCCTTTTTGTCTCGTCGGTCGAACCCGTTGGTGATGGACCGACAGGGAGCGCGCCGGACGACGGAGGAGTGATGGACCGACTCCCCACGGAGGGGCTCTCGCCGCTCGCGAGTCGCGTCGACGAGGTCCTGGCGCGGTACGGGTACGAGATCGGCCCCGCCATCGACGCGATCGACGCGGCCGTGTCCGGCTACGGCGGCCTGTTCGACCCGGGGACCGGCGACGGCGAGATCCGGACCGCCGTCGAGGCGGTACTCGCCGCGGACCCGCCGGGCGAGCGGGAGGGCTCGTGGGGCGACGACGACGGCAGCGTGGTCCTCTACGTCGACGGGAGCGCCCGCGGGAACCGGGGGCCGGCGGGGGCGGGCGCCGTGTTGCGGGCCGACCGCGAACCGGCGGTCCGGCTGGGGCGACCGGTCGGCCGGGTCGGAAACAACGCCGCGGAGTACGCCGCGCTCCACATGGGACTGGAGGCGCTGGCCGCGCGCTGCGACCCGGCGGCCGTCGAGGTCCGGATCGACTCGCGGACCGTCATCGACGACGTCTGGGGGACAGGTGACGGCGTCCCGTCGGCCGCGCCGTACAGGACGGCGATCCAAGAGCGGATCGCGGCGCTGTCCGCCTGCGAGTGGACGCACCTGGCCGACAGCGACCCCAACCCGGCGGACGCGCGGGCCGCGGTCGGCGCCGACATCGCGGCGCTCGGCCCGTGACCAGAGCCGGCGGTCAGCCCCTCACGCCCCGTCTCGGTCGCCGTCAGGGGCGACGAGGTCGTCGTCGCCCCTCGGCGCTTCGAGCCGGACCGGGTGGTTCGCGTGTCGCGCGTGGGTCCGCGCCCAGCGCCGGGCGGGCCGCTCCGCCAGGAAGCGCTCGCCGTCCGGACAGCGCTCGCACCGAGCGATCCACGGGGTCACGTCGTCCGGGTAGTGGCCGGTGTGGCGCTCGTGGTCGATCGCGAACTGCTCGACCGCGTGGCCGCCGGGGTCGAGGCCGTCGATCTCGCGGTCGAGGTCCCACTCGCGGCCGCACCGCTCGCAGGACACGGTCGGTACCGCCCGGTCGTCGTCGAGGGACGCGTCGTCGGTCACGGGGACGCTTCGGACCGCACGCACTTGAACGGCGACCGCGCGGCGACCGAAGTCCGCCTCACAGCGCCGGCGGCTCGCCGCGCCCGATCACGATCTCCTGGCCCTCGACGTCCTCCAGGGCGGCGACGCGGCCGCCGATCTCGACGCGCCCCTCGTCGGTCTCGACGACGAGCGAGGCGACCTCCTCGGTGTCGACGAACGCGACGTCGACCACCTTCCCGCGCACCGTCACCTCCTCGCCGGTCTCGATGTCGCGCCCCTCGACCGTGGCGTAGAACTCCTCGCCGTCGAACTCCCGCACGTCCTTCACGGCGCGGCGGATCGAGGCGTAGCGGCGCGGGAAGGGCCGCTCCGCGCCGTCGGTGGCCAGCGTCTCGGCGGTCGTCCACAGGACGGTGCCGAAGAAGCCCGAGACGAGGAAGCCGAGCGCGGAGCGGTTGAAGATGACGCCGTAGCGCTCGCGGTCGTCGCGCAGCGCGTCTTGCGTGGCGTACACGGAGTACTCGCCGTCGCCGACCGCGAGGACCGGCGTGGTGATCCCGCGGCGGGCGCGCGCGATGGTCGCGACCTCGAGGTAGTCGAACTCCGCCGGGTCCGGCGCGTTCGACGCGGGCGTGACGAGCAGTTCGACGCTGACGCCCGCCGCGACCTTCGCGGCGAGCTCGTCGCGGAACCGCCGGAGGAGGCCGGGCGTGAGCGACACCGCGAGCTCGTACTCCGCGTTCTCGATCACCTCCTCGATGTACCGGAGGATCGTCGAGCGCGACTTCACGAGCGACACCGCCTCGGTCTCCCTGGTCGGCGCGGTGTAGCGGGCCTCGAGTTCGTCGACCATCTCCGTGAACGACGAGCGGAGCTCGCCGAACGCGTCGTCGGGGTCGACGGCCACGATCTTCATCGGTCGGGACTCGCGGAGCTCGACGAGCCCGCGGTCCGAGAGGCTCCGGACCGTGTCGTACACCCGCGGCTGCGGGATGTCGGTCCGGTCGGCGATGTCGCTCGCCGTCAGTTCCCCGTGTTCCAACACCGCGAGGTACGCGTCGATCTCGTACTCGCCGAGGTTGAACCGGTCCCCGACGCGGTCGAGGGTGTCCCGGAGATCGTCTGTCATAGTCCGACGAAGGGGGGCGGGGATTATAGCTTTTTACTATGAGTCGAGTTGTACGCGTTTTCAGAGTTCGCTCCTCCACCCCCGTGACGACCGACCGGTCACAGATACGTCCGGTCGTCGCTCCCCTCCGGCTCCCGCTCTTCGATCCGCTCGGCGAGGTCCTCGTAGCGCCGCCGGATCTCCTCCGCGAACGCCTCTAAGTGGGTCGCGTCCACGCCGAGGTCGTAGGTCGCGTTCGCCGTGTCGACGAGCGGCACCGCGGCGCCGACGTTCAGCCCGCTCGGGGTCGCCGCGCTCGCGCTGTCCGCCCGGGGCGTCCGCAGGGAGAAACGCTTTTTCGGATGGCCGTCCGCGAGTCATCATGGTCTTCCCGGAGGTGACGCCGATCGTCGGGGTCGTCTCCCGGCTCGCCAGTCTCGGCTCTCGGCTCGCCGAGCTGCCGGGAGCGGGGCTGTTCACCGTGATCGCCTCCGTCGCGGTGGGCGTCGTCCTCGCAAACTTCCTGGTCCGGCTGATCGGTCGCCCCGTGGCGCAGCGGGTGTCCCGCCAGAGCGTCGCACAGACGATCGTCCGCGGCGTCCGGGCGGGAACGATCGGGGCCGCACTGCTCGTGGGACTGGGCGCCGCCGGGTTCCAGTTCGCCGACCTCCTCCTCGGGACGGCGGTGTTCTCGGCCGTCATCGGTATCATCCTCGCGCCGCTTGTCGGGAACTTCATCAACGGCGTGTTCGTCCTCGCCGACCAGCCGTTCGAGATCGGCGACATGATCGAGTTGGAGGACGGGACCGCCGGGTTCGTCGAGGACATCACCATCCGGTACACGAAGATCTTCACCGTCGACAACACCTTCCTCGTCGTGCCGAACGGGACGATGCGCGAACGCGACGTGACGAACCTCTCGGCCGAAGACGAGCGGACGCGCCGGTCTATCGACGTGCTGGTCACCTACGAGAGCGACATCCCGGAGGCGCGGCGGCTGATCGAGATGGCGGCGCGCGACTGCGACGCCGTCATCGACGGCGGCCCCGACATCCGGATCGGCGTGGCCCGGTACATGGCGGGCCCGGACTGTCGGCTCCACGAGTTCGCGGACGACGGGATCCTCCTCCGGCTGCGGTACTGGGTGAAGAAGCCGTACAAGCTCGCGAAGGTCCAATCGGACGTGAACACCCTGATCCGCGAGCGCCTCGCCGACGCGGACGTGGAGATGGCGTACCCGCACCGGCACCTCGTCTTCGACGACACGTCGGGCGTCGCCCGCGTCGACGCCGGGAGCGAGGCGCCGAGGGCCGTCGACCCCGACGCGCCGGCGGCAGATGCGTCGGAGGTCGGCGACGGCCCGGGCTCGGACGCCGCCGGCGACGGCGCCGCCCGGGGCGGCGTCGACTCCGAGCCCGACCGCGGCGACGTGAGCGGCGGCGGGGCCGGGTAACCGAATCGGAAGCCTGATAGAGCGCCCCCGGCGTGTTACGGCAGTGAGCGACGAGCCCGCTGCCGACTCCGACGGCTCCTCCGCCGACGGTTCGCCCGACGATCCCTCCGGCGACCGGCCGGACGACGTGGTCGCCGGCCCGTCGAGCGGTCCCGACGACGACGGTCCCCTCGACGACGAGTCGATCACCGAGGGGAGCCTCCTCCGCCCGCTGTTCCGACTGGCGTGGCCGATCGTCGTCATCCAGCTGCTACAGGTCACGTACAACATCGTCGACACCCTCTACCTCGGCCGGCTCTCCGCGGAGGCCGTCGGCGCGATCAGCCTCGCGTTCCCGCTCATCTTCCTGCTGATCGCGGTCGCCGGCGGCTTCACGACCGCGGGCGCGATCCTCGTCGCGCAGTACACTGGCGCCGACGGCGACGGGTCCGCCGGCCTCGTGGCCGGACAGACCATCTTCACCGTCTCGGTGCTGTCCGTGCTCATCGGCATCGGCGGGTACTTCTACACCCGACCGGCCCTGGAGACCCTCCCGAGCGACGCCGACACGGCCGCCACCGTGATCCCGCTCGCGGCCGACTACATGGAGGTGATATTCGCCGGGATTCCCCTGATGTTCGGGTTCTTCGTCTTCTCGGCGCTGATGCGCGGCTACGGCGACACGCGGACGCCGATGGCGGTCATGTTCGTCTCCGTCCTGTTGAACGTCCTGCTGGACCCGTTCTTCATCTTCGGGTTCGACGGGAATCCGCTGTTCCAGTGGCTGGCCGCGGTGCCGGGCGTCGCCGCGCTCGACCCGGTCGCGCTCGAGGCGACCCTGCTCTCGGCGACCGGGATCACCGGGTTCGGGATCCAGGGCGCCGCGCTCGCGACCATCCTCTCGCGGGGCGTCGCGACCGCCATCGGGATGTGGATCCTGTTCGGGACCGGCTACGGCCCGAACGTGACCGTCGGCCACCTCGCGCCCGACCTCGACTTCATCCGGGACATCTTCCGGCTCGGCCTCCCGTCCAGCGTCGAGCAGACGACGAGCGCCCTCGCGATGATCACGCTCACCGCGATGATCGTCACGTTCTCGCCGCCGGTGGTCGCCGCCTACGGCCTCGGCAACCGCCTCATCTCGCTCGTCTTCCTGCCCGCGATGGGGCTCGGGCGCGCCATCGACACGATGGTCGGGCAGAACCTCGGCGCGGACCGCGCCGACCGCGCCGGCAGGGCGGTGAAGTTCGCCGCCACGACGGGCGCGGGCGTGATGTTCCTCGTCGCCGTCGTTGCCGTGGCGTTCACGGAACCGATCGTCGGGGCGTTCCTCGGCGACGTGCCGGACGCGCCGGCGACCATCGGCCACGCGGTCGACTACGTTCGGATCCGGTCGGTCGAGTTCGCCTTCATCGGCGTCTCGCAGGTAATCTTAGGCGCGTTCCGCGGCGCGGGCAACACGAAGACCGCGATGGTCATCTCCATCGTCACCCTCTGGGTCGGCCGGGTCGCGAGCGTGGCGTACCTCGTGTTCGTGGCCGACTGGGGCGAGACCGGCGTGTGGGTCGGGATGGCGCTCGGGAACGTCCTCGGCGCGGCGGTCGGCGTCGCGTGGTTCTCTCGGGGGACGTGGACCGAACGCTACATCGACGACCCGGACCCCGGCGTCGACCCCGTCGGCGACGACTGACCGCGCCGGGACCCGATCCCCCGTGCGCTCAGTGCCTGAACAGGTAGACGGCGTCGTCGTCACGGAGCAGACAGAACCGCGCGCCGTCGTTCTCGGGGAACGTCGTCCCCGCCTGCCGCGTGACGAAGAGCCGCGAGAAGACGTCGTCGCACACGGGACACGCCATCGCTTCCCTGTTCTCCCAGAGGCTCGTCCGGCCCGAGTCGCGGAGCTGTTTCAGTTCGTGGCGGTGGTCGTGGACGTCGAAGCCGGTCATGTAGGGGGGTTCGGCGGCGGGGTGTTCAACGTGTCCTCGCGAGTCTCAGTTCGGAGAACGCGCGCTTGGCTGGGGGCGCCGAGGGGGCGCGGCGCCGGTCAGCCTTCGAGGCGCATCGGCTGCGCTTCTCCGTAAGTGAGCGTCCGCCACACCCACTCGACCGGGCCGAACCGGAAATGGCGCAGCCAGAGCACCGAGAGCGGCACCTGAACCGCCCAGATGGCGACGACGATCCCCATCGCCTCGACGCGGCTGACGGAGCCGAACAGCCCGAGGCCGTGGCCGTAGAATATCGTCGTCGCGATCACCGTCTGGAGCAGGTAGTTCGTGAACGCGGTCCGGCCGACCGCGGCGAGCGCGCGGGTCACGAGCCCCTCGCCGCGCCGCCGGACGAACAGCGTGACGAGGCCGACATAGCCGCCGGCGACGAGGAGGCTCCCGACGTAGTTGAACTGCCGCCAGTACAGCGCGGCGCCCGCGCTCCAGTCGTTCGCCTCGACGTAGGCGACGCCCGCGACGACGATCGCGACGCCGACGACGCCGCCCGCGACGAGCCGCCGGTAGAACGCGGTCGAGCGCTCGGCGGTCAGCACGCCCCGCTTGTACAGCGCCATCCCGAGCAGCATCACGCCGCCGACCCGCCAGAAGCTCGACCCGATGAACCCGCTCGTCTGTCGCTGGAGCGAGGAGTCGACGCGGTGGCTCATCTGGTCGATCCACCCGCCGCGGTAGGCGGCCACCTGCTGCCGTATCGCGGCCTCCGAGGGCATCCACTGGCCGGCGATCGCCTCCCCGCCGATCGACACCGCCGCGAACAGTTCGATCGCGGGGACGAAGAGGAGGAAGATCCCCGCGAGGCCGGCGAGCCGGCGCGCGTCGAGGTCGCGGACGAACAGCAGGAAGATCCCGGTCAGCCCGTACGTGACGAGGATGTCGCCGTACCAGAGCAGGTACGCGTGGAGGAGTCCGATCGCGATCAGCACCGCGGTCCGGCGGAGGTGGAGGCGGACGGCGTCTTGGCCCTTCTCCGCTTTGCTCTCGATGAACAGGAGGACGCCGGCGCCGAACAGCGCCGAGAAGACCGTGATGAACTTCGACTGCGCGAACACGTGGCCAACGAACCACGCCCAGTAGTCGATCCCGGTGAAGTCGCCGTACACGTTGGGGTTCAGCAGGGTCTGCTCCGGCATCGAGAACACGCGGATGTTGATGACGAGGATGCCGAGCAGCGCGAACCCCCTGAGGGCGTCGAGGCTGGTGATCCGTTCGGAGGGCGGCGTCGGGCCGGGGTCGCTGGTCACGAGTTGTCGCCGGGAACGGTCCCCAACACCGAATAGGTTCCCATCGCGGAGGCCGTCGCCCGCCGGCCGACCGGTTCGGGCGGGGCGCGGTCAGTCCAGTCGGACCGCCGCGCCGGCCTCCGAGGACCGGTAGATGGCGTCGATGACGCGCTGGACGCGGAGCCCCTCCTCGACGGTGTTGATCGCGGGCGCCTCGCCCGCCGCGACCGCTTCGAGGAACGTCGCCTGCTCGGCCGCGTGAGCGTCCCCCTCGCGCGTCTCCACGCTCGCGTCCGTGAGGTGGTGGCCGCCGCCGACGCCCGCCTCGTGGACGGTGAGGTCGTCGCTGCCGCGGTCGAACGTCGCTCCCGCCTCGGTGCCCCGGACGACGAACTCGTCGGTCGCCGGGCGGTTCGTCGCCCACGCGACCTCCAGCGACACCGTGGAGCCGTCGGCCGCGCGGATGAACGCCGAGGCCGAGTCGTCGACGTCGAACCCCTCCGGCCCGGCGTCGTCGCCCCACATGTGGACGTACGCGTAGTCGTCGCGGCCGCCGAACTCCGAGCGCGTCTCGCCCGACACCTCGACGACCTCGGGGTGATCGAGGAAGTAGAGCGCGAGGTCGACCGCGTGGACGCCGATGTCGATGAGCGCGCCGCCGCCGGCGACGTCGGCGGAGGTGAACCACGACCCGCGCCCGGGGACGCCGCGCCGCCGCACGTAGTTCGCCTCGACGTGCGTGGTCTCCCCGAATCGCCCCTCGTCCTGGTAGTGTTTGATCACCCGGACCGGCTCCGCGAACCGGTTGTTGAACCCGACCATACAGAACCCCTCGGCGTCGCGGGCGGCGTCGGCGATGCGCTCGGCGCTCGCTACCGTGTGCGCCAGCGGCTTCTCCAAGAGCACGTCGAGGCCGGCTCCCAGCGCCGAGGTGGCGTACTCCTCGTGGAAGCGGTTCGGCGTGGTGACCAACACGGCGTCGCACTCCTCGTAGAGGGCCGCCTCGTCCTCGTACGCGGGGAGGCCGAACTCCTCGTGGAACCGCGCGCGGGCGTCGCCGTCGATGTCCATGCCGCCGACCAGATTCGCGCCGCGCTCGACCAGCTTCGTCGCGTGGTGGGACCCGATGCCGCCGAGGCCGACGATGCCGACGGCGACGTCGTTCGGATGCGTCATGGGCGGGATTCACGACGGGTGTTGTTAAGACTCACGTCCGGGTGAACGCGGTGGGACTCGGGGACTCGATCGATCGAGTCCAGGTCACAGGGGGTCCGCGAGAGCCGCGGTTACGCCGCCGGGACCGCGACGAGAGCGGTCACCGCGGCGTCGACGAGCGCCGTCGCGGCGTCGGTCACCGATGGCGTGATTCCGAGTGCGGTCGTCACGGCGTCCACCGCCGCGGGCGACATCGAGTCGACGACGTCGAAGAGGCCGCCGATCGAGTCGGCGCTCTCGGCCAGACCGTCGCGCGCGTCGAGCAGGGCCCGGAACTGCTCCGGTTCGCGGGCGATCACGAACCGGCCGACGACCGCGGTGGTCCCGAGGAACCCGAGGAGCGCGAGCGCCCGCGAGATCGCGAGCAGCTTCAACAGGACCGGGAGCGCCAGCCCGAGCGCGAGCGCGGCGACGACACCCGTGACGACTTCGCCCAGCGAGCCGCCGTCCGCGAGGTCGACGACGCCGGCCCCGGAGAGGAGGACGAACCCGCCGACGAGGAGGGCCAACGACCCCCACATAAACGCCGCCAGCAGGCGGACGGGACCGTCGTATCCGCCGCCGGCGTCGTCCGGCACGTCGTCGTGGACCCACGGGTTACGCATACGCGCAGTCGGGAGCAGACCCAGATATAGTTCGCTTCAGATCTCGGAAACGCCGGGCGTGAAACGGAGCGGCTACTCGCCGGGGCGAGGGCCGGTCATCCACTCGCTCGCCTGCGGTTCGCCCGGGTCGGTGACGACCTCCACGAGCGCCGGTCCCTCCCGGATCCGGGCGCGCTCGACGGCGTCGCCGACCGCGTCGCGCTCGCGGACGCGCTCCGCGGGCAGCCCCATCCCGGACGCGACCGCGACGAGGTCGAGGCCGGTCTCCGCCCAGCCGTAGCTCCCGGCCGAGAAGTCGTACGAGCGCTCCGCCTCCTCGCTGATGATCGCGTAGTCGTCGTTGTTGAGCGCGACGACGGTGACGTCGATCCCCTCGCTCGCCAGCGTGTGGAGCTCGTGGACGCACATCATGAGCCCGCCGTCGCCGGTGAGCGCGACGACGTCGCGCTCCGGGTTCGCCAGCTTGGCCCCCATCGCCGAGGGGAGCCCGGTCCCCATCGTCGCCCACGAGCCGGGGTTGACGTACGACCGCGGCCCCGCGGCGGGGAACGAGACGAGCGTCCACAGCCGGAACCCGCCCGCGTCGGCCGTGACGACGGCGTCCTCGGGGACCGCGTCGCGCACCGCGGAGAGCACCTCGACGGAGCGGAGCGGATCGTCGGAACCGCGGTCCTCCGAGAGCGCGGCGAACCGATCGCGGTCGGCCGCGCGGACGGCCTCGGCGCGCGCGGCGCCGGCGCGCTCGCGACTCGCCGGGGGCTCTCCGTCGAGCGCGCCGTCGAGGTCGCGCAGGAAGCGGTCGGCGTCGGCGACGACGCCGAGGTCGACGTCGTAGCCGAACCCCACGTCGTCGCCGTCGAGCGTGACGTGGATCAGCGTCTCCGGCATCGAGACGGACCACGAGGCGGTCGCGACCGCGTCGAGGTCGGAGCCGACGACGAGGCCGACGTCCGCGCCCGCGAGCAGGTCGCGGAGGTCCGCGCTCGCGCCGCCACAGAGGACGCCGGCCGACAGCGGGTGGGTCTCGGGCAGCGTCCCCTTCCCTTTGTACGTCGTCACCACGGGAGCGTCCAGGGTCTCGGCGACCGACCGGAGCGCCTCGCTCGCGCCCGATCGCCTGACGCCGCCGCCCACGAGGACGACCGGCGTCGCCGCGTCGGCCAAGGGGTCCGCAGCGTCTCGCACCGCGTCCGGGGGCGCGGTCGGCGGCGGCGAGGGGTCGCGGTCGCCGACGGCCGGCTGCGGCGTGCGGCTCGCGAGCACGTCCTTCGGGATCCCGACGCGGACCGGCCCCTGCGGGTGTTCGCGCGCGGTGCGGATCGCCTCGACGACCGCGGGGACCGCGCCCGCCGGCGAGTCGACGAGGACGTTCTCCTTGACGACTGTGTCGTACGTCTCCGGCGGCGTCTCGTGGATGCCGTCGCCGCCGCGGACCGACCGCTCGGTCTCCACGGCGAGGTGGAGCAGCGGGACGCAGTCGTTGAGGGCGTTCTTCAGCCCGTTCATCGCGTTGGTGTCTCCCGGACCGGGGACGACGCAGGTGGCCGCCATCGCGCCCGGCTCGCTCGTCTCGGCGTACCCCCACGCCTGATGCGGGACGGCCGTCTCGTGGCGGGCGACGACGAACCGCGCGTCGCGGTCGGCGAGCGCCCGGTTCAGCGGGAGCGTCTGCTTGCCGGGGATACCGAAGACGGTGTCGACGCCGCGGTCGAGCATGGCGTCGACGACCGCCTCGGCGACGGTCGGGGGCGGGTCGTCGGGCGCGGTCGGATCCGCCGCGGGCGAGGGCTCGTCAGCGTCCATGTCGCGAAGTCGCCGGAGTGCGTGTTGAAATCTTCGCCCGGCGACGGTATGTGGTCGGGTCCGGGGCGTCGGCGATGACGCGAAGGGAACCCCCGAGGGACGCGACGACGCCCCGCGGTACATACACACTTATCCTCACGTGCGTTGTCATATGGTATGAATGCGCTTACCAGAGACGCGGGACCTGTTCGCGAGGAAGTTAGAGTTTCCGGCGCCCCGGAGTGAGGTACTGGAGACGGTCGGTGACACGACGCTGTCGCCGCCGGACGGCGAGTCAACGACGATCCGGGCGGTCGTCGACCGATCGGACGTCGAGACGTTCGACTCGGCGGACGACCTCTACGACACGCTGATGATGCTCGTCGGCGCCCAGTTCATCGGCCGTCGGTACTACGACGACCGCGGCGGGATGCCGGGCGACGAGGAGAACGAGGTGAGCTTCTGATGTCCGTCACGCTCGTGTCGGGAGTCAACGGCGTCGGCCTCTCCAGCGTCTGTCAGGCGGTTCGACGCGGACTCGGCGACGGGTACAAGCTGATCAACTTCGGCGACGTGATGCTCGAACAGGCGGCGGCGATGGGCATCACGACCGAGCGGGCCCAGCTCGGCACGCTCTCGCAGACGGAGACGCGTCGCCTCCAGCGTCGCGCCGGCGAGTTCGTCGCCGAGGAGGCGGCGACGACGAACGTGATCCTCTCGACGCACCTCGCGGTCGAAACGCAGACCGGCTACGTCCAGGGGCTCCCGGTCGAAGTGCTCGAAGACGTCTCGCCGGACGCGTTCGTCCTCGTGGAGGCGGAGCCGTCGACGATCCTCAAACGGCGGCGGGAGAGCGACCGCGACCTCGACGGGGTCACCGAACGGCAGATCGACTTCGAGCAGGACCTCAACCGCTCCGCGGCGCTCCAGTACGCGAGGGACCAGAACGCGCCCGTGCGGTTCGTCGAGAACGAGGGAGCGATCGGAGCGGCGGCCGAGAGCCTGGCGGACTCGCTCTGACGGGCCGACTCGGGTCTCCCCGGACCCCCGGCGAAAGGGACCGCGCCTCCGGTCACTCCGCGACGTTCGTCTCGCGGACGCGGACGCCCTTCCGGCCGAGGTGGCGCATCTGCCGCTGGGCGAACTCCTCCTCGCTCGACCCGCGCGTCGCGAGGACGTAGACGAGCGCGGAGCCGGTGGGGCGCATCGTCCGGCCGGCGCGCTGCGACCCCTGTCGCCGGGAGCCGCCGAGCCCGCTCGCGACGACCGCGAGTTCCGCGTTCGGGAGGTCGATCCCCTCGTCACCGACGCGGGAGACGACGAGCACGTCGAGGTCGCCGTCGGCGTCCTCGTCGGTGTCGTCCGTCGCGCGGAACCGGCGGAACAGCTCCGCGCGCTCGCGGTGCGGCGTCTCGCCGCTGACGAACGGGACGCCGAGCGCGTCGGCGATCGCCTCCCCGTGGTCGAGGTACTCGACGAAGACGAGCGCCTTCTTGTCGCGGTGCGCGGCGAGCAGGTAGCGGATCTCCTCGACCTTGGCGGGGTTCTCGGCCGCGAGCCGTCTGCGCTCCCGCCCGTCCGCGGCCGCGTACTCGTTGCGGGCCATCTCCTCGCGCCACGGGACGTACCGGATCTCGACCTCGGGCTCCTGGACGAAGCCGGCCTCGAACAGCGCGTCCCAGTCCGCGCCGATGGGCTGACCGATCAGGGTGTATATCTCCTCCTCGCTGCCGGTCTCGCTGACGGGCGTCGCCGAGAGCCCGAGCCGGTGCTTGCTCTGGAGCTCGGCGGTCCGGGAGTAGACGGGGGCGCTGACGTGGTGTGCCTCGTCGAAGCAGATCAGCCCCCACTCGCGGGAGTCGAAGAGGCTCCGGTGGCGGTCCATCCCCGCGATCTGGTAGGTCGCGATCGTGACGGGGCTGATGTCCTTCGTCCCGCCGTGATACAGCCCGATGTCCGCCGGGTCGACCGTCGAGTGGTCGAGCAGCTCCTCGCGCCACTGCTCGGCGAGTTCGCGGGAGGGGACCAAGATGAGCGTCTCGCCCCCGACCGCGGCGATCGTCGCGATCGCGGCGACGGTCTTGCCGGAGCCCGGCGGGCCGACGTACACCCCGGACTTGCGGTCGAGGAACGTCTCCACCCACGTGGCCTGGTAGTCGCGGAGGTCGGTCGTGAGTTCGATCTCGACGGGGTCGCCCGTCTCTAAGTCGCGGTCGTCCTCGACGGGGTAGCCGGCGTCGTAGAGCGCGCGCTTGACCGCCGCGACCGCCGCCTCGTTGACCCACGCCTCCGTGTCCGAGATGGGCGCGCGGAGGTGGTCGTCGTCGAGGTGCTGGTCGGCGACGTTCCCCATCAGGTTCTCCGAGGCGGCTTCGAGGACGACGTAATCGTCCTCGTGGGTGTACAGCCGGAACCGGTGCGCGCGCCGCCACTGGTCGCGCACCCAGTCTTCGAGGTGGTCGTACCGGCGGGGCAGCACCGAGCGGAGCGCGCCGACGAGCCCGTCGTCGTCGTCGAACGGCGCGGCCCACACGTCCTCCTGCCGGATCCGATAGAGGTAGCCGCGGGTCCCCGGCTCGGTGCCGGTGGTGTCGACGAGGTTCGCGAACTGCGAGAGCCGCGCGCGGGTGTACTGGGTAGGTCGGTCGACGACGATCTCGCGGCGCTTCGGGAAGACCACGACGCGCTCGCGGCTCGCCAACGCCCCCCAGTCGCGGGGGTAGAACACCACGGGGTCGGCCTCGACGTCGAGCCGGTCCACGTCGCCGCGGTCGACGAGCGCGGCGAGCGCGTCTCGGGCCGCGGCCTGCGAGGTTCCGAGTCTGCGCGCGACCTCGCTCGCGGTCGTGACCGGCCGCTCCTCGGCTTCGAGCGCCTCGTGAAAGCGGTCGAGTGAGATGTCGTCGTCGGATTCGGCGGCATCGTCGCCGGCGGGGCCGTCGCCGGTGTCGTCGGTCATCACCGTCGCTTCGACCGCGAGGCGGAAAGGGGTAGCGTCACCGGGCAGGCGGTCCGAGCGGCGACGGCGCTCGACACAAGGCATATCCGAGAGCTTCGAAAAACGCTCGACCGCATGTTAGACGCCGAATTCCAGGTGTGTACCGAGTGCGGCAACCTCCACATGGAAGGCGGTGCGGCCCCGGACTACGTGGAGGAGTGCGCGGCGTGCGGCGGCCACGTCACCGACGTCGAACTCGACGACTTCATCGGATTATAACCGACGCCAGAGAGTCGTCCGAGCCGATTCCGCGTCCGAGACGGCGATCCGGTCGGCTAGTTATCAATAGCTGCTACCGTCGACACGCACACCGCCGAAGCCCCGGTCGCGAGGCGGGGGCACGCTCGTTGCGGTCCTCAGTCGCTCGCTTCGCTCGCCCCTTGCGGTCCTTGTCTCGCCTGCCCCCGCCTCGCGACTGCCCCTTCGAGTCTCGCCACCGCACCGCAGACTCACGGCCGAGCGGTATTCGTCGCTCGACAGTTGTGTATAAATGGATACGTCGGAGCTCGGCCGCTACCGTCCGGGCGACCGCTGTCGACACCGCCGCGACGTGATCCCCTCCTTCGAGCGGAACCGGCAGCCGCACTCCGTACAGCGCACGAACGGCTCGCCGGGCTCGGTTTCGAGTCGATGCTCGCCCACCTCGAACGGGCGGGTAACCGTTCGGGGGCGGATCCGGTCGGGAATCGGCGTCGCGGCCGACTCGCTCAGCGCGGCCCGCACGGCGATGGTGTCGACGTCGACGCCGTCCCACCGCGGGGCCTCTAACGCCGCCTCGCGGTCCGCGACCTCGGTCCAGCCGGTGACGACGACCGGAGAGTCCGTCTCGGTGTCGCTCACGACCACGACGAAGCGGACGCCCCCCTCGACGAGGGCGAACCGCCAGCCGTCGGTGCTGTTCCACCGCAACTGACCCTCCCGGATCGCGTCGCTCACGGTGCGCGTCGACACGTACCGACCGGGCTGTTCGAGCCGCTCGCGGAAGTGGTCGGTCAGCGCGTACAGAGAGGGGTCCCGGACCGGCGGATCCTCCGGCGTCCGGGCGGCGGCCTCCCCGCCGTGCGGCGGGTCGACCGACCGATAGTCCGCGGACCGATCGGTTCGTCCGGCCCGAGCGCGGCGGCACGCCGGCGACTCCGGCGGGGACCGGTGTCGCGCGTCTGCCTGCCGGCTCGCTGCGGCGGTCGTGGAGGCGGTCCGACGCTCCGTCGATCCGGGCCCGAGGGGCTCCGCGTCCCCCGACCCGCCCTGTCGGGATGCCACTACACCACCGTACCGAGCGCGCTCTTAAGTGTGTTACGCCGACACAGAGGCCGCGGTCCCCGCGGCTTCGAGCCGGGAGGGCGGCCGGAGGTCCGCGCCGTCGACCTCGCTCGTCTCGGCGGAGGACTCGGCCTCGTCGAACGCCCAGAGGCCGGCGCCGCGTTCCCTCGCGTCCGCCTCGGCGGCCGCGTACGCGTCGCGTTTCGCGAACTCGGTGTCGTAGAGCCGCGCGTATCCCTCCCTCAGCAGGCGCTCGTTGAAGTCCTCGCCGTCGACGTACAGCACCGCGAGCAGGCGCCCGTAGCCGCCTCGGCGGTCGCCCCCGGTCACGACCGTGACCTCCTCGCCGGCGAGTTCCGGCTCCGCGAACGCCGACGCCTCGCCGCCCCACGTCGCGAGGTGCGTGCGTCCGGCCTCCGTCTCCGGGATGCCCTCGAACTCGGCGGGGGAGGTCGACTCCGCGCTCGTCTCGGGCGTGTCGACGCCGAGGAGCCTGACGGTGTCGACCTCGCCGTTCGGGAACTCGACCTCCATCGTGTCGCCGTCGACGACGCGGACGACGGTGCCCGTCCACGCCGTGTCGGCCGTGTCGTCGGGGTCGACGCCGTCCGGATCGGCGGGCGGCGAGTCGAGGGCGGTGGGCTGCGAGTCGGAGCCCGTGTCCGGGACCGGCGCGCCGGCGCAGCCGGCCAGTAGGACGAGGGCGACGAGGGCGATCAGCCGCCAGCGAACGCTCATAGCCACTTGTAGCCGGGAGCCGTAAAAAGTCGGGTGGTGGCGGCCCTGCCGTCACGCTCGGCCGCGATCGAGCGGTTTCGCTGACCGATACACGTAGGATCTTTCGTCCGGGTGAACGTGAAGCGTGGGAGGAAGGGATCGAGGAAGCCGACGACATGAGCGAGCTGATGACGACCGGCGAGGCGCTATATGCGGCTATGGTCGATCGGGAGGGCGTCGACGAGGTCGTTAGTGAGCATACCGAGGAGCGGACTCAGGCGTTTGTGTAGCTTTTTGGAGGACGTTCGCCCCCCTAACCGCATTCAGAGATCGCTATTTTACTGGTTCTGTCTGATCAGTTAACTGATCGTTAAATAGCTCATCAATGAGTTCGAGTAAACGCTCACGGAGCGTGTTAACATCTGTTTTGAGCGTGCTACCTTCCTTATGATGAGCCATCCACCGACGTTCGGCACCATTGACCCTATCTAGGTAGCTAATCGTGCGCTGACTCGCTGGTGTGTTATGTCGGATTCCGTCTACAAGATTTGAATACTTGTAGAGTACACCGGCATCGGATTTTTCGTGTTCAATGACATCTTTATCTCCGGTCCGTTTCAGATAATCTATTATAACCCATTCAATGCCGTGAATGTAGCAACTTAGTGCGGCGTTAAGATGATCGCGTTGGAAACTGGAATCACCCTCGTCAATGTACTGTATCGCGGTTCTACCATATTCTGTCTCTCTGAGAATGTCCCGATATTTCTGTCCAAGAGAGTTGTCAAGTAATTCTGCTTCTGTGTGTGGTTCTTGGAATGTTTCTGCTTCGATTCTCCGAGCATACTTTGTGATTCTTTGCTTCGTCGTGCTGATAGCACTCTTCACGTCATATTCTTCATTAGGATCAAGCATTCCCTGATGCTGTTGTTGTAGCAACACAGGTCGCGCAATTACTTCAATTTCGTACCCTTCAGTTCCATTCTGGATAGAGATGGTTCGAAAGTGAAAATCGATTTCAAACGGAATATCAGCGCGTTTTCTTTTAAGCCGGTTATGGTACTTGTCAGTAAGAATATCTTGTTTTTCTCTCTCCGAAGCAAGGCCCAGTTTTTCTTTGAATTTGAATGAGAGTGGCAGTTCTGGCTTTGTGATTTCTAAGCGGAAAGTCATAGTACGGGACTCAGGCAGAAATGGAAGGTCTCCTTGATTGACCCGCTTGTACCCATCTTGTAATACGGTTCTGCTAAGATACTTTTTAATATTGGAAAGAGCGGCTTCCTCGTGCTCGCCAGGTATGAAGTAATTTGCTTTAACGATGATCTCATCAGGATCAAGAGGAGGCTTCATACTCACACTAGCTAGTCAACGAGTTGTTTAGGTAAAAAATGTGTGCTATAATTGATATACTAACTATATTCAATAGACAGTGTATATCACGCGTTCTTTCATTCAGAAAAGAATTATCAAAAGCCCTCTATTCGCTTTAGCATAGGGTAAACAGCTCTTTTGCACACCTGATCGAGCGGTGTCGGATACGGCGTCATATGCTCGATCACATCGTCAAGCGTGACGAGCAGGCCGATGAGCGCGAAGCCCGCACCCGTTGCCGGGTAGTACGGCCAGATCGACGCGAAACCGAACAGCGACAGCGCCACGCCGACGTAGCAGTGGTGCGACCCAACATGTCCGAGTTAATCTCGCACCGAGAGTATAGGCGTCAACCGCTCGCTGTCGCTCACGAGTGGTGAGGTTCAGTCTGCCCTCCCAGAATTGAACTCGCCGAGACAGTCCGGGCGTGCGGCTCGCTTCGCTCGCCGTTCCGGGCTGTGACTCGTCTGCTCAATTCGGTCCGTGAGACTTCTCACTGCTCACGTTGTTCGCAACAGAAGTCCGCCCTCCCCGAATTGAACGGGGGACAAGTCGATCTACAGTCGACTGCTCTACCAGGCTGAGCTAAGGGCGGTTAACGAAACATAGCCGCCGGATTCGACTTAAGGGTTCCCTTTCAGAACAGGTGTGATCCGCCGTACCGCAGCGCGGATCGACCGACTCGACGGCCGCCTCGCGCCGCGTTCCCGTCGCGCCGCCGCGCGGCAGTTAAGTCGCTCGCGGCGGGAGCGAGGGCATGGCCGACGGCGACGACAGACAGGCGACGTTCGGGTCGGACGGGAGCCTCGAAACCGAGACGACGCCGGACGCGACGGGCGAGAACGACTTCGGCGAGGAGAAGGAGCCGAACGAGACGGACGGCGGGTACAGCCGGTACGTCGTCTCCAGCCTCCTCCAGAAGGCGGTCCGGCGCTCCGACGAGGAGGTCGCGGCGTGGGCGGCCTGGGAGCTGGCCCGCTCCGGGTACGCCTGGAACCTCTGGGACCGCCTCAACCTCTACGTCGTCGAGGACCTCCGCGCGGGCGACGAGGTCGCGCTCCTGATCGACCGCTACGAGGAGCTCGCCACCGAGCGCTGGGAGCCGGACGCGTGGAAGGGGCGCCTCTGTGCGATTCACGCCGCGCTCGCGGCCGCCCGCGCCCGCTCAACCCGAGAGGCGTCGAACGCGGACGCCTACTTCTCCGCCGTCGCAGAGGTCCGCGCCGAGGCCCGCGAGCGCGGCGAGGAGCCGGCGCACGACTTCCCGGTCGGTGATCTCGAACCGGAGGGCGAGTTCGACGCGGTCTTCGACGGCCACACCGGCGAGGGCTCGAAGCGCGGGCGCGGCACCCGCTTCTTCAACACCCACGGCGCCCGGGTCGGGCCGGAGGGCGAGGACGACCAGAGCGCGCGCTGGCAGCGCCTCGCGATGATCCTCGACGAGGACACCGAGTACGAGGCCGACGAGCTCGACCGCGCCGTCGAACCGGTCGACCCGAACGACCCGTGGGGTGAGCCCGGCGATGAGAGCGGGGGAGGAGACGGCGACGGGGAAGGCGACAGGAACGACGGCCAGGAGGGTGATCGGAACGTCGGTCAGGAGGGCGACGACGCTCCCGACGGCTCGCTCGACGATTTCGGGGCGTAAATCGCCGGGTCCGTCGTCGGCGCGTCGTCGTCGCAGCCGACTCGTCTCGGCCCGTCCCGTCGATCCCTGCTTCCGTCAACGCTTATGTCCGGGCGCGGTGATATGGCGGCCATGTCAGACGTCGCAATCGTCGGCGGTGGACCGGCCGGACTGAGCGCGGGACTGTTCGCGAGCAAGAACGGCCTCGACACCGTCCTCTTCGACACGGACGGGACGTGGATGCACAAGGCGCACCTGTTCAACTACCTCGGCGTCGGCTCCGTCGGCGGCAGCGAGTTCATGGCGACCGCGCGCCAGCAGGTCGACGACTTCGGCGTCGACCGCCATCAGGGCGAGGAGGTCACCGGCGTCGAGTCGACCGACGACGGCTTCGCCGTGACGACCGAGGAGGACGAGTACGAGGCCGACTACGTCGTCCTCGCGACGGGCGCGAACCGCGACCTCGCGGAGGAGCTGGGCTGCGCGTTCGACGACGACGACACCGTCAGCGTCGGCGTCTCGATGGAGACCAGCGTTGAGGGCGCCTACGCGACGGGTGCGATGGCCCGCGCCGAGGAGTGGCAGGCTGTCATCTCCGCGGGCGACGGCGCGGCCGCCGCGCTCAACATCCTCTCGAACGAGAAGGGCGAGCACTACCACGACTTCGACGTGCCGGACACCGCGGCCTCCGTGTTCGGCGGCCTGATCGACGACGGGGAGTGAGGCGGCGTCCGGCGCCTCGGTCGCGGGTCGTCGGCTCGATGCGCTCCCTCAGGGGCGCGAGAAGCGCCGTCTGACCGCGTCGACCGCGCGGCTCGCTCGCCGCCCGACCCCCATCGCCGCGAACGCGCCGCGGACGAACCAGTCGGTCGGGATCCGGTCCGGGAACGTCAGCGGGCCGACCCGCGAGACGCCCACCGTCCGCGTCTCCGTGTAGCGCCGGATCCCCTCCGGCCCGTGTCGCCGACCGAGCCCGGAGTCGCCGAACCCCCCCATCGGCGCGTCGTTCGCGCCCCACGTGGCGAGGAACGCGTCGTTGACGTTCACCGTGCCGCAGTCGATCTCGCGGGCGATCTCGGCGCCGCGCTCGCGGTCCGCGGTCCAGACGCTCGCGTTGAGCCCGTAGGGAGAGTCGTTCGCGGCCGCTATCGCCGCGTCGGCGTCCGGAACCGGCGTCACCGCGGCGACGGGTCCGAAGGTCTCCTCGCAGGCGACGGTCGCGTCGGGCTCGACGCCGGTCAGTATGGTGGGCTCGTAGCAGGAGGGTCCCACGTCAGGCCGCGCGCGGCCGCCGGTCTCGACGGTCGCGCCGCGCTCGCGGGCGTCCTCGACGTGCGACTCGACCCGGGCCAGCTGGTCGGCGTCGACGAGCGACCCGAGGTCGGCGTCGTAGTCGTACCCCGTGCCGAGCGTCACCGCCTCCGTCTCGCGAACGAACGCGTCGAGGAAGGCGTCGTACGCGGACTCGACGACGTAGATCCGCTCGGCGGAGAGGCAGAGCTGGCCCGCGTTCGAGAAGCAGGCCTGGACCGCGCCGCGGGCGGCCTCCTCGACGTCGGCGTCGCCGAGGACGACGAGCGGGTTGTTGCCGCCGAGCTCCAGCGAACAGCCGATCAGGTTCCGCCCCGCGCGCTCCGCGATCGTCCGCCCGGTCGCCGTGCTGCCGGTGAACGCGACGTAGTCGACCGCGTCGATCAGCGGCGGCCCGACCCGCGGCCCCTCGCCGGTGACCACCTGGAACAGGTCCGCCGGGAGGCCGGCGACCTCCAGCAGTTCGGAGAGCAGGAGGGCCCCGAACGGCGTCTTCTCGTCGGGCTTGAGCACGACCGCGTTGCCGGCGGCCAAGGCGGGGATCGCGTCCGCCATCGAGAGGGTGAGCGGGTAGTTCCACGGCGAGATGACTCCGACGACGCCGACCGGCTCGCGGGTGACCGTCGCGGTCGTGATCCCGGGCGCGACCCCCCGGCGGCGCTCCTCGGCCAGCGCGTCCGGCGCCTCGCTCGCGACGTACGCGCAGCCGGTCGGCACGTCGAACAGCTCCTCGACGGCGGTGCGCCGGGACTTGCCCGTCTCCAACTGCAGGAGGTCGAGCAGCGTCTCGCGACGGTCCGCGACGAGGTCGCCGAACCGGTCGACGACCCGGGCGCGCTCCGCCGCGGGCGTCTCGGCCCACTCGGCCTGCGCGTCTCGCGCGCGCTCGACGGCGGCCGCCACGTCGTCCGCGTCGCAGGCCGGCACGCGTCCGATCCGCTCGCCGGTCGCCGGGGCGAACACGTCGATGGCGTCGTCGCCGTCCGCCGGCCGCGAGCGGGCCACGCGCTCGGGGAGGTCGTCGAGGCGTCGCGAAGCGAGCGTCGGGGCGTCGCCGACCGCGGTGGGGAGATCCGTCGGGGGCATCGGATACCGTGACGACGGTCGGCGGAGGGAAAGCGGTACCGGCGGCGGAGAGGGGGAGGTGGATCGGGCGCCGGTCAGTCCGACGAGTCCTCGCGCCCCTCGACGGGGCCGGCCTCCTGCGCGACGGAGCGGGGTTCGTGCGCGACGGACCCCGTGGCGCCGTGTTCGGTGAGCATGTCGATCACCTCGAGCAGCAGCGAGACGACGAGGGGGCCGACGATGACCCCGACCGCGCCGAGCGTGAGGATGCCGCCGACGAAGCCGACGAAGTACAGCCCCGGGGATATCTTCCCGGTCCAGCCGGCGAGCCGGGTCCGGATCACCGCGTCGGGGACGAAGGCGACGACGACGAGGCCGATCACCAGCACGGCGATCGCTCGCCCGGGCTGACCGACGAGTACGTCGCCGGCGCCGAGAGCGACGATGAGGATGCTCGGGCCGACCACGGGGATGAACTGGAGGACGCCGGCGATCACGGCCAGCAGGACCGGCGAGCCGTAGCCGAGGACGCGGAACACCACGAGCGCGAGGAGGAACGTCGCCGCCGCCGTCGCCGCCTGAAGCACGTAGATCGAGTACAGCGTCCGTCGCGTCCGCTCGTGGAGCCGAGCGGGGACGTCGTGGTATTCCGGCGGCAGGACGCCGAAGACGGCGGCGCCGACCGCTCCCGGCCGGTAGAGGATGCCGTACACGAGGAAGGTGAACACGACGAGCTCCAAGACGAGGACGGGCGCCGCGCCCGCCAGCGCGAGCGCGACGTCGCGGACGAAGGCCTCGGCGGCCGCGACGTACGGCGCGACCTCGATCGCCGTCTCGAAGTCGCCGACGCTGATCGGGACGACGTCTGGAATCCCTTCGAGGATGGCGATCAGCTCCGCCCGGCGCTGGTACAGCGCGTACAGGAGCGGCGCCACGAGGAGCGTGGCGCCGAGGAAGGCGACCGCGGTGGCGACGCCGCAGGCGATCCGGCGTGGGAGTCCCCGGCCGACGAGCCGCTGCCGGAGGGGGTACAGGACGTACGCGACGGTGACCGCGAAGACGACCGTCCGCAGCACCTCCGCCAGCACGGCCGCCGCGAGCGTCGCCAGGGCGACGAACAGGGCGGCCAACAGCCGCTGCCGGTTGAGAACCATGTCACCCCGTCGCGATCGGCGAGGAAAGTCGTTGTGGTGGTCGCGGCCCGCCTCGAACCCGTACCGGGCGCCCGAGACCACAGCACCTAACCTCGCGCCTCCCCGATGACGCCCATGCGCATCGACCCGTTCGGCCTCGAACGCTGGTTCGCGGAGCACGAACACGAGGCCGACATCATGCTGGCCGAGAGCGGCGTCCGGTCGCTCGACGCGAGTCGGTTCGACCTCGACCCGGGGAAGCTCGGCTACGTCATCCCGACGAACGGCGACCCCGAGTTCCGGGCGTCCGTCGGCGACCGCTACGACCGGTCCGCCGACGAGGTCCTCTTCACGTGCGGCACCCAGGAGGCGAACTTCCTGACGTTCCTCTCGCTGCTCGGCGACGAGACCGCCGTCGACGGGGAGGGCGGGGAGACCGGCGTCGGCTCCGGCACCCACGCCGTCGTCGTCACGCCCACGTACCAGGCGCTCCACGCCGTGCCGGACGCCTTCGGGGACGTGACCCGCGTCGAGTTGGAGCCGCCCGAGTGGGAGCTGGACCCCGGCGCGGTCGCCGACGCGGCCCGCGACGACACCGCCGTGATCGTCGTCAACAACCCGAACAACCCCACCGGACAGTACCACGACGAGGCGGCGATGCGAGCGGTGTACGACGTCGCGGTCGAGCGCGACGCCTACCTGCTCTGCGACGAGGTGTACCGCCTGCTCGCCGACGAGCCGCAGCCGCCGGTCGCGAGCTACGGCGCGCACGGGATCTCGACCACGAGCCTGACGAAAGCGTACGGGCTCGCCGGGCTGCGGTTCGGCTGGATCGCCGGCCCGGAGCCCGTCGTCGAGCGCGCGTGGCAGTGGAAGGACTACACGACCATCTCGCCGAGCCTGTTCGGCCAACACGTCGCGAAGCAGGCGCTCGGCGCGCGCGAGGACCGCATCTTGACCGAGAACCGCGAGCTGGCGGCGGACCACCGCGATCGGGTCGCGGACTGGGTCGACGAGCACGGCCTCGACTGGCTCGACCCGGTCGGCGTCAACGCGTTCGTTACGGTCCCCGACGGGTTCGAGGACGCGGAGGCGTTCTGCCGGACGGTCGTCGACGAGGCGAGCGTCGTCCTCGCGCCCGGGAACCTGTTCGGCTTCCCGAGCCGGTTCCGGATCGGGTTCGGGCTCCCCACTGAGGAGTTAGCAGACGGGCTCGACCGCGTGAGCCGCGTGATCGAGGAGCGTGCGGCGGCGTCCGACGCGGCCGCGACGAGCGGAGGTGACGCCTGATGGGCCTGCTCGGCGACCTCAAGGACGACGTGGTCGGGCTCGTCCGCGACCCGACCGACGAGCAGAAGATCCTGGTGACCGCGGCCGTCGCCATCGCGATCGCCGACCGCGCGCTCTACTTCGTCGAATTCCCGTTCGTCGTGCGGACGACGGCCGCGGTCGGCGTCGGCTTCATCGTCATGTTCCTCGTCAGCTACCTGTACACGGGACAGCTCGTCCCGCCGGACGGGAACGTCGACGACGACGAGGAGCCGGAGGAGTACGTCGACGAGCTCGACCCGTAGACCGCTTTTTTCCGCGATCGGGGCGCCCTACGTCGCCGCGGCCGACGCCGCCGCCGCGCCGCCGGCCCCGGCCGACCCGCTTCCGCTCGCGTAGTTCACCGCGTCGCCCCAGTCGACCGGAGGGACGCCGGGGTCGCCGTCGTCGCCGGCCTCGACGTCGCTCCGGAGGTCGCGGTGATCGTAGTCCGGGTCGCGGAGCCGCTCCGCGAGGCCGGGCGTCACGGCGACGCGTTTCACCGTCCGGCCGACGTCGCCGATCGACCCGTCGTCGAGGCCGAACTCCACGTCGTAGCCGCGCACGTGGGCGTCGCCGAACTCGTCGTGCAGCGCCGCGGCGGCGCGGGCGGCGTGGCGGTAGACGCCGTCCGTCCCGGGGTCGGCCGTCGCGAGCGGGACCCGGACCACGGGGACGTACACCGGGTCGCCGTCGTCGTGTTCGGCGACCTCGTGAAGGCCGGTGGACGACGGCGCGTCGGCCCCCTCGCGGAGCGGCGCGTCGGTGGGCGCGGGCAGGTCGCCGCCGAGCGCGTCGGCGACGCGGTCGACCCGGTCGTCGGACGAGCGGAGGACGTACGCGACGACGCCGGCGAGGAGCGCGACTCCGGCCGAGATCACCGCGCCGGCGAGCACGAGCCCGTCGCCGCTCAGGGGGATCGCGGCCGGGTCGGCGGAGGCGACGCTCGGGGTCGCGGCGTCGCCGATAGCGGCGGTCGAGGTCGGTGCGTCCGACGAGAGGGGAGCGAACGGGGACACGCCCGGCGATCTAACTCGGCTCCTGTTGAGTGTTTCCCCTCCGCGGGAGCAGCCGGATCGTCCGGTCCGGGCCCTCGGAACGGCCTCGGCCGCCGGACCGATTCCGGCAGCGCCGCGGTTCCAAACCGTTTATACCCGCCCCGCGGGAAATGGCGTTCATGCCGCGAGAGCAGAAGCAGGTTCGCGAACTCCAGGAGGGCAGCTACGTGATGATGGACGACGCGCCCTGTAAGATCAACCACTACAGCACCGCTAAACCCGGAAAACACGGCAGCGCGAAGGCACGCGTCGAGGGGAAGGGCGTCTTCGACGACAAGAAGCGCTCGCTCTCGCAGCCGGTCGACGCGAAGGTGTGGGTCCCGATCATCGAGCGCAAGCAGGGACAGGTCGTCAACGTCAGCGGTGACGAGGTCCAGGTGATGGACTTAGACACCTACGACACGTTCACGATGCGTATCCCCGAGGGCGAGGACTTCACCTCGGACGACAACATCGAGTACCTCGACTACGAGGGCCAACGGAAGATCATCGGGTAGTCGGCATGTTCCCCGGGGCGACGACCGACCGCGAAGCTGCTTCCCACGTGGTCGTCGGCGCTCCGCTCGACGCCACGACCACTTTTCAGCCGGGCGCCCGGTTCGGACCGGACCGGGTCCGGCGATTCGCCGAGACGTACGACGACTACGACCGCCGCACGGACAGCCGCTTCTCCGCGCTGGGCGTCCACGACGCCGGCGACGTGCGTCCCTGGGACGACGTGCCGGCGTACCTCGACCACCTCGCCGCCGAACTGCGGAGCGTCGTCTACGACGGCGCCGTCCCCCTCCTCCTCGGCGGCGAGCACACGGTCACATACGCCGGCGTCGACGCGGTGGAACCCGACGCCCTCGTCGTCGTCGACGCGCACCTCGACCTCCGCGAGGCGTACGACGGGACCCCGTGGAACCACGCCTGCGTCACGCGCCGCTGTCTCGACGACCTCGGCGTGGACCGCGCGGTGATCGTCGGCGCCCGGACCGGCTCCGAGGCGGAGTGGGACCGCGCGGCCGACGCCGACGTGGAGGTCGTCGCGCCCGAGGATGCCCGCAAATGGCTCGACGCCCTCGACGGCGACGCCTTCGCGGACGAGTCGGTCTACTGCTCCGTCGACGTCGACGGGCTCGACCCGGGGTACGCCCCCGGAACCGGAACGATGGAGCCGTTCGGACTCGAACCGCGCGAGGTCCGGGACATCGTGCGCGCCGTCGCGCCCCGGGCCGACGGGTTCGACGTCGTCGAGGTGAACGACCGCGACGACGGGCAGGCGGCGGCGGTCGCGGGCAAACTGCTGCGGGATTTCGTGTTCGCGCGCGCGGCGGCCCGCGAGGACGAGTCGGGCGAGTGACGGACGGGAGCGTTACGAGACCTCCGAGAGGCGTTTCCGCGCGGCCGTCACCGCCTCCATCGCATCGATCCACTCGCGGGGGTCGGTACACCAGATACGGTCGCCTTCGACGCTGACACAGAAGACGGACTCTCCGGAGGGAGCGAGCGTGACGCGGTCGACGTCGGGGCGGTCGCCGAGGTACGCGTCGATGAGCCGTCGGGCGGTCTCCGCCTCCGACCGGAGGCGGTTCCCCTCGGCGTACTCGATGGCTATCTCTGCCATAGTGGCGCGTTAGAACTACACGATTAATAACTACTGTTTTCTGGCAGCGATTGCGGGTTTCCCGGTTCGACGGCCGCCGACCTCCCCTGCCGCCGGCTCACCGGTCGTCGAACACGACCTCGCCGTCGACGACCGTCAGGGCGACGTCGATGTCGTCGATGGCGTCGGACGCCTCCCACGGCGAGTCGTCGAGCGCGACGAGGTCGGCCCGCTTCCCGGGTTCGATCGTCCCGAGTCGGTCCTCTTCGAAGCCGGCGTAGGCGGCGCCGCTCGTGTACGCGCGCAGCGCCTCGGTGACCGTGAGCCGCTGGGGCTCTGCCGGGGCGGTGACCGCGTGGTGGACGCCGACGAGCGGGTCCATCGGCATCCCGTCGGAGCCGAAGGCGAGCTCGACCCCCGCGTCGAGCATGTCGCGGTAGCGGTTCGTCTCGGCG
The DNA here is from genome assembly GCF_001280455.1 of Halorubrum tropicale. NCBI lineage: Archaea > Methanobacteriati > Methanobacteriota > Halobacteria > Halobacteriales > Haloferacaceae > Halorubrum > Halorubrum tropicale. The sequence continues at coordinate 73,330 of NZ_LIST01000006.1, forward strand.
GTGCGCTCGGGTCCCAGTCGCTCCTCGTAGAGGCCACCCTCGCCCGCCCACTTCAGGAAGTTCGGCTGGACGCTCGCGACGACGCCGGTCTCCGCGAGCCGCGCTATCGCGTCGTCGTCGGCCAGTTCGACGTGTTCGATCCGGTGGCGCGCCTCGCCCGCGTCAGTCTCCGAGGCGTCCTCGTAGGCGTCCAGCACGGCGTCGACCGCCTCGTCGCCGATGGCGTGGGCGGTGAACTGGAAGCCCGCCTCGGTCGCGGCCGCGACCGCCTCGTCCAGCTCCTCGGGGTCGACGACCCACTGCCCGGTCTCGTCGGGGGCGTCCGCGTACGGCGCCGAGAGGCGGGCCGTCCGACCGCCGAGGCTCCCGTCCGTGTAGGACTTGATCGCGCCGGTCTCGACGAACTCGCTCCCCGCGTTCGTGGCGAGGCCGACCTCCCGCACCGCGTCGAGGTGGTCGCTCCAGTAGTTGATCCGGACGCGGGCGGTGAGTTCGCCGGCCGCGTCGAGGTCGCGGTAGACCCGCGGGGCGTGCGAGTCGCGGACCATGTCGTGGAAGCCGGTGATCCCGCGCTCGGCGCACTGGTCGAGCGCGGCCTCGACGACGGCGCGCGTCTCCTCGCGGTCCGGCTCGACCGCACGGTAGATCGGATCGATGGCGGCCTCGAGGAGGACTCCGGTCGGCTCGCCGTCCTCGGTCGGCACCGTCCCGTCGGGCGCGTCGGCGAGCACCTCCGCGAAGCGGTCGAGCGCGACGCCGTTGACCGCCGCGACGTGCATGTCCTCGCGGAACGCCGCGACCGGACGCTCGGCCGAGACGCGGTCGAGGTCCGCGCGGGTCAGGTAGCGCGACTCGTCCCAGGTCGACTCGTCGTAGCCGTAGCCCAACACCCACTCGCCGGTCCCGCGGCCGTCGCTCGCCTCGTCGCCCCCGCCGGCCGCCTCGCCGCCGCTCTCCTCCCGTTCCACTTCCGCCGCGCGCTCCGCGAGCAGGTCGACGGCCGCTCCGGGGGAGTCGGCCGCGGAGAGGTCCGCGTGGACGAGGTACCGCCCCACGGTCGTCAGGTGGGTGTGCGCGTCGACGAACCCGGGGAGGAGCACGCGCCCGCCGAGGTCGACCACGTCGGTGTCGACGCCCGCGAGCAGCTCCACGTCGTGGGTCCGCCCGGTCCTGACGACCGCACCGTCGCGCACGGCGACGGCCTCCGCGACCTCGTCGCCGCCGTCGTCCGGGTCCGCGAGCGTGTGTACCTCTCCGTTCACGAAGATCCGGTCCGCGGCCTCTGTCATGGGACTTCGGCGGGCGCACAGCGTGTTAACCGTTCGGGAACCGGTCGGACGGCGGCGCCGGCGGCCGCCGACTGAACCGGCCGCCGGGAACGGGCGACCGATTTATTCGCTCGCCCGTCGAACCGTCGCGTATGTACGACAACGTGCTCCTCCCGACCGACGGCAGCGTCGGCGTCGACCGCGCGACCGACCACGCGATAGACGCCGCCGACCGCTACGACGCGACGCTTCACGTCCTCTACGTGGTCGACAGCGACGTGGTGAACGCCTACTCCGGCGACGAGTTCGTCGACGGCGCCGAGGGCGCCGAGGAGACACTCGAAGAGAGCGGCCGCGAGGCGCTCGACGCGGTCGCGTCCCGCGCGAACGAGGCCGACGTCGAGACCGTCACCGCGCTGCGGTACGGCGTCCCCCACGAGGAGATCCTCCGGTACGTCGACGAGGCGGACGTGGACCTCACGGTGATGGGGTCGAAGACGCGCTCCGGCGGCTACCGACGGATGCTCGGCTCCGTCACCGAGCGCGTCTCCCGGCAGTCGACCGCGCCCGTGAGCATCGTGAAGACGACCGTGGACGCCTGACCGGAGTCGGCGCCCGGGGCTCGGGAGCGGAACCCAGGCCCCGCGGCCGCCTCACAACCGTTCTCGCACGTCCTCGGCGACCGCGGACAGCGCCGCCTCCGCGGTCGGCACGCGGTCGGCGAGGCTACAGAACCCGTGCGCCATCGCCGGGTAGTGACGGTGCTCGACCGCGGTCCCCTCGCGCCCGAACCGCTCCGCGAGCGCGGCGCCGTCGTCGCGCAGGGGGTCGAACCCGGCGGTGACGACCGTCGCGGGGGGCAGGTCGCCGAGGTGGGCCGCCCGGAGCGGCACCGCGTAGGGGTTCGCGGCGTCGACCGGGCTCCGGAGGTACTGCTCGTAGAACCACCGCATGTCCGCGCGGGTGAGGAGGGGGCCGTCGGCGTTCTCCCGGTAGGAGTCCGTCTCGAAGTCGTGGCCGGCGATCGGATAGAGCAGGAACTGGCCGGTGGGGGTCGGCGGCTCGTCGAACTCCCGAGCGCGAAGCGACGCGGCGACCGCGAGCGCGCCGCCCGCGCTGGTGCCAGAGACGCCGAGCCGAGCGGGGTCGACGCCGAGCGCGTCGGCGGCCTCCGCGACCCACCCGACCGCCGCGGCCGCCTCGTCGACCGCGACCGGGAAGGGATGTTCCGGGGCGAGGCGGTAGTCGACGGAGACGACGACGGCGCCGGCGCGGACGGCGAGCTCGCGGCAGATCCCGTCGACCGAGTCGAGCGTCCCGAGCGTCCACCCGCCCCCGTGGAAGTGGACGAGGGCGCGGCCCGGCTCGCCGTCGGCCGCGTCGAGCGCGGTCCCCGGCCGGTACGCCCGCACCGGCACCTCGCCGTGCGGGCCGTCGAACGCCAGGTCGCGGACCTCGGCCACCGGCGGCTCGGGCGGTCCGGAGAACAGGTCGTCCTCGAGGTCGCGGGCGGCCGCGACGGAGAGGTCGCTCCACGCGGGCAGGCCCAGCGACTCGATCTCGTCGATCGCCGCGGCGAGGTCCGGGTCGAGTTCGTCCGCGCGCATACCGGGGCGAGGCGGTGGGCCTTTGTAAGTCGGTCGGCAACTCCGGGCGATGGACGTCCGGCTGACCTACGAGGACGGCACGGTCCGGATCGACGCGGACGCCGACCTCGCGCCCGACGCGCTCCCGCCGCTCCCGGGGGTCGAGACCGACCCCCGGACCGGGACGGGGCGGGCGCCCGCGCACCGCTACGCCGAACTCCGGCGGGCGCTCCGGGTGGCCGGCGTCTCGGTCGACGACCGCGTCCTCGACGCGAGCGACCGCGCGGCGAGCGAGGCGGAGCTGCCGGACGCGCTCGCGACGGACTACGACCTCCGCGAGTACCAGCGCGAGGCGTTGGACGCGTGGCGCGAGGCGGACGACCGCGGCGTGATCGAACTCCCGACCGGGGCGGGAAAGACCGTGATCGCGGTCCGCGCGATGGTCGACCTGGGCGTCCCGACGCTCGTGGTCGTCCCCACCGTCGACCTCCTCGACCAGTGGCAGCGCGAACTCGAACGGGAGTTCGACGCCCCGATCGGTCGGTTCGGCGGCGGCGAGCAGCGCCGGGAGGCGATCACGGTGTCGACGTACGACTCGGCGTACCTGAAGGCCGACGGCGTCGGCGACGCCTTCGAGTTCGTCGTCTTCGACGAGGTCCACCACTTGGGCGGCGAGGGGTACCGCGACGCCGCCCGCCTCCTCGCCGCGCCCGCGCGGCTCGGCCTCACCGCCACCTTCGAGCGCCCGGACGGGGCTCACGAGGTCGTCGCCGACCTGGTCGGCGAGCGCGTCTACGCGCTTGACGTGGACAACCTGGCGGGCGACCACCTCGCGCCCTACGACATCCGGCGGATCGAGGTTGAGCTGACGGCGGAAGAGCGCGAGCGATACGACGAGAGGCAGGGCACCTTCGTCGAGTACGTGCGCGACGCCGGCATCACGTTCTCGAGCGGCAGCGACTACCAGGAGCTCGTCAAGCGCTCGGGCAACGACCCCGCGGCCCGCGAGGCCCTGCTCGCGAAGCAGGACGCCCGCGAGATCATGATGAACGCCGACCGCAAGGTCGAGCGGCTCGCCGAGATATTGGAGCGCCACCGCGACGACCGCGTCATCGTGTTCACGGCCCACACCGACCTCGTTTACCGCCTCTCCGAGCGCTTCCTCCTGCCCGCGATCACCGCCGAGACGGGCGCCAAGGAGCGCCGCGAGATCTTAGAGCGCTTCCGCGACGGCACCTACAGCCGGGTCGTCGCCGCCAACGTCCTCGACGAGGGAGTCGACGTGCCCGACGCGAACGTGGCGGTCCTGCTCTCCGGCTCGGGCAGCGAGCGCGAGTTCACCCAGCGGCTCGGCCGCGTGCTTCGCCCGAAGGAGGACGGCGGGCGGGCGACGCTGTACGAGCTCGTCAGCGCCGAGACCGCCGAGGAGCGGGTGGCGAGCCGGCGGCGATAAGCCGGAACGGTCGGGAGGGGATATTTAAATTCCTGTGAACGGCTGGTACAATTTTTATGAAAGACGATGCGGCGGCGCGTGCCGACGAGCGCCCGATAGGGCGCGAGGAGCACGCGCGAGGGACGCGGCGACCGGAGCGAAGCGAAGGGAGCCGCGAGGCTGGGGAGGCGTGAGGTGCGGTTCGGGGGGACTCAAAGGGCAGTCGCGAGGGCGGCGCAGGCGACGTAAGGACCGCAAGGAGGGAGCGGAGCGACCGACTGAGGACCGCAGCGAGCGTGCGCCGCCCTCGCGACTGGGGCTTTGGAGGTGGTCACCACGACTGCGCCGTCGGGTCCGTAACCTGAGAGAACCGCCCGCGATTAATCGTCGCCGTCGACGTCCAGCGAGCGCTTCTCGCCGAGCTCCTGTTCGAGGCTGCCGCGCTCCCAGCTCCGGACAGCGTCGCCCTCGACCTCGGCGCGGAGCTTCTCCTCTAAGAGATTCACGGCGACGCTGTTGGCGCCCTCCGGAATGATCACGTCGGCGTGCTTCTTCGAGGGCTCGATGAACTGCTCGTGCATCGGCTTCACCGTCGAGAGGTACTGGTCGATGACGCCCTCCAGGTCGCGGCCGCGCTCGATCACGTCTCGCCGAATCCGACGGAGAATCCGCACGTCGGCGTCGGTCTCGACGAACAGCCGGAGGTCCATCATGTCGTTTATCTCCTCGTCGTACAGCGCTAAGATTCCCTCCAAGACGATTACGTCGGTCGGCTCGACGGTGACGCGCTCGTCTTTGCGGTTGTGGACCTCGAAGTCGTACTGGGGCATCTCGACGGACTGGCCCTCCAAGAGCGCCTCCAAGTGCTCTCTGAGCAGCTCCCACTCGAACGCCGAGGGGTGGTCGTAGTTGACCTCCTGACGCTCCTCGAACTCGAGGTGCGAGAGGTCCTCGTAGTAGTTGTCCAGCGGGATCCGGGTGACGCTGTCGCCGAGGTCGCGGGTGACGAGCCGGGAGACCGTCGTCTTCCCGGCGCCCGTCCCGCCCGCGATCCCGATCACGAACGAGGGAATGGCCATATCGCCGTTCGAACGCCGGAGGGTTTGAACGCTCCCTTTCCTCGCCGCGTGCGGTCCCCGTCACCGCTGCGCACGCACCGGGGACCGCCGCGCGTCGCACGTCCGGCGCCCGGTGTGGGAACCGATCGCAATTATACGATCGGCGCGGATAAAACGCTACCGGGGGCACCTTTTAGCCGGTCGGAGCGGATCCGAGTCGTATGCGAACAGACACCACGGTTCGTGACGTGATGCACCGCGAGTTCCTCGGCGTCAGCGAGTCGGACTCGCTCTCGGACGCGGCCGCGCTGCTGGTCGACGAGGAGACGAACTGTCTGGTCGTCGTGCGCGGCGGCGAGCCGGTCGGACGCCTGGAGTCCCGCGACGCGCTCGACGCGCTGCTGGACGCGACGACCGCCGGATCGGACGACGGTCCGGCCCCTGCCGACCTCACCGTCGCCGACGTGATGGGCCCGCCGCTGCCGGCGGTGGCGCCCGACGACTCGCTGGCGGCGGTCGAGGAGCGCCTCGTCGCGGAGGGGGCGGACCGCGTCGTCGCGGTGGCGGACGGGGAGGCCGTCGGCGTCGTCACGGACGGCGACGCGCTCGCCGCGGGCGCGCCGCGGACGGGCACCGGCACCGAGGCCTTCGGCGAGGAGCCCGCGGCGGGCGAGCCCGGGCCCGACGGAGCGGTGCTGTCGACCGCGGCCGCCGCGGACACCGACGCGGAGCGGCGCGCCGAGGCGACGATGGACTCCGAGGCGGCGGAGCGTGCGGCGGTCGCGACGCGAGACGAGACCGCCGACACCGACGGCGGCGCCGACGCGACCGGCGGCGCGGACGGGGGATCGACCCAGGGCGTCTGCGAGAACTGCGGCGCGCTCGTCCCCGACCTCGTCACCGCGAACGGGCAGGCCGTCTGCCCGAACTGCCGCGAGATCTGAGCCCGCACCGAGGCGAGCGATCCGCCGGCCGGCAGCCTCAACACGCCGCGAGCCGAAGGCGTGCGCATGGGCGAGTCGGACGCGCGGGTCGAGCCGGCGACCGCCGACGACGTCGACGCCGTCACCGACATGTGGGTCTCGCTCGCGGCCGGCCAGCGGGAGCACGGCGCCACGCTCCGCGCCGAGGCGAACCGCGCGACCGTCCGCGAGTGGGTCGCACAGTCGGTCGTCACGGGCGAGCTGTTCGTCGCTCGCGCTCCGCCTCCCGGGGCGGAGACGGAGGGGGGAGGAGACGGAACATCCGATCCGGTCGGCTTCGTCGGCTTCTCGCTCGAACGCGGCGACTACGAGCGCGACGCCGTCCGCGGGACCGTCAGCAACCTCTACGTGGTCCCGGAGCGCCGCGGGGAGGGGATCGGCGCGGCGCTGCTCGACGCGGCGGAGCGCGAACTCGCCGAGGCGGGCGCCGAACACGTGGCACTGGAGGCGCTCGCCGACAACGACCGCGCCCGGGCGTTCTACGCGGCGCGGGGCTACGACCTCCACCGGGTCGAACTGACGAAGTCGCTGGGCGACGCCGAGGCCGAGTTGCCCGACTCCGAGGCCGAGTCGCATGACGGTGAGGGCGCGGATCCGACCGACGAAAGCGGCTGACCCCGGGCGGGTTCGCGGAAAGCGACACGCACTCATAGGAGGACCGAGTACGACCGCACGCGCCAGGGGAGCATGGGTGGTTCATGCACTCGACTTGTAATCGAGACTTCCGGGGTTCAAATCCCTGCCCTGGCTTCGACCCCGTCACGACCATCCGCGGGCATTTCTTAAGTAGCCCCGACGCACACGTCGGGTATGGACTCGTCGGATCGCGCGCTGCTCGGCGTGGCCGGGATCGTCGGCGCGCTCGTGGTCGCGATCGCGTTCGCGGGCGGCGTCCTCTTCGGCTTCGGGGAGTCGGCCGCGCGCCCGATCCGACTTCTCGCGGTCGAGCCCCTCACGTGGATCGTGATCGCCGCGCTGGTCGTCGCGGTCGTCGGGAACGCGTACATCGACTGACCGCGGGCGGGCGCACGGATCGCGACCGAAGTCCGCTGACTCACCGCACGACCGTGACCGGCACCGGCGACCGCTGGAACACCGTCTTCGCCACGTTGCCGACGAACAGGCGGTCGGCCAGCGACCCGCTGTGGGTGCCCAAGACGACCACGTCGAACTCCTCGGCCCGGTCGATTATCTGACGCGCGGGGCGGCCCGTCTCCACGGCCGTCTCGACGGTCGCGTCGTACTCGGCCGCGATCTCCCGCGCCCGTTCGAACACCGGCGCGGCGGCCTCGCGGACCCCGTCTTCGCCGTCGTCCGACAGCGCGATCCCCGCGGCCTGTCCCATCATCGGCGACGCGCCGCCGACCACTGTCAGCACGGTTATCTCGGCGTCGGGGTGTCCGTCGAGCGCGTACCGGAGCGCGCGCTCGGAGAGGTCTGAGCCGTCCATCGCCACGAGTACGCGCTCGATCATGCCGGCGGTACGCGCCGTCTCCTGATAAACCCAAGTGGTGATACGGGTCGGGCGGGCCGACCGGTCGCATCCTCACCCGTCGACGTCCTCGATGACCCGGACGAGGGCGTCGAGCGCCCGCTCTGCGGCGCCCCGCTTCACCACGTCGCGGTCGCCGTCGAGGACGGCCCGCTCGGTTCGCACGAACGACTCCCCGGTGCCCCACGGCGCGGCGTGCGCGACGCCGAAGTAAACGAGCCCGACCGGTTTCTCGTCGGTCCCGCCCGTCGGTCCGGCGATGCCGGTCGTCGCGACCGCCCAGTCCGCGTCCGCCCGGTCGCGGGCGCCCGCCGCCATCTCGCGGACCACCGGCTCGCTCACGGCGCCGTGCGCGTCGAGCGACTCGCGTGAGACGCCGAGCAGCTCGCGCTTGGCGTCGTAGGTGTACGTCACGAAGCCGCGGTCGAAGTAGGCGCTCGCGCCCGGGGCGTCCGTCACTCGCGAGCCGACGAGGCCGCCCGTGAGCGACTCCGCGGTCGCGAGCGTCTCGTCGCGGTCGGCGAGGAGCGCGTTCAGGCGCTCGGCGGGGTCCGTCGCGTCGTCCATACGGGCCACTCCGAGCGAGGCGCCCCTGAGGTTTACGCCCCGGCGCGTCGAACGGCGACCGTGACCGACACCGACTGGGACGAGCGCTTCGCGTCGGGGGAGTACCCCCGGGCGCCGGAGCCGTCTCCCGTGCTTCGCGCATACGAGCCGTCGCTGCCCGGCGGTCGCGCGCTCGACGTCGCCGCCGGCACCGGCCGGAACGCGGTGTTCCTCGCGGACCGCGGCTACGACGTCGACGCGCTCGACGCCTCGGCGGCGGGGCTCCGGATCGTCCGCGAGCGCGCCGCCGAACGCGGCGTCGCCGACCGGATCGAGACGATAGCGGCGGACGCGACGACGCACGAACTCCCGGCGGAGGCGTACGACCTCGTCACGATGAGCTACTTCCACACCCTCGACCGCTTCGCCGACCTCGTCGCGTCGCTCTCGCCCGGCGGGTACCTCTTCGTCGAGGGCCACCTCCGCTCGGCGGAGCCGTCGCCGTCGGGGCCGAGCGACGACCGCTACCGCTTCGCGGCGAACGAACTGCTCCGCGCCGGACTCGGGCTGAGCGTGCGCTACTACGACGAGACGACGACGGAGCGCCCCGGCGACCGCCGCCGCGCGACGGCGCGGCTCTTGGCGCGGAAGTCGACCGGCGGCCGGCAGTCGTATCCGCCGCGACCCGACGCGCCAGCCCGATGGCCGGGGGACGAGCGCGACTCGGCGGGCGCAGACGACGCCGCGGGCGACTCCGCGGCCGCGGGCGAGAAGGGCCCGTGAGCGACGGCGACCCCGCGTCGCCCGCGGCCGCCCTCCGGTCGCTCGTGGCGCGCGCCGTCGACGTCGACCCCGAGCGCCTCGACGAGCGAGTCGACACCCTCGAACGCGGACGCGCATCTGCGGACGACGAGGCGACCGAGAGCGGACCGGCCGGCGAGGGCGCGGTCAGCGGCGACATCGGGACCCCCGCCGGGCGACTGGCCGCCCTCGTCGGCGAGTCCGAGAGCGTCGTCGCCGTCGTCCCGCGGTTCGAGGCCGACCTCGCCCGTCGGCTGAACGCGGCGCTGGCGGCGGGAGACGACGGGGGCGACGGCGCGACCGACACCGAACCCGACGCGGTCGCGCCGCGAGAGGCCCGCGTCGTGTTCACCGGCGCCGCGGCCGACCGACTCGCCGGAGCGACGGGGCCGGTAGTCCGGCGCGCGCTCGCCGACCGCGGCGTCGACGCGTACCGACACGACGGCGACTCGCCGGTCGCGGTGGCGCTCGGCGACGACCGCGCCGTCGTCGGACTGGTCGACGACGCGGGGGTCGCCGCGCTACTGTGGACGGACGACCCCGCGGTCCGCGAGTGGGCGGCCGCGACCTGCCGTCGCTACCTCGACGCGGCCGAACGGGTGACCGACGACTGAGCGGTCGGATCACACCGGACGGGTCGGTCCCCCGGTCCGCTTTTCAGGACCGGCGTCGAAGCACCGGCATGAAAGCGCTACTGCTGTTGGTGGCCGGAATCGGCGGACTGCTCGAAGCCGTCGCCCCGCGGCGCGCCGTCGCGCTGTGGACGCGCGCGCTCTACCGGAACGCCGGCGAGGCGGAGCCGCGCGAGTGGGTGTACGCGGCCGCGAAGGTCGAGGGAACGCTGGTGGCGGCCGGCGCGCTCGTGGGGCTGTTCCGCCTCGCGACCGCGGAGGACGACGGTGCGGACGGTGGCGACGACGTGACGGGCGGTGACGCGAACGGCAGCGACGCGGACGAAGCGTGAGCCGGTAGCCCGCCGGCGGCGCGGGTCGGGCTACCCGAACGTATATTTGACCGGTCGCGGTATGAGTTGTCATGTCGAGGCCAGCTTCGGACGCCCGGTCGGCGGACGCGTCGAGCCTCCGCGTGCTCCACGTCGACGACGACCCGGCCTACCTCGACCTGACCGCGACCTACCTCGAACGGATCGACGAGGCGTTCGCGGTGACCTCCGAGACCGACGTGGACGACGCCTTAGCGACGCTCGACCACGAGGCGATCGACTGCGTCGTCTCCGACTACGACATGCCGCAGGCCGACGGCCTGGAGCTCCTCCAGCGGGTCCGAGACCGCGGGATCGAGATCCCCTTCGTGCTGTTCACCGGGAAGGGGAGCGAGGAGATAGCGAGCGAGGCCATCTCGGCCGGCGCGACGGACTACATCCAGAAGCGCGGCGGGAACGACCAGTACGAGGTGCTGGCCAACCGGGTCCGCAACGCGGTCGACCAGCACCGGTCGCGGGTCGCGCTCGCCGAGAGCGAAGAGCGGCTCTCGCGGTTCATCGACCAGTCGCCGCTGGGGACGATCGAGTACGACGCCGACTTCCGGATCGTCCGGGCGAACCCCGCCGCGGAGGAGATCCTCGGCTACGACGAGTCGGAGCTCCTCGGCGGGACGTGGCTCCCGTTCGTCCCCGCGTCCGAGCGCCGACACGTCGCCGCGCTCGAACGCGACCTCCTCTCGGACAAGGGCGGGTACCAGAGCGTCAACGAGAACGTTCGCGGCGACGGCCAGCGGATCCGCTGCGCGTGGCACAACCAGGTGGTGACCGACGCCGACGGGGCGGTGATAGGCGTGTTCTCCCAGTTCGAGGACGTGACCGAGGAGACGGCGCGCAAACGCGAGATCGAACGGACGAACGCCGTGCTGTCGACCGCCCTCGACGCGCTCCCCGTGGGGATGCTCGTCGAGGACGCCGACAGGCGGGTGATACGCGTGAATCAGCGGCTCTTCGACCTGTTCGGCCTCGACGGCGACCCGGAGGACGCCACCGGGCTCGACTGCCGGGAGCTCGCCGCCGACCTGAGCGGGGAGTTCGCCGACCCGGGGGAGTTCGTCGCGCGGATCGAGCGCGTCGTCGACGCCGGGGTCCCGGTGAACGACGAGCGGCTGGCGCTCGCCGACGGGACGGCGCTGATCCGGACGTACCGACCGATCGACCTGCCGGGCGGCGACGGCCACCTCTGGGCCTACCGGCGGGCGAAACGGCCGGAGTGAGACGGCGGGCGGCGTCGGTCGACGCCAGCGTCCGGGCCGGGCTCAGTCGTTCGTGGAGTCGGCCTCGGCGCTCTCGAACGGCCGCTCCTCCTCGGGCCGGTCGCCGGTCAGCAGCACGTGGCAGTCGCGACACCGCGCCTCGTAGGACTCCTCCGCGCCGACGAGGATCGTCGGGTCGTCGGCGTGGGCGGGCTCGCCCTCGATGAGCCGCTGGTTCCGGGAGGCGGGCTCGCCGCAGACCGAGCAGATGGCCTGGAGCTTGTCGACGTACTCGGCGGTCGCCATGAGCTGCGGAACCGGGTCGAACGGCTCGCCGCGGAACGTCTGGTCGGTGCCGGAGACGATCACGCGGCTGCCGCGGTCCGCGAGCGCGTTACAGACCTCGACGAGCGCGTCCGAGAAGAAGTTCGCCTCGTCGATCGCGACGACCTCGGCCGGGTCGTCGTCGAGGATGTCGAGGGGGCCGTCGCCCTCGTTGTCGACGACCGTCGCCTCCCACTGGCGGCCCGTGTGGCTGCCGATCGTCGCCTCGCCGTAGCGGTCGTCGACCGCGGGCGTGTAGACGGCGACCGACTGCCCGGCGATCTCGGAGCGCCGGAGCCGGCGGAGCAGCTCCTCGGTCTTGCCCGAGAACATCGACCCGGAGATGACCTCGATCCAGCCGGATCGAGTGATGGCGTGCATACCGGATCGGGCCGGAGCCAGCGACAAAACCGTTTCTCTCCGGGCGCGCTTTACTCGCGGAGCCGGAGCTGGCCCGCCGTCGACGCGGCGTCAGACCGCGGTCGCGACGCCGACGGCGACGGCGGCGACGAGGACGTACGCCGCCGCGGAAGCGGCCCAGTCGCGCCGGATCGGGCCGAGCCGCTGGCGCGGGAGCCCCGGGGCGCGGGGGAGCGGGACGAGCGCGAAGAAGCCGACCATGAGGGCGAACTGCGCGACGCCGGCGACCGCGAGCGCGACGCCGACTCCGAGGCCGAGCGCCGCCTGAATCGCCGAGACGAGGCCGACGAACAGCAGCCCCGAACCGGCCCCGGCGACGTAGTGGACCCACGTCGCCAAGCGCTCGGGCGCGTCGTCGACGGGCGTGTCGGTGAGCACGCCCGCGGCGACCTTCGGCGCCGTCGTCCCCTCGGGCAGCCGCGCCATCACCGGGTCCATCGCGAGCGTCGCGGCGAGTCCGACTACCGGCCCGAGCGCGAGGCCGGCGAGCAGCGAGAGCGTCGTCATAGGATGGATCACGGGCGGGAACGGTTTCACTCCGTCGGCGAGGGAAGGCGGCGGGGGAAAGCGGCGGTGGAAGGAGGCGGGGAAAGCGGCGGGCGGACGGCGTTCGGGCGGGCGACTCAGTCCCCGCGCGGGACGACCGTCTCGCCGCCGATCACGACCCGCGAGACGTCGGCCTGTCCCGCGCGCCTGACGACGGCGCGGGCGAGGTCGCGCGCGCCGGCGAGGTTGTCCGAGTCGCCGTCGAGAACGAGGAGGTCGGCGTCGGCGCCGGGCTCGACCACGCCGCGGTTCAGCCCGGCTATCTCGGCGCCGTTGACCGTCGCCATCCGCAGCACTTCGCGGGCGGGGAGGTCGGCGAGCTTCGCCGCGAACTCCATCTCGCGGAACATCGACGGCGAGTCGGTCATCACGTTGTCGGTGCCGAGCGCGACGGTGGTGCGCTCCGCCAGCTCGCGGATCGGCGGCACGCCGACGTTCGTCACGAGGTTCGAGCGCGGGCAGACGACGACCGGGGTCCCGCGGTCGGCGAGGCGTTCGAGGTGGATCGGCTCGGCGTGGACCATGTGGACGAGGAAGTCGGGGTCGAGGTCCATCGCGGGGTTGACGTCTGCGGCGTCGCGCTCGCCGGCGTGGATCCCGAAGGGCTTGCCGGCGTCGCGCGCCGCCGCCCGGACCGCGTCGAAGTCGGCGTCGCGGGCGCCCGAGGCGCCGTACCCGTCGGCGACCGAGAGCACGTCGGGGTCGTCGCGGCCGAAGACGACGGCGTCGATCGCGCGGCCGCCGAACGAGACCCCCTCGCCGGCGAGCGCGTCCCGCAGGGCGCGCACGCCCTCGACGCCCCCTTCACGGAACTCCAGGAACGTGCCGGTGCCGGTCGACTCCATGTACCGGAGGGTGCGCGCCATCGCGGCGACCTTCTCCCCGCGGTCGGCCGCGCGGAGGAGCCGGTGTTTCAGCCCGTCCGGCGGCGCGACCAGTTCGTCGAGCGAGAGCCCCTCGCCCGCCTCCTTGGCGATCGAGTCGCCGATGTGGGTGTGGGCGTTGACGAACGCCGGGAGGATCACCGCGTCGCTCTCGACCGACGCCTCCTCGACCCGGACGATCTCGCCGTCGGCGACGACCACTCGGCCCTCTACCGGCTCGAAGTGGGGCCCGACCAGCGCCGTTCCCTCCAAGTGCATACCGGGGGTCGCCAGCCCGGGCATAAAACGTCACGGGTGCGGGTTCAGGGGCGGGTCGGTGTCGGTCTCGGCGTTCAGCAGCGCCTGAAACGGGTCGATCCACTCGTTCCGGGGCCGGCGGTTTTCCCGGTGCGCGTCGGTCACGGCGACACGTCGCCCGGCGGGCGGATACCCCTCACTCGAACTCGTCGAGCGTCGTCGGCATCGCGCCGCGCACCTCGGTCACGAGCCCGTCGGGGTCGAGGGCGAGGACATCAGCGGCCGCGCGACCGACGCGGTCGGTCGCCGGCTCGGGGGCGTACACGCCGAGGCGCCACTGGTTGCGCTGCGCGGTCCGGAGCGCGGAGACGAGCGGCGACTGGCGTTCGAGGCGTCGGATCTCCCCGTTGACGGTGACGCGCGCGGTGGACTCGCGCATCGTCGGCTCCGGGGGCACGTCGAGGATCACGTGGTCGCGGGCGACGCCCGCCTCCGCGGCGATCTCGCGTTCGAGGGCGGTCTCCGCGGCGTGGTCCGCCTCGTGGACGCGGTCGGGGACGTCGTCGTACTCGGCCCACACCGCCAGCTTGTAGAGGTCGCGCTCGTCGTACCGACGCGACAGCTCGGCGGTCGCGCGGCAGTCGCGGATCGCCGCGAGGAAGTCGTGGTCGTCCATCCGACGGAGCTCGGCGGCCGTCGTCGCGGTCGCGTCGAGGAGCTCGCTCGCGGCGCGGCGCAGCATCGCCTTCGAGATGCGCGCGACGTGGTGGGTGTAGACGACCGGGTTCATCAGCGCCCGGGCCAAAAGCAGGCTCTCGGCGGTCTGGACGTTCCCCTCGTCTAAGACGAGCTCCGGCCCGTCGCGGTCGGCCCCGCCCTCGTCGGCGATCTCGTCGCGCTCGACGAACGTCAGCTCGCGGACGAACCGCTCGGTGTCGATGGTGCCGTAGGGGACGCCGGTGTGGTAGGCGTCGCGCACGAGGTAGTCCATCCGGTCCACGTCGAGCTCCCCGGAGACGAGCCCGGCGTACGGCCCCTCGCCGGCGACGATCCCGGCGATCCGGTCCGGGTCGAGATCGTGGTCGCGCAGCACGTCGCCGACCGCGCCGGTCGCGAGCAGCTCGTCGACGTCGTCGTGGTACTTCCCGGTCCGGCGGTGCGTGAGCGATTCGAGGTTGTGGCTGAACGGCCCGTGCCCCACGTCGTGGAGCATCGCCGCCGCCTCGATGCGGTCGGCGCGGGTCCCCTCGATCCCGAGGTGGTCGAGCGCGCGGCTCGCGAGGTGGTAGACGCCGAGGCTGTGCTCGAACCGCGTGTGGTTCGCGGAGGGGTAGACGAGCTGGACCGTCCCGAGCTGTTTGACGTGCCGGAGCCGCTGGACTGCGGGCGTGTCGACGAGGTCCGCGGCGACACCGTCGATCTCGATGTGGTCGTGGACGGTGTCCTTGACCGTGATCATGCGTTCGCCTTCGACGGCCTCCGATAAAAGGCTGTGAGTCTCCGCGACGCCGTCGCGCCCTCGCCGGACCCGGTTTCGGTGGCCGCGAATCCGTGGCGCGATTTATTACCCGACCGCGTGAACCGTCGCGTATGTACGACGTGTTAGTCGCGGTCGGACTCGACGACGAGCAGCGGACGCGCGCACAGGCCGAGGCCATCGTCGGGCTTCCGGGCGCCCCCGACGATGTGACCGCACACCTCTGTCACGTCTTCCAGGACAACCCGGAGGGCGCCTCGGTCCACCAGCTCGGGACCGTGCGACGCGCCCGAGAGACCCTCGAAGCCGCCGGCGTCAACTGCGTCCACTACGAGGCCAGCGGCGACCCGAGCGAGGAGCTCCTCGCGGCCGCGGACGACGTCGACGCCGACCTCGTCTGCGTGTCGGGCCGGAAGCGGAGCCCGGCCGGGAAGGCCGTCTTCGGCAGCACGACGCAGGCGCTGGTGTTGAACGCGGACCGGCCGGTGTTGGCGGTCCCGGGCCCGGACGGGGAGTGAGGCCGCGGCGGGCGCCGTCGGGAGGGCGTTCCGGCCGTGGCACGCCCGGCGGTCAGGCGGAGGGCCGTCCAGCGGCCCGGAGCCCGAGCACGTCCCGCGCCGCGTCGGCGACCGGCTCAACGCGCTCGGCCGGGCAGTAGACGCCGAGCGTCCAGCGGCGGCGCTCGGCGGCGCGGAGCCCGGCGACGAGTTCGGAGGCGTCCTCCAGCCGCTGCGGGACGCCGTCGACGACGACGGCGGAGCCGGACTCCTTGAGGGCCGGCCGGGAGGGGATGTCGACTATCACCGCGTCGCGGTCGATCCCGACGGCGTCGGCGATCTCGCGCTCGGCCGCCCGCTCCTCGGCGCGGCCGGCGTCGACCGTCCCCGCGGGCACCTCGTCGATCCCCGCCCAGACAGCGCGCTTGTAGAGGTCGCGGCGCTCGATGCGCTCGCCGAGCGCCGGCACCCGGTCGCGGAGCTCGACGAGGAGGTCGTGGTCCGCCATCCGGCGGAACGCCCCCAACTCGGTACCCGTGCGGTCGAGGTACCGCTCGCAGGCGCGCTCCAGCATCGCGCCGGCGACCCGGGAGACGTGGTGGCGGTAGACGACGGCGTTCATCAGCGACCGCGCGACGAGCAGGCTCTCGGCGGTGGCAACGTTCCCCTCGGCCAAGACGAGGTCGGCGGACTCGCCGGGGCCGTCGCCGCCGATCAGCCGGAGCTCGGTGACGAGCCGCCCGGTGTCGACGGTGCCGTACGGGACCCCTGTGTGGTGGGCGTCGCGCACGAGGTAGTCCATCCGGTCCACGTCGAGCTCCCCGGAAACGAGGGGGCCGAGCGCGCCCTCGCCGTCGATCAGCGCGGCGACGCGCTCGGGGTCGAGCCCGTTCCGTTCGAGGACCCGGCAGACCTCGCGGTCCGCGTCGGTGAGCAGCCACGCGACGTCGTCGTGGTCGCGGCCGGTCGCGCGCCGAATGATGCCCTCGGTCTGGTGGCCGTACGGCCCGTGCCCCACGTCGTGGAGCAGCGCCGCCGCGCGGACGTGCGCCGCGGTGTCGGCGTCGAGGTCGAACCCCTCGACCGCGCGGCGCGCGAGGTGGTAGACGCCGAGGCTGTGCTCGAACCGCGTGTGGTTCGCGGAGGGGTAGACGAGCCGGACCGTGGACAGCTGTTTGATGTGTCGCAGCCGCTGGAACGCCGGCGTGTCCACGAGGTCGGTCGCGAGGTCGCCGAGCCTGACGTGGCCGTGAACGCTGTCCTTGATGGCCTTCATGCCCGTCGCCTCGCGTCCCGCGCGGTCCGCGAGCTCGACCCGGCGCCGGGGGAGACGGCGCGGGTCACTCGTCGACGACGTCGATCCCGAACCGCTCTTCGAGCGCCCGCACGACCGACCCGCCCACGTTGGCGGTCGCGGCGCGCCCGTCCTCGACCGCGAGCAGGTCGTCCTCGTCGACCTCCAGCTCGGCGGCGACCTCCTCGACGGTCAGCCCGGCGTCCTGCCGCGCCTCGGTGACCACGTCGCCGTAGCCGGAGACGAGGTACGGGAGGCGGTCGGACTCGTAGCTCGTCCCCTCCTCCTCCCAGCGCTTCGAGTCGCCGGCGGCGGAGTCGTACATCTTCGCCTGCTTGCGGGCGAGCTCCTTCTTCCGGCTCTCGGTCGCGCCCGAGCCGGAGCCGCCGCCGGCGCCCCCGGGGCTGCCGCCGGCGCTCCCGCCGCGCGACCCGCCGCTGGGCGCGTTCCCGGCGTCGTCGTGGGGGCGGCAGTTCGAACACACGAGCAGCTTCGCGCCGGCGACAGTCGCCTTCCGGAGGTCCGCGGTCTCGCGGCCGCAGAGCTCGCACGCGTCGCCGTCGTCGCCGCCGCCGCCGCCGCCCGTCGAATACTTCGGCATACCCGGTGTAGTGGTCCGGACCGTTAAAAAGTCGTGGAGGGCGAGGGCCGCCGCCGGGCCGTCGGACCGGCGATCGGCGCCAGCGAGTCCGGCGCCGTTCGAGGCTCACGACCCGAGGTACCCCCACGCCTGGAGGCGGTCGCTCTCGGTTTCGACGTAGTACTTCACGCCGTGGCCCTCGGGGTGAACCTGCCGGGGCAGGTCGGTTATGAGCGCCGCGTCGGCCGAGACGAAGAGGAAGTTGGCGGTACCCGTGCGGGGCGGTCGTCCCCGACCGAATTGAGTGTGTGCCCGCGAGCGTTCGGGAGTCCCGAGGCGGCGGCGAGCCGGCGGGAACCGCCCGCTTCGGCGGGGGTGGTTGAAACGTTAACGCCCGGATTGATGAGGGACCGCGTGGTGGTTCCTGCTATGCCAAGCGTGACACGGGACGGCGTGGCGATCGACTACGCCGTCGACGGGGACCCAGACGGACCGACCGTGCTGCTGTTGGAAGGCCTCGGGTACGGCCGGTGGATGTGGCGGTGGCTCGCCGAGGCGTTGGCGGACGACTACGAGGTGCTCCGTCCGGACAACCGCGGCACCGGGGACTCCGACGTGCCCGAGGGACCGTACACGGTCGCCGAGATGGCGGCCGACGCGGCCGCGGTCCTCGACGACCGCGGCGTCGACGCGGCCCACGTCTGCGGCGCGTCGATGGGCGGGATGATCGCGCAGGAGCTGGCGCTCGCCGACGACCGGGTCGCGTCGCTGACGCTGCTGTGCACGTCGCCCGGCGGCGACGAGGCGACGCCGACGCCGCCGGCGGTCCAAGAGCACATCTTCTCGGTGGCCGAGGACGCCGACCCCCGCGAGCGGATTCGCTACCTGATGGAGCCGGCCGTCTCGGACGGATTCTACGATCGCGAGCCCGAGCTCGTCGACCGGATCGTCGACTGGCGGCTCGCGGGCGACGCGACGCCGACGGGCCGGGAGGCGCAGGCGGCCGCGGTGGCGGCGTTCGACGCGAGCGACCGGCTCGGCGACCTGTCCGTGCCGACGCTCGTCCTCCACGGGACCGCGGACCGGGTCCTCCCGGTCGAGAACGCCGACCTCCTGGCGGAGCTGCTCCCGCACGCCGAGGTCGAGCGGTTCGAGGGCGGGCCGCACCTCTTCTTCGTCGAGGAGCGCGAGCGCGTCAACGAGCGAGTCCGGTCGTTCCTCGGTGAGGTCGCCTGAGATGGCGACCGGAGACGACCCGCGGGGCGAGGACCGCGCGGAGGGGACCGGCGCCGACCCGCGACCGCACCCGCACGGCGACCGGGCGTACGAGTGGGTCGGCTCGCTGTCGGCGCGGCGCGCGCGGCTCTCGCCGGACCGCGTCGCCGTCACCGACACGGCCGCGAACGCCGAGTACACGTACGCCGAGCTGGACGAGCGCGCCAACCGCACCGCGCGGTTCCTCCGCGGGGTCGGCGTCGAGGCGGGCGACCGCGTCGCCGTCGTCTCGCGGAACCGCGTCGAGCTGGTCGACCTGTTCTTCGCGACCGGCAAGACCGGCGCCGTCCTCGCGCCGCTCTCGCACCGGCTCGCGGAGCGCGACCTCTCGGCGGTGTTGGGGACGGTCGACCCGGAACTGCTCCTCGTGGAGACGCCGTTCGAGGGCGACGTCATCGACGCCTTGGAGCGCGCCGACGTCGAGCCGGCCGTCAGGTCGATTCCGACCGACGGCGACGACGCGTGGCGGTCGTACACGCGGGACCTGCCCGTCGACGGCTCTCCCGTCGAGACAGCCGACGTCTCACTCGCGGATCCCCACCTCTTCTTACACACCGGCGGATCGACCGGGACGCCGAAGGAGACGGTGATCAGCCACGGCGCGATGCGCTGGAACGCGTTCAACACGATCACGGCGTGGGGGCTCCGCGAGGACGACGTTACGCCGATGGTGTTCCCGATGTTCCACACCGGCGGCTGGAACGTGCTCACGGTCCCCTTCTTCCAGATGGGCGGGCGGATCCTGCTGAGTCCGGAGGTCGACCCCGGGCGCGTGCTGCGGGACGTGGAGCGCGAGTCGGCGACGACGCTGGTCGCGGTGCCGGCCGTGTTGCGGATGATGGCCCGCCACGACGAGTTCGGGGACACCGACCTCTCCTCGCTCCGCTTCGTGAAGAGCGGCGGCGGCCCCTGTCGGGAGAGCGTCATCGCGGCGTGGCGCGACCGCGGCGTCGAGATATCGCAGGGGTACGGGCTCACCGAGTGCGGGCCGAACAACTTCGCGATGCCAGACGGGTTCCCGCAGGAGAAGACCGCCAGCGTGGGCGTGCCGGCGCTCGCGGTCGACGCGCGCGTCGTCGACGAGGACGGACCCGTCCCCGACGGGACGGTCGGGGAACTCGAACTGGCCGGTCCGGCCGCGGCCGACCGCTACTGGAACGAGCCCGCGGAGACGGCCGAGACGTTCGGCGACTGGGTGTCGACCGGCGACCTCGCGCGCGTCGACGAGGACGGCTACTACCACATCGAGGGGCGCAAGAAGAACATGTTCGTCTCCGGCGGCGAGAACGTCTATCCGCCCCGCGTTGAGGACGCGCTCACCGACCACCCGGGGATCGAGGAGGCGGTCGTGATCGGCGTCCCGAGCGAGCGGTGGGGGACGGTCGGGAAGGCGATTCTCGTCGGCGACGAGTCGCTCACGCTCGGCGACGTGGAGTCGCACCTCGCCTCGCGCGTCGCCCGGTACGCGGTGCCGAAGGAGCTGGCCTTCGTCGACGAGATGCCGACATCGGGGCCGTCGAAGATCGACCGCGCGGCGCTGAAAGAGCGGTTCGGCGAGTAGGCGAGGCAGAGAGATCGGGTCGGCGCGCAGCTATCGGACGGAGACACCTCCGATCGCCGCGCAACTCACAGGAACAACCATTATATACGCGGGGAATAAGGACGGGGCATGCTGGACGTCACGATGGATATGGAGCAGTTCGACTGCCCGTTCATCGACACCTCCGCCGACCACGACGTCTCCTTCTCGGCCATGCACTGGCAGTTGGACACGGCGGCGGAGCAGTTGGAGACGCGGCTGCTCGTCGAGTCGCCGGACCGCTACGAGCTCGGCGAGGGGCTCTCGGCGCTCCGCGACCACGAGAACATGGCCGAGTACCGCCTGTTCTCGAAGGAGGACGGAACCGCGATCATCCGGACCGTCATCGAGGAGACGAACGCGATGTCGACGATAACGGACCACGGCGGCTACATCACCGGCCCGTTCCTCATCGAGGACGGCTCCGAGCAGTGGCAGGTCGGCTTCGACGACGAGGCGACGACCGAGGCGGCGCTCCACGACTTGGAGAAGGGCAACGAGTTCGTCGTGGAGGACCGCACGGATCTCTCGATGGAGGCGCTGTTCGACACGATGCGGAACGCGAACGCGGCCTCGACGATGCTGGAGGCGTGTCGGGACCTGACCGACGTCGAGCGCGAGACCATCGAGTCGGCCGCCGACGCCGGCTACTTCGAGTCGCCCCGCGAGGCGACGCTGTCGACGCTCGCCGACGAGTTCGACGTCTCGACCGCGGCCGTCTCGAAGAACATGCGCCGCGGCGAGAAGAAGCTGCTCCGCAGCGTCGTCGCCGCGCTCGACCGACTGGAGTAGCGACCGTAGCGACCCGTCGAGGCGAGCGGTCGGCGGGGGCGACCGTCCGGTCTCCGTTCAAAAACCTCTGTTTCAGTCCGGTTTCCCGGCGTTGCCCGTCGAATCCGAGAGGACTGTTAACATCTTAACTCGGCCCTTGATAATGGTGGTCGTCCTCGGGTAGTGTATGCGAGACGAACACACACGGCGATCGTACCTGCGAGGAACCGGCGCCGCGGTCGGCGCGGCGGGACTGACCGGCCTGGCCGGCTGTTCCGGGGGCGGAGACGGCGGGGACGGGTCGGACGGCGAGGACGGGTCGGACGGCGGGGACGGCTCCGGCGGCAGCGGCGGGGACGGCGCCGGCGGCGGGGACCTCTCCGGCGAGACGGTCCGGATCGGCGCGCTCCAGCCGACCTCCGGCGACCTCCAGTACTACGGGCAGATCAGCCTCCGCGGGTTCTACTCCGGGCTGGCGTACAAGCACGACCTCGACCCGATCCAGGAGGCGACGCCGGGGACGTACACCGTCGATCCCGACGGTGGCCCCACCTACGAGATAATCGTCGAGGACACCGGGTTCAGCCCGGACACGGCCCAGAGCGTCGCGACCGACCTCGTCTTGGACGAAGAGGTCGACATCCTGTTCGGGGGCACCTCCTCCGACAGCGCGCGTCGGCTCATCGACACCGTCGTCGACGAGACGGACGTGCCCTACCTGATCGGGCCCGCGGCCGACGCCGGCATCACCGTGAGCGACGAGTTCTGTCACCCGCTCGCGTTCCGCGCGAGCGAGCACACCGCGATGGACGCGCGGGCCGGGGGGACGTACGTGGCGGAGAACTTCGACATCGACACGGTCGCCGTGTTCGCGTCCGACAACGCGTTCGGGCAGAGCGTCGCGAGCAACTACACGCAGGTCTTGGAGAGCCAAGGGGTCGACGTGCTGGAGCCGCGGTTCGTCGAGGTCGGCTACTCCGAGTTCGACGGCCTCTTCGAGCAGGCGGTCTCGGACGGCGCGTCGGGCGTCGTCGGCGGCTTCACGGCGTCGACGCTGCCGCAGTTCCTCACCTCGGCCATCTCCTACGACGTCCAGGTGTTCGGCGGGTTCGCGGCCCTGCTGACGACGCAACTCATCGGCGGTACCATCGAGTCGGCGCTGGGCGAGGACTTCACCGCGCAGGACGTCAAAGACGCCGGGCTCGGACCGTTCACCAGCCGGTACCACTGGAACCAGTACGACAACTCGATCAACGAGCAGTTCCGGCAGATGCACGTCGACGCGTACGGCATCGTTCCCGACCTGTTCAGCTCCGGCACTTTCACCGCGGCCTCGGCGCTCTCGCAGGCCGTCTCGGAGGCCGGCTCCACCGACGGCGCCGACATCGCCGACGCGCTGCGCGGGATGACCGTCACGGACACGCCGAAGGGCGAGAACGGGTACACGTTCCAGGAGCACAACAACCAGGCGGCCTCGCAGATGACGGTCGCGTGGCCGGTCCCGACCAGCGACGAGTACGCCGACACCTGGGACGCGCCCATCATGCCGGGCGAGCCGCTCGAACGCCTCGACGCCGAGGACGTGATGGTCCCCGAATCGGACGCCAGCTGCTCGCTGTAATGCTGCTGGAGACCGAGGGGCTCACGAAGCGCTTCGGCGGCATCACCGCCGTCGACGGCGTCGACTTCGCGCTGGAGGCCGGCGAGCTCTGCTCGATCATCGGCCCGAACGGCGCGGGGAAGACGACGTTCTTCAACCTGCTCACGGGCGTGTTGGAGCCCTCCGACGGACGCATCCGCTTCGACCCGCCGGGCGGCGCCGCGGGGACGGACAGAAGCGGTTCGGCGCTCGACATCACCGCGGCCTCGCCGGACGAGACGGCGCTCGCGGGGATCCACCGGTCGTACCAGATCACGAACCTGTTCCCGACGCTGACGGTGTTGGAGAACGTCCGCGTCGCCGCGCAGGCGAGCCGCGGAAACGACTCCTGGAAGCTGTGGCGCAACGTGGCCGACTTCGAGGAACACTACGCCGAGGCGACCGCGATCCTCGAACGGATCGGGCTGGCGGCCGAGGCGGAGACCGTCACGGAGAACCTGAGCCACGGCGAGAAGCGCAGCCTGGAAATCGGCGTCGCGCTCGCCGGCGACCCCGACCTCCTGCTGCTCGACGAGCCGACCGCCGGCGTGTCGAGCGAGGGCGTCGACGAGGTCGTCGGGCTGATCGAGGACGTGGCGGAGGACCACTCGGTGATGCTCATCGAACACAACATGGAGGTGGTGATGGACATCTCCGACCGGATCGCCGTCCTCCACCGCGGCGAGCTCATCGCCGACGGTCCACCCGAAGACGTGCGCGGTGACCCGGCCGTTCAGGAGGCGTACCTCGGCGGGTACGGCCGCGAGGGGGCCGGAGACGACTCGGCGGCCGGCGAGGGGACCGGCGACGACACCGAGGAGAGCGACGGCACCGCCGACCGCGACGGCGACGCCGCGGCCGACGGCGGTCGCCGCGCGAGCGCCGGGGGTGAGCCGCGGTGACGACCCTCGAACTCGACGGCGTCCACACGTACTACGGCGAGAGCCACATCCTCCAGGGGCTCTCGCTGTCGGTCGAGGAGGGCGAGATCGTCGCGCTGGTCGGGCGCAACGGCGTCGGGAAGACGACGACGCTCCGCACCGCGCTCGGGCTGACGCCGCCCCGCGAGGGGACGGTCCGGTTCGACGGAACGGACGTGACGGGGATGGAGCCCCACGAGATCGCCGCCCGGGGAATGGGCTGGGTCCCGGAGGAGCGGCGCGTGTTCTCGCATCTCACTGTCGAGGAGAACCTCCGCGTCGCCGCGCACTCGGCGGCCGACCCGGGCGCTCGGATCGCGGAGGCCTACGAGCTGTTCCCGGCGCTCGACCGCTTCGCCGACAAGGAGGCGGGCGACCTCAGCGGCGGGCAACAGCAGATGCTCGCCATCGCCCGCGGCATGGTCGGCGACAACGATCTGCTGCTCGTCGACGAGCCGAGCGAGGGGCTCGCGCCCCAGATCGTCGAGGACGTCGTCGAGGCGCTCCGCGCGGCTTCCGCCGACACGACGATGGTACTCGTCGAACAGAACTTCCGGCTGGCGATGGACCTGGCCGACCGGTTCTACCTCGTCGACCACGGCGTCGTCGTCGAGGAGGGCGAGACCGCCGGCGTCACGAGCGACGACGAGCGAATCCGGAGGTACCTCACCGCATGACCCCCGGAACGCTCGCGGCGGCGCTCTCGCAGTTCGCGCCGCTGCTCGACCCGGGCGCGCTGCTCGCGACGGGCGGCGCGGTCGACGGCCTCCAGACGGCCGCCCGCGTGCTCGCCGAGGGGATCGGCAAGGGCGCGGTGTACTTCACCATCGCGGTCGGGCTGACCCTGGTCTTCGGGCTGATGGGCGTCCTCAACTTCGCGCACGGCGCGGTCGCGATGGTCGGCGCGTACCTCGGCGGCCTCGTGCTCGTGCTCGTCGTCGGCGCGAACACCGGGACGCTCGCGACGATACTCGTCTTCTTCGTCGCGCTGGCGCTGGTGTTCGCGGTCACGACCGCCGCCGGCAGCGCGATGGAGGTCGCGCTGATCCGACCGATCTACGACCGCACGCCCACCTACCAGATCCTGTTGACCTTCGGCGTCTCGCTCATCATCGAGGAGCTGGCCCGGATCGTCTTAACGCTCCGCGGGATCCAGCCGGACCCGCAGTGGCAGGCGCCGATGGCCACCGCCCCGGACGTGCTCTTGGGCCGGACCCAGCTGTTCGGCGTCGGCGTCAGGCGGCTGTACCTCTTCGAGATCGCGATCGGCGCGGTCGTCGCGGTCGCGGTGTGGGCGTTCCTGACGAAGACGCTGTACGGGCTCTACATCCGCGCCGGCAGCGAGGACACCGAGATGGTCCAGGCGCTCGGCATCGACGTGCGGCAGGCGTTCACCGTCGTGTTCGGCGTCGGCACCGGGCTCGCCGCGGTCGGCGGCGTGCTGCTGATGTGGGACCCGATCTGGGGCCCCAGCGTCCTCCTGAGCATCGACGTGCTGCTGTACGCGTTCGTCGTCGTCATCATCGGCGGGCTGGGGAGCTTCACGGGGACGCTCGTCGCCGCGGGCATCGTCGGCGTCGCCGACTCGGTGACGACGTGGCTGTTCACCACCGGGATCGTGACCTTCCCCGGCCTCTCCGAGGTGACCATCTTCCTCCTGCTCGTGGTGATGCTCATTATCCGCCCGCAGGGGCTCTACGGCGTCGAGGAGGTGGGGGGCCATTAGCGACCCCGACCCCTCCGCCGACGCGGACGCGCCCGTCGACGCGGACGCACCGACAGAATCGGACGCGCCCGTCGACGAGACGGACCCGATTCCGCCGTCGACCGCGACCGGCGGCCTTCGCGCGTACCTGCGCGACCACGTCGTCCACGCGGCCGTGATCGTCGGGTTCCTGCTGTACCCGCTGGCCTACGAGGCGCTGCTCGCGACGCCGGCGGCCCCGTTCGCCGAGGCGTTCCTCCCCGCGATCACGTTCATGGTCGTGGTGCTGTACATGGGCCTGTTCGCGATGAGCTTCGACTTCGTCAGCGGCTACACCGGTTACCTCTCGTTCGGCCACGCGGCCTTCTACGGCACGGGCGCGTACTTCGTCGTCCTCGCCGCGAACGGACAGGTCCCGGGCGTTCCCGAGGGTACCCCGTTCATGATCACGCTCCTCTTGGGCGCCGCGCTGGCCGGCCTGCTCGCGCTCGTCATCGGGTCGGTGTCGTTCCGGCTCACGGGCGTCTACTTCGCGATGATCACGCTCGGGTTCGCGCAGGTGATCTACGAGCTGATCCGCTCGTGGGGATACGTCTCGACGAACCCGACCGAGGGCGCGACGGTGAGCGGCGACGCGCTCGCGATCGGCGTCCCGTTCGTCGACGCGCTGAGCCTCGACGTGGGGCGGCTCACGGGCGAGAGCTTCGAGAACTTGCTCGGGCTCGGGCTCGACCTCTCGGCGACGGTGGTCTCGTACTACGCGCTCGGGATCGTCGTCGTCGTCTGCTACTTCGCGATGCAGCGGATCCTCCACTCGCCGTTCGGGCGCGTAATGATCGCGATCCGCGAGAACGAGGAGCGGGCCCGCGCCGTCGGCTACGCGACCTATCGGTTCAAGCTGGCCGCGTTCGCCGTCAGCGGCTTCTTCGGGGCCGTCGCGGGCGGGATCTTCGCCGCCTACTCGCGGTCGGTCGCGCCCGACGGGACGTTCTACTTCCTCGTCACCGCCGACGCGCTGATCACGACGATCGTCGGCGGGTTCGGCACCCTCGCCGGCCCGGTGTACGGGACCCTGTTCAACCAGGGGTTAGAGGACGTCCTCTCGACCGAGAGCGGCGGGATCGCGACGCTGCTCCGCGAGGGGCTCCCGGAGAGCGTCCTCCAGGCCGACCTCTTCGGGATCAGCCTGGAGCTGTTCGTCAACACCGCGGTCGACGGGCGCGCCCCGCTGTACCTCGGGATCGTCTTCGTGCTGTTCGTGCTGTTCGTCCCGAACGGCATCCTCGGCACCCTGCGCGACCGGCTCGGCGGCACCGTCGGGAAGCGGCTCCCGGACCACCTGCGGCGCTACCTCCGGTAGCGTCGCGGGCCCGCGGCTCCGCGGACGCCGCGGCACGCGCCGACGCGCGCGCTCGCCGCGACCGGCCGCGACTCTCACACGACACATGATCGAACCCACGCGACACGACGGAGCGGACCGGACGGAGCGCGACGAGACGGACCGAACGCGGCACGGAGGAGACGCATGACGGTCGGGATCACCGGACTCGGGACCTACGTCCCCGACGAGACCGTTACCGGCGAAGCGATCGCCGCCGAGAGCGGCATCCCGGAGGAGGTCGTCGTCGAGAAGATGGGCGTCCGCGAGAAGCGCGTCTGTCCGCCCGACGGCGACCACGCGACCGACATGTCGGTGAAGGCGGCCGAGGCCGCGCTGGCGGACGCGGGCGTGGACCCGACCGACCTCGACGTCGTCGTCTACCACGGCTCGGAGTACAAGGACCACGTCGTCTGGTCGGCGGCGGCGTCGATCACCGACCGGATCGGGGCGACGAACGCGTACGCGACCGAGAGCTACACGCTGTGTGCGGGCGCACCGATCGCGCTCCGACAGGTGACCGCGCAGCTGGAGGCGGAACCGATCGACGCGGCGCTGCTCGTCGCCGCCAGCCGCGAGGAGGACCTCGTCGACTACGGCAACGAGGACAGCTCCTTCATGTTCAACTTCGGCAGCGGCGCGAGCGCGCTCGTCGTCGAGGCGGGCGACGACGGCGACGGATCCGACGCGGCGACCGACGACGACCCGTTCGGCGGTCGCGCCCGGGCGACCGTCCGCGCCAGCGCGGCCGAGACCGACGGCTCGTTCGCCGACGACGTGGTGATGCCGGCGGGCGGGTCGAAGCGCCCGCCGAGCGAGGAGACCGTCCGCGAGGGGCTCCACGCTCTCGACGTGCCCGACCCCGAGGGCATGAAAGAGCGGCTCGGTCCGGTGTCGCTGCCGGCGTACCTCTCCGTCGCCGACACGGCCCTGGAGCGGTCGGGGTTCGAGCGCGGCGACCTCGATTACGTCGCGCTGACGCACATGAAGCGGTCGTTCCACGAGCGCGTCCTCGACGAGCTCGGGCTCGACCCCGCGAGCGACGGCTACTACCTCGACGAGTACGGCCACGTCCAGAGCGTCGATCAGGCGCTCGCGCTGGAGGCCGGCGTCGAGACGGGCCGGCTCGAACCGGGCGACCTCGTCTGCCTGCTCGCGGCCGGCACCGGCTACACCTGGTCGGCGACCGTGCTCCGGTGGCAGGGGTAACCGACCGGCCGCCGCGGCGGCTCGCTACTCGTCGCTGTGCGGCACCGACAGCACTACCGCCTCCCCGGAGAGGACGCGCTCGTCGCGCTCGGGGACGGTCGCGGTCGTCTCGACCGCGAGGCGGTCGCCGCCGAGGTCGTCGATGACGCTGACGCTCGCCGCGACCGTGTCGCCGGGGAACACCGGCTTCTCGAACGACAGCTCCTGCGAGAGGTAGACGATGTCGCCGGAGAGCCCCGCGAGCGCGCCGGAGACGACTGCGGCCGAGATAATTCCGTGCGCGACGCGGCCGCCGAACATCGTCTCGGCGGCGTACTCGTCGTCGAGGTGGATCGGATTCTCGTCGCCCGAGAGCTCCGCGAACGCCTCGATCGTCTCCTCGGTCACCGTTACCTCGTTGGTCGCCGTCTCGCCGACCGTCGCGACTGGCATACCGATCGGTCTCGCCGGCGGGGCCTCAATCCCGTGGTTCAGCCTCGAACCCCGCGTCGGGCCGGGGACGCGTGGACGTGTCCGCGGTGGATCCCTAGTCCGGCTCAGTCGTCCGTCGGCGCGCCGACCACGTCGGCGTCGGTCGGGTTCGCGCCGCCGTACTCGGCGACCAGCTCGTCCAGCCGCTCGGGGTCGTCGGCGTGCGCGAGCGGCTCGCTGGCGGTCTCGCAGGTTGCGTCGACCCCGAGGCGCTCGCAGACGCGGTCGGCGGTCGTCTCGGCCATCTGCCGGTAGGTGGTCAGCTTGCCTCCGACGACGCTGTAGAGGCCGGCGGCGCCGTCGCGCTCGTGGTCGAGCAGCGTGAACCCGCGGGAGATCCCGCGGCGGTCAGAGCCCGTCTCGTCGGGCGCGTAGAGGGGGCGGACGCCCCACCAGGTCCGAACGGTCGGCGCGTCGGCGACCGCGGGGAGCATCGCGGCGCACTCCTCGACGGAGCGCTCGATTTCCCACTCGGCGGTCTCGTAGTCGTCCGGGTCGGAGACGGGGACGCTCGTCGTCCCCAGCACGACCTCGCCGTCGTGGGGCACGACGATGTCGCCGTCGTCGGGGTCCCGACACCGGTTCAATACGGGATCGAGCCCGTCGTAATCCACGGAAACCATCACGCCGCGGCTCGGCGCCATCCCGACCTCGACGCCGGCCATCTCCGCGATCGAGTCCGCCCACGCGCCGGTGGCGTTGACGACGACCTCGGGCGAGAGCGTCGCGTCGACCGCGCCGCCGACGCGGACCGACTCGACCGCGCCGTCGCTGACCGTCACGTCCTCGACGGGCGCGTTCGGGCGGACGGTCGCCCCGTGCCGCTCGGCGTCGGCGGCGTTGGCGGCAACCAGTCGCGACGGGTAGATGACGCCGTCGGGGACGCGGAACGCCTCCTCGACCGCCCCCGCGAGGCCCGGAACCGCCTCGCGGGCGGCGTCGCCGTCCAGCCGCTCGGTCTCGATACCGATCTCCTCGCAGGCGGCGATTTTCTCTTCCAGATAGTCCGAGTCGTCGCCGGCGAGGCGGACGAACAGGCCGCCGGTGTCGCGGACGCAGGCCCCGGCGATCGACCGGAGCGTCCGGTTCTCCTCGATGCACTCGCGGGCGCCCTCGGCGTCGGCCTCGGCGTACCGGGCCCCGCTGTGGAGGAGGCCGTGCGAGCGCCCGGAGGTGCCGCCGCCGAGCCCGCCGCGGTCGACGAGCGCGGCGTCGACGCCGCGCCCCGCGAGGTCGCGGGCGATCCCCGTCCCCGTCGCGCCGCCGCCGATCACGAGGACCGTCGGATCGTCGCTCACGCGGCGCTCACCCCGTTCGGATCCGCGCCACGGTCCGCCGCGAGACGCCCTCGGCTCGGATGGCTGTCGATCACGATATCGATACGGCTCGCGGCC
The DNA here is from genome assembly GCF_001280455.1 of Halorubrum tropicale. Lineage (NCBI taxonomy): Archaea > Methanobacteriati > Methanobacteriota > Halobacteria > Halobacteriales > Haloferacaceae > Halorubrum > Halorubrum tropicale. The sequence goes on from NZ_LIST01000006.1 coordinate 103,292, forward strand.
ACTTGAGGCCTCCGCCGAAACGGCGTGATACCGTGCCTACGGGGGCCATGCCGCCGAAAAACAGAACGTCGGTCCGCCGCCGCTCAGCGGGAGGCCCGCCCGTCCGCGGGACAGGTGCTGACGCCGAGCAGGGCGTAGAGCCCGCAGGTGCCGGTCGCCGCCGTCGCGAGCATCGCGAGCGCGACGACGCCGAGCACCGGCGCGGCGAGGGCCGGAAGCGGCCCGACGCCCGCGAGCGTCGCTATCGAGGCGGCACCGACGACCGCGCCGACGGCCGTCCTGACGAGCTTGTCCGTCGAACCGACGTTTTGTTCCATACAGCACAATACGACACACGACCGTATCAACCTTTCCACCGTGTCGCGAGCGCGGCCGAGCAGGGGCGCGACCGCTCACTCGAACTCGTCGAGGGCCGCCTGGGCGGAGCCGGTCCCGGGGTCCGCGTCCGGTTCCCCGTGGTCGGCCGCGATGGACTCCGCGGCGTCGATCCCGCCGGAGAGCGACGCTCGCCGGGCTATCGCCTCCTCGCCGAGCCGCTCCGCCGCGGCGGGGTACGCGGCCCCGTAGCGCTCGCGGAACTCGCTGCGGGCCGCCTCGTAGTCGACCACCGGGTACGGGTACGTCTCGCCGATCCTGACGCCGACCTCGCGCTGGACCGCGAGCGGCGTCTTCTCGGGGGCGTCGAGGTGGGCGACCGGGAGCGGTGCGAGCTCCGGGACCCACCGCGAGACGAACTCCCCGTCGGGGTCTTGGTCTCGGATCTGCTTGCGCGGATCGTACAATCGCAGTCCGGGACGGCCGACCAGTCCGCACTGCGACTGCCACTGGGTGTAGTTGATCGCGGGGTCGCCGTCGATCAGGTGCTCGTAGAAGTGGTCGGCGCCGATCCGCCACGGCTGCTGGAGGATGTGGAAGTAGACGGAGGCGCAGAGCGCCCGCATCCGGAAGTTGAGCCACCCGGTCTCGCGCAGGCAGCGCATGCTCGCGTCGACCATCGGGAACCCCGTCTCGCCGTCCTTCCACGCCGCGACGAGGTCGGGGTCGTGTCGGTCGCGGTTGAACTCCTCGTACACGGGGTTGACGGCGCGGTCGAGCCACCCCGGCCAGTCGAGCAGCTTCTGCGTGTAGTGGCGGTTCCAGTACAGCCGAGAGACGAACATCGACTTGCCGCGGCCGTCCGGCGCGCGCTCGTCGACGTGGCGGTGGACCTCGCGGACGGAGAGGCAGCCGAACCGCAGGTAGGGGGAGAGGCCGCTCGTCCCGTCGCGGGCGTCGACCGGCGAGGAGATGGAGCCGGGGTACTCCGCGATCTCCTCCGTGAACGCGTGGAGACGCTCGCGGCCGGCCTCGCGTCCCCCGGTCGGCACGCGCGTCTTCGTCAGCTCGACCCCGTAGGCGTCGGCGACTCGCTCGGGGGTGATCCCCGTCTCGACGCGCTCGACCGCGACGGACCGGGGGTCCCAGTCGAACGGCTCCGCCGCGAGCCACGCCTCGACGCGGTCGCTCCAGTCCGCTCGCGGGCGGTCGGCGTCCCGGACGAGTCCGTCGCCGTCGACGAACTCGACGCCGAGGCGCTCGCGGGCGCGCTCGTCGCGTCTGCGTCCGTACCGGCCGGTCGCCGTCGCGCTCGCGACGGCATCCCAGCCGGCGTCGGCGAACCGCGAGAGGACCTCGATCGGGTCGCCGTGCGCGTACGTCAGCCCGGCGCCGTCGACGTCGCGGTACTGGCGGTCGAGGTCGCGCAGGCAGTCGTGGAGGAACGCGATCCGCGCGTCGCAGGCCGCGCCGCGCGCGTCGTGGAACCCGGGGTCGAAGACGAACAGCGGGAGGATTCGGTCGGACTCGTCGGCGGCCGCCGCGACCGCTGGATGGTCCGCGATCCGCAGGTCGCTGCGGTGCCAGACGACGGTTCCGGGGTCGGCGTCGTCCGGCCGCGAGAGGGAGCGGACCGCCTCGGCGTCCGGAGCCACGGGAAGCGGAGCGTCCGCGAACGAGCCCATTTCACACGGAGTTCGGCGCGTCCGGACAAGGGTCTGTCGGCGGGTCGTCACCGGTAACCCAACAGAATACATTTAGGAAACACCTACAATAAACGACCGTGAACCGAGCCCTCCGCTACGGTGTCGCCCTGGTCGTCGGACTGGCCGTCGCCGGTCTCGTCGCGCGTTTCTTCCCCGGAGACCCGTTTGTAACCGCGGCGATATTTCCCCTCTACGCGGCGACGACGTCGCTCGTCGTCGCCCATCGGAAGACATGGCGACGAACATCGCGGGGTGACCCGGGTCGATTGGCGCGGTTTCGGGGAGCCATGGGCGGCGGGATCGGAGCGTTCACCGCGAGCGTGATTGCGGAGATCTCCCTTCCGGCCGGCGTCGCGGCGGTCGGCCTCATGGTGTTCGGGATGGCGCTCGGCATCGCCGAGTTAGAGCGCGTCACCGAGTCGGCGCCCGCCTGACGATCCACCGATACCGCCGCGCTGCGCGCGCCCACCGATACCCGGGAAACGTTCAAGACGTTTCCGCCGCCGGTATGATCCGGATGTCAGACTCAGACGAGACCGACGTACTGCGCGAACTCGCCTCGCTGCCAACGATCGCGAGTCCGCGCGTGTCCCCGGACGGAGAGACCGTCGCCCTCTACTACGACGTGACCGGCCGCAACGAGCTTCACCTCTGTGACCCGACAGACGGGTCCTTAGAGCAGCTCAGCGACGGCGACGTGCCCCGGTCCGTCCGCGCCGGCTTCGAGTGGGACCCCAGCGGCGACCGCCTCTTCTACCACCGCGACGAGGCGGGCGACGAGCAGCACGACGTCTGGGCGATGTCGCTCGACGGCGACAGCGAGCCAGTCGTCGAGATGGACGGCCAGATCCGCCTCCACGACGTGGGCGAGGACGGCGAGACCCTCCTGCTCGGCTCCAGCCGCGACGGGCAGATGAACCTCTACCGCCACGACGTGCCGAGCGGCGAGACGGAGAAGGTCACCGACTACGAGCGCGCCGTCGGAGGCGGCGAGCTCTCTCCCGAGGGCGACCGGATCGCTTTCACGACGAACGAGACGGACACCTACGAGAACCTCGACACGTACGTGGCGGCCGCCGACGGGTCGGACGCGCGCAAGCTCGACGTCGGCGAGGTGGGCGCCGAGGCCGCGCCCACCGACTGGGGACCGGACGGCGATCGCCTCCTCATTAGCGACAACAGCGAAGACCTCGGCCGGGCCGGGATCGTCGACCTCTCGGACGGCGTCGACGACGCGGACGTGACCTGGTTCGGCGACGGCGAGTTCGAGGAGTCGCCGAGCCGCTTCCTCGAGGGCGGCGACCGGTTCGTCGCGGGCCGGACGCGCGGCGCCGTGACGGTCCCGGTCGTCTACGACGTCGAGAGCGGCGAGGGCCGCGAGCTAGACTTCCCGGCGGGCGTCGCGAGCGTGGCCGAGGGCCGGCTCGCGGACGACCGCCTGCTCGCGTACCGGACCACGTCGAGCAAGCGGCCGGAACTGGTCGCCTACGACCTCGACGCGGACGCGACGGAGACGCTGTTCGACGCGGAGTACGGCCCGTTCGACCCGGACGACTTCGTCGAGCCGGAGACGGTGACGTTCGCCTCCGACGGCGTCCCCGAGACGCCGGCGCGCGCGGTCGACCACGACCCCTACGAGGAGTTCGAGATCGAGGGGCTGCTGTTCGACTCCGGCCGACGCCCCTCGCCGCTGATCGTCAACCCCCACGGCGGGCCGCGACACCACGACATGCGGCGGTTCAGCTACCGCGTCCAGTTCCTGCTGTCGCGCGGCTACTCGGTCCTCCAGGTGAACTACCGCGGCTCCACGGGACGCGGCCGCGAGTTCGTCCAGGAGCTGTACGGCGACTGGGGCGGCGCCGAGCAGGGCGACGTGGCGACCGGCGCCGAGTACGTCCTCGACGAGTACGACTGGCTCGACGAGGACCGCGTCGCCGTCTACGGCGGCTCCTACGGCGGCTACTCCGCCAACTGGCAGATGGTCCAGTACCCGGACCTGTACGCGGCCGGGATCACGTGGGTCGGCGTCAGCGACCTGTTCGACATGTACGAGAACACCATGCCCCACTTCCGGACGGAGCTCATGGTGAAGAACCTCGGCGAGCCGGACGAGAACAAGGCGATATACCGCGAGCGCAGCCCGGTGAACTACGTCGAGAACGTCGACGCGCCGCTGCTGATCGTCCACGGCGTCAACGACCCGCGGGTGCCGGTCTCGCAGGCGCGCATCCTCCGGGACGCGCTCGACGAGGCCGGCTTCGCGGAGGGCGACGACTACGAGTACGAGGAGCTCGGCGAGGAGGGCCACGGCTCGGGCGACATCGACCAGAAGATCCGCTCGCTGGAGCTGCTCGACGACTTCCTCGACCGCCGGATCGGTGCGGAGCGGACCGCGGTCGCGTCGCTCGACGACTGACGCGGCCGACGCCCGTCCGACGGGGATTATTTAGCCGACGCCGCCGTCGGACCGAGTGACATGGATCGATCCCGCGCGGAGGGAGGCGCGTGAGCGTGGTCGGCGTCGGCTTCTGGGTCCTCGTCGCCCTCGCGACGCTAACCAGCCTCGCTACCGCGTGGGCCCTCGGCGCGAACAGCAACTCGCCGCCGTTCGCCCCGGCGATCGGCGCCAACGCCATCTCGACGATGCGGGCGGCCTTCCTCATCGGGATCCTCGCCGCCCTCGGGGCGCTCACGCAGGGCGGGGCCATCTCCGAGACCGTCGGCGCGGGACTGATCGACGGCGTCCAGATCACCTCGCTGGCGGCGACGGCGGGACTGCTCACCGCCACCGGGTTCATGGCCTTCGGCGTCTACACCGGCTACCCGGTCCCGGCGGCGTTCGCGACGACGGGCGCGATGGTCGGCGTCGGGCTCTCGCTCGGGGGCGACCCCGCCCTCGAAACCTACCGACGCATCGGGCTCTTCTGGGCGCTCGTGCCGCCCGTCTCCGGCGGGCTCGCCTACCTCACCGCAACCCTCCTCCGGCGCGATGACATCCCGGAGACGGTCGGGGTCCCGCTGCTCGCGGCCGTCGTCGGCGGGATCGTCGCCAACGTCCGGCTGGGCGTCATCCCCTCGCCCCCGGAGGCGGCCCAGAGCTCCGTCGCGGGGTTCGTCGCGCGCCAAGTCGGCGCGCCGACGCTCCTCGGCGTCGACCCCGTGGCGGCGCTCGTGACGCTGCTCGCGGCCGCGGGGTGGTTCGTCGCCGTCCGCCGGCGAACGCAGGCGTCGGTCGGGGACGGCATCCGGACGTTCCTCCTCGTCCTCGGGAGCGTCGTCGCCTTCTCCAGCGGCGGCAGTCAGGTCGGCCTGGCGACCGGTCCGCTCGAGAACCTCTACGGCGTCGAGCTCGGACTGCCGGGTATCGTGCTGCTCTCGCTCGGGGCCGCCGGTATCCTCGCGGGGGCGTGGATGGGCGCGCCGAAGCTGCTCCAGGCGACCTCGCGCGAGTACGCGCAGCTCGGCGCTCGGCGGTCGATCGCCGCGCTGGTCCCCGGGTTCATCATCGCGCAGCTGGCCATCGGGCTCGGGATCCCCATCTCGTTCAACAACATCATCATCTCCGGGGTCATCGGCGGCGGGCTCGCCGGGGGGTCAGCGGGCGTCTCACGGCGGAAGATCGGCGTCACGCTCCTCTTCTGGGGAATCACGCTCGTGGCGTCGATCGCGATCGGGTACGGCCTGTACGCGGCCTTCGCCGCGGTGCTGGGCGGGTAAGCGGCTTCAGCGCACGACCGTCACGGTCACGGGGGCCTCGCCGACCACGCTCGTCGCGACGGTGCCGAGCAGCCGCCTCGCGACGCGGCCGCGCTCGCCGCCGTGGCCGCCCATGACGATCCGGTCGACGTCGTGGGCGTCGACGTACTCCAGGATCGCCGCCGCCGGGTCGCCCGTCCGGACCGCCGTCTCGACGCGGCGGTCGCTCTCGGCGGCGCGGTCCGTCGCTCGGTCGACGATGCGGTCGGCCCGGTCGCGCGCGCTCTCGCGGCGGTCCTCGTCGGCGCCGAGGATCCCGCCCTCGCTCATCGGCGCGTCGAGCGGGGTCACCACGTTCAGGACGGTCACTCGACAGTCGAAGAGTTCGAGCGCGTCGTCGAGCGCGTCGGCGGCGAGCGGCGACCCGTCGAGCGGGACGAGGACGTGAGACGGTGCCATGCGACGCCTTACGCCCCCGGACACATATCGCCGGTGATCGGTCGCGCGGGACGGCGCGGGGGACCGACGGCGTCGGTTACTCGCCGGTCTCGATCGGCGCGCCGACGAGGTTGCCCCACTCGGTCCACGAGCCGTCGTAGTTGCGGACGTCGTCGTAGCCGAGCAGCTCGTGGAGGAGGAACCACTCGATCGACGAGCGCTCGCCGACGCGGCAGTAGGTGATCGTCGACTCGTCGCCGTCGACGCCGGCGCCGCTGTACAGCTCGCGGAGCTCGTCCGCGCTCTTGAACGTGCCGTCCTCGTTCAGCGTGGTGCCGATCGGGACGTTGCTCGCGCCGGGGATGTGGCCGCCGCGCTGGGCGGTCTCGTCGAGGCCCTCCGGGGCGATGACCGCGCCGGAGAACTCCTCGGGGGAGCGCACGTCGACCATCGGGATCCCCTCCTCGATCGCCTTTTCGATGTCGTCCTTGTAGGCGCGGACGCTCTCGAAGGGACCGCGGGCCTCGTACTCGCGAGGCGTGAAGTCGGGCGCCTCGGTCGAGAGCGGGTAGTCGTTGTCGACCCAGTAGCCCTTCCCGCCGTCGATCACGCGGATGTCGTCGTGACCGTAGTACTTGTAGATCCAGTAGCCGAACAGCGCGAACCAGTTCGGGACGCGGCCGCCCCCGTACACGACGACCGTCGTGTCGGCATCGATGCCGCCCTCGCCGTTCCGGGCCGCGAAGTCCTCCTTCGAGACGATGTCGCGCTCCGTCTCGTCGGTGAAGACCTCGTCCCACTCGAAGTTCAGCGCCCCGGGGATGTGCCCCTCCTCGTAGGGCGTGTACTCCGACTCGTCGGTGACGGTCGGGTTGTTGATCTCGACGAGCCGCAGGTCCGAGTCGTCGCTCTGGAAGTCGTCCAGGTGCTCTTCCACCCAGTCCGCCGTGACGAGTACGTCGTCTGCCATCACCCCTAGTAGGGCGGAAGGCCGTTTTGAACGTCCGATAATGGCGGTTCTTTCCGGCGCCTGTGACGGCCGGCAGTCGATCGAAACGCCGGATTTCGGACGGTTCGCGGGCCCCTGTTCGTTTCTCTCGGTCGACAGCTACCGGATCACCGTCACGGGCACGTCGGCCTTGTCGACGATGCTCTTCGCGACGCTGCCGACGACCTGTTCGCGCTCCTCCGAGAGCCCGCGGTGGCCGACGTAGATCGCGTCGACCGGCTCCTCGGCCGCGTACTCGGTGATCGCGTCCGCCGGACGGCCCGTGAGGAGCTGCGTCTCCACGGTGATCGGCTCGTCGGCCGCCTCCTCGGCGATGCTCCGGGCGCTCTCTAAGACGCCCTGCCCGGCCTCGACGGCGGCCTCCTCGCCCGGGAGGACGATCGTGCCGTCGACCAGCTCCGAGTCCGGCGTCAGGACGTGGGCGATCTCGAGCGTCTCGTAGAACGCGACCGCCTGCCGCGCCGCGTACCGGACGGCTTCGTCGCTCTCCGTCGACCCGTCGGTCGCAACGAGGTAGCTCATACGTACGGATCGGCCCGAGGGACACATAATTCCTGTCGGGCGTTCCCGGGCCGCGACTCCGCGGGCGACCTACGGCGCGTCGCCGCCCGTCCCCGGGCGGACGCGGTCGCCGTCCGACGCGTGGACCGCGTCGAGGACCTCCTGAACGCGCGTCGCCTCGGCGAACGAGACGAGGTCGCCGCCGTCGCCGTCGACGGCGCCCGCGAACTCCGTCAGGAGCGCGCGCACGGTGTCGCCCCGTTCGTCGACGAGCGTCTCCTCGCCCTCGCGCCCGCGGTCTCGGACGAGCCGATACCACTCCGTCAGCGACAGCGACGCCCCGTCGCCGACGACCGTGACGCTGTTCTCCTCCTCGCCGTCGTGGTCGCAGAGGAGGTCGATCGTCCCCCGAACGCCGTCGGCCCGGAAGGTCCCGACCACGTCGTCCTCGTAGGCGTCCGGGCCCGAGTAGCCCACGTCGGCTGAGACGGTCTCGATCGGGCCGAACAGCTCCTGGACGCCGAACAGGAAGTGGGTCCCGACCTCGCGCAGCGGGCCGCCCTGCTCGCGCGACTCCAGCCAGGCGACGTCCTGCCACTCGCGGGGCCACCGCGGGAACCGGAACCGGAGTTCGACGCGGCGGGGGTCGCCGACCTCGCCCGCGGCGACCGCCTCCCGCAGGCGGACGAAGCCGGGCGTGTAGCGGAACGGGAGGTTCACGGCCGTGACGCGGTCGGTCTCCGCGGCGAGCGAGACGAGTTCGCGCCCCGTCTCCGCGTCGGCCGCGATGGGCTTCTCGCAGATCACGTGCCTACCGGCCGCGAGCGCGTCGGCGACCACCTCGCGGTGCGCGAGCGGCGGCACGCCGACGTACACCGCGTCGAGGCCGTCGGTCTCGACGAGCGCGGCGTGGTCGGTCGTCGTCGCGGTGCGGTCGGTGCCGTGGTCGGCCGCGAGCGACGCCGCGCGGTCGGGGTCGAGGTCGCAGGCGGCCGCCAGTTCGTACCGGTCGTGGTCGTCTATCGCGGCCGCGAGGCGGTTCCCGATCACGCCGCAGCCGACGATCCCGATCTGTATCACGGGCGTCGAAAACGGGCGGGCGCGCTTGTAGCTTCGGGAGTCGGACGGGACGCGGCGGCGGATCCGAACCGGGCCGACCTTCAGGCGTCGTCCAGCGGTCTCGCGACCATCTCCCCCCACGGCTCGAAGCCGCGGCGGTCGTAGAACCCCTTCGCGCGCTCGTTCGCGGGGTCGACGTCGAGGACCAGCCGGTCGAGCGGGAGGTCCTGATCGGCGGCGACCGCGAGCGCGGCGTCCAGCAGGTCGTCGGCGACGCCGGTCCCGCGGTGCTCGGGGGCGACGAACAGCTCGTTCAGCACCGCGGCGTCCCAGACCATCGACAGTCGCTCGGGGAGCACGAAGGCGTAGCCGACGAGGGCGGCGTCGCCCGCCGTCCCGCTCTCGCCCTCCCCCTCGACCGCGACGGTCACGCACCGGTCGTCGTCCGCGACGCAGCGGTCGACCCAGTCGAGCCAGCGCTCGCGGTAGGCGTCCGTGAGTTTCCCCTCGTAGGCGGCCGCCTTCCCGTCGCCGCCGGTGTTCTCGCCCAGGCCGCGCTCGAAGGCGGCCTTCAGTTCGTACAGGCCGTCGGCGTCGCGCTCGTGGTCGTAGGGTCGGATCTCGGTGGTCACGCGTCGTCCCCCTCCAGCACGAACTCCGCGAGCGTCGGGACGAACGTGCCGATGTCGGTGACCATCCCGATCGCCTGCGCCGAGCCGCGGTCGAGCAGTTGGGTGACGGTGGCGGGGTCGATGTCGACGCAGACGGTCTTCGTCGTCGAGGGGAGGCAGTTGCCGACCGCGACGGAGTGGAGCAGCGTGGCGAGCATGATCACGAGGTCGGCCTCGTGGGCCTGCTCGCGGATCGCGTCCTGCGCCTCGACCGCGTCGGTGATTGTATCTGGGAGCGGGCCGTCGTCGCGGACCGACCCCGCGAGGACGGTGTCGACGTCGTTCTCGACGCACTCGTACATCACCCCCTCCGTGACGATTCCCTCCGCCACGGCGGCCTCGATGCCGCCCACCCGGATTATCTCGGAGATGGTCCAGATGTGGTGTTTGTGGCCCTTCCGCGGGTGTTCGAGCGTCTCGACGTTCATCCCGAGCGAGGTGCCGTAGATGGACCGCTCCAGGTCGTGGGTGGCGAACCCGTTGCCGGCCGAGAGCGCGTCCACGTAGCCCGCGGCGACGAGGTCGGCGAGCGCGTCGCCCGCGCCGGAGTGGATCACGGCCGGCCCCGCGACGACCATCACGTCGCCGCCCTCGTCTTTCACCGCGCGCAGTTCCTCGGCGACCTCGCGGATCGTCGACTCCGAGGGGCGCTCCGCGGAGACGCCGCCCTGCATGAACCCGAACGCGCCGCCGCCCCTCCGGGGGCGTTCGGGCGGGTTCACCCGGATCCCGGACTGGTCGGTCGCGACGAGGTCCCCCTCCTTGACGGCGTTGAGGGTCTTGGTGTAGGCGCGCGCGCCCTCGCCGGCGTCCGCCCCCGGCTCGGGGTCGACCACCAGGGCGCAGTCCATCTCGATCCGCTCGACGTCGATCCACTCGCCGTCGTACAGCACCTCCGTCGGGTGGTTCGTCGTCGAGTAGAAGTTCGGCGGGACGACCCTGTCCGCGGGCGCCGCGACGAGCTCCACCTCGGAGGGGTCTTCGAGCACCGCGCCGTTCTGGTGGAGCTCGTGGAGGATGTCCCGCAGCGTCTCGGGGTCGTCCGCGGAGACTGTCAGCCGGCAGTGCGACTCCTCGGTCTCGTGTTTCCCGACGTCGAACCGCTCGACGTCGAAGGATCCGCCGAGGTCCATCACCGCGCCGAAGCAGCGCTGCATCGTCCCGCTGTCGATGATGTGACCTTCGAGTTCGACGGTCCGCGAGTGGGTCATACGGTGGCGTCGCGCCCGGCGGGGAAACCGGTTTCCCTCGTTCTGTTGGCACCGGTTCACGGACTGGGCGCCGAACAAATATCGGAAATACTACAGATCAGGCGGAAAGGGTTGCTGGACACGGAGGCTAAAGTCAGCACAGCAGGTAGGCTACTTCCAGCTCCCCGTTATCAAATCACCCGCTCGGGATGTCCATGCCCCGAATATTGTGGGAGGAAACCGGGATAAGATATTTTTCTCAGTATGTCACATGTTTTGAATATGCCCTCCCGCCGGAAATTCCTCTCAGGAGTGGCCGCCGTGGGTGCTGTCGGAGTGGCAGGCTGCGTCGGTTCAGCCGAGACGACGACGGGACCAGTTCTCGTGAAATCAATCAATGTAGAGGCGGGCGCTTCTGCTGAGGGTACGACCAGAATTGACTTACTCACCGTGCTGTTCGAACCCTCGGAAAATAGCCTTCACGGGCAGTATGACCCTGAATACGCGGGTTCTGCGTTTGATGACCGATCCGTTACGGTCTCCGACCGTCTCGGTGAAGAACTGAAAGATCGGTTCGGAGACGTTCGGTATCTTGTTAGCGTAAATCCGACTGTGGGAGACGAGAGCCCAGTCAATGTGGCGGCCACACGGACCGACTTCAACGAACTTACCCTCGGCGGTCGTGCGACGGTCAGTACGAGGTCGGGGGAGGATGAGTTCCGCTATCTACAAGTCCACGATACTGAATCACGGAATCAAACGGTATCCGACGGCGATATCAGAACCTTCGACCTTGAGTCGGCAGTCGGTTCTAACTAATTAGTGGTTCGTCTGTTTCGACTACTCGTCGTCCTTCGTTGGCTTTCGATAAAGCGTGCTGACTCTACGCCCGCTGTTCAGCACCACGTCTCCGAGCATCAGTGGTCGATCGGTTCACCGACACCCCACGACTGCGAGGCGAAGCAGCCGGCGACGCCCGCGCTCAGATCAAGCCGAGCGCGGTGAGAATCTGGTTGCCGAAGATCATCGCGATCAGGCCGCCGAGCATGACGAGCCCGGACGAGACCGTGATCGTCCGCACCGCGGCGTGCCGGTCGCTGATCGGGACCCGGCTGATCACGGCCTCGGCGACCATCCGGAGGATGCGACCGCCGTCGAGCGGGAACGCGGGCAGGCAGTTGAAAAGCGCCAGCTGGATGTTGATCCACCCCGACCAGAAGAGGAGGTTCGCGAGCAGGAAGGTCCCGCCGCCGAGCGCCGCGAGCGGCCCCTCGACGACGAAGAAGTTGGTCAGGTCGCCGGTGAACCCCGCGAAGTTGAACGGGAGCCCGAAGAGGCTGCCGAGCGGGAGGATGAGCGCGACGAACACGAGGCCGAGCGGGGACTGGGTGACCCCGCCGAGCGGGACCCCGTCGGCGGCCTCGCCGCCGTCGCCGCCGAGCAGTTCGAGGTAGGCGCCGGCGGGGTACTCGGTGACGCCCACGTCGTCGAGCGCGAACCCGCTCGTCCCGGGGAAGACGCTGACGCCGATGAAGCCGCCGTCGCGGCTCGGATGGGGGTCGAGCTCCACGTCGTACGTCGCCTGCTCGCCGTCCGCGTCGTAGACGGTGACCGGGACGGTCTCGCCCGGGTCGCGCTCGCCGAGGACGGCCGAGAGCGCCCCGTTGTCGACGACGCGCTCGCCGTCCACCGAGACGATCGTCAGCGGCTCGCCGAGCGCCGCGCCCGCGTCGTGGATCGGGCCGTCCTCCTGGACGCCGACGACGTACGCGCCGATCGGCACGTCGGGGACGGTGACGGCCCCCTCGCCGTCCGCGGTCTCGACGCCGGAGGCGTTCTCGGCGCCCGGCGCGTCGCGGACCTGGTCGAGGACGCTCGCGTTGCCGGTCACGGTGAGCGTCGCACGCTCGTCGCCGCCGACCGCGTCGTAGAACGCCGACTCGGTCGCGACGGACTCGCCGTTGACGGCTGCGATCGTGACGGGCGATCCCTCGATCATGACGCCCAATGGGTTGCCGCCGGCGGAGCCGACCACCTGTAGCTCGCGGTCGACTGTCACTGTCTCGCGGGCGTCGCCGTCGTCGACGGTGAGCGCGACGGACTCGCCGGCGTCGGCGATCGCGGCCTCGAACTCGGCGCTCGTCTCGACCGGCGCGCCCGCCACCTCGACGATCCGGTCGCCCTGCGAGAGGTCGGCGGCGGCCGCCGGCGAGCCGGGGTTCACCTCGCCGACCGCGTAGCCGGGCGCGGGCGAGATGGCGCCGACGACGGGCCCGAACAGGAGCGCGAAGACGACGATCGTCAGGACCGTGTTCGCGGTGACGCCGGCCGCGAACATCCGGGCGCGGGCGCCGCGGGAGGCCTCCTGCGTCGCCTCCTCGTCCGGCTCGACGAACGCGCCGACCGGGAGCAGCGCGAAGAAGACCAGTCCCATCGACTCGATGTCGATGTCCTCGACCCGGCAGAGGAGCCCGTGCGCGCCCTCGTGGACGACCATCGCGCCGGCGAGCCCGGCGACGATCTCGGGCGCGACGGAGAGGGGGAGGAAGTCGTTGACCCCGGGGATGATGAGGAAGTTCTGCGGCTGCTGGATCGCCGAGGGCTGCGCGTTGGTGAACGCCGACCGAGCCGACGAGAGGATGAGCGCGAACGACGCCACCATCGCCACCAGGGCGCCCCCGAGCCCGAGGTTGGCGACCGCGCGCCAGAACCGCTTCGGCGCGGCCAGTCGGCCGAGGAAGGCGCGCCCGCGGAGCGTCCGGAGGGTCAACACCGGACCGGAGACCCTGAACGCGTCCGGGAGGACACCCTCGTTCCGCAGCCACATCGCGACCGCGGAGTAGGCGAGGACCCCGGTGAGCACCCAGAACAGCGTGTTCATTACGACCCGGTACGGTTCGCCCGTTCGTAAGGGGTTCGGTTCCAGGAACCCCCGGCGGCGAGGACTGATACGCCTCCCGCTCGTGTGTCGCGGTATGACCGACGCAGACCGAACGCGCGCCGAGACCGAACCGGACGCCCCCGTCGAAGCCGAGCGGTCGCTCGCGCCGCTGATGGGCGCGACGTACGTCGTCGCCGGGATCGCGCACTTCCTGATCCCGGAGCGCTTCGCCGAGGCGGTCCCGCCGTCGTTCCCGCGGCCGGTCGGGCTGGTCTACCTCTCCGGGGTCGTCGAGATACTCCTCGGGATCGGCGTCGCGATCCCGCGGACGCGACGCGTCTCGGCGTGGGGGATCGTCGCCCTCCTCGTCGCGGTGTTCCCCGCGAACGTCCACCTCGCCCGGAGCGAGACGCTGAACGACCTCGTCCCGGAGCCGCTCGTCGCGCCGGCCCGGCTCGCGGCGTTGGTCCGGCTGCCGTTTCAGGGCGTGCTGATCGGGTGGGCGCTGCGCTACGCGCGCGCCGACGAGGCCGAGTTGACGGCGGCGGAGGCGTGAGGCGCGCGCGAGAGGCGCCGCCGCGAACTCAACACCCAAGTACCCCCCGGTCCAACCGTGGTCCATGATCGCGCTCATCGACTTCGTCTCGCGGCTGGTCGGCGACGTCGGCCGGTTCGTCGACATCTTCCTGAACGACCTGATCCTCGGCGCGGGCGACCCGTTGTCAGCGCTCCTCGTCCTCGTCGGACAGGTGCTGATCGTCGCCTCCGTCGGCGCGCTCGGATACGCGGCGGCCGGCGCGCTGCTCGGCGAGATCGGCGTCGACCTGCCCTCGCTCGGCGGTCGCGGCCGCTCGGAATAGAAACGAACACACGGTCGGCCCGGCCGGGAATCCGTCAGTCGTCGTCGCCCGGCGCCGACCGAGTCGCGGCGGCGTCCGCCGGAGTCCCGGTCGCGGTCCCGCCCTCCCCCGCGCCGTCCGGCACCTCGAACTCGTTCAGCCGCGCGAGCAGCTCGTCGGACTGCTCCGAGAGCGTGTGGACCCGCTCCGTCACCTCCGAAACGGTCGCGGTCTGCTCCTCGGCCGCGGCAGCGACAGTCTCGGCCTCGGTCGCGGTCTGCCGGCTCACGGACGCGACCCCGTCGACCATATCGACGACCTCCTGGGTCGTGCGCGCCTGGTCGTCGGTCGCGTCGCTGATCTCCTGGACCGTCTCGTCGACGGTCGTCACGTCCTCGACGACCCCCTCGAACTCCCGCAGCGTCGACTCGATGGTCTCGACGCCCTCGGCGACCTGCGCCTCCATCGCCTCGGCGTCGGCCGCGGTCTCGGCGGACGCCACCTGGACCGCCTCGATGCGCCCGGAGATCTCCGCGGCGGACTCCCGGGTCTCCTCGGCGAGCGACTTCACCTCGTCGGCGACGACCGCGAACCCGTCGCCGGAGCCGTCGGCGCGGGCCGCCTCGATCGAGGCGTTCAGCGCGAGCAGGTTGGTTTCCTCCGCGATCCCGTCAATCACGGCCGCGATCTCGTCGATCTCACCGACCCGCTCCGCGAGGTCGGTGACGGCGGCCGCGGTCTCGCCGATCCGGCTCTCCAGGGTCTCGAGCTCGGCGATCGCCTCGGCCGCCTCCTCGCGCCCGGAGCGACCGCGGTCGGCCGCGTCGCGGGCCGTCTCG
This sequence comes from Halorubrum tropicale, assembly GCF_001280455.1. Lineage (NCBI taxonomy): Archaea > Methanobacteriati > Methanobacteriota > Halobacteria > Halobacteriales > Haloferacaceae > Halorubrum > Halorubrum tropicale. The sequence goes on from NZ_LIST01000006.1 coordinate 118,436, forward strand.
GCGGCGTCGTCAGCCGAGGCGGCGATCTCCTCGACGGTCGCCGACAGCGTGTTCATCTCGCCCGCGATCGCCTCCAGCTCGTCGGTCTGCTCGGCCGCGCCGTCGGAGATCTCTCCGACCGATCCGGCGACGTCGCCGCTCGCGTCTTCGACCTCGTCCATGCTCGCGCGCACGTCGTCCGCGGTGCCGGCCACGTCCGCGGTGAACGCGCCCACGTCGCCGACCGTCTCGCCGAGCGTCGCGACGAGCCGGTTGTAGTTGTCGACGAGCTCCGCGTACCGGTCCTCGTCGGTCGCCAGCGCGTCCTCGTCGATGGTCGCCGTCAGGTCGCCGTTCTGCGCGCGCTCGGCGGCGTCGGCGAAGGCGTCGACGAGCGCCTCCAGCTCGGTCGTGTAGGCGGCGAGGTTCTCGGCCATCTCGTCGAGCGAGTCGCCGAACGACCCGGGCACGTCCTCGTCGAGCGCCGGGTCGTCGAACTCCTGCGCGGCGAGCGCCTCGGCCTGCGCCGAGACGGTCGCGAGGTAGCCGTGGACCTCGCCGAACGCGGCCACGAGGCTCCCGACCTCGTCGGGCTGGCTCGGGTCGAGGGCGTCCGCGCCGTCCCGGTCGACGCGCTCGACCTCGCCCGCGGCGATCGCCTCGGCCTGACGCTCTAAGCCCCGAATCGGAGCGACGAGGTCCCGGCGGACGATGAGCAGCGTGTTGTAGATGGCGACGACGGACCCGAGGAACAGCGCTCCGGAGACGACGTACGCGACGGTGCCGGAGAGGACGAACTGCGCGAGAAAGATACCGACGGTGACGAGGAACTGGATGCCGACGGCCGCGACCATCTTGCGCTCTATCGATTCCGAGACGCCGAGCCCGTCCATCGTCCGCCAGAGGAGGGCGTCGTACCGCCCGCGTATCCCGGGGCGGCGCTGCCGTGTCGTGGACATGTCCGGACCTCGACGGGACCGGGTTATCAACCTCCCGCCGGCGTTATCACGTTCGATTCTCGATTATCACGGGCCGAGAATCCGCGGACCGGGCGGGCGCCGGTCGAACGGCGGACGGTCGAACGGCGAGCGGGCGCGCCGTCGCGGGGCCTCGGAACAGCCCGTCGCGAGGTCTCAAAAGAGGCCGTCGACCGCCTCGGCCGCGAGGTCGACGGCGGCCTCCAGGTCGGGGCCGAGCGGCGACCCGACGACGAGGCCGTCGGCGTGCTCGGCGACCGCGGCGGCGCGCTCGCGGACGGTCGCGGGCGTGCCCGCCATACAGAACGCGTCGACCATCTCGGGCGTCACGCGCTCGAAGGCGGCCGAGAACTCGCCGGCTGAGACGCGCTCGCCGATCTCACTCGCCGCGTCCGGGTCGATCCCGTGGCGCTTCAGGACGGGCGGCGCCGCGCCCGCGGCGATGAACGCGACCGGGGGGCGGGCGGCCTCGCGGGCGGCCGCCTCCTCGTCGGCGACCGACACCGCTGCGTACGCGATCAGGTCGAACTCGCCGCGGTGGTCCGGCCTGTCGTCGAGGCCGTCGTCGACCTGGTCGCGAGCCCACGCAAGGTCCTTCGGGTGCGACCCGTTGTACAGCAGTCCGTCGGCGTGTTTCGCGGCCATCCTGCACATGTGCGGCCCCTCGCCGCCGACGTGGACGGGGATGTCAGCGCCCTGCGGCGGCTCGTAGTTGAGGCCCGCGTCCGCGGCGTCGAAGGCGCCCTCGTGGTCGACGCGCTCGCCGGCCCACAGCTTCTGGGCGGTCTTGAACGCCTCCAGGACGGGCCGGAGTCCCCGCTCGTCTTCGAGACCGAGGTTCGAGAGCGTCGAGGGGTCGCCCGGCCCGAGGCCGAAGACGGCGCGGCCCGCGGCGACCTCGTCGAGGGTGGCGACCTTCGAGGCGAGCGTCACAGGGTGGGTCTCGTAGGGGTTGGCGACGCCGGGGCCGAGCCGGACGGACTCGGTGGCGGCCGCGAGCCGCGAGAGGAACGCCCACGGGTCGCGGTTGTTGTAGTGACACGTCGAGTAGACGGCGTCGTAGCCGGCCTCCTCGGCGCGGACGCCGAGGTCGACGAGGCGGGACATCTCGTGTTCGGGGGTGAGTTCGATGCCGAGCATGGTTACTCCTGAAACGTCCACTCCCGCAGGGCCTGGCGGACGAAGTCGCCCTCGACCTCGCGGAAGTGATTGTCCGAGCCGTCGTGGTCGCCGAACTCCCAGTCGCGGACGACGACCACGGGGGTCCCGCCCGCGCCTTCGCCGGCGACGAGGTTGGCGGCCGCGGCGAGCTCGTCGACCACGTTCTGGACGGTGACGCCCATCTCGCGGCCGTCGCGGTCGCACTCGCCGCGCCAGTCGCGGCTGGCGGGCATCCCGGCCCACCCAATCGCGACCCCGCGCTGCCCGTGGCGGAACGGGCGCCCGCAGGTGTCGCTGACGACGACGCGGTCGGCCGCGAGCCTCCGGCGGATCCGCGCCGCGCTCTCGGAGGGGCGCTCCGGGAGAAGCAGCAGGTCGCCGTCGGGGACGTTCGACCGGTCGATGCCGGCGTTGACGCCGACGTGGCCGAAGCGCGTCGCGGTGAGGAGGAACGGCGCCTCCATCACGAGCTCCGTCGACTCCTCGATGACGGCCTGCGCGAACCGCGGGTCCTTCTCCTCGCCGGTGATCTCGGCGAGCCTGTCGGCCACCTCCCTCGCGCGCGGGCTCGCCGGGAAGTCGTCGAGCTCGAAGACGCGGCCCTCCGCCTTGGAGACGACCGTGCTGGCGACGACGACCACGTCGTCCTCGCGGAGGTCGACGCGCTCGCCGACCATGGCCGCCAGGTCGTCCCCCTCCCGGATCTCCGGGAGGTCCGGAACCGCGAACAGCTCCATGTGATCACCTTCGCGGCGACGTGGAAAAACCCCGCCGGTACCGGGCCGGTTTGACGGTATCCGCGGCGTGGTGTGTGAGGATCCCCGGTCACCAATGTCGACGTTCAGACAGAGAAGCAGGCGCTAATGACACGGTACCGCACGTAACGCGGTTTTGTTAAACGTATATTAGGTGATGACAGCGATAACGAGTCATTCAGCCGAACGGTTTTGTACCGTGACTGACGACCCTCGGCCGCGATGTGCGAATCAGCGACTGAAGCCGATCCGGCACCGATCGGTACGCGAACGCGTGTCCCGGCCGACAGCGAAGACGACGACCCGTTCGTGACGCGGACCCGCGCCCCGTGAGAGGCGGCGGGCCACGGTCTCGCTGACTTTTCGCCGCAGCCGTTCGCACCCGTCCGCACCTGTCCACACTCGTCCGCCCCCGTCCGCACGGCTTATACGCGACTCCGCCGAACCCGGGGTGTGGACCTCCACGTCCGGTACGAGGGCGACGACGACCCCGACAAGTGTACGGCCCGGAAGCTCTCGCGGTTCGACCTCGCCGAGCTCCACCGTTCGGACCGGGCCACGCCGTACGGGGTCGTGCTCAACCCCCACGCGGAGCGCGCGCTCTCGCCCGCGGACGCCGAGCGGGCCGCAGAGAGCGCGCTCGTCGCGCTCGACTGCTCGTGGGAGTCGGCCGGCGAGAAGATGTTCACCCTCCCCGGCGAGCACCGCGCGCTCCCGTACCTCGTCGCCGCGAACCCCGTGAACTTCGGGCGGCCGATGCGGCTCACGACGGTCGAGGCGTTCGCGGCCGCGCTCGCGATCCTCGGCGAGCGCGACCACGCGGAGCGCGTCCTCGCGAAGTTCACCTGGGGCGAGACGTTCCTCGAACTCAACGCCGAGCCGCTCCGGCGGTACGCCGACTGCGAGGACTCGGCCGCGGTCGTCGCGGTCCAGCAGGAGTACCTCGACCGGGGGTAGCGACCGCTCGCCTCGGAGCCGGCGGTTCCGATACCGGCACCGAACGGGGTCGCGACAAGCCTTTTGCGTGATTCGACCGTACCGATGAGCGATGGTTTCCACGGGCGACGACGCACCGACGTTCACCGCGACGGTCGGCACGAGCGACCACGAGCCGTTCGACCTCGACGAGCGGATCGGCGACGGGCCGGTCGTGCTCGCGTTCTTCCCCGGCGCGTTCACGCCGCCGTGTACGAACGAGATGATCGCGTTCCAGGAGCGCGCCGACGCCTTCGACGACGCGGGCGCGACCCTGTTCGGGATCAGCGCCGACTCGCCGTTCTCGCAGGGCGCGTTCCGCGAGGAGCACGGGATCGAGTTCGACCTCGTGAGCGACATGGCCGGCGACGCGATCCGAGCGTACGGGCTGGAGATCGACATCGAGGAGCTGGGTCTCCACGGTATCGCCAACCGCGCGGTGTTCGTGATCGACGACGAGGGGCAGATCGTCTACGACTGGGTCGCCGACGACCCGACGAACGAGCCCGACTACGAGGCGGTCCTCGACGCCGTCGAGAGCGGTTAATAAACGCTCCGTCGCGGAGCAGTCGATTCCGCTACCGTTCCCGCCTTCTATTTATCCGATGTCGAGGCACCCGCAGTGGTGCGTCCTTTTGAATCCACAGCCGCTTATTTTTAAATAGCCACTGCTGAACCGACGGGGAACATCCCCTAAGCCCCAGCCGCGAGGACGTCCCACACCGCAACCGCACCTCACGCCTCCCCAGCCTCGTCGGTCACCGTCGCTTCGCTCGGCGACCGACTCCAGCGAGAATCGGAGATTCTCTGGCAGCCGGCGCTACGCGCTGGCGACCTCGCGCACGCTCCTCGCGCCCTATCGGGCGCTCGGAGGCGCGCGCCGATGAGGGAACTTACCCTTCCGATCCCATCAAAGCCGAACGGTTTCGAAGAACGCCGATCAGTCGCCGACCACGCCGCCGATGGCGCCCGCGAGCGCCGAGTCGACGGCGAACAGGAACGTGAGGAACAGGCCGACGACCAGCACGCCGGCGCCACCGAGCAGGCTTCCGACCGGGCCGCCCACGAGGCCGACGAGGCCGCCGAACAGGGCGAGCAGCAGCGTGACCGCGACCCCGCTCACCGACCCCGCCAGCAGCCCGTGCCAGAAGCCGGAGAGCAGGCCGCCGCCGGCCAAGTACCCCGCGACGAAGCCGCCGACGAGGCCGGCGGCCGCGTGCCCCACCACGGGGGCGAACGTCGCGAGCAGCCCGGCGATCAGCATCACGACGAACCCGTAGCCCACGGCGCGCCAGTCGGTCATGCGACGGCGTAGCCTACCCGCAGGTAAATACTTCCTCGTCAAATTGTTACTTCCACACGTTTATTTAATAACTCTTGGTAACGGAGTCGGTTAGAATGGTAGCCGGATTAATAACGCTGTGAGCGGTAGCGGTCGGTAATGAGCGACTCGCGCGAAGCGGACGGTCCCGACGACGAGCCGGCCGACCGCCCCGCCGGTGCGGCGACGGACGAGCCCGACGAGGCGCGGCTCCGGCTCACGGTGCCGGACATGGACTGCTCGTCGTGCGCGGGGAAGGTCGAGGGCGCGCTCGACCGCGAGGGCGTGCTCTCGGTCGACACCCGTCCTACCACGGGCGTCGTCGTCCTCGCGTACGACCCCGACCTGACGGACGTCGAGGCGCTGACGGCCGCGGTCGAGGGCGCCGGCTACGCCGTCGCGGACGCGGAGTCGGACGGCGTCGCCGACGACCTGTTCACGAGCCCCCGAGCGATCGCGACCGCGGTCGGCGGAGCGTTCCTCGCGGTCGGCCTCGTCTTGGAGTGGCTGCTCCCCGGGCTCGACCCGACGTTCGCGACGGTCGGCGGCGTGGGGTTCCTCGGGCCGTGGGCGGTCACCGGCGCGTCCGTCGCGTACCTGCTGGCGGTCGCGGTCGCCGGCCCGCCGATCCTGCGGAACGGATTCTACTCGCTGCGCGGCCTGAGCCTCGACATCGACCTCCTGATGAGCGTCGGGGTCGTCGCCGCGCTGCTCGTCGACCTCCCGTTCGAGGCGGCGACGCTCGCGGTGCTGTTCTCGGTCGCCGAGCTGCTCGAACGCTACTCGATCGACCGGGCGCGCACCTCCCTCCGCGAGCTGATGGAGCTGTCGCCGGACGAGGCGGTCGTGATCCGCGACGGCGACGAGGAGACGGTCCCCGCCGAGCGCGTCGCGACGGGCGAGCGGCTCGCGGTGCGGCCGGGCGAGCGCGTCCCGCTCGACGGCGTCGTCCGCGAGGGCTCCGGCGCGGTCGACGAGTCGCCGATCACCGGCGAGTCCGTGCCCGCGGAGAAGGCGCCCGGCGACGAGGTGTACGCCGGCTCGATCAACGAGGCCGGCTACCTCGAGGTCGAGGCGACGGCGCCCGCGAGCGAGTCGACCATCGCGCGGGTCGTCGAGCTCGTGGAGGCCGCCAACGGCGAGGAGACGCGCGCCGAGCGGTTCGTCGACCGCTTCGCGGCCGTCTACACGCCGATCGTCGTGACCTTCGCGGTCGCGACTGCGGCGCTCGGTCCGGTCCTATTCGGCGGCGGCGCGGAGACGTGGTTCGTCCGCGGGCTCACCCTGCTCGTGGTCGCGTGCCCGTGCGCGTTCGTCATCTCGACGCCCGTCAGCGTCGTCTCCGGCGTGACCGCGGCCGCGCGCAACGGCGTCCTGATCAAGGGCGGCGAGCACCTGGAGGCCGCCGGCGACGTGGACGCCGTCGCGCTCGACAAGACCGGGACGCTCACGCGCGGGGAGCTGTCGGTGACCGACGTGGTGCCCCTCGGCGACCGCGGGGCCGACGACGTGCTGGCGTGCGCGACCGCCGTCGAGCGCCGGAGCGAACACCCGGTCGCGGCGGCGATCGTCGCGCGCGGCGAGGAGGCGGGCGCCGCGCCCGACGGCGAGGACGCGACCGCGGTCACCGGCTTCGAGGCGCTGACCGGCGAGGGCGTGCGCGCCGACCTCGACGGCGAGACCCACTACGCCGGCAAGCCCTCCCTGTTCGAGGAGCTCGGCTTCGACCTGAGCCACGCGCACGTCCGGCCCGACGGCGGAGTCGTCCGCGGACGCGACGCGGACGGCGACGCCCCCGACGGCGCGAGCGCGAGCGTCACCGAGCCCGAGTCCTGCGACCACGGCCAGTACCTCGACCTGGCGAGCGAGACGATCCCCCGGCTCCAGGCGGAGGGGAAGACCGTCGTCCTCGTCGGGACGGAGACGGAGCTGGAGGGGGTCATCGCGGTCGCCGACACCGTCCGCCCGGAGGCGGCGTGGGTCGTCGACCGGCTCCACGAGCTCGGGGTCGACCGCGTCGCGATGCTCACCGGCGACAACGACCGGACCGCGCGTGCCATCGGCGAGCGCGTCGGCGTCGACGAGGTCCGCGCGGAGCTGCTCCCGGACGAGAAGGTCGACGCGGTCCGCGAGCTCGCGGCCGATGCGGAGGGCGGCGCCGCGATGGTCGGCGACGGGATCAACGACGCGCCGGCGCTGGCGGCCGCGGACGTGGGGATCGCGATGGGCGCCGCCGGCACCGACACCGCCATCGAGACCGCCGACGTGGCGCTGATGGCCGACGACCTGACGCGGCTGCCGTACGTCGTCGACCTCTCCTCGCGCGCGAGCTCGACGATCCGGACGAACATCGGCGCCTCCCTCGCCGTGAAGGCGCTCCTAGCGGCCGGCGCCCCGCTCGGCTACGTGAGCGTCGCGATGGCGGTGGTCGTCGGCGACATGGGGATGAGCCTCGGCGTCACCGGCAACGCGCTCCGCCTCGGCAACGTCGAGCCCGCGGAGCCGCCGGCGGCGGACGCGCCCGCCGACGAGTCCGGCGCGTAGCGGAGCGCGCGCCGCCGGTCGGCGGGAGCCGGCGAGATCGGCCTCACGATTTTTATCGGCTCGACGGCAATTCGAGCGCATGCCCTCCGAGAGCGGACCCGCGACCGCGGCCGACGCGGTCGACGCCGTCGAGCCCTCCGAGTCCGTCGGGGACGCCGAGCGCGACGAGGCCGCCGGCCGCGACGACTCGGCCGCGACCGACGGCGCCGACGCGACCGGGGGTCTCGGGCGCGAGGCGATCGAGTGGGGACCGGTCCGGTACGACCGGCTGAGGTCGCTCGCGGCCGGCGCAACGGGCGGGATCGCCGGCGCCGTCCTCGTCGGGATCGGGGCCGTCGTCGCCGCCGTGCTCACCGGGATCGGCGAGTTCGCGCTGCCGAGCGTCGGCCTCGGCGAGGCCGCCGTCGGCGTCGGGTTCCTGTTCGCGCTCGTGGTCGCCACCGTCCCCTCGCTGTACGTCTGGTACCGCGAGACCGCGGTCAGCGAGCTGACCGTCTCCCGGCTGCGCGAGGCCGCGGGCGCGCTGCGCCCCGGCTGGACGCTCGCCGGGCTCGGCGCGGTCGCCGCGGCGGCGGTGGCGCTCCCGTCTGACCTCCTTCCGGCCTTCTGGCCGCTGTTCTGGCTCGTCTGGTTCGTGCCGGCCGTCATCCAGTCGTCAGGCAAGACGGTCCGGCTCGACCCGGCGGCGGCGACGGTCGAGCGGACGTACCCCAGCTACGACCGGACCCGGAGCGACGACCTCGGCTCGGTCGTGCGGACGCGGCGGGTCGACCTCCGGTCGACGACGCTGTTCCTGCTCGCGTACCGCGGGAACGCGTGGTTCCGGTCGACGCCGTGGCTGTTCGTCCCGACCGACCGCGCCGACGAGGTCGAGGCGGCGCTCGACGCGGTGCTGGCGGAGAGCGACGGCCCGGACCGCGCGAGCGTCCCGGAGCGGCTCACCCTCGCGGCCCTGGGATCGTTCTCGCTCGTCGTCGGGCTCCTGATGGCCGTCGCGGCCGGCGAGGGCGCGGGCGGCGTGGCGCTGGCGCTGCTCACGGCCCCGTTCTCCCTGCTGTTTCTCGCGCTGGCCGCGCGCCTGTGAGACGCTCCCGACACCGGACGTGACACCCCCTACCACGCGACTCATATACTCGCGGACCGTAGCACGGACATGGACAGACAGCGTCTGGAACGCGCGCTCGAAGACGAGTTCGGCGGGACCGAGGCGGAGCGGCGCGCCGTCTCGCGGGCGGCCCGCGACCTCGTCGACTCCGGGCGGCCCTCCGAGGACCGCGGTCACGGGCTGACCGTGCCGGGGGTGGTCGGGCACATGGAGGACGCCCCGGACGGCTCCTCGCTCGTCGAGCGCTGGAACTGGTGGATGGGCGCGCTCGACGCCGCATACGGCGGCTACGACTACTTCACGGTGCGGTTCGTCGAGGACGACGAGGCGACCGGCCTCCGTCGGTAGGGGGAGGCGGACCCCGGAGCCGCCGTGCCCGAATCGCCGGCCAGCGGTTCGGAGCGGTCCACTTTCACTTTCACTCCGGGGATGGCTCGGTTATAGGGTCGTTCCGGCCCGAGGGAGAGGTATGAGCGCAGTAACCGCCGACCGACCGCGGTACGCGACGCCGACGCGCGTGGACGTCACCGACTGTCGAACCGACCGGCTCCCGGACCGCGTCCGGGCGAACCGCGTCGACGGCAGCGAGGTCCACCTCGAACGCCGGGGCGGGCGGACGTTCCTCGTCACGCGGCCGACCGAGTGACAGTCGCTTTCGGGCGGCATTGACATCCTCCCCGCGCTAAAGCGCGAGGATTCCTCCGTTGGGGATTCGGCTATCGACCCACGGAGGCAACTTGCGGGTTTGTGCGCACTTCTTTGGGACTTTCGTGAGGGTGTGGTTGCCCCGACCAGTCGTGGTCGTCCCACTCGAATCGCACGGGCCGTGCCATCGGCCTGACTTCCGTATCGCTGTTTTCTCGAAGGAACGTCTCTGACGCTGTGAGGTCGACGTGTCCCTCGAAGCCACACGAACACGTCAACGTATCTCCGTGGCGAACCGTCTCCTCGTGGTCGTCACACTCAGGACACGTCTGACTCGTCCACGCTTCCGACTCGGCTTCAACACTAATGCCGTACTCCTCACAGACGCACGCGAGGCGGTGAATGAACTTCTTGAACGCCCAGAAGTTGTGCGTCTTCTCGTTCACCCTGACCGACCAGTGCGTTTCCAGTACGTCGGTCAAGTCGCCCACGTACACCGTCGCCACGCCCTCGTCGTACAGCTGTTCAACGAGGTCGCGCACCAGCGCGTTCTGTGCGTGATCACGGCGTTTCGTCCGCTGTCGGTACAGCCGTCGAATGCGCTTCGAGGAGGAGCGATCCTCATGCAGATTCGACTGGAGGCGGGCGATTTCGTTTGTTGTCTCGCGGAACCGCCCGAACAACTCACGACCGTCGTAGAGGTACTGGTTCCCAGTGGTCGTGGAACAGGCGACGAGATTGTTCGCGCCAACGTCAAGGGCGGCTTCGTGAGAAGCCAGTGGTGAATCCAGTCGAGAATCAGGGACGGTGACTGGTTGAAAAGCCCTGAACGTGTCGCTCACCTCGTCGTATTCGAGTTCCAGACGGCCCTGTTCGCCGTCCCAATTCGGGTTGCCCCGGACTTCGAGGCGGAGCCGTTCATGGTAGCCGAGTCCGTATTCGTCTTTCAGTTCTTGCCCAACAGGGATTTCGAGACGGCTACGCTTCCCCCACTGAATCGTGTACTGGTCGTTTCGGATGTAGGTACGGAGTTCGCGTCCGTCCTCTCCATTGCCCCAGTACGACGGTGGGTTGGCGTCCTCACCGTTCTCTTTGAGGGCGAAGAACGACCGCCACGCTTCGCTGTTCTTGCGCGTGACCTGTTGAACGGTCGCGCTTCCGACGACACCGTTGTACTGTCCACGGTACTCGGATGTGTCCCACACGTCGCCGTCACCGAAGTAGTTCTGACGACGTGCGTAGGTCAATTCGTTCCACAGAGAGGCGGACGCATCGAGGAGCCGTCGAAGGCACTCTTCGTCGTTCTCGGTTTGTGGAACCACTTCGAAGGTGTTGACGCGCTTCATTTGTCGCCACCCTCCTGTTCAGCGATATACTGTTCGACAGCGCCCTTCGAGGCGCTCCCCGCGGTACCGACGTAGTACGAACGAGTCCACTTCACGCGGTCGTCGTATCTCTGGTTGTACTTGCGGGCAGAGATCCCCTTGATCCAGTTGACGATGAGTGACGGGGCGTTCTTGGGTGGACTCCCGATGAACAGGTGTACGTGGTCGGGCATGACTTCGGACTCGGCCAGTTCGAGGCCCTTGTCCTCACAGATTTCCGTGAAGATGGCTTCGAGACGTTCCCTCGTCTTCCCCGTCAGGTACGAACGCCGGTATTTCGGCACGAACACTATGTGATAGTAGAGTTCGTATTTCGCGTGACGGGTACTCTTCACCATCTACACATACTATCACAGTCGGACGGATTAAAGACTGCGTTAGAACCCCGTCTATGCCATCGACGGCGATTGAATACTGTTGGTCGGCTTCATCCCCGCCCTGAAGGGCGAGGCTTTCGCCTCGTATTTCGGTAAAGAAGAACTCAGCGCCCGCTCCCGTCAGTCGTCGGCGGGGAGTTCCGTGCGGGGCAGTTCGCCGTCCCCGAGCCGGCCGTCGAGACCGACGCCGAGCGTCTCGTTCGTCCGCGCGACCGACTCGGCCGCGTCGACGTCGGTCGCGAGCGCGCGGACCGCGTCCACGTTCTCGGGGACCACGTCGGCCTCTTGATGGACGTTCTGGAACAGGTAGAGGTCCCGGCCGGTGACGCTTATCGACTCCTCCCAGACGCAGTTCTCCCAGAGGTCGCCGCGGGGCCGGCCCGCGTCGGCGGCGTAGTCTTTCAGCGCTCCGGCCCCGTCGATGCCGGCGGCCTCGGGGATGAGGAAGATCCGGCTCTCGCCGGCGAGCAGGTCGCGGACGGCCGCCGGGTCCGGCTCGGTCGCCAGCGTGACGTTGACGCTGTGGGTGTGCATCGCGGTGACCGGCGCCTTCAGCGCCGCGGTGTCGACGGCCACGTCGGGGAGGATCTCGTTCACGTCGGGGCCGTGGTGGGAGGGGACCGTCGCCGGGTCGGGGACGATGTCGTTTATCGGGCCGCGGTCGGTCTCGTTCGGGTCGCCGCCGCGGCGCACGAGCGTGACGCGCGCCTTCTCGACGCCGAAGGTCTCGTCGAGCGGCGCGAGCAGCCGCGAGAGCGCGGTCGTGTTACAGGAGACGACACGGACGGAGTCGGCGCCGCGGGCGGCCTCGAAGCGGCCGCGGGCGTTGAACGAGGCGTCGGCGACGGCCGCGTCCTCGCCGCCCTGAAAGACCGCCGGCGTGTCGTGGGCCTCGTAGACCGGCGCGTTGCGCTCGCCGACGCCGGAGGGGGCGCAGTCGACGATCACGTCGACGGCGTCGAGCAGGTCGCCGAGGGTCCCCGCCAGGTCGACGCCGGCGGCCGCGAACCGGTCGGTGCGGTCCTCGACCGCCGCGTAGAGGTCGTATCCGCGGCGGGACGCGGTCTCGACGCCGTAGTCCGGCGACGCCTTGGTCACGCCGACCAGCTCCATGTCGGCCTGGGCCGCGACGGCGTCCGCGACCCGCTTGCCGATCGTGCCGTAGCCGTTGACGCCCACGCGTATCATGTGCGTCCCTCGCTCGGGGACCGGTATAATCTTTTCGAGGTTCGCAAATTGAAATTAACTACCCCACGAGTAATCGATCGGTTAATTCGACGCCGATCGGCACCGGACGTAAATAATTCAATTACGGAATAGAGTAAAATCACCGATGACAAGGCCTAACGCCCGGGCGGACGGAGACGCGGGCATGGCTGCCGACCTCTCCGACGCCGCGGCGACCGCGGTCGAACAGTGTCTGAACGTCGCCTCCGACGAGTCCGTCGTCGTCGTCACCGACGACGAGCGCGAGCCGATCGGCGAGGCGCTCTACGCGGCCGCGAGCGCCGTCACCGACGACGCGACGGTCCTCCGGTACCCGCCCGCGGACCAGCACGGGACGGAGCCGCCGGCGCCGGTCGCGGCCGCGATGCGGGAGGCCGACGTCTTCCTCGCGCCGACGACGAAGAGCCTGAGTCACACCCGCGCCCGCGGCGCCGCCTGCGAAGCCGGCGCGCGCGGCGCGACGCTCCCGGGGATCACCGAAGACGTGTTCACGACCGGGCTCGACGCCGACTACGCCGCCATCGACGCCGCCTGCGACGACGTGCTTGACCGGGTGGCCGACGCCGACGAAGTCCGCGTCACCGCGCCCGCCGGCACGGACATCACGTTCGGTATCGGCGGCCGCGAGTGGCTCGCCGACACGGGCATGGTCCGCGAGCCGGGCGACTTCTCGAACCTCCCCGCCGGCGAGGTGTTCGTCGCGCCCGAGACAGCGACCGGCACGTTCGTCGTCGACGGGACGATGATGCCCCACGGCCTGCTCGACGAGGGGCAGACGCTCGCGTTCGAGGTCGAGGACGGGTTCGTCACCGACATCGACGACGACGCGATCCGCGCCGACGTGGAGTCGGCGGCCGAGGACATCGGCGACGCGGCGTACAACCTCGCGGAGCTGGGGATCGGCACGAACGGCGGCGTCGAGGCGCTCGTCGGCTCGGTCCTCTTAGACGAGAAGGCGGGCGGCACCGTCCACATCGCGATCGGTGACAATGCCGGGATCGGCGGCGAGATCGACGCGCCGCTCCACCTCGACGGGATCATCCGGGACCCGACCGTCTACGCCGACGGCGAGCCGATCGACCTGCCGAGCACGTAAAACGGCCTCAGGCGGGAATCTAACTAGTTGGTTATAAATAACCGAGGCGGTGGCGCGTGCCGACGAGCGCCCGCAGGGCGCGAGTCGCACGCGCGAGGGAGTTCGGTGGTTCGGAGCGAAGCGGAGAACCGCCGACGAGGCTGGGGAGGCGTGAGGTGCGGGGCTGTGTGGGGCGGGACTCGAAGGGGCGGTCGCGAGGCGGGCGCAGGCGACGGAAGCACCGCAGCGAGCGAACGGAGTGAGCAAGCGAGGAGCGCACCGAGCGTGCGCCCGCCTCGCGACCGGGGCTTCGGCGGTCTTCATCGCGCCAGCGGCAGCGGAGGAGCAACCGAACGGTTCCGCATATCGCTCGTCTTATTCCACGACCGCGAGCGCGACCCCTTCCACGTCTCGGACGCCGACCACCTGGTGCCGCCAGCCGTCGCCGGCGTCGACGCAGAGCGTGCCCGCCGCCGTGACCGCGACCGAGAGGCCGGGGCCGTAGCCGAGCGCGACGACCGCCTCGTCCACCGGGAGCTCGGCGGTCTCCCACGCCTCGTCGCCCCACTCGCCGCCCGCGTCGGCGTGAACCAGCAGGTCGCCGTCGACGACCGCCGTGGCGTGGCCGTCGCCGTCGGCCGCGACCGCGTCCGCAGACCCCTCCCGCACCGTCATCCAGCCGTTGCCGAGCCAGTACAGTCCCGCGCCGGTCGCGGCGAGCGGCATCCCGGCGCCGGCCACGTCGCGGGCGTCGTCGAGTCCGACGTCGGTGAGCCCGCCGTCGGCGACGCGGAACACCCCCTCCGCGCCCGCGACGAGCGCCCCGTCGACGGCGCGCGGCGCCAAGACGGTTCCGAGCCGCGCCGTCGCGGCGACCGCCGTCCCGCCCGCCTCGAACGCGACGCGCTCGACCGCGCCGCTCTCGCGGGCGACGAGGAGCGCGCCGTCGCGCGCTCCCGTCGCGTCGCCGCGCCCGCTCGCCGCGCCGACCGCGACCGCCGCGTCGTCGTCGACCGATTCGAACTCCGGATCGTCGTCGACCGCCGCGACCGAGAGCCCGTCGGGCGTCGCCGCGGCGACGAGGTCGGCGGCGCCGTCGCCGCGCGCGAGGACGGCCACGTCGCGGGCCGGGTCGCGCGCGACCATGTCGAACGCGCCGACCTTGTCGGCCGACAGCGAGACGCGGACGATCCCGGACCCCGTCGCGACGTAGGCGTCGGTGCGGCCGGCGCTGCCCGCGTACACGCGCTTTTCGTCGATCGAGATGTCGTCCTCGGCGGGAGCCATCGGCCCCCCGTTCTCCGCGGCGGGACATAAGCCCCGCGCGCCGCTGCTCTTGCTCCGCGCGCCGGCGCGCTCGCTCCCCGCGTCGACGCCGGGTCGGCGTTCCGACGCGGCGGGAACGAGCGCGCGTTCCGACGCCCATTTGAGCGCCCCTCGCGTACGTCGGTCCGTGCAGTCAGTCGCCGCCGACCTCTCGGTCCTGCTCGCGGAGGTGGTCCCACGGCTGGCGCGGATCACGGCGTTCATCGCGGGCGGCGTCTTCGCCGCCAACGTCGCCGTCGCGTTCGGGCTGGTCCGGTACGTCGCCGGGGTCGCGGGGTGGCTCACCCGGCCCGCGAACCTCCCGGACGAGGTCGGCACGGCGATCCTCACGACCGCCGCGTCGACGACCGCGGGCTACGCGACGCTCGCGGAGTACCGCGAGGCGGGCCTGCTCGACGACCGGGCGACGCTCGTCGCCGTGGTGATGAACACGTTCTTCGGGTTCGTCCAGCACGTGTTCACCTACTACGTGCCGGTGTTGATCCCGATCCTGGGCGTCACCACGGGGGCCGTCTACGTCGGCGCGCGCGCCGGCATCGCGCTGCTGATCTCGGTCACGGGCGTCGTCGCGGGCGGGCTCCTCCTCTCGGAGTCGAACGTCGACCGGTCCGCGCTCGGCGAGGTCGACGCGACCGGCCCCGAGGCGGACGACCGGGACGGCCGCGAGCGCGTCCGCGACGCCGCCGAGAAGTCGTGGGGGACGCTCCGCCGGATCGTCCCGCGGCTCGCGGTCGTCTACACGCTCGTCATCTGGATCGTCACCACCTACGACGTACGGGCGCTGACGAGCGTCGCCGAGCCGATCACGGGCGTGCTGGGGCTGCCGGGCGCCGCGGTCCCGGTCATCGCGGTGTTCACGCTCGACACGACCGCGGGCGCGGCGACGCTCGCCGGGACCGAGGCCGGCGTCTTCACCACCCGCACCGCGGTCGCGTCGCTGCTCATCGGGAGCATCCTCTCGTTCGCCGTCTCGACCTTCCGGCGCTCGATCCCCTTCCAGTACGGGATCTGGGGCCCCTCGTTCGGCACGAAGGTGATCGTCGTCAACACCGCCCTCAAGCTCGTCTTCATCTCGGCGACGGTCGCGCTGCTGCTCGCGCCGGTGTGGTGAGGGCGCGGTGAGAGCGTCGTCGCGGGCGGACTCGACGAGGTGCGGACCGCGGCGACCGACCGCGCGCGACGGCGGCGGTCGGATCAGTAGGTTCAACACCGGCCCGGATCGATCGGCGCACATGGCGCTCGAAAAGGACGTGGACTGTCCCGCGTGCGGCGAGACTCGCTCGTTCTACCGGACCGCGGCGATGACGCTCCACCTCGGCGAGAAGACGAAGTGGCGGTGTCCCGACTGCGGCTACGGCTACGTCGAGATCGACGGTATCGACACGCTCGCGGCCTGAGGCGACGCTCGTTTTCCGTCGGCCGCGGCGACGCCGCAACACTCAGTACCCCGGCGGCTGTGCCGGATCGCATGAACCGGACACGGCGGCGGTCGACGGAGGCGAGACCGCGTGGTCGGTGAGGCGCGAGAGCCCGAGGGCGACGCGGGGCCGCTCGACGGGCTCACCGTGTTGGACCTCTCGCGCGTCCTCGTCGGCCCGTTCTGTACGATGCAGCTCGGCGACCTCGGCGCGGAGGTCATCAAGGTCGAGCGGCCGGGCCCGGGCGACCAGACCCGGACGTGGGTCCCCCCGGCGTTCAGCGAGGGGGACGGCGAGAGCGACGAGGGCGCGGAGAGCGCCTACTACGTCAGCGTCAACCGAAACAAGCGGTCGATCCAGCTGGACCTGACGACCGAGGCGGGCCGGGCGGTCGTCCGCGACCTCGCGCGCGAGGCCGACGTGCTCGTCGAGAACTTCCGCGTCGGCAAGACCGCCGAGTGGGGCCTCGACTACGGCGACCTCGTCGAGGAGAACCCGGGGCTCGTCTACTGCGGCATCTCCGGGTACGGCGAGTGGGGGCCGGACCGCGACAAGCCCGCCTACGACATCATGATGCAGGCGCGGGGCGGGTTCATGTCGTTCACTGGCGTCGAGGGCGGCCCGCCGGTCCGGATCGGGGTCGCGCTCGCCGACGTGGGCGCCGGGATGTACGCGACGCAGGCGATCCTCGCTGCGCTGCTCGAACGCGAGCTCGGCGACGGCCGCGGACAGAAGATCGACGTGAGCCTGCTCGACGGGCAGGCCGCCTGGACCAGCTACATGGCGACGAACTACTTCGCCAGCGGCGATCCGCCGGGACGCATGGGGAGCAAGCACCCGAACATCGTCCCCTACCGGGCGTACGAGACGGCGGACGGCTACGTCGTCGTCGCCTGCTCGTCGGACCGGTTCTGGCCGCCGCTGTGCGAGGCGATCGACCGCCCCGACCTGCTCGCCGACGAGCGCTACGAGGAGAACGAGGGGCGCGTCCGGAACCGCGACGAGCTGGAACGCGAGTTAGAGGAGACGTTCGCGGCGATGACGACCGACGAAGCGGTCGAGCGGCTGGAAGCGCACGACGTGCCCGCGAGCCGCGTCCGCGACGTGGGCGAGGTGTTCGACGACCCGCAGATCGAGGCGCGCGGGATGCTCGCCGAGGCGGAGCACCCGACCGCGGGCACGGTGCGGTTCCCCGGGTCGCCGATGCACTTCTCGCGGACGCCGACGACGGTCCGCCGCCACCCGCCGGCGCTCGGCGAACACACGGAGTCGGTGCTGCGCGAGTACGGCTACGGCGAGGGCGACATCGACGAGCTCCGCGATCTCGGCGCGATCGCGGACGAGGAGTGAGCGGCGCGCGCCGGGGGCTCAGAGGATCCCGGCCTGCTCGGCGCGCGCGACGATACCGCGGGCCATCTTGTCGGTCGCCTCGTCGACCATCTCGCCGTCGACCGAGACGGCGCCTTTCCCCTGTTCCTTCGCCTCGGCGTAGGCGTCGACGATCCGGCGCGCCTTCTCGGCCTCCTCGGGAGAGGGCGCGAACGTCTCGTTCGCGGGCTCGATCTGGCTCGGGTGGATCGCCCACTTGCCGTCACAGCCCAGCTGGCTCGCCCAGCGGCAGGAGTCGCGGAACCCCTCCGCGTCCTCGATCTCGGCGTACGGCCCGTCGATCACCTGGAGCCCCTGCGCCTTCGCCGCGTGGGCGATGCGCGCGAGCTGGTAGTGCCAGTAGTGGCCGGGGTAGCCGCCGCCGGAGCCGATCGTGAGGCCGGCGGCGCCGACGTTGGCGGTGTAGTCGCCGGGACCGAACACGAGCGACTCCAGGCGGTCGCTGGCGCGGGCGATGTCCGCGACCTTCGTCATCGCCTCCGGGGACTCGATCTGCGCCTGGAGCCCGATCTCGCCGACGGGGAGGTCGTTGTTCGCCTCGACCTGCGTCAGGAGGTTGTCGACGGTGGCGACCGTCTCCGGGTTGTTCGCCATCGGCACCATGATCGTGTCGAGGTACTCGCCGGCCCGGCCGACGACCTCGATCACGTCGTCGTAGAACCAGCGGGTGTCGACGCCGTTCATCCGGTAACAGGGCCGGGTGTCGGACCAGTCGTACTCGATCAGGCCCTCGATGACGTTCTCGCGGGCGTCGACCTTCGCCGCGGGCGCGACGGAGTCCTCCAGGTCGAGGAACGCCTCGTCGGCGCCGGAGTCGGGCGCCCGCTCGATCATCTTCGGGTCGGAGCCGGGGGTGGCGAGCTGGCTCCGCCGGAGCGTCACGTCGTCCGGTCCGCCCATCAGTCGTCGCCCTCCGAGGCCGTGATCGGGTCGCTCTCCTCTTCGGTGAAGCCGGCCGACTCCTCCTGGCGCCGCCGGGCCTCGGGGTCGAACTCGGCCTCGACCTCCTGGTACCGCGGGACGAAGGAGAGCTCGTGGTGGCTCTCCGTCTCGTGGCCGATGTACCGCTCTTCGAGGTCGAACTGCGCCGCCTCGTCGTTCTCGGCGATGTTCGCGAAGTCCTCGTATGCGGCGTGCGCACCGGAGTGGAGTCCGTACAGCGTGATGAAGATGTACTGGTAGCCCAGGTCGCCCAGCTCCTCGAAGGTGAGCGGATCCTCCTGGGCGCCCCACTCGAACGACGAGGAGTAGTTGAAGGCGAGATCGAGGTCCGGGTGGGTCTCGTGGATCGTCTCGGCGTACTCGACCGCGTCCTCGCGGGACGGGTCGGGCATCTCGGGCCAGACGAGGTCGACGCCGGCGTCGGCGTAGATCCGGCCGCGTTCGAGGTGCTCCTCCCAGTCGCCGTTGGCGGAGCCGTACGCGTCGGTGCGGGCGATGATGACGGTGTCCTCGCTCTGCTTGGCGTCGACCGCGGCCTCGAAGCGCGAACGGGCCTGCTCGCGGGAGACGATCTGCTTGCCGGCGATGTGGCCGCAGCGCTTCGGCGAGGTCTGGTCCTCGATGTGGACGGCGGCGACGCCGGCCTTCTCGTACTCGCGGACCGCGCGGCGGACGTTGTGGACGCCGCCGTAGCCGGTGTCGCAGTCGGCGATGACGGGGAGGTTCGTCGCCTCGACCATGCGCTTTGCGTTCTCGACCATCTCGCTCATCGTGACCATCTCCAGGTCGGGGAAGCCGAACTGGCCGAGGACGGTCGAGTAGCCGCTCATGTAGGCCGCGTCGAGCCCAGCCATCTCCGCGAGGCGGGCGTCGAGGGCGTGGTAGATCCCGGGCGCGAACGTGTACTCCTGCTCGTCGAACAGCTCGCGGAGTCGGCGGCCGGCCGGGTTGTCGATATCTCTGGTGAAGACGTCGTCGTCGAGTTCGTTGGGATTCATCGGGTTACTGCGTGGAGTCGTCGGCTGCGGTGCGGTTCGTCGTCGCCCGTCGCTCGCCGGCGCGGCGGCCGTCGGTCGGGCGTCGGTCGGCGGCGGCGCGTCGGTCGCCGCGGCCCTCGCCGTCGCGGCGAGCGCTCGGCGCGAACGTCGTGGGATCGGGTCGGGGGCCGTCGCCGGTCCCGGTCATCGGGACGGCGCGGCGGAACGAGCCCTCGGCGGGCGATCCGGTCGAGGGGTCGCGGGAGCGACGCGCGGCGTTCGCCGTCATCGCGACCCCCCGTCCGTCCGCGTCCGCGAGGCGGGACGCAGGTCGGGAACGAGCGGCGCGTCGCGCTCGTCGTCGGTCGGCGGGCGGGTCGGCCGGCGGGCCTCGGTCGCCGGGGGCGAGCCGGGAGACCGCGTCTCGGTGGCTCGTCGGGTCGTGATCGTCGGGACCAGCGGCGCGCCGGCCTCCTCGGTGAGCGGGGTGCGACCGGGGATCGTCCGGGGAGAAGGTGTCGTCGTACTCGACTCCGTCCGGCGGTCGGTACGGGTCGTCGAGTCCGCGTCGGTCGTGCTGTCGGTGCGTCGGGTCGTGTCGTCGGGCGTGTCGTTAGGCGTCGTCATCGGGTCGTGTGGGCGGTTGGGGCGGTCGTCTGGTGATCGACTCGGTGCGTCGGGTCGCTGCGTGTCCGCGTACGGATACTGCCATTGCGACTGGAACGACTCAACAGGGCATAATAAACATAATGATTGATAATGATAATATTCGTTATGTTGTTTTACCCGATTAAATGTTCCATGACAACACGGACCACAGACGCGGCGAACGGCCCGACCGCACGCCCCCCCGCCGTCGGCGCTGAGCGGCGGTCGGCGATCCCGCCGCCCGGACCGATCGCTTATTGCCCTCGCCGCGCCGAGCGTCGGTAGTGAACGAACGCGACGCCCTCCGGGCCCTCGCGGCCGACCTCCCGCACGCGGGCGACGACGCCGCCGTCGTCGACGGAACGGTCATCACGACGGACATGCTCCACGAGCGGACCGACTTCCCGCCCGGGACGACGCGGTACACCGCCGGCTGGCGCGCCGTCGGCGCGTCGCTGTCGGACGTGGCCGCGACCGGCGCGGCCGCGCGCGCTGCTGTCGCCGTCTACGCCGACGAGGCGTTCGACCGGGACGAGCTCAATTCGTTCGTCGCCGGCGCGGTCGACGTCTGCGAGGCGGTCGACGCCGAGTACGTCGGCGGCGACCTCGACGAGCACGTCGAGTTCACGACCGCGACCACCGCGGTCGGGGACGTGACTGCGGCCGGCCCCGTCACCAGAGGCGGGGCGCGGCCCGGCGACGCGCTCTGCGTCACCGGCGAGTGGGGCCGGTCCGCGGCGGCGCTTCGGTTATTTAAGAGGGGAGATGAGGAGGCCGTCGAGCGCGCCAACGAGCTGTTCCGGTTCGCGCCGCGCGTGGCCGACGGGCTGGCGCTGGCGGACTCCGCGACCGCGATGATGGACTCCTCGGACGGGCTGGCGCGCTCGTGTCACCAGCTCGCGGAGGCGAGCGAGGTCGGGATCGAGATCGAGCGGGACGCGGTGCCGGTCCATCCCGCCGTCGAAGAGGTGGCCGGGGGGTCGGCGGAGCGGTTCGAACTCGCCGCGCACTTCGGCGAGGACTTCGAACTGCTGTGTGCGGTGCCGGACGAGGATTTCGAGATGGCCGCGGAGGCGTGTCCGGCCGGCCTGACGCGGATCGGACGTGTGGTCGAAGAGCCCGAGGAGGCGCCGCGGGTCACGGTCGACGGCGATCCGCTACCCGACCGCGGCTTCACGCACGCCGAGGAGTAAGACACCGAGGTGCCGGCTGCTTTCCTATAAGAAACCGGCTGCCGACTGACGGCGAACGTCTTCGAAGCTCCGTCCGCGTGCCGCGCCTTCGATTCCCGCCGCGCACCGCACCGCGACCACACCTCACGCCTCCCCAGCCTCGTCGCTCGCTGCTCGCGGTTCCACCGCTCGCAATCGAGGTGCTCGCTTCGCTCGCACCGCTCGCGACACCCTCGCGGGCTGGCTCGCGGCCGCCGGGGGCGGCCGCTCGCAGGCGCGCCGCGGCGGAAAATCCGTCTCGCGGGTCGTCTACCGGATGAACTCGATCGCGGCGCCCTGCCCGAAGCCGACGCAGAGCGTCGCGAGGCCGCGCTCGGCGTCGCGCTTCTGCATCTCGTGGAGCAGCGTGACGGGGAGGCGCGCGCCCGAGGCGCCGAGCGGGTGGCCGATAGCGATGGCGCCGCCGTTGACGTTGTACTTGTCCTTGTCGACGCCGAGCTCGCGCCGCGAGTACTCGCACTGCGAGGCGAACGCCTCGTTGAGTTCGACCAGGTCGTAGTCGTCGATGTCCGTGCCGGCGCGTTCGAGCAGGCCGCGGGTGGCGGGGACCGGGCCGATCCCCATCACCGTAGGGTCGACGCCGGCGACCGCGTTGGTGCCGACCTCGGCGAGCACGTCGAGCCCGTGCTCCTCGGCGAAGGCCCTGCTCGTGACGACCGTGAGCGACGCGCCGTCGGAGATCTGCGAGGAGTTCCCGGCGGTGACGCTGCCGTCGCCGGTGAACGCGGGCGGCAGGTCGGCGAGCTTCTCGGCGGTGGTGTCCGGGCGGATCCCCTCGTCCTCCTCGACGAGCCCGTCCTCGGTCTCGACGGGGACGATCTCGTCGTCGAAGCGGCCGGACTCGGTCGCCTCGGCGGCGCGCTGGTGGCTGCGGGCCGCGTACTCGTCTTGCGCCTCGCGGCTCACGTCGTACTCCTCGGCGACCTTCTCGGCGGTCATCCCCATCTGGAGCTGGAAGAGGTTGTACCGCTCCGAGAGCTCGGGGTGGAGGTGCTGGTAGGAATCGCCGTCCATCGGGACGCGGCTCATGTTCTCGACGCCGCCGGCGATGATGCAGTCGCGGTTGCCCGCGGCGATCGCGTCCGACGCCGAGATGACCGCCTGCATCGAGGAGGCGCACCAGCGGTTGATCGTGGTGGCGGGCACCGACTCGCCCAGCTCCGAGAGGAGGGCGATGACGCGCGCGACGTTGTTGTCCTGCTCGGTCCGCTGCTGCGCGACGCCCCACATCAGGTCGTCGACGTGGTCGCTGGTCAGCCCGGTCTCGTCGAGCGCGTGGTCGATCAGCGTCGTCGAGAGGTCCTCGCTGCGGACGTCCTCGTAGACGCCGCCGTCTTTCCCCTGCGGCGTTCGGTAGGCGGCCGCGATCACCGGCGTGGTCTCGTCTGTCATGAAAGATAGCAGGACAGACGCCGTATTAAAACGCCGTGGAACGGGCGGGAATCGCTCCGAAGTTTATCGTTTATTCGCGAGCAGGCTCTCGCCGGTCATCTCCGCGGGTTGGTCGCGGTCCATCAGGTCGAGGAGCGTCGGCGCGATGTCGCAGAGCGAGCCGTCCTCGCGGACTCTGCGTCCCCCGTCGTCGCCGTCGGGCGTCAGGTAGACGAACGGGACCGGGCTGTACGTGTGCGCGGTGTGCGGGTCGTCGGCCGTGCCCATGTCGTCGGCGTTGCCGTGGTCGGCGGTGACGACCGCGTGCGCGCCGGCGTCGTCGACGGCGTCGAGCAGCCGGTCGAGCTGTTCGTCGACGGCCTCGACGGCCTCGACCGCCGCGTCGAAGTCGCCGGTGTGGCCCACCATGTCCGGGTTCGCGTAGTTGAGGACGAGCAGGTCGGGGTCCTCCGAGGCGATGGTCTCGACGGCCTCGTCGGTCACCTCGGGGGCGGACATCTCGGGCTGACGGTCGTAGGTGGGCACGTCCGGGCTCTCGACGATGGTGCGGATCTCGCCGGGGAACTCCACCTCGCGGCCGCCGTTGAGGAAGTAGGTGACGTGGGGATACTTCTCCGACTCCGCGATGCGCAGCTGGGTGCCGCCCGCGTCGGCGACGACCTCGCCGATGGTGTTCTCGGGGATCTGCGGCGGGAACGCGACCGGGAACTCGAACGTCTCGTCGTACTCGGTCATCGTCGTCATGCGGACGTCGGGCTGATCGAGGTCGAACTCCCACGCCGGCCGGGTGCCGGTGAGCATCCGGACCAGCTGCCGCGCGCGGTCCGCGCGGAAATTGAAGAAGATCACCGCGTCCCCGTCTTCGAGGGCGGGCTCGCCGGCGACCAGCGTCGGCTCGACGAACTCGTCCGTCTCGCCGCGGGCGTGGGCCTCCTTCGCGGCCGCGACGGCGCTCTCGGCCTCGTGGGGCGCCGCGCGGGAGACGATGGCGTCGTACGCCTTCCTCGTGCGCTCCCAGTTCTCGTCGCGGTCCATCGCGTGGTACCGCCCCGTCACGGTCGCGACGTGGCCGGTCCCGCGCTCGTCCGCCTTCGCGGTCACGTCGGCGAGGAACCCGTCGGCGATCTCCGGGGCCGTGTCGCGCCCGTCGGTGAACGCGTGGCTCGTCGCCGGCACGCCCGCGTCGGCGGCGGCGTCGATCAGCGCGAGCAGGTGCTCCACGTCGGAGTGGACGCCGCCGTCGGAGACCAGTCCCATGAAGTGGACCCGGCCGCCGGTCGAGTCGGCGTGATCGAGCGCGTCCGCGATCGCGTCGTTGTCCGAGAGCGACCCCTCGGCGAGCGCGTCCGTGATCCGCGTGTACGCCTGCTTCACCACTCGCCCGGCGCCGATGTTGAGGTGGCCCACTTCCGAGTTGCCCATCTGTCCCTCGGGGAGCCCCACGCGGCGCCCGTGGACGACGAGGCGGCCGTCCGCCCCGCGCTCCGTCGCCGCGTCGAACGTCGGCGTGTCGGCCGCCTTCACCGCGTCGCGGCGGTCGTGGTCGCCGAGCCCCCAGCCGTCGAGGATAACGAGTGCCGTCTCCATACTCCCGCGTGCCGCCCGCGGGGTAACTACCCTTCGGTGGGCGGCGTCTCGCCGCGCTCCCGGCGGGGCCGCTCCCTCGGTCGATCCGCGCCCGGCGCGCCCGTCACCGGAAGTCAACCTTTTATCCGCCCGACGCTAACCACACGTTAATGGACTCCGCGGTACTGCTCGATCTCCTCGGTAACGAGAACCGCCGGCGCATCCTCCGGCTTCTCGCCACCAAGCCCTGCTACGTCACGGAGATCTCGGAGTACTTGGACGTGAGCCCGAAGGCGGTGATCGACCACCTGCGGAAGCTGGAGGAGGCCGGCGTCGTCGAGTCGACCACGGACGACCAGCGGCGGAAGTACTTCCGGATCGCGCGCAGCCTCCGCCTGGAGGTGAGCGTCTCGCCGTACGGCTTCGGCGCGAAGAGCGCGTACCCGGCGAAGAACAGCCTCGACATGTCCGGGCGCTGTCCCCACCTCTCGATCGAGGCGCCGGACGGGTCCGGCTCGACCAGCGACCTCGCGGAGCTCGCGGAGGAGTTCGCGCGCCTCCAGGACCTCGACCGCGAGCTCTCGCTCGCCCAGCGGTGGGTCCAGGGACGCGTGGAGGACGCCCTCGCCGAGATCGACGAGCGGCTCGGCGGGCAGGCCGACAGCCGCTTCTTCGCGGCCGTCATCGCCGCGGTCGTCGAGACCGACGGCACCCCCGCGGCGGTGGCCGACGAGGTCGGCGCACGGGAGTCGACGGTCGAGAGCGCCCTCCGACGGCTCTCCGACGTGGGGGTCATCGCCCGCGACGCAGACGGGTACCGAGTGCGCTGACGGTCGGCCGTCCCCCGAACCTCGGCTGCCGCCGCGTCGTGCTCGCCATTTGTCGTCCGAGCCATCGCGTCGCGCTGGCCATTTGTCGTCCGAGCCATTGGTCGTCCGAGCCAGCGAACCGGACCGCTTCCGGAAGCTTTTGGCCCGGTCCGGGAAGAGGGCCGACGTGAGCCGTCTCAGAAACCTCTCGCTGTTCCTCGTCCTCGCCGCCGTTTGGGGCTCGGCGTTCGTCGCGATCAAGGCGGGGTTAGCGTACTTCCCGCCGGTGCTGTTCGCGGCGTTCCGGTACGACGTGGCGGGCGTCGTGATGCTCGCGTACGCCGCGTACGCGGTCGACGACCCCGTCCCACGCGGCCGCGACGCGTGGCTGGAAGTGGTCTCCGGCGCCGTGTTCATCATCGCCGCCTACCACTCCTTCCTGTTCGTCGGCGAGACGGACCCGGCGGTGACGAGCGCCGTCGCGGCCGTCATCGTCAGCCTCTCGCCGCTTTTGACCACCGTCTTCGCCCGCGCCGTCCTGCCCGCGGAGCGGCTGACCGCCGTCGGGGCGCTCGGCCTCGCGATCGGACTCGTCGGCGCGGTCGTCCTCGCGAACCCCGACCCCGCGAACCTGACGAGCGGCGGCACGGTCGCGAAGCTGCTCGTCCTGCTCGCGGCCGCCTCCTTCGCGCTCGGCTCGGTGCTCTCCCGGGCCTCCGAGGCCGACATCGCCATCGAGACGATGGAGGCGTGGTCGATGCTGCTCGGCGCGGGACTCACCCACCTCGTCTCGGTCGCGCTCGGCGAGTCGGTCGCCGACGCGGTCTGGACGACGGAGTCGCTGCTCGCGCTCGCGTACCTCTCGGTCGTCGCCAGCGGTATCGGCTTCCTCATCTACTTCCACCTGCTCGACCGGCTCGGGCCGATCGAGATCAACCTCGTCTCCTACGTCGCGCCGGTGTTCGCGGCCCTCGTCGGATGGCTCGTCCTCGACGAGGGGATCACCGCCACGACGGTCGCCGGCTTCCTCGTCATCTGCGTCGGCTTCGCGCTGGTGAAACGCGACGCGCTCCGCGAGGAGTTGCGGGCCGCCGGCGTGATCGGGTAGGCGGGTCGACGCCCCTGGGATCCCGCCGCCCCCGCCGCAACCGTCTTGTCGACGGCCCGACGACTCCCGCGTCGTGAGCGCCGACCAGATCGATCCCCAGGCGAAGCGCGCGGCGACGCGACAGTCGCGGATCCCCCTCCCGCACGGAGGCTACAAGCTGAAACTGCTCCGGCTCCTGACGGACCCCCTGTCGCGGCTTCAGAACCTGAATCCGCCGAGCGTCGGCGCGACGGAGTCGGTGGCTATCCCCGGCCCCGCCGGCGACCTCGACGCGCGGCTCTACCGCCCGGCGGGCGACCCGCCCTATCCGACCGTCGTCTTCTTCCACGGCGGCGGGTTCGTGCTGGGGAGCGTCGAGACCCACGACTGGCTTTGCCGCCACCTGACACGGGAGAGCGAATGCGCGGTGCTGTCAGTCGAGTACCGGCTCGCGCCCGAGCACCCGTTCCCGGCCGCCGTCGAGGACGCGTACGCGGCCGTCGAGTGGGCCGCCGAGTCGACCGCGGCCCTCGGCGGCACCGGCGACATCGCGGTCGCGGGCGACTCGGCCGGCGGCAACCTGGCCGCCGTGACGGCGCTCATGGCCGCCGAGCGGGACGGGCCCGCGATCGAACGCCAGGTCCTCCTGTACCCCGGGATCGGCGTCGACCCGGAACAGGAGTCGGTCAGCGAACACGCCGGCGTCGTCCTCTCTCGCGAGGACATCGAGTGGTTCTCCGCCGCGTACTACCGGAGCGAGATTCACCGCCGGAACCCGTACGCCGACCCGATCAACGCGGGGGACCTCTCCGGCGTCGCGCCCGCGACCGTCGTCACCGCGGGCTTCGACCCGCTCCGCGACGGCGGGAGGGCGTACGCGGAGCGGCTGGTCGCGGACGGCGTCGCGACGCGGTACGAGAACTACCCGGCGATGGTCCACGGGTTCATGACGATGCGAGACGTCGACCGGGCCCGCGACGCGATCGCGGACGTCGGCGCCGACCTCGCCGACGCGCTCGACGCCTGACGACGGCCGACCGTGACAACCGGTCGCAGGCCGCCGGTGGAGTTTATCCGTTCGCCGCCGTCGGCGTCGGTATGTTCCCCGAGACCATCGAAACCGACCGGCTTCGCTTGGAGGCGCGGCGTCCCGAGGCGGTCGACCTCGACGAGTGCTACCGGATCTGTTCGTCGGACCCCGGCATCGACGAGGTGACCGAGTACGTCACGTGGGACCCCCACGAGACGAAGCGGGAGACGCTGGAGTTCCTCGAACGCGGCCGCGAACGGTTCGAGGACGGCGAGGCCGCGACCTACGTCATCCGCCCGCGCGAGGGCGAAGACGGCGCCGGAGCGATCGCCGGCTTCGGCGGCTTCGACGTCGACTGGGAGAAGCGGACCGCGAACCTCGGCACGTGGCTTCGCAAGCGCTTCTGGGGCCGCGGCTACTCGGGCGAGCGCGCCGCCGCGCTCGTCGAAGTGGCGTTCGACGACCTCGATCTCGACGTGGTCGCTGTCGGCCACCTCCCCGAGAACGAGCAGTCGCAGCGGGCGATCGAGAGGTACGTCGACCGCCTCGGCGGGCGGCGCGAGGGGCTGTTACGCAACCACATCACCTTCGCCGACGGCAGCGTCCACGACGAGGTCCGGTACACGATCTCGCAGGCGGAGTGGCGTGAGGCGACCGCGTGATTCGACCTGAGATTTCGGCGTAAATAACACACAGAACGCGTGAAACGCAGTTTTTCTTCTATCAGCCCGACCCAACAAACACTTACCGCGCCCGAAACGATACCGGGCGCATGTCTTCGGCATCCACCGGCGGAACGAGCGCGACGGGCGGAGAACAGAGCCTCGCACGCGGGGCGGTCTTCGGAGCGGTCGCGGGCGCTGCGGCCTACGTCCTCGGCTACCTGGTCACGTACGTGACGCAGAGCGGGCGGGTCGAGGAAGGACTCTCCGGGATCAACTTCTTCGCCGACCTGTTCGGCGGCGAAACCATCTCCGTCTGGCGCGGCGTCGGCTGGGTGTTCTACAACGCGCACTTCGTCGACGTGGAGGTGCCGTCGCTGATCGGCGCCGCGCAGTCGGTGAACTTCATCGCCGAGAGCGACGGCGGGTTCACGTACCTGTACGTCGTCCCGCCGCTGCTGCTGCTCGTCTCGGGCGTCGCGATTGCGCGCGCCGCGGGCGCGGCGACGCCCGTCGGCGGCGCGCGGTTCGGCGCGCTCGCGACCGCCGGCTACCTCCCGCTGGCGCTGATCGGCGCGTTCCTGTTCCGATACGCCGTCGGCGACGGCGGGAGCGTCGCCCCGACGCTCGTCACGGCGGTGCTGCTCGCGGGGATCGTGTACCCGGCCCTCTTCGGCGCGGTGGGCGGCGCGGCGGCCGGGGCGACGGCCGAGTGAGCCCGGCCCGGAGCCGACCGCTCAGTACGCCTCGTCCTCAGGGTCGAAGCGGTCGCCGTACTCGCGGACGGGGTCGACGGGCTGTCCCTCGTCGGTCTCGGGCGCGACGTAGTCGATGAACGACTCCACGTCCGGCTCGCGGACGCGGACCTCCACGTCGATCTCGCCCAGCTCGTCCGGCTCGCCGACCGCGAAGTTGACGACGCCCTCGAGCGCCGCCTGCTTCTTCAGCGAGAAGGCGAACCCCTCGTCTGTGCGGTTCTGCCGGAAGACGCGGCGGGCCGTGTCGAGGATCTCCTGCTCGTGGAGCACGTCGGAGAACGCGTCGAGGCTGTGCGTCTCGGCGACGAGCCGCCCGTCCTCGTGGGCCGGCTCGGCGTCCGGGAAGACGTTCGCGACCGCGTCCGCGACCCGGTCGGTCACCTCGGTGTCGTGGACCGGCGCCTCGATCCGGACGTCGACGCTGTAGATCACGCGCCGTCACCTCCGGCCTCGGCCGCCTCGGCGCCGCCGTCGGAGCGATCCGACCCCCCGCCGTCGAGGCCCAGCACCTCGCGGACGCGCTCGCGGAACGCCGCGAGGCTGTCGGTGTTGTCGATCTCCACGTCGGCGCGTTCGAGCGTCTCGCCGAGCCCGAGGTCGATCTCGCGGGCGTCGCGCTCGCGCAACGCCGAGAGGTCGGCGTCGGAGTCGTCGCGACCGCGCTCGCCCAGCCGCTCGGCGCGGAGCTCAAACGGCGCTCGGATCGCGACGAGCGTGAAGTCGTCGCCGAACGCCTCGCGGAAGCGGTCGAGTTCGACGGTGGAGCGGAGTCCGTCGACCAGGACCGTCTCGTCGCGGTCGCTCTCGGTCGCCGCCTCCCGGATCCGCGGGAGCGTCCGCGCGGCGATCGCGTCGTCGCCCTCCTCCTCGCGGAGCGCCTGCGCGATCCGCCCGTGGTGCTGCGCCGGGTCGAGGTCGCGGCGGCGGCACTCGGCGCGGATCACGTCGCCCATGACGACGACGGGGATGCCGGCCGCCTCGGCCACGTTCGCCGCCTCCCCCTTCCCGCTACCGGGGAGGCCGACGGTTCCGATGACGTTCATTACCGGCGGCTACTCCGCTCGCGGACTTAGGTCTGCTGTTGAGCGACGCCGCCCGAAGAGGGCGCTCCGGAGCGCTCCGGAGCGTCCGGTAGCCTCGGGGATAGTTCCGTTCGAATAGTATAAAATTATTTAAATTAGGCGTCTGAGAGTGCGTTCGTGGCTGACGTGTGACGGTACATTTCGTACTCCCCTTCGCGCTCGCCCTCCGCACTCGGGAATCTCGCGTCTCGCGGGTCCGTTCGGACGGTGGAGAGTCGCGACGGCGCGCGCCGGCCGCGGACGATTCATGCGACGACGCACACTCATCACGGGAGCGGCAGCCGGCGGTATCGGCGGGATAACACTCATCGGGACGGGGGCGTTCGACACGGCGAGCGCCGAGCGGGCGGCGACGGTGAACTTCGCGGACGACGAGGACGCGTACCTCGGCCTGGTCTCGAAGAGCGCGTACGCGACGACGGACGGCGACGGCGAACTCGCGCTCGCGTTCGGCGACGTATCGGGCGCGGGCGACGGGATCGGCCGCAACTCGCAGTTCTTCTTCGACGAGGTGTTCGCGATCGCCAATCAGGGGACCGAGACGGTCTCGATCACCGCGACCAGCGACACCGACGCGTTCGACGGCGAGTTCCGGCTCTACCCCACCGGCGACCGCGACGGGGTCCTGGACGACCCCGACAACGCGGTGGCCTTGGAGACCGGCGAGGAGCAGTCCGTCGGGACATACGTTGAGACGGGCGACGTCGACGTCACCGAGAACCTCGACATCGACATCACCATCGAGGCGGCCTTCGAGGATGGGAACGACGAGCCGGACGACTCCCAACCGGAGCCGCCCGAGACGATCGACGTGACGGAGTTCTTCTCGACGTCGAGCCTCATCGACGCGGACGGCGACGTGCTCGACGACGACTCGGTCGTCGCCGTGCGTGCGGAACCGACCGCCCAGAACGAGAACCCCGAGGGCGACGACGAGTTCGTCTCATATCCCGACGACGTCGAGATCCCGCTGGCGGCGGTCGACGGGACCGTCGTCGGGTTCGGGTCGGGGCTCGGTCCGAACGCCAGCGACGTCGACGAAAACCGGACGTTCGTCGCGAACGCGTGGCAGACCACGCTCGACGGGACCGGGACGGTGCTGTACGACGAGACGCACGGGCAGAACCGGACGCTCGCGAGCGACTTCTCCGATCTCGAATCCCTGGCGGAAGGCCGAGGATTCGACGTCCAGGCGCTCGCGAGCGACTTCGCCGGGTCGCTCAGCGACGCCGACGCGGTGATGATCGCCACTACCGACGGCGACGTGGCGGACGCCGGCGGGTTCTCCGGGACGGAGCTGTCGGCGCTCGCCGACTTCGTGGACGACGGCGGCGCGGTGTTCCTCCACGGCACCGCCTCGTTCGAGGGGACCTCGAACGGCGCGTTGAACGCGGTGCTCGACGAACTCGGTGCGGCGTTCAGGTTCAACGTCGATCAGGTGACCGACGAGGAGAACAACGGCTTCGCGCCGTACGTGCCACGGACGAGCAACTTCAACGACGACGAGGGTCGCGTTAAGTTTGGCGTGAATTGTGGTAGACGGCGAAGGCTTCGAGCCAGTTTTGAGCTGTCTCTAGCGCGACATTGCTGAAACTATTCGCAAATGATGATGTTCGTCGTTCTATCTCCCAAAAGACACGTTCGATAGCATTCCGATTTCCATGTCGAATGATTTGAAATCGATACCCGTCTTCAGCAAGAACTGATCCAAGATAGTCTGCGTCATCGACGAGAAATTCGACGTTATTCAGCTGATAGCGCCGGTGTAGCTCGGTGAGAAACCATCGCGTTGTCTGTTTATTTGCGGTCGGATAGAGGCTCAAGTGAAGGATCTCGTTCGTCTGTGGATCAACCGCGGCGTACAGCCAGAACTTCTGGCCGTGGAGGCGGATCATCTTTTCGTCAACCGCGAGTTGATCCTCGGAGACGGTCGAGATCGGCTGTAGATCGGCCTTATGAACCCAGTTGTGGATCGCGACGTGACTTCGACTGATTCCAAACAGTTCAAGATGCTTACTTACCTCGCGCAGTGACATACCGGCTAAGTGACTGCGGATCCCTAGTTCAATCGCCCAGCGCGGCGTTCGATCTCGCTCCACAAACGACAAGTCGATCCACGTGATACGTTCGCTGAGGCGTTCGATTTCGGCCATAAGCACTCTGAAGTCGAGCGCCTCATCCTCTAAGTTAACGCGACCACGACGAGTTCCCCGATCTCTTTCTCGCGGAGGGGGAACTATGAAGCGCCGCAGCGTCATCGTCGGGCTCGGCGCGACCGCGGCCGGCGGGGGCGCGATCGCGACGGGCGCGTTCGACACGGCGACGGCGGAGCGGGACGCGACGGTGGCGCTCGCGGACGACGCGAGTTCGCTGCTGTCGCTGACGCCGCTCGATGAGGAGTTCGCGTCCGTCGACGACGCGGGCGAGCTCGCCCTGATCTTCGACGAAGTCGAAGGGGGCGGCACCGGATTCGGCTCGAACACCGTCTACGAGATTGGCGAGGTGTTTCAGGTCAGCAATCAGGGCACAGAGGACCTCGGACTGTTCGCGACGGTCGACGACGGGGCGATCGGCGACGCCGAGTTCGCGCTGACCGTCGACGACGAGGCGCTGGGCCCCGAACCGACGGTCGAGCTCGGCGTCGGCGAGGCGGTCGCGGTCGGCGTCGAGGTCGACGCCGGCGACGACCCGACGGGCGGTGAGGTGACGTTCACCATCGGCGTCGGCGACGGGCCGATCGAGGACCCGGGCGAGGAGCCGGGTGATGGCCCGACCCAGTTCGTCGACCAGTTGGTGTTCGACTCGACCGCGAGCCTCCTCGCCGAGGACGACGGCTACCTGCCGAGCGAGGCGATCGCGGCCGCCGCGGAGCCGACCGCGCAGTCCGTCGACGAGGACGGCAACGACGACGCCACGACCTACCCGGACGACGAGCCGCTACCGCTGATGGCGGTCGACCAAGACCTCCCCGTGGTCGCGTTCGGCTTCCCGTTCGCGCAGAACGACGTCACGTTCGGCGAGTACGGGAACGAGGAGGTGCTGTTGAACGTCCTCGACGAGTACGCCGACTCGGAGACGGTGCTGTGGGACGAGGGGCACGGGCAGTTCTACGACCTCGCGAGCCACTCCAGCTTTGAGGGGTACGCGGAGGACAACGGCTACGACGTGGCGGCGACGACCGACCTCGAGAGCGACCTGCTCGGGCCGGCCTCGGCGATCGTGATCACGTCGCCGTCGGACTCCTTCAGCGGGAGCGAGATCGACGCGCTCGCCGACTTCGCCGACCAAGGCGGGCTCGTCGTGCTGATGGACCAGTCGGACTTCAACAACTTCGACGCGACGGACAACCTCAACGCGCTGGCGACCGGGATCGACACGCAGATCCGGTTCAACGACAACCAGGTGATCGACCCCGAGAACAACGCCGGCGCCCAGTTCGCCCCGGTGACGAGCGACCTCGACACCGGGAACTACCCCGAGCTGTTCGCCGACCGCGAGGGGCTCGGACTCGAACTCGACCCGACCGAGGAGTACGAGGTCGAGGTCGTCAGCGTCGCCGACGGGGACACGGCCGACGTGGCGTTCGACTCCGGGATAGAGGACACGGTGCGGATCCTCGGCATCGACACGCCGGAGACCGGCAGCACGGAGGAGCGTCTTCAGGAGTACGAGGGGATCGACGACGGCTCCGCGCTGCGGGACAAGGCCGACGAGGCGACGAGCTACGCCGAATCCCAGCTCGAAGTCGGCAGCACGGTCACCCTGTCGTTCGACGAGAACGAGGGGCTTCGGGGGAACTTCGGTCGCCTGCTCGGCTTCCTCGAACTCCCGGACGGAAGCGTCTACAACGCGAAGGCGATCGAGGACGGCTGGGCCCGGGTGTACGACTCAGGGTTCGCGGACCACGACGCCTACTGGGACCTCGAACGCGCCGCCCGCGACGCCGGCGACGGGATCTGGGAGATCTCCGACGTGGAGTCGACCCCGGTCGTCGGCGACGAGCCGGTCGACGAGCTGTTCGTCCCGTTCGCCTCCGCGGTCGCGACCGCGGACGGCGCCATCGCGGGCGACCGCGTGCCCGTCGCCGCCGAGGGGGGCGACCCCCTCGTCGGCGTCGACGAGGCGAACAACGTCGCGCTGCTGGGCGGGCCGCTCCCCGCCGAGAGCTTCGAGAGCGACGAGGACGGTCCCGGCACCGAGCCGTACGGGAACTACGTCTTCCTCGCGAACCTGATCGACTCGCTCGCCGCCGACGGCCGCGAGGGAAGCGTCGTCATCGACGGCGGGCACGGCCAGTTCGCGGCCGACTACGCGCTCTCCGCGGAGGACGCCGCCTACTTCCAGCGCTACCTCGAAGGGTTCGCGATCGAGTTCGACGGGAAGAACGACTTCGACGACGACCTCGGGCGCGACCTCGCCGAGGCCCGCGCGGTGATCGTCACCGCGCCCGACGACGAACTCGGGAGCGACGAGGTCGCCGCCATCGAAGACTTTCGCGACGACGGCGGCGCCGTGATCCTCGCGAGCGCCGGCGCCGGCACGGACGACGCGGCCGGCGCGCGCGACAACCTCGACTCGCTCGCCGCCGACCTCGGGTCCGACCTGCGAACCGGCGGCGCGGTGACCGACGGGGAGAACAACCTCGGCGGGCCGGCGAACCCGACGACGAACTTCGACACGGACTTCGACCTGTTCGGCGCCTACGGCGACGGAGGGGACGGTGGCGACGGTGGATCGCTGGAGGTCGTCGAGGTCGTCGAAGATGCGTCAGGCGACGATCTCGAGGATCCGCAGGAGAACGTCGTCTTCGAGAACGTCGGCGACGACGCCATCGACCTCACCGGCTACGCCGTCTCGGACGAGACGACGAAGGAGTACTCGTTCCCGGACGGGTTCACGCTCTTGTCGGGAGAAGAGGTAACCCTGTACTCCGGAGAGGGAACGGGTACCGACACGGAACTGTACTGGGGCCGGACCGGAAGCGCCGTCTGGAACAACGGCGGCGACACCGTGTTCGTCACGGATCCGGACGAGAACACCGTCGTCGAGTACAGCTACTGAACGCGGTCGATTCGGGGCAGTTCCCGACGCGAACCGCGGGCGTTTTTTAGACTCGGGGGATCAGCAACAAACGAGGGCACGTAGCTCAGCCAGGATAGAGCGTCGGACTTCTAATCCGATGGTCGTGGGTTCGAATCCCACCGTGCTCGTGACATCGCTGAACGGAATCAAGCGCGCCGAGTGACGGAAGGCGGCGTTCGTTTCGCGCGAATAACGTATTTATTCGGTGCGGTCGTCACCTGTTCACATGAACCCTCCAGCCAGGTTCCTCGCCCGTCAGAAGACTGTCGCCGGCCTCGTCGTCGCCGCGCTGTTGGCGCTCGGGATCGCGCTGTACGGCGCGCTCCCGGACCAGATGGCGATCCACTGGAACGCGGCCGGCAACGCTGACAGCGTCGTCGGGAAGCCGATCGCGATCCTGACGATGCCCGCGGTCGTCGTGTTCATGAGCCTGCTGTTCGAGATCACCGACGCCGACGTCGGGGAGCGGATCGTCGGCTCGCTGGCGATGCTGCTGTTGCTCGCGGTTCAGGTGATGGCGTTCGGCGTGAACCTGGGGTACAACGTCCCGATCGTTCCGATCACCCTCGCGCTCGCCGGCGGGATGGTGGCGGTGGCCGTCTGGTTTGAAATGCGATAGGCCGAAGGACGTGACCGGCCACCGGGCGGAGCGCGGGCTTTCGTCTCAGTCCGCCGCGGGCGGCGTTCCGAGGTACTTCTCGTTCAGCTCGTACTCGCCGTCGTCGCCCTCGATCAGGTACTCACCGTAGTACGGAACCCGATTGGCCACCACCTCCTCGAACGTCTCGGCGATCTCCGCGCGGGTCATCTCGCCCATCGACCGGAGGTCGTCGTTGCGGTTGAGACACCCCTTCAGGTACCCCTCGTGGGTGACGCGGACGCGGCCGCAGTTGGCGCAGAACTCCTCGTTCTCGACGGGGTCGACGATCTCGACCATCCCGCCCGTCGCGTCGTCGCTCGCCTCGCCGACGAAGTAGCGCTTCCGGTCGTGCATCTCGCGGTGCTCGACGCGGTCCGCCTTCCCGGCGAGCCAGTCGTGGACGCGCCCGATGTCGACGTTCCACTCGGGCTTGCCGGTCAGTTCCGGCATGTACTGGATGAGCTGGAGCTGGAGCCCCTCGTTGTCGGCGACGTGCTCGACCATCTCCTCGACGTAGCCCGCGGTGTGCGTGAACACGACCATGTTGAGCTTCACGGGGTCGAGCCCGGCGTCGACGGCGGCCTTGACGCCCTCCAAGACTTTCTCGTAGGCGCCCGACTTCGTCACCTCCGCGAAGTCGTCGGGGTCGAGCGCGTCCTGCGAGACGTTGACGCGGTCGAGCCCGGCGGCCTTCAGGTCCGCCGCGCGCCCGGGGAGGAAGGTGCCGTTCGTCGTCATCGAGACCTCCATCGAGTCGGGCGTTCGCTCGATGATCTCTTCGAGGTCTTGGCGGAGCATCGGCTCGCCGCCGGTGAACTTCACGGCGTCGACGCCGTACCCCTCGACGACCTCCAGGAAGCGGACCACGTCGTCGGCGCTCATCTCCGACTCGCTCGGCTCCATCGGCCCGCGCGTGTCGCCTAACCCCTCGTTGTGACAGTAGACGCAGTCGAAGTTACACCGGTCGGTGAGCGAGATACGGACCCCCGTCACCTCCCGTCCGAAGTCGTCCGCGAGTGGGCCGGCCATGAGGGACGGGAGCCACTACGCGCGCTTAAATATCCGGGTCGAACGTGCGGGTGCGTAACACTCCGCGGTTACGTCGCGCCCGCGACGCCGCCGATCGCCGGTTACGATTCCGGCCTCAAAGCGACACGCGTAGGCCGTCCGCCGCGACCCGCACCTCGCCGTCGAAGCCCGCGTCGCGGACGCCCTCCGCCATCTCGCGCTCGCGGCCGCCGGTGTGCGGGTAGAGGTGCGAGAGGAGGAGCGTCCCGACCGTCGCGCCCGCGAGCGACTCGCCGAGGCTCGTCGGCGTCGGGTGGTTCGACACGTCCACGTCGTCCGGGAACGAGCAGTCGTGGACGAGGCAGTCGGCGCCGTCCGCGAACCGCGCCATCCCCGCGAACGCCTCGGTGTCGCCGGAGAGCGCGAGGGGGCCGTCGCCGGGCGCGGCGTCCGAACTCGGCGGCGAGAAGCGGTAGGCGAACCCGTCCATGGAGTGGCGCGTCTCGCGGGCGGTCACGTCGAACCCGCCGGCGGTGAACGACCGCGCCGCGGACACCTCGCGGACGGCGAGGTCGATCCGCCCGTCGAGGTAGTCGTGGACGTCGAGCAGGTCGTCGACGAGCGACTTCGTGCCCGCGGGGCCGACGACTTCGAGGTGCTCCTCGCCGGCGAGCCAGCGCGCCTTCACGAGCGGGAGGAGGTCCGCGACGTGGTCGAGGTGGTGGTGCGTGAGGAGGACCGTCGAGGCGCCCTCGTAACCGGTGTCGGTGCCGGCGAGGCGCCCGAGGACGCCGCTGCCGCAGTCGACGAGCAGCGAGCGGTCGCCGTCGTCGAGGAGGTACCCGGCCTGCGCGCGGTCGGGGACCGGCATCGCGCTGCCGGACCCGAGCACGGTGAGTTCCATGCCGACGGGTCGCGGCGCCACCCACCTAACTGGCTCGGACGGGCGCCGACCGGCCCCGGCCGGTCGCGGTCGGTCGAGGGGTCACTTGATCAGGAACACCGGCACCGACGCGTCGTCGGCCACGCGGTCGGAGACGCTGCCGAGGGACTGGATCCGCTCGCGGGGGGGCTTCCCCTCCGGGCTCATCACGATCACGTCGATCCCGGCCTCGTCGGCGTAGTCGACGATCTCCGTGTCCGGCGTCCCGTACGCGACGTGGGTCTCGGCGTCGAGGCCGGCCTCCGCGGCCGCCTCGGCGACCGCGTCGACCGCGGCCTCGCCCTGCGATTCGAGGTCCTCGACCACGTCGTCGTGGAGGTCGCCGGAGTTGGCGGCCGCGATCCGCTGGTCGACGACGTACAGCGCGTGGAGCGTCGCGCCGTGGTCGGTGGCGAGTCGGATCGCGTGGTCGAGCGCGCGGTCGACGGCGTCGCTCCCGTCGGTCGGCACGAGAATGTCGTCGTACATGCGTCGCCGTTCGCCCGGCCGGGGCTTAACGGTGGGGCCTCGGTGTCGCCGTCCGGGATCGCTCCGCGGTCGGGGGCCGGGTCGCGCTACTCGCCGCGCCAGCGGCCGCCGATCTCCTCGCGCCGCATGCTGTTCGCCTCGCCGTCGCGGAACACGCTGACGCGGCCGGTCTCCTCGCTCAGCGTCACGGTCGCGACGACCTCCGGGCGCACGGAGGTCTCGATGGCGCTCATGTGGCGCGACCCCATCCACGGCTCGTAGCTCACGTCGTCGACGAGGTCGGCCTCCTCGTCGCGGGTGCCGAGGTCGCGGAACCGGACCATCTGACTCTCGATGCCGCCGTCGACCGCGACCACCACGCCGCCGTCCTGCGCGACGCTCACCGACTCGGCCGCGGACGTGAGTGCGTCCTCCTCGAAGACGGACGGACAGGTGTCCCGCGGCCAGCGGTTGTCGCCCATCGGGTCCGCGTACGCCCCGTAGTCGCTGTCGCCGATGACGGCGAAGTAGAGCCCCGGCCCCTTCACGTGGGGTTCGTCCCACCCGTCGAAGGCGACGCCGACGTGCTCGGCGCAGTAGGTGAGTCGGTCGACGACCTCGCACACCCGCCCGTGGTCGCCGTAGTCGATGGCGAGGTCGTTCATCGCGTTCGCGCCCCTCGGTTCCGTCGTCCGCCGCTGTTGCCGCCGTCGATCACGCTCGACCAGATGGGACACCGGTATTTAAGCGCAACAGAGTCGGCCCGGGGCGGCTCGCGACCCTGACCCGCGGCGACGCCGGCCGTTCACGACCCGCGCCACTGGGTGAACAGCCGCGTGTCGAACCGGTCGGCGCGGAGGAGGCCGACGCCGAACGCGGCCGCGACCGCCGCCGGCAGGAGGTTCCCGAACCAGAGGTTGATCCCGCCCCAGAGGATCACGAAGCTCACCATGTCGTCGAGCATGAACTCGCAGTCGCGGAGCCGCTCGCGGACGCCGACCGCCGCGAAGGCGCGGTCGAGCGTGACGACGGCGACGACCGCCGACAGCACCCAGCCGGCGTAGTTCGAGAGCGGGACGCCGTAGAACGCGCCGCCGCCGAAGTCCCAGAAGCCGAGCGACACCGCGCCGGGGTCCAAGACCACGTCCATCGCGACGACGACGGGGATCACGGTCGCCAACCGGACCCACACGCTGTCGGCGCGCGGGCCGAGCAGGAGCAGGCAGAGCAGGTAGGCGTTCATCACGAGCGGGATGAAGAAGACGGGGAGCGCGACCGGGACGCCGGCGAGCATCGGCCCGAGGTCGACCGTGTACGCGAACTCCCCGTACGGCCACCCGGTCGCGACGCCGACCGACTCGATGAGGTACGTGTACGCGGTCAGGACGCCGATCCAGCCGAGCGCGCGGCGGTCGACCGTCGGCAGCACGCCGACGACCAGCGGCGAGCGCATCACGATCACGCCGAACAGCACGAACCACGGGTGGAACGCGAACGGCTCTGGCACCCAGCCCTCGGCGCTGCCGACGAGCGCTACCGCCCCCACGAGCGGGAAGACGACCGCGATGGTGAACCGGTTCTCGCGGACGAGACGGTCGAGCAGCGCCTCGGCCTCGCGGCGCGTGTCCGGCGCGCGCTCGCGGAGCGCGTCGAGTCCGGCGGCGGTCGAGGTCCCGCCGGGCGAGCCGTCGGTCACGGCAGCGCCTCCCAGAGCGGGTACACCCGCCAGAGGCCGCCCATCGACAGCAGCGTGCCGACGACGGTGTTCAGCGCCGGGAACCACCAGTAGGCGCGGTCGACGGAGACCGACGAGCGCGCGACCCACGCGACGAAGACGGGGTACACGCCGAGCAGGGCGCCGAGCCTGGCGTCGACGGCCCAGAACCCGGCGGCCGCCGCGGTCCACGCCGCGAAGCAGTAGGCGTACGTGCGCCCCTCGCCGAGCAGCGTCGCGGTCGTGTCGATCCCCGCCGCGCGGTCCGGTTCGATGTCGGGGATGGCGGAGAACGTGTGCATCCCCATCGTCCAGAGCCACGCGCCGGCGAGCGCCGCGAGCGGCGGGTGCGCCCCCGCGACCGTCGCGTACGCCGCCGCGCCCGGGAGCGCGTACAGGCCGTTCGACAGCGAGTCGAGGAACGGCGTCGTCTTGAAGCGGACGGGCGGCGCGCTGTACCCGACGGCCAAGACGAGGAAGCCGAGCAGGTACGGCCACGCGACCCGCGGCGTGACCGCGAGCGTCGCGAGCCCCAGCGCGCCGGACGCGGCGACCGCGGCGACCACGGGCCGACTCCCCTGCCAGCGCACCTCGCGGCCCTCCTTCTTGGGGTTCAGCTCGTCGATGTCGGCGTCGAACACGTCGTTGACGCCGTAGAGGAACACGTTCGCGGGAACGAGGAAGTAGAGGGCGAGCGCGACGGTGACGGGTGTGAACAGCCCGCTCACGGCGTCGATGCCGTAGGTGACGCCGACCGCGACCGGCCCGGCGAGGTACAGCCAGAAGCGCGGCCGGGACAGCACCAGCAGGTAGCGGAGCCCCTCGCCGCCGCCCCCGGCGGCCCGGGACTGCTCGTCCTCGACGGACCGGGGCTGGCCCTCTCCGGCGGATCGGTTCTGGTCGCTCACGGCGGGGATCACACGTCGTCGTCGGCCATCGCTTCCGCGGTCAGCCCCCCGCTGATGAGGCACATCGGGACGCCGATGCCGGGCGTCGTCGTCGACCCCGTGAAGTAGAGCCCGTCGACCGCGTCCGAGACGTGCGACGGGCGCAGCAGCGAGGTCTGCGTGAGGGTGTGCGCCAGGCCGAGCGCGCTGCCCGCGTAGCTGTTGTACCGGTCCGCGAAGTCGTCGACGGAGAACGTCTCCTCGACGACGACGCGCCCGCGCAGGTCCGTGCCGGTGTTCTCCGCGATGTCGTCGATGACGAGGTCGCGGTAGCGGTTGCGGATCTCCGGGGTGTCGGCCAGCCCGGGCGCGATCGGCACGAGCGCGAAGAGGTTGCTGTGCCCCTCGGGCGCGACGGTGTCGTCCGTCTTGGAGGGGACACAGAGGTAGTAGGCGGGGTCGTCGGGCCACTCGGGGTCGTCGAATATCTGCGCGAAGTGCTCGTCCCAGTCGGTCGGCAGGACGAGCGTGTGGTGTTCGAGGTCCGGCACGTCGCCCTCGACGCCGAGGTACAGCAGGAACGCGGAGGGGGCGTACGTCCGCGACTCCCAGTACTCCTCGGTGTACTGCCGCTTGTGCTCCGGGAGCAGCTCCTGCTCGGTGTGCGCGTAGTCGGCGTCGGAGACGACGCGGTCGGCGAGGTAGCGCTCGCCGCCCTCGGTGTCGACCGCGAACGCGCCGTACCGGCCCTCGATCCCCGTCACCTCGGCGTCGGTGACGAACTCGACGCCGAGGTCGTCGGCGAGCTCGACGATGCCGTCGACGACGGCGCCGATCCCGCCGTCGGGGTAATAGACGCCCATGTTGTAGTCGACGTGGCTCATCAGGTTGTACAGCGCCGGCGTGTTCGTCGGCGAGCCGCCGAGGAACACGAGCGTGTACTGCATCAGCTGCTGGAGCTTCGGGTGGTCGAAGTAGTCCTCGACGTGGCCCTGCATCTTGCCCAGCAGCGAGAGTCCCCACGAGTAGCGCATCACGTCCGTGTCCACGTAGTCGCGCAGCCGCGGGCGGTCCTCGTACACGAAGTGCTCCATCCCGATCTCGTAGGTCCGCTCGGACTCGGCCAGGTACTCGTCGAACGCCTCGCCCGCGCCCGGCTCGTACGACTCGAATATCTCCTTGTTCTTCTCGCGGTCCGGGAGCACGTCGACTTTGTCTCCGTCCTTCCAGAACACGCGGTAGTGCGGGTCGAGCCGCTCCAGTTCGTAGAACTCGTCGGGCGACCGGCCGAAGTGGCCGAAGAACCGCTCGAAGACGTCCGGCATCAGGTACCACGACGGCCCCATGTCGAACCGGAAGCCGTCGACTTCGAGCCGGCTGGCCCGGCCGCCGAGCTGCTCGTTCTTCTCCAGCAGCGTGACGTCCGCGCCGGCGTCCGCGAGGTAACAGGCCGTCGAGAGGCCGCCGAATCCGCCGCCGATCACGACGACGGACTCGCCGGCCACGCCGTCGATGTCCGGGACCACGTCCATACGCGATCCTAAGAGCGGCGGGGGTATAAATCCGGCCAGACGCGTCGGGGATCGCACCTCGTCGCGTCGAGACGGGGCGGTCGTCTCGCCCCGAGTGGATACCACTAAGTCGCCGACGCGCGTACCTGTGTTTACATGGATCTGACGGTCGCGATCACCGGAGCAACGAGCGGGATCGGACGAGCCGTCGCCGAGGCGTTCGTCGACGAAGGGGCGTTCGTCGCCGTCTCCGGGCGCGACGGCGAGGCCGTCGATCGGACCGTCGCGGCGCTGAACGGCGGGGGCGGCGACGCGGACGAGAGGACCGAAGCCGACGACGGGAGCGACGACGCCGCCGAGCGCGGCGCCGCGTGGGGCGACCGCGTCGACGTGCGCGACGAGTTCGACCTCGAACGCTTTTTCGAGCGGACGGCCCGCGAGGCCGGCCCGATCGACGTGGTGTTCGCGAACGCCGGCGTGTTCCACGGCGCGCCGGGCGAGCGGCCGACGACGGAGGTCACCTACGCCGACTACGACGACACGATGCG
Source organism: Halorubrum tropicale (assembly GCF_001280455.1). NCBI lineage: Archaea > Methanobacteriati > Methanobacteriota > Halobacteria > Halobacteriales > Haloferacaceae > Halorubrum > Halorubrum tropicale. The sequence continues at coordinate 161,060 of NZ_LIST01000006.1, forward strand.
GACGAACGCGCGCGGCGTGTTCGCGACGATATCGGAGGCGGTCCCCCACCTGGCCGACGGCGCGCGCGTCGTCGTCCCGTCGGGCGCGGTCGCGGCCGAGTCCAAGCCCGGGATGGGCGCGTACGCGGTGTCGAAGGCGGCCGCCGAGGCGGTCGCGCGCGGCTTCGCCGCCGACCTCGACGCGACCGTCGGCGTCGTCGACCCCGGCCTCGTCGCCACCGACCTCACGGGCAAGGAGCGCGCCCGCGACCCGGAGAGCGTCGCGCCGCTGTTCGTCTGGGCCGCCACCGAAGCGCCCGCCGAGGACCTGAACGGCGGACGGCTGGGGCTGCGGGAGTGGAAGTCCGCGACGCGATAAGAGTGGATTGTGTCCGGATTGGCGGTCGCGAAGGCCCCAACCGCTCGCTGGTAAATAATCGATAACGGCCCGGTGACAACCACCTCCAAAGCCCCAGCCGCGAGGGCTCGGTGCGCTCGCTGCGCTCCTCACTCAGTCGCTTCGCTCCCTCGTTGCGGTGCTTACGTCACGCGCCGTCGCCCTCGGGACTGCCCCTTTGAGTCCCGCCCCGCACCGCACCTCACGCCTCCCCAGCCTCGTCAGACGCGTCTGACGGGCTCCCTCCGGTCGCCCTCGCCGCGCCTGACTCCCTCGCGCGTGCCGCTTCGCGGCCTGTCGGCCGCTCGCAGGCACGCGCCACCGCATCGTTCGCTTATTACCAATTGTCGCCGCCGCGCGTCGATTCCGCGAATCGACCACCGAGAATTATCCCCCGGCCGGTCGAACGGGCGGTATGCCACTCGCGGACCCCGACCTCTCGGGCTCGACGGCGTTCATCACCGGAACGACTCGCGGCATCGGCAAGCAGATCGCGCTCGCGCTCGCCGACCGCGGCTGTAACGTCGTCTCGACGGGCAAGACGACCGACGACGACGACTCCGAGCTGGAGGGGTCGATCGAGCAGACGGCCCGCGAGGTGCGGGAGCGCGGGCCGGAGGCGCTCCCGATCGAACTGAACCTCCGCGACGAGGGCCGCGTCGAGGCGGTCGTCGAGGAGGCGATCGACCGCTTCGGCGAGGTCGACATCGTGATCAACAACGCCAGCGCGATCCAGCTGGCGAACGTCGCCGACCTGCCCGCCGACCGCTTCGACCTCCTGACGGACGTGAACGTGCGCGGGACTCACGTCGTCGCGCACGCCTTCGCCGACCACCTCGCGGGGCTCGACGAGGCGTGGCTCCTGACGAACGCGCCGCCGGTCACGACCGACCGCTCGCCGGGCAAGGCGCCGTACGCGTGGTCGAAGCTCGGGATGTCGTTCGTCACCCTCTCGCTCGCAGAGGAGCTCGGGAGCGACGACGTGGGCTGTAACACGTTCTGGCCGGTGACGACCATCGACACCCGCGCGACGCGCTACTTCGGGCTCGGGACCGAGGACGACTGGCGCACCCCCGAGGTCGTCTCCGACGCGGTCCTCGAGATCCTCGCCCGCGACCCGGCCGAGTGTACGGGAAACAGCTTCTACGACGAGGGACTGCTCCGCGACGCGGGCGTCACCGACTTCTCGGCGTACAACCTCACAGAGGGCGACCCGGCGCCGATGTCGGCGCGGCTGTTCGACCCGGAGTTCGAGCGCGACTGGTGACCGCGCCGGTGCGGTCGACGCCACACCGGCGGGGCCGGATCACTCCGTCACGGCCTCGCGCAGCGCCGCGGTCGCCGCCGCCGGGTCCTCGGCGGCGGTGATGGCCGACAGCGCTGCGACGCCGGCCGCGCCCGCCTCGACCACGGGCGCGGCGTTGCTCGCGTCGATCCCGCCGATCCCGAAGACGGGGACGTCGACCGCGTCGGCCACCGCGGCGATCCGCTCAACCCCGATCCCGTCCCGGTCGCCGGAGACGTCCTTCGAGTCGGTGCCGTAGACGGCCCCCACGCCGAGGTAGTCCGCGCCCGCGGCCTCGGCCGCCTCGGCCTGCTCGACCGTCGAGGCCGAGACGCCGACGACGGCGTCCTCGCCCAGCCGTTCGCGAGCGACCGCGACCGGGAGGTCCGTCTGCCCGAGGTGGACGCCGTCGGCGTCGACGGCGGCGGCGAGGTCGATCCGGTCGTTGACGAGCAGGGGAACCCCGGCCTCGGCGGTCAGCTCGCGGATCCGGAGCCCCGTCTCGTAGCGCTCGCGGTCGGTCACCGCCTTGTCGCGGAGCTGGACGACGTCGAGCCCCCCGTCGAGCGCGGCCGCCACCACCTCGGGGGTCGCGCGCCCCGCGGAGCGGCTCGCCGCCGTGACGAGGTACGTCCGCCACTCGCTGATATTCACGTATGGTACAATCCGATGGTCGCGTCAAAACGGTTGCGCTTCGACCGCGGCCGCGCGGCCCGGTCGCGGGCCGTGACGGACAGACACAAGCCGGCGCGACCCGTACGGGAGTCCAATGCTATCCCGGCTCCGGAACGGCGCCGCGCGCGTCGCCGAGGCGGTCGCGGGCGCGCTCGACCGGGCCGGCGTCATCGACCGGTCGCGGCTGGACGAGACGATGGGGCTGGCGTGGCCCCGGATCGTGACGGGGTTCGCGATCATGTCGAAGAACACCGTCGACCTCGCGGTGATCGGGTACGCGGTCGGGGTGTCGGCGGTCGCGGGCATGGGGTTCGCGTTCGCGTACTGGCAGCTGGCGAAGTTCGTCTCCATCGGGCTCGCGGGCGGCACCGTCTCGCTCGTCTCGCAGAACTACGGCGGCGAGGAGCGCGGGCGCGCCGGCCTCGTGGTCAAGCAGTCGCTGATCGTGGCCGCGCTGCTGGTCGCGCCCATCGTCGCGGGGTACGTCCTCGGCGCGGAGCGGCTGATCGCGCTCGTGGGCGGCGACGGCGCCGCGCTGTCGGCCGGGACCACCTACCTCGCCGTCACCGCGCCCGCGCTCGCCTTCGAGTTCTTCAACATGATCGCCAGCCGGACGTACGCCGGCGTCGGCGACACGCGCACTCCGATGGTCGCGCGCGCCGGCGGTGCGATACTGAACGTCGTCCTCACGGTCTGGCTCGTCCTCGGCGCGGGGTTAGGCGTGTTCGGCGCCGGCCTCGGCACCGCGGTCTCCATCGCCGCCGTCGGGCTCGTCCTCGCGTGGGGGATGACCGGGCGGTCGTACCTCGGCCGCGGCGCCTCCCCCGTCCCGGTCGGCCGCTCCGGCCCGTGGTTCGACGCCGGGCTGACGCGCCAGCTGCTCCGGGTCTCGTCGCCCCTGATCGCGCGCCGCGTCGCCGAGGGCGTCGTCGTCTTCCCGCTCCTGTGGGTCGCGTCGTCGTTCGGTCAGGCGACCGTCGCCGCCCTGGAGGTCGGCCGCCGCGTCAGGGCGCTGCTCGGCAGCTTCAGCTGGGGGTTCTCCATCGCCGCGAGCACGCTCGTCGGCCAGCGGCTCGGCGCCGGCGAGGAGGCGCTCGCCACGGCGTACGGCCGCGACGTGATCTCCCTGTCGGCGGTCGTCTACGTCCTCGCGTCGGCCGCGGTGATCGCCGCCGCCACGCCGATCGCGGGCGTGTTCGTCGACGAGCCGGCGGCGGTGAGCGCCACCGCGGCGTTCGTCGTCGCCGCCGCGGTGAGCGCGCTGCCGCTCGGCGTGGACGGCTCGATAACGGGGTCGCTTCGCGGCGCGGGCGACACGCGCTGGCCCTTCCTCGCGTCGATGATCGGCCTGTACGCGTTCGCGCTCCCGGTCGCGCTGGTCGGCCTCGTCACGCCGCTCGGCGTCGGCGGGCTCTACGCGGCGCTGGTGGCTGAGAAGCTGGTGCCGGCCGGGTTGAACGGCTACCGGTTCCGCTCGAACCGGTGGCAGGCGGTCAGCCGGCAGTACCGGCCCGACGCGGGCGAGGCGGAGGAAGAGGTCGGATAGCGGTGCGGACGCGGCTGCGGCCTACTCGGCGGCGACCTCCTCGATCACTTCGACGCTGCCGGTGAGCTGCCGGTGGACGTACGGCATGTCGATGCCGGCGTCGTCGAACGACTCCTTCACCGCGGTGACGTACTCGGAGCGCACGCGAACGAAGTCGCCGCGGTCGGGGTCGGCGATCCACCACCGCGACTGGAGCCCGACGGCCGAGTCGCCGAGCTCGACGAGCCGGACCGAGACGCCGGGGTCGTCGAGGATCTCCTCGTGGGCCTCGGCCTCCTCGACGATGATGTCGGTCGCCTCGTCGATGTCGTCGTCGTAGCCGATCCCGAAGACGAACTTCTGTCTGAGCGTGTCGTAGGCGACGGGGTTCGTGACCGCGCTGTTCGCGAGGTCGCCGTTCGGCACCGTCACCAGTTCGTTATCGAACGTCCGGACCCGCGAGACCCGGAGGTCGATCTCCTCGACGCGGCCCGAGTTGCCGTTCCACTCGATCCAGTCGCCGACCTCGAACGGCTTGTCCTTGAGGATGAACACGCCGGCGACGAAGTTCCCGAGGAGCTCCTGTGCGGCGAAGCCGACCGCGAGCGCGATGGCGCCGCCGAACACGGCGAACGCAGAGAGGAAGCTCCCGTAGCCGGCGACGGCGAAGCCGATCGCGACCGCGGCCACCCAGACGACGGCGTTGAGGACGTTCGTGCCGAGGCTCAACACCGCCTCGTCGAACCCGCGCGCCCTGACGACCCGTCGCAGCCCCGGGATGAGGACGAGCTTTCCGAGCAACAACACGGCGACGAAGCCGGCGACGAACCTGACCACCGTCACGGCGATCGCCGCCACGTCGACCGCGTTCGCGATCGCGTCGAGCTGTAAGGGGAGCATCGTCACCCCGTTCGCGAGACTATATAAAGAAGCTACTGGCAGCGCGCTTGTTTACGCCCGGCCGGAGAGGGCGATCGCCCGGCGCGGCGGCGTGTCAGTCGCTCCGCACCGCGAGCGGCCCGTCGCCGCGAGCGACCGCGCGCAGCCGACGGCCGTGGACGTCGTCGTCGGCCATCCGCTCGCGAACCGCCGGAGGGATCCACGCCTCGCGACCGTCGGGATCGGGGGCCCGGTCGACGCCCGGCGGCCGGATGTCGTCGGGGAGGTACCGGGCGTACGTCGGGAGGCGCTCGCGGAGCGGCACGCCGCCGGCGTCCGCCACGGCCTCGAGCCCGTGGAGGTCGGGCCACTCGTACGCCGGGTTGATGTAGTCGTCCGTCACCGGCGAGACGCCCCCGAGGTCGTCGATCCCGCAGTCGACGAGCTCCCCCGCCGGCGAGAGGTTCGGCGGGACCTGAACGGAGACCTCGGGCGGCAGCGCCGCGCGTGCCATCGCGACGACGCGGCGCATCACGTCGCGGTCGGGCTTCGAGAAGTCGGAGCGCTCGTTGGGCACGACGTTCTGGACGATCACCTCCTGGACGTGGCCGAACCGCTCGTGGAGGGCCCGGATCGCGAGCAGGCTCTCGGCGCGGTCGCGCCAGTCCTCGCCGATGCCGACCAAGACGCCGGTCGTGAACGGGACGCCCTGTCGACCGGCGGCGCGGATCGTGTTGAGCCGCTGGCCGGGCGTCTTCCGGCGCCCCCCGGCGTGCGCGTCGACGTCCGCGGTCGTCTCCAGCATGACGCCCATCGACGCGTTCACCTCGCGGAGGTCCGCGAACTGCGCCTCGGTCAGGTCGCCCGGGTTCGAGTGGGGGAGCAGCCCCTCCTCCAGGGCGATCTCGCAGGCCCGGTAGAGGTACTCGTGGATCGAGTCGAACCCCCACTCGGCGAGCGTCTCGTGGATCTCGGTGTACCGCTCGTCCGGATCGTCGCCGAACGTGAACAGCGCCTCCGTACAGCCAGCGTCGGCGCCGACGCGGCACTGCTCGCGCACCTCGGCGGGCGACAGCAGCGACGCCTCGCCGGGCACGTCGTAATAGGTACAGTAGGTACAGGTGTACCGGCACGCCGTCGTGAGCGGGATGAAGACGTTGCGCGCGAAGGTCAGCCGGTCGGCGGCCTCGACGTCGTCCGGGCCGACCGAGAGCAGTCGCTCGACCGCCCGGTCGGCGACAGTCACGTCGACCCCGTACTCGTCGGCCCCGGCGAACACGGCCGTCACTCGCGGTCGGCGTTTAAAAAGAATCGCGGTTGCGGATCCCCCCGACGACACCGGAACCGGTTACGCCCGGCGACAGGCGGAGGAGACGACCGCGGCGATGGGTGGAGAAAACGACCGCGGCGACCCTGTCTCGGTCACTCTCGAACGACAGCGACGCGGCCCTCGGACGCGTCGAGCGCGAAGCCGGCCTCGCGGAGCCACGCCGCCGCGCGGCCCTCGCCGTGGATCAGCACCTCGGCGAGGTCGTCCGGCTCGTCGACGTCGGTCCCGAGGCGGTGCGAGTCGACCGCGGCGAACGACGCGCCGACCTCGGCCGCGATGTCGCGGTGGTCGAGGTAGGAGGCGCCGTGGTAGTCCACCCGGAACTCGGGGTGCGAGGCGACGAAGGCGTTCGTGCCGCCGCCGCGGCCCGGCACCATGGCAACTTCCGCGTCGCGCCCGGCCGCGAACAGGCGCTCGACCGCGTCGGGGGTCGCCAGCGCGAGGTCCGCCATCACGACGGCGACCGGTTCGGGGGGGCCGTCGGCGTCGCTCTCGTCGCCGTCAGCCCCCAGTCGCGCGTCCAGCGCCGCGTTCACGGCCGCGGTCAGCGGGCGGTCGTCGACGGTGACCGGGCGGTCCGCGTCGACCGCGTCGGTGGCGAGGACGCGCGGCTCGCCGCCGGCGGCGGCGACGGCGTCCAGCACGTCGTCGAGCATCGCGCGGGCGAACGCCGAGCGCTCGTCGGGGGAGAGGGCGTCCGAGAGTCGCGACTTCGGACGGTCGGTCGAGAAGGGAACGATGACCTCCATCGCGGCGGTGGGAGGTCTTAGAACAGGGATTCCAGCTCGTCGCTGTCGTCGTTGACGAGCTCGTCGAGGTTGTCGTCGCTCTCCTCGCGGATCTCGTCGAGGTTGTCCTGCGCCTCGATGGCGACCTGCTGGAGCTCCTTGATCCGCGGGACGTTCGTGACGCCCGCGAGCAGGATCACGGTCGCGACGAAGCCGGCGCCGCGGTACGGGTAGTCCCCGCCCCGGACCTCCATCGAGCCGGTCTGCTCTTCGAGCCACTTGCGGCCGCGCTCGATGCCCTTCCGGTTGAGGTACTCCGGCGGCCCGGCGAGCACGAGCAGCGCGCGCTCCGCGCCCTCGATCTCACAGGGCAGCGTGAGCCGGCCGAGCGCCGCCTTCCGGACGAGGCTGGTGATCCGGTTGGTGGTGTGGGCGCTGTCGAGCTCCTCGTCGTTGCCGTCGTCGCGGAGCCGCGAGAGCAGGCCGCCCGAGGAGCGCTCCTCGACCTCCTCCTCCGCGTAGCCGACCGTGGAGACGCCGCCGCCGGAGAGCGTGTTGATGATCTCCGAGGAGTCGACGACGCTCTCGGCGACCTCCTGACCCTGCTGGATCTCGCCGGCGCCGAAGAGGATGCCGAACCGCCGGACGATCTCCTCGTTGATCTCCTCGTAGCCGCCTTGGACGGACTCGCCCGTCTTCCGCCAGGCGTCGTTGTCGAACACCATCAGGTTGTCCACCTCGCGGACGAACGTCTGGAACGAGCGGGCCGCGTTGAGGGTGTAGATACCTCCCTCGTCGCTGCCCGGCAGGATGCCGAGCCCGTAGACGGGCTCGGTGTAGATCCGCTTGAGGTGCTTCGCGAGCACCGGCGCGCCGCCGGAGCCCGTCCCGCCGCCGAGGCCGGCGACGACGAGGAAGGCGTCGACCTCGTGGACCGGGATCGAGTCGATGGCGCCCTGGACCTCGTCGATGTCCTCCTCGGCGATCTCCGCGCCCAGTTCGTTGTCCGCGCCGACGCCGTGGCCCTTCACGCGCGACTGGCCGATGAGGACGCGCTGGTCCTCGGCGATGTGTTCGAGCCCCATGAGGTCCGCCTTCGCCGTGTTGACGGCCGCCGCGGCTCGAACGATCTCGGAGCCCGTCCGCTTGTCGTACTCCAAGAACTTGTCGACGACTTTACCCCCCGCCTGTCCGAATCCGATCATTGCGAGTTTCATCGTGTGCTCCCTCCGCGTTTGAACTGAACAGAACGCGATCTCGTATATAAGCCTTCGGTTGCCGTTACCAGCGTTGAGATTAGGACAGTTGACACGTTCAGTCCCCCGGTCATCGGATCCCGAGGTGTTCGCCGAGCGTCGTCAGGTCCGCCTGGTCGACGCCGAAGGCGCCGACGTCGTTGTCGGCGGTCGTGTTGTCGAACTTCAGCGACCGGTACTGGTCCGGCCCCATCGAGAACCCGGGCACCGCCCCGAGCACCGAGAGGCCGACCTTCGCGAGCGGCATCGGCAGCGGGACGATGGTGACGCCCTTCCGCTCCGCCTCGTAGACGAGGTCCGTCACCTGCCGGAGCGTGAGCACCTCCGGGCCGCCGATCTCGTAGGTCTCGCCGGCGTGCTCGTCGTCCGTCACCGCGGCGGCGATCATCGGTACGAGGTCCTCGACGTGGATCGGCTGGAACCGCGTCTTCCCGCCGCCGGGGAGCGGGTACAGCGGGACCCCCGGCGCGAACATCCCCTTCAGCCGCTTGGTGAAGGAGACGAACTCGCCGCCCTCGCCGAAGACGACGGAGGGGCGGAAGACCGTCCAGTCGAGGTCGCTGTCCCGGACGATTTCCTCCGCCTCGCCCTTCGCGCGGATGTAGGCGGTGTCGCCGTTCGGGTCCGCGCCGAGCGCGCTGAGCTGGACGAACCCGTCGACGCCGCCGTCCTCCGCCGCGCGGACCAGGTTCTCCGTCCCGCCGCGGTGGATCCGGTCGTGCATGCGGTTGCCGCCGTCGGGCTCGAACAGCGGCGAGAGCGCGACCAGGTTCACGACCGCGTCGTGCCCCTCGACGGCCGACGCGATGGAGTCGTAGTCGGTCACGTCGCCGCTGACGCCCGTCACGCCGTCCGGCGCCTCCTCGGGCGATCGGGAGAGCGCGGTCACGGCGTGGCCGTCGTCGGCGAGCGAGCGACAGAGGTACGACCCGATGAATCCGGTCCCCCCGGCTACCAACACTTTCATGCGAGCCACGAGGCGTGGAAGGCCCGTAAACCTACCGCGATGTCAGACGCTCGCGGACGCCGGCGCGATCCGGGGCAGGGAGGTCCGCGGCGAGGGCGGTTGACCCGTTTGTCGCGGTCACTCCTCGTCCGGAACCGGGACCGTCAGCACCGGAACGGGAGCGCTGCGGAGGGTGCGCTCGGCGACGCTGCCCAGCAGGTACCGGCCCACGCCGGTCCGCCCGTGCGTCCCCATCGTCACGAGATCGACGCCGGGGTCGTCGACGTACGACAGGATCCCCCGGGCGGGCGAGGAGGCGACCTCGACGGCGCCGACCGCCTCCAGTCCGGCCGCCTCGGCGCGTTCGACGCCTGCCGCGACCGCGTCGTCGGCGTACTCCGAGAGCACGTCGACGTCGACGTGGTCCCCGACGCCGATGCCGCCGGTGTCGACGACCGAGAGGACGTGGACCGCCGCCCCGGCCCGTTCGGCGACCGGGAGTGCGCGGTCGAGCGCGGCGGTCGCGGCCGGGCTCCCGTCGGTGGGCACCAGCACGTCCTCGTACGGGTACGGGACGGCCTCGTCGCCCGGCCGGAGGGCCAGCACCGGCACCGGTGAACGCCGGACGACGCGTTCCGTGGTGCTGCCGACGAGGCGTTCGACGCCCTGCCGCCCGCGCGTGGACATCGCGACGAGGTCGGCGTCGGTCCGGTCCGCGTAGTCGACGACCGTCTCGGGGACGCCCCCCTGCTCGACGGCCGTCTCCGCGTCGACGCCGCGCTCCGCGGCGCGCGCGGCCGCCGCCTCGACGATCGACTCGCCCTCCGTCTCCAGCACGTCGACCACGTCGCGGCCGATGCGCGTTACGCTGTCGCGGGTCGTGTCCGCGACGTGGAGGACGTGGACGGTCGCGCCGTGGTCGGCGGCGATCGCCAGGACGTGGTCGAACGCCGCCGCGGCCGCGTCGCTGCCGTCGGTGGGGACGCAGATCCGGTCGAACATATCCCCTCGGTCACGCCCGCGGGTGAAAAACGCTCGCGTCGCTCTCGCCGCCGTCGACCAGCGCGCTCGAACGCGTCGCGACGCCCCCGAGCGGCCCCGTTCCGACCCGGGCCGTTTATTCCTCGCCGCGGCGGAACGCGACCATGCTGATCACGCTGGAGGGGCTCGACGGCAGCGGCAAGACGACGGTCTGGGAGGCGCTACATGACGTGTACCCCGACGCGACGTTCACCCGCGAGCCCACCGACAGCTGGTACGGCGAGGCGGTCGGGCGCTCGATGGGCGACCCGGACGCCGACCCGCTCGCGGAGCTGTTCCTGTACACCGCCGACCACGCGAACCACCTCTCGGAGACGGTGCGTCCGGCGCTCGCGGACGGCGGCCTCGTGATCGCCGACCGGTACTCCGACTCGCGGTTCGCCTACCAGGGGGCGACGCTCGCGCGCTCGGACGCCGGGATCGAGCGACCGCTTGAGTACGTCCGCGGGATCCACGCCGCCTTCTCGCGCCCGCCGGACGCGACGATCTACCTCGACTTGGACCCGAAGACCGCGGCCGAGCGGGCGGGCCGGACCGACAAGTTCGAGCGCGACGGCTACCTCGCCGCCGTGCGCGACAACTACGAGCGGCTGATCGACGCCGACCCCGGTCGGTTCCATCGCGTCGACGCGACGCGCGCGCCGGAGGACGTGGTCGCTCGGGTCGAGGACATCGTGGCCGGCTTGGTCGACCGCTGACCGCCGGGGCAGCCGCGGGCGACGGCGGTCGCCGTCAGCGCGTGTCCGGCAGTTCGTAGTCGTCGGGCGACGGGACGTAGAGGTAGTCGATGGCGACCCCGAGCGCCAAGGGGAGCGCGATCAGGAGCGCCAACAGGATCGTCGAACTCCCCACGTCGATCCCGGTTCCCACGCCGAGCGCGCCGGTAAACACGAGCGTGGAGACGAGCAGGAGCAGGGGAGTCAACACGAGCGTGTAGAGGACGGATCCCCACGACGTGGAGAGCTGAATCCGGAAGAACCGGGTCGCGACCCCGGCGAGGAACGTGTGGAACGCCACCAAGGCGAGGAGGCTGCCGAACCCGAACAGCGCGAGCATGGTCGCCGTACGGGCCGCCGACACTTCCCCCTATCGGCCTCAGACGGGACCGCCGCCGCCCTGCTGCCGCGCGGCCGAGAGCAGGTCCGAGACGGGCGCCGTGTACTCGTAGCCCGGGATGACGCCCTGGACGTACGTCCCCTCGACGAAGTCGATCAGCGCGCCCGCGTCGTCGACGCCGCGGCGCTCGTTGACGTCGACGAACTCGTAGGCGACCGTTATCTCGTCGCCCTCGCGCTCGACGACGGGGTCGAACTCGCGGTCCGTCCGGGTGACGCCGCCCACGTCGACCGCGCGGCGCTCGAACGTGTCGGCCCAGCCGTCCTCGACCACGTCGGCCACCTCGTCGGCGGTGACGGCCGACAGCGTCGGCACACGGACGGTGACCGCGAACGCGATCCGTCCCTCAGCCGCCGGCTCGGCGCAGACGCGGCCGTCGAACGCGGTGGTCGTCGAGACCCAGACGTCGCCCTCGCGCTCGAACGAGCCGTGGTCCGCGAACGCGCGCCGGACCCGGTCGGGGAGCTCGTCGGCCGTGGCGGCGTCGTCGGCGTCGTCGACGCGCTCGGCGTCGGCCTCGTCTTCGGTTTCGGTCATACCGATCCGGAGGCGACGCGCCCTGAAAAGCCGCTCGCGTCGCCCGCGCGAACCGCGACCGCCGACGCGGACGATCCCCGCTCCGTCCTCGATACGGGCACTCCGGGCCGGCACGTGGGACTCTTTTGTGCGTCCGCCGACGAGGCGGGGTATGGCAGACACGTTCCGGTCCACGGAGGGACTGATCGACGCGCTCGCGGGCGCCGAGTTCGACCGGCCGCCGGCGCTCGTCAGCAACGCGCACATCACCGGGCTCGGCGTCGCTCGCGCGCTCGACGCCCACGACGTGCCCGTGATCGCGCTCGACCGGGCGGGCGGCGACGCGGGAGCCGACGCCGGAGCCGTCGCCCACGACGGGCTCGCGCCGCCGTCCGACGCGGTCGACTACGCCGGGGCGGTGACGTACCCGCTCGACGACCTCGACGGGTTCCGCGAGGACGTGGAGGCGGTCGTCGACGCCGCGGGCACCGAGGCGGTCGCGTTCGGCTGTATGGACGAGTGGGCGCTGTCGTACGCCGAGGCCGATCCCGACGGCGTCCGGCTCCCGTTCGCCGGCAGCGAGACGCTCGACGACGTGTTGAACAAGTCGGAGCTGTACGCGACCTGCGAGGCGCTCGGCGTCCCCTACCCGGAGACGTACCGGCTGGCGGAGACCGCGGCGGCGGCGACGCGCGAGCCCGACGCGACGGTCGAGGAAGCGGCCGACGCGCTCGGCTTCCCGCTGGTGGTGAAACCCGAGCTCAAGCGCGACTTCGAGGAGGCGTTCGGCACCAACGTGATCGAGGTCGCGGACCGCGGGGAGTTCGCGGACGTCGTCGCGGCCGCGAGCGACGAGGGGATCGCGGTGATGGCCCAGAAGCGAGTCGACATCGCGGCGGGGCGCGACCACTCGCTCGCCTCCTACGTCCCGCCGTCCGGGAGCGGCGACGCGCTCGCGGTCGTCGGCAACGCCGCGGTTCGGTACCCGCGCAACTTCGGCACCTCCTGTCTCGTGGAGACGGCCGACGAGCCCGCCATCGAGGAGCGCGCGCTCGCCGTCCTCGGCGACGCGGGGTACCACGGGATCAGCGAGTCGGAGTTCGTCTACGACGCCGACCGCGAGGAGTTCCTGCTGCTCGACGTCAACACCCGTCCGTGGAAGTGGATCTCGATGCCGGTCGCCGCGGGCGCGAACCTCCCGATGGCCGCCTACGCCGCTGTCACGGACGCGACCTACGAGTCCGACGGCGTCGAGCCGACGCGGTGGGTGTACCTCCGCGACTACCTCTCGCTTCTGGCGGGCGACGACGCCTTCTGGGACCAGCTGTCGGCGGCCGACTGGCGCCGGCTCGTCTCCGGCGCGTTCGAGCGCGAGGGGGACCTGACGACCGGCGTGTACCGGCCTTCCGACCCGGGTCCGGCGGCGACGCTGTTCGAGACGGAGTTCGCCGACCGCGAGTACTACTGCTCCTGTTAGCGGGCGGTGCCGAGCGAACGCCTCAGCCGTCCGGGCGTTCACCACCCGAGCCGTCGGCCGGCTCGTCGCCGACCGGGGCCCGCCAGAGGAGGACGGCCGTCGCCCCGACGACGAGGACGCCGCCGCCGACGCCGAGCGCGAACAGCGGCGAGACGGCGTCGGAGATGACGCCGCTGCCGAGTTGGAACGGGACGACCGCGAGCCCGCTCACCATCGCCATCGCGCTCAGGACGGTGGCGCGGCCGAGCGTCTCCGCGCGGTCGTTGACGTACTGCCCGGCGAACGACCGCGTGACGTCCGACACCCCCCGAATCAGGAGGAACGTCGGGAGCGCGAGCACCGGGACGAAGTACATTCCGAGCAGCGCGCCGCCGACGGCGAACGGGAGCGCGAGGAACCACGCCCGCAGCCCGATCCGGTCCCGTATCGCCCCCGTGTAGTAGGTGAGGACCGCGCCGACGAGGCTGTACGCCGCGTAGAACCACCCGAGGAGGGGTTCGACCCGCGACCGCGCCACCCCGAGGTCGAGGACGACGGTCTCGAACACCGGCTGGAGGAAGACGAACGCGAGGTACGTGACGGCGGCGTACAGGACGTAGTAGTACAGCAGGAACGAGCGCATCCGACGGCGCGAGAGCACCTCCCGCACGATGCCGACGGTCCGGCGGAGGGTCAGGTCGTCCGCGTCGGCCTCCTTGTACGTCTCCGGTTCGTCGAGGGTGAGGAGCACCGCGACGCCGAGGCTCGTCACGCCGGCCGCGACGAACCACGGGTACGAGAGGTCGACGCCGCCGAGGTACCCGCCGAGGACCGCCGCGACGGCGCCGGCGGCCAGCGCCGCGGACTCGCCGCGCCCCCGAACGCGCGCGAACTCGTCCTCGGAGAGGTCGTCGGTGAGCGTGTCGTAGAGCCACGCGTCCTCGCTTCCGGAGCGGAAGTTGTAGCCCAGCGACCAGCAGACGTACAGCCCCGCCAGCGGGAGGAACGAGTCCGACAGGCCGATGCCGAGGAGCGTCGCGGAGATGAGCGCCGTCCCGATGAGGAGGCTGTTTCGCCGCCCGACGCGGTCGCCGACGTATCCGGTCGAGATCTCGCCGAACACGGTCGTCAGGTTGTACAGCGCCTCCAGGACGGCGATCTGCGTGAACGAGAGCCCCTGCGCCAGGAAGAAGAGGTACATGATCGGCCGGTAGAACTCGACCGACTTCGTCGCCTTGTAGACGTAGTACTTGACGATGGGTCCGGAGACCGCCGTCCCGAGCCTACCGCCCGTGCGACCGGCCATACGTGTGGCGACCGACGAGGGGCCGACCGGTGTATCCTGTTATTACGGCGGCCCCGGGTCGGCACATACGTCGGCCCGGCCGGCGGGGACGCTCGCGCGCGCCCCGGGGCGCGGCCGCGGAACACAACGGTTAGTGCGCCCGCCGACGCAGGGCGCGTATGGGCTTCTTCGAGACGCTCGCGGACCGGATCGACGCGGTCGACAGCGTCGTGTCGGTCGGGCTCGACCCCGACCCGAGCCGACTCCCCGAGACCGTGACCGACGCCGACCTCCCGCGGTGGGCGTTCAACCGCCGGATCATCGACGCGACCCACGAGCACGCCGCCTGCTACAAGCCGAACGCGGCCTTCTACGAGGACCCGGAGGGCTGGCGCGCGCTCCGCGAGACCGCGGCGTACGCCGAGGGGAAGGGCGTCCCCGTCCTGCTCGACGCGAAGCGCGGCGACATCGGGAACACCGCGCGCCAGTACGCCGGGATCCTCGACCACGTCGACGCGATCACGGTGAACCCGTACCTCGGCCGCGACTCGCTCCAGCCGTTCCTCGACCGCGCGGACAAGGGCGTGTTCGCGCTCTGTCGCACGTCGAACCCCGGCGGGGCCGACCTCCAAGACCTCGAACTCGCCTCCGGCGAGCCGCTCTACGAGCGCGTCGCCGCGCTCGCGGACACCTGGAACGCGAACGGCAACGTCGGCTTGGTCGTGGGCGCGACGACGCCCGACGAGCTGGAGACGGTCCGCGAGATCGTGCCCGAGGTCCCGTTCCTCGTGCCCGGCGTCGGCGCGCAGGGCGGCGACGCGGAGGCCGCGGTCGAACACGGGCTCGCGTCCCGGCCCGACCTCCCGGTCGACGTCGGGCTCGTGAACTCCTCGCGCGGCATCATCTTCGCCGGCGAGGAGTCGAGCCGCCCCGACGACGAGGCGACGTACTTCGGCGCCGCGGGCGACGCGGCCAAGCGGCTCAAGAAGCGACTGAACCGCCACCGATAGGTCACCGACGGCGAGGCGTTCCGGCGGGCGTCGGCTCGGCCGGCGCTACCCTCGTCCGGCGGCGCAGCCCGAGCAAACGCGGGCGGTCTCGTTCCAGTGGTCGTCGCAGACGGCGCGCCCGCAGCGGTCGCAGGCGTGACTCGCGGTCGCCGCCTCGCAGACCTGGCAGAGTCCGGTGAGGCTCACGGCGGCGGTTGGGTCGCACGGCTTATCAGGATCGGGGGCGAGCCCCGCACATGCGCCAGTTCGTCGTCATCGGCCGCGACGTGCCCACCGACCCCGACGCGATCTCGCTGTCCGACATCCCCGGGGCCGGGCGGCTCGACCTCCTCTGTCGGTGCGTGAGCGCGGGCCTCTTCCTCTCGCACGGCATCCGCGAGTCGGTCCGGGTCCACCTCGTGATCGCCGACGAGTTCGCCGTCACCGTCGACGCCGACACGGTCCGCCACCTCCACCCCGACGAGCGCAACGTCGCCGCGCGGATCCGCGACGCGCTCGACGCGAAGGCGGACGCCATCGGGCACATGCCCGCGGACGTCTCTCCCGGCGTCGAACTCCGCCGGATGGGACTCGAAGCGACCCTCGACCGGCTCGTCGGCGACGACGGCCGCGGTCCCGACGGGACCCTCGTCCAGCTCCACGAGGACGGCGACCCGCTCGTCGACGCGGAGCCGCCGAGCGATCCCGTGTTCGTGCTCTCGGACCACCACGACTTCGCGCCCGACGAGGCGGAGGCGGTCGCCGAACGCGCCGAGCGGCGGCTGCGCGTCGGTCCCGAACTGCTCCACGCCGACCACACGGTCACGGTGGTTCATAACTGGCTCGACACCGATGGCTACGCCGAGTACTGACCGCGAGACGACGACGGCGCCCGACGCCGACCCGCGCTTCGAGGTCCCCCTCCGCGGAATCGACGTCGACCCCGAGACGCGCTGCGCGCACTGGGACGACCCCGTGGACGTGATCGCGCTCCGGTTCGGCTGCTGTGAGGCGTACTACCCCTGCGACGCCTGCCACGACGCGGCGACCGACCACGAGGCGGTCCCGTGGCCCCGCGAGCGCTTCGATGAATCGGCGGTGCTGTGCGGCGTCTGCCGGACGACGCTCACCGCCCGTGAATACCTCAACGCCGGCGAAGACGCCTGCCCCGTCTGCGGCGCCGCGTTCAACCCGGGCTGTCGGAAGCACCGGGACCGGTACTTCGAGGGCGAGGGTCCGCACGACGAGGACGGCGACGACGATTTATAATCGATGACGCGGGGCGGCAGCGCGTGCCTGCGAGTGGCCGCCCTCAGCGGCCGCGAGTGAGCACGCGCGAGGGAGCGGCGAGCGCTCGGAGAGCGCGAACCGCGAGGCCGGGGAGGCGTGAGGTGCGGTGCCGTCTTGGGCGCGACTCAAACGGGTAGCCGCGAGGCCACAGTCGGCGATGGAAGCACTGGAAGGAGCACGGAGTGAGAGACTGAAGCGCGCAACGAGCGTACTGTGGCCTCGAGGCTGGGGCTTTGGAGGTGTCGGCGGCTGCTATCAATTTGCTCGTTCCTCCCCGATTCGCGTTCCATCAGTGTCTCACTGATCGCCCCCCTTTCGGAAGGATTAAAAGAACGAGCGGCCTTCTGTCGAGTGCGGGCCGGTGGGGTAGCTTGGTATCCTTCGGCCTTCGGGTGGCCGTAACCACGATTCAAATTCGTGCCGGCCCACTTCTCCCGCATCCGTTCGCCTCGGTGAGCGACGGCCGTCGGTTTCCGACGCACCGAACCGATTGAGTGTCCAGAGCCGGAACCGATCGGTAATGCCAACCGACACCGTCGCGGGCGTCGACTGGGCGGGCGGCGCGTGGCTCGCGGTCGTGATCGACGGGGACGGCGAGCCGGACGCGCGCCTCGAACGCGACCTCGAAGCGCTGTGGGCGGACGGCGTCGATCGGATCCTGGTCGACGTGCCGATCGGGCTCCCGGACGACGCGGAGACGCTGGCGGCCCGAGAGGCCGTCGACGCGGCCGCGCGGTCGGCCAGCGGCCGACCGAGCAGCGTTTTCCCCGTCCCCTCTCGGGGCGCGTGTGAGGCGGCGGCGGACGGGGGCGACTACGAGACCGTAAGCGAGCGGAACCGACGAGACCTCGACAAGGGACTGAGCCGGCAGTCGTACCACATCGCGCCGGCGGTCGGGGAGGTCGACGCGTTCCTTCGAGAGGACGAGGCGGCGCGCGAGGCGGTAATGGAGGCGCACCCGGAGGTGTGCTTCCGCGGGCTCGCCGGGCGGCCACTCGACCACTCGAAGACCGGTGCGCCGGGCGTCGGCGAGCGGCTGGACGCGCTCGCCGACCACTTCGGCGAGCCGGGCGCCGCGCTCGGGGAGATCTGTCGGGGGCTGGCCGACGACGCGCCCGACCTCGCGGAGGCCGCGGACGCGACCGTCGACGACGCGATCGACGCGCTCGCGCTCGCCGCCGTCGCGCGCCGGCCGGCCGACGAACTCCGATTCCTGCCGGGCGACCCCGACTACCGCGACGCCGAGGGGATCCCGATGCGGATGGCGTACTGGAGCGCGGAGCCGCTGGCGTGAGGCGCGGCCGGGATCGGGGCCCGCCGACGTACCCAGGGGAGACGAGCGAGATCCGATTCAGACGTTGGTAAGGTTCAAGTCCCTCTGTCGCCCGCTACGACACGAATGAAACTCTTCTCCTCGCGGGCGGACCGCCGGCGGGGGATCGCGGCCGCGGTCGGCGTCGCGGTCCTCGCGGTCGGGCTCTACGTCCTCGTGAGCCGCTACGCGGGCTTCCTCACCAACGCCGAGGCCCTCCGGACGTGGCTCGATCAGTTCGGCGTCTTCGCCCCTATCGTGTTCATCGGCCTCCAGGCCCTCCAGGTCGTCGTCGCCCCGATTCCGGGACAGGTCGTCGCCCTCGTCGCGGGCTTCCTCTTCGGCTCGCTCTGGGGAACCGTGTACAGCCTCACCGGCGTGCTCATCGGCAGCGCGGTCGCCTTCTCGCTCTCGAAGCGGTACGGGCGCTCCTTCGTCGAGAACGTCATCCACGAGGACGTGATCGAGCGGTTCGACGGGTTCGTCGACACCGTCGGCGTCCCCGGGCTGTTCGCGTTCGTCATCATCCCCGGCCTCCCGGACGACGCCATCTGCTTCCTGAGCGGCCTCACCAAGTGGTCGCTGCCGACGTTCATGGGCGTCATCGCCGTGGGGCGGCTCCCGGCGTACGTGCTGACGGTGTACGCCGGCGGGGAGCTCGCCAGCGGGCGGTTCCTCTCGGCGATGGCGCTGGTCGGGCTGGTCGTCGCCGCGTCAGCGGTCGGCTACTACAAGCAGGAAGCGGTCCGGGACCTCGTCGAACGGGTCGAGCCGCGGCTGCCGTTCTGAGGCGCGCGGCGCGTTGCGGGCCGGGCAATCCGGCGGTGGTCGACTCCGGGGCTACCCCCACGTCCACTGCGCGTCGAGCACGAAGCGGTAGAGGCCGCTGATGATGATCGCGACCACGTTCGCGACGAGATACATCACGCCGCCCCACTCGACGAGCGCGGCGAGGACGCCCAGCTGGATCGGGATGGCGGTGCCGCGGACCAGGTTCGTCTTCAGCAGTCCGGTGAGGTACTCGGAGACGCCCGTGTTGCGGCTCGCGCGGAACGTCCACGCGTTGTTGAGGACGTACGAGCAGACGATCGTGATCTCGATGGCGACGGCCGCGCCGACGAGGTAGTTCAGTCCCGCGGTGTCGACGAACAGCCAGAGCAGTGCTAACTGGAGCGCGGCGGTGAGCGCGCCGACGACGACGAACCGGCGCATCTGGACCGCGATCGGTCCGCTCGCGAGGTCGCGCAGGACCGCTCTGATCATTTGTACCCGAGCGCTTCGAGGCGGGCTTCGAGGTCCTCGTCGACCTCCCCCTCGTCCTCGCCGCGCTCGGCGGCCGCCGCGGCCGCCGCCGCACCGCGCTCGCGGAGCAGTTCCGCGTGGGCGTCGACGACGGGCGCGAACCGATCGATGACCGCCTGCGCCTCCGCGTCGGGGTCGACCGCGAGGTTCGTCTGCTGGGTCGGGTCGGAGGGGCGGTGGTACAGCTCTCGCCCGCCGGCGTCGACGTTCTCGATGTACGTCCAGTCCTCGTCGCGTGCGCTGACGAACAGGTCGCCGTCGGACAGCGACCGGGGGATCGGCTGCTGGGTCACGTCCCCGCCGCGAACGGTCACCGAGACGACCGGGTCGGCCGCCGACTCCTCGTCTGTCTCCGGGGGCGTCCCGTCGCCGCGCAGCGCCGGGAGGAGCGACTCGCCGTGCCAGTCGTCGGGCGCGTCGACGCCGAGGAGGTCGGCCACGGTGGGCGGGATGGCGTCCAGCCCGACCCGGCCGTCGACGCGCCCGCCGTCGAGCCCGGGGACGTCGGCCACGAACGGGACGCGGATCAGCTCGTCGTACAGCTTCGGGTAGTGCGCGAGGTGGCCGTGTTCCTGGAATTCCTCGCCGTGGTCGCCGGCGAGCAGGACCGCCGTGTCGTCGCGGACGCCGCCCGCGTCGAGCGCGTCGAGCAGCCGGCCGACGCTGGCGTCGACCTGTCGCACCGTCGCCTGATACAGGGTCCGCAGCTCCGTGAGGGTTCGTTCGTCGACTTCGAGGCCGAGGCTCGTCCGGGCGTGCGCGTGGAGCATCTGGTGGGTGCCGACGATGCCGTCCGACACCTCGCGGATGTACCGCGGCGCGGGCACGTACGGGGTGTGGGTGTCCATGTAGTGGACCCACAGGAAGAACGGTTCCTCGGTGTCGTCGACGAACGCGGTCGCGGCGTCCTCGACGTCGAACATGCGCGAGGCGTCGAGGAACGGGCGGTCGTCGCTGTCGCCGCGGAGCTTCGAGCCGAGGCGGCGGATCGGCGAGGTGGCGAGCTGGATCCACGCCTCGACGGTCGGGTGCGCGGCGAGGTACCGGCTGTAGACGCTGGAGCCGACGCTCGTGACGAACGGCTCGAACTCGTCGAACCCGTCGGGGTACCCCCAGTGCTCGGTGAGGAACCCGTTGGCGGCGTTGAAGCCGCCGGTCGCGACCCCGGCCTCGGAGACCGCCTCCGCGAGCGTCACCGACTCGTCGACGCCGATGTCGCCCGTCCGCGCGAACACCGGCTCCGAGGCGAGGATGGCGGGGAACGAGAACGGCGTCCAGTTGCCGGTCGCGAACGCGCGGTCGAACACCGTCCCCCGGTCGGCGAGGTCGTCGATCACCGGCGAGCGGCGCTCGGCGTCGTACGGGGAGACGGCGTCCGCGCGGAGCGAGTCCACCGTGACCAAGACGACGTTGGAGACGGGCGCGTCGTCGGTCGACGCGTCCGCGTCCGCGGCTGAAGGGGTCGACGAGTCAGATGTCATAGGGTACGGTGCGAATCCCCGGAGAACGCGCACACCGC
The DNA here is from genome assembly GCF_001280455.1 of Halorubrum tropicale. Classification (NCBI taxonomy): domain Archaea; kingdom Methanobacteriati; phylum Methanobacteriota; class Halobacteria; order Halobacteriales; family Haloferacaceae; genus Halorubrum; species Halorubrum tropicale. Next base: position 181,886 of record NZ_LIST01000006.1, read on the forward strand.
GGCGGACTTCGGGATCCGCGAATATACCTGGAACGGCGATAGCCAGCGGCTTGAGGATTTCGATCCCGGGCATCTCCCGTCGAGCGTACCTATTTCCCGGTGCCGGCACACCGTGTCGACATGGACGAGACGCCAACCGGCCGGCCGGTCGACGACGGGGCGTTGCCGGAGTCGGTCCCAGACGACGAGATTCCCGAGTCGGTTCCGGGCCGATCCCGCGCGGTCGAGACGAACGGCGTGCCGCTCCACGTCGTCGAGGCCGGTCCCGAGGACGGGAAGCTGCTGGTCCTGCTCCACGGCTTCCCCGAGTTCTGGTACGGCTGGCACGACGCGATCGCGTCGCTCGCGAACGCGGGCTACCGCGTCGTCGTCCCCGACCAACGCGGCTACAACTGCTCCGGGAAGCCCTCGGCCGTGCGCGACTACCGGATCGACGAACTCGCGCGCGACGTGGTCGGGCTGATCGACGCGTACGATCGGGAGACGGCGGCCGTCGCGGGACACGACTGGGGCGCTGCGGTGGCGTGGTGGCTCGCGCTCCACCACGAGGACCGCGTCTCGGAGCTGGTCGCCGTCAACGTCCCGCACCCGAGCGTCTTCGAGCGCGCGCTCCGCACCTCGTGGGACCAGCGGCTCAAGAGCTGGTACGTGCTCGCGTTCCAGTTCCCCAGGTTGCCCGAAGCGATCGCCAGCGCCGGGAACTGGCGGCTCGCGGCGAACGCGTTACGCGACACGAGCGCGCCGGGCACCTTCACCGACGAAGACCTGCGGCGCTATCGCCGCGCGTGGGACCGCGACGGCGCCTTCGAGGCGATGGTGAACTGGTACCGCGCGATCGTCCGCGACCGCCCCGAGCCGGCGACGACGGAGGTGACGGTACCGACGCTGGTCGTCTGGGGCGCACAGGACCGGTTCCTCGCGCGCCGACTGGCTCACGAGAGCGTCGAGCACTGCGCCGACGGCCGGCTGCTCGTGATCGACGAGGCGAGCCACTGGGTCGTCCACGAACACCCCCACCGCGTCGCCGAGGCGATCGCGGACCACGCGGACCCGCTGCCGCCGGGCGCCCGAGAGTAATCCCTCGGCGCGGTCTCGGCGTTCCCGAGTCGGGCTCGGCGTTCGGATCGGGCGGCGCGCCGCGACGAATATTGTCCTCGGTGCGCCGCCACAAAGGTTATATCTGCCCTTCACCAAGGGACAGATATGAGTAAGCACTTCGAAGACGCACGGTACTACCTCGGTCGAGCGGCGGACCACGCGAAGGCGGGCGTGAAAGAGGAGTTAGCGCCCGTCGAGGAACGGGTGAAAGAACTCGTGGGCCGGGAGGACGACGAGGAGCCGGAGCCCTCACGGCTGGACAAGCTCCAAGCGGACCTGAAGGAGCTCGAAGAGCGCGCCGAGGGCGAGGCCCGCGAGGCGGTCGCGTCCGCTCGGAAGCGCGTCGCGGAGTACCGCGGCAAGGACACCGCCGCGGAGTAACGGCGCTCCGTTCGGCGCGATCGCGTACGCCGAGTTACTTCAGTGGTGGGCCGGCCGTCGCGGCCGCGTCGCCGCCGATTCGCTGTTCGGCGGGCAGCACCGCGTACTCGATATCGGCCGCCTCGAACAGCGACCGCACCCGTCGGATCCCCTCCTCGGCGTCGACGTCCGTCGCGCGGTAGTGGCGGATCGGGTGCCGGATCCACGACGGCTCCCAGTGAGCGTACACGTCGGTCGTCGAACGGTCGGCCCCGGCGTACAGCGCGAGGTGAAGCTGGTCGTCGCTTTCGAGCGGCCCCTCCGGGTACCGGACCCAACTGGCCACGGTCGTCTGCGGGGGCGTCTCGTAGTCGCGGTACTTGAGCGAGGAGACGAGGTTCCGAACGAACCCGAGCCGGTGGAGCCGCGCCTCGACGACCGGGTACGGCTCGCGGAGCGTAAGCGCGTACTGCTCTCGTGGCGTCTCTCGCTCGGCGTAGAGGCCGACGAGCGACAGCGGCGCGTGGAGGAGACTCGCGACGCTCTGGCGGAGCCGTTCGAGGAAGCGGAGTTCGTGAGTCACGACGAGGGATCCGGGCGGCCGCGAAATGAAGCTTCGGCGTAAAGTAACTCTTAAGTCCGGACGTCGGATACCTCGGAGTGAGCGGGTTGGTGGTCTAGCCAGGTTATGACGGCTCCTTCACACGGAGCAGGCCGGCGGTTCGAATCCGCCCCAACCCATACATTTCCCTGCCGTTCGTGAAGGAAGTGTCGAAAGTCACACGCGCACGTGTCGTCCGTCTCGCAACCGAGAGCACCGGCGCAAAAAGTCACCACCCGGGCCGACCAGAACCGCGCCACAACTCCGCGAGCCCACCGAGTCGGTCGCCAAAGCCCAGATTTCGGCCACCGGGCGGGCCGTTACCGCTCGCTCCGGACCGTCACCGTCTCCTGTTCGAACTCGTCCGCGCCGTCGCGCCAGCGCCACGAGCCGACGAACGGGTAGCCGTCGAGCGCGCAGATGACGTACGAGTGGTCGGGCCACGTCGCCCGCGCGGCGTCCGTCTCGCTCGGGTGCGTCGGGCCGGTGGGGTGGGAGTGGTAGAAGCCGACCACGTCGCGGCCCGCCGCCTCGACGGTCTCGATCAGGTCGAGCTGCGCTTCCGGGTCGATCCGGTAGCGGATCTCGGGCGTGTCCGCGACGTTCTCGGCCGGATGGGTCTCCGTGACCACGCTGGGGTCCCCGTCCGTCCCGCGGTCGCCGGCGAGGACGCCGCAGACCTCGGCCTCGCCGCCCTCGTAGGCCCGGTACACGATGTCGTCGTACGCCGCCCGCGTGAGTTCGATCATACCGGATGAAGGCCCGACGCCGGCATAAGTCCGATCGGACCAGCGGGGGAGAGGCCCGAACCGGTCCGCGGGCGACACCGTGCTCACCAGTCCCTGGACACCGGCGTCTCGCTCGCGTCGACGCGCTCCAGCAGCCACGCCGCGGCCGCGTCGAGCGCGTCGTCGTCGGTCCCGGTCACCTTGAGCCGGTTGTGGTCGGCCTCGCGGTCCGGGTAGCAGCCGACGGCGACATCGAACCGCTCAGTCGACTCCTCCAGGGCGTCGACGATGTTCGACTCCGGCTCGACGGTGTAGAGGAACCGCGAGCGCCGGTCGCCCGCGAACTCGTCGGCGACGGTCTCGAACGTCGCCTTCAGCTCGTCCGGGATCCCGGGCATGACGTAGACGTTCTCGACGACGCAGCCCGGCGCGAGCCCGGCCTCGGTCACCAGCGGGCGGCTCCCCGCTGGGACCGACGCCTCGGCCGCGACGTCGACGTCGAACTCGCGGTCGGGGACGCGCTCGCGGATCGCGGCCAGCCGCCGCTCGACCGACTCGCGCGTGAGGTCAGTCGGGGCCATCTCGCGGTCGAACGCGTCCGCGACCGCCTCCATAGTCACGTCGTCCGGGGTGCTGCCGATCCCGCCGGTGACGATCACGGCGTCGAAGTCGCCCGCGTACTCGCTGACCCGGTCAGCGATCTCGGCCCTGTCGTCGGGGATTGAGAGGATCCGCGACACGGCGACGCCGCGCTCGCTCAGCTCCGCGGCGAGCCAGTTCGCGTTGGTGTTCACCGTGTCGCCCGAGAGCAGTTCGTCCCCGACCGTGATCAGCGCGACCTCCATCGGACCGGCGTACGAGCGGCCGACGGATGTGCGTTTCCCGCCGCGGACAGACCCGAATAATAATGAGGGACCGCGGCCTCGGTCGGGAGGTGACACGCGACACCACACGCCGTGCGGTCCTCGCGAGCGTCCTCGCGGCCGGCAGCGCCGGACTGGCGGCGAGCGACGCGGCCGACCTCCTCGACTCGTTCGCCCCGCTGTCGGGCGGGGCGTGGGACGCAGCCGATCGGTCGCTCCCCGAGACGGTCGAGAGCCCGCACGGGGCGGCGAGCGTCTCGCGCGACGAGTTCGGCGTCCCGCAGGTCGAGGCCGACGCGGAGCCCGCGGCGTACTTCGCGGTGGGCTACTGCCAGGCGTTCGACCGCCTGTTCGCGATGGACCTCCAGCGCCGGGTGATGCGCGGCCGCCTCTCGGAGGTGATCGGCGAGGCGACGCTCGACAGCGACGAGTTCAACGTCGCGATGGGCTTCGCCGACGCCGCCGCGGCCACCTGGGACGCGGTCGCCGAGACGCGCGCCGGCCCGCTCGTCGAGGCGTTCGCCGACGGCGTCAACGCCGCGATGGACGACCTCCCGCTCCCGCTGGAGTTCGAGCTGGTCGGCTACGAGCCCGAGCCGTGGACCCCGGTCGACTCGATGCTGATGGAGAAGCAGATATCGTGGACGCTCACGGGCAGCTTCTCGGAGCTGCGCCGCGCGCTCGTCGCCGACCGCCTCGGCGCGGAGCGCGCGGCGACCCTGTTCCCGACGCGGTACGACCACGACGACCCGATCCTCGACGGGACCGAGACGCGGCTCGACGGGGCGCGGGAGTCCGCGCTGGCCGACGCGGGCGAGCGGGGGGAGCGGACTTCGAACGACCGGGAGCGAGCTTCGAACGGTCGGGAGCGCGGCTCGGTCGACCCCGTCGACCCGGCCCTAACCGACTGGCTCTCCGGGTTCGAGTCGCCGACCGGCGTCGGCTCGAACAGCTGGGTCGTCTCGGGCGAGCACACCGCGAGCGGGACGCCGACCGTCGCGTACGACCCGCACCTCTCGCTTCAGGCGCCGCCGCTGTGGTACGAGCAGTCGGTCGACACCCCCGAGCGCTCGGTGCGGGGCGCGACGTTCTCGGGCGTGCCGTTCGTCATCGCGGGCGCGAACGACCGCGGGACGTGGTCGTTCACGAACCTCGGCGCCGACGTGCTCGACTGCTACCGCTACGAGATCGACGAGGCGGGCGACCGCTACCGGTACGACGGCGAGTGGCGCCCGTTCGAGGTCGACGAGCGCGAGACGATCCCGGTCGCCAGCGGCGAGGACCGGGAGCTTCGCGTCCGCCGCACCGTCCACGGCCCGCTGATCGAGCGCGAGGGGCGGACGGTCGGCGTCGCGTGGACCGGCCACACGGCGACGCGCACCACGACCGCCATCGAGGCGTACGGGCGCAGCGGGGGGATAGACGACCTGATCGACGCGACGCGCGACTTCGACCTGCCGACGCAGAACCTCGTGTACGCGGACGCCGACGGCCGGACGCTCTACTTCGCGACCGGGCGGCTGCCGATCCGCCGGACGGACGGCGAGGTCGTCGACGGCGACCGGGTCTTCGACGGCTCCGCGGGCGAGGGCGAGTGGGAGGGGTTCGAGCCGTTCGGCGAGTCCTCGTGGGAGGGGTTCGTCCCCTTCGAGGAGAAGCCGCACGCGATCGACCCCGACGCGCTCTCGACGGCGAACCAGCGGCCGATCGACGACCCGATCCACTACGTCGGCGTCGACTACGCGACCCCGTACCGCGGCGCGCGCATCGCCGACCGGTTGGACGCGCGGACGGCTGACGGGGGGACGACCGACCCCGAGTTCCACCGCGGGCTCCAGAGCGACGTGCGCGACGGGCGCGCGCCGGAACTCGTCCCGGAACTGGTCGCCGCCGTGCGCGACCGGTCCGACCCAGGCCCGGCGCTCGTCGACGCGGCCGACGCCCTCGACGAGTGGGACTACCGGATGGCGCGCGACGCCCGCGGCGCGCTGCTCTTCGCCCGCTACCTGCCGGCGTTCCGCGAGCGCGTCTTCGGCCCCGCGTTCGGCGAGGCCGACCTCGACGACTCCTACTACCCGAGCGACTGGACGCTCGCGCGGCTCCCCGACGACGACCCGCTGTTCGACGGGCGCTCGCGGGCCGACCTCGCGGTCGCGGCCCTCGGCGACGCGCTCGCCGAGGTCGACGAGGCCGGGTGGGAGCGGTACAGCGACTACAACACCACGCGGGCGATGACCCACCCGCTCGGCGGCGAGGCGCCGTTCCTGAACTACGCGGAGCGCCCGGCGGACGGCTCGCCCGCCACCGTGAAGAACTACCGCGTCGAGTCGTCCGTCGGGTCGAGCTGGCGGATGGTGGTGCGCCCGGGGACCGACGCCACCGCGGTCCTCCCGGGCGGGAACTCGGGCGACTACTTCTCAGAGCACTACGACGACCAGCTCCGGCGCTGGCTCGAAAACGACCAGCGCCCGATGCCCCTCGGCGGCGGCGACCCGGTAGTGCGGTTCGAGCCGACGGAGGGGTCGCGATGAGCGACGGGCCGTCGCCGGTAGAGCGCGCCAGGACGGAGCCGCGGGCGCACGCGGTCGCGGTCGTCGCCGCCGTGGCGGTCGGCGTCGCGCTCGCGTCGGTCCACTGGCTCGGGCTGATCGCGGCCGGCGCGCTCGCGTCGCTCGCCGCGCCGACGGTCCGCCGCGGCGTCGCGTACGCGCTCGGGGCGGGCGTCGTCGCCCTCGCCGCGTTCGCGGTCTCGCTCGGCCCGGCGGCCCCGGCGGTGCCGGGGATGCGGCCGATCACCTACGTCGCGGTCGGCGCGGGGCTGGCGCTGCCGCTGTTCGGGTCGCTCGCGCGGGCCGTCGCGACCTGACGCGCTCCGGCGGCCGGCGCTCAGTCCAGCCGCTCTACGTCGGTGACGGTCTCGTCGGTCTCGACGTCGCCCGTGTTGCGCGTCTCGCGCGGCTCGAACAACAGGACCTCGGCCTCGGGCTCGGCGACGGGGCGGTGTTCGGTCCCGCGCGGGACGGCGATGAAGTCGCCGGCTTCCAGCACCGCGTCGTCCGCCTCGCGGAACTCGATCCGGAGCCGGCCGTCGCGGACGATAAAGAGCTCGTCGGCGTCCGCGTGGCTGTGCCAGACGAACTCCCCATCAGCCTTCACGAGCTTGACCGCCTGTCCGTTGAGCTCGGCCGCGAGCCGCGGCGACCACGTCTCGTCGAACGAGCCGAACGCCTCTGCGAGGGACGCCTTCTCCATACCGGCGGTCGGGGCCGGAGCGGTAAAGTCGCTGTTCACCCCGGTCGCAGCGGCGCCCGCGACCGTCCGGGGCGCGTGGGAGATATATAGCACTCGGTAGCGGTGTAAACCGCTCGGGCGACCGCCGGACCCCTCATATAAGCGTTTACGAGGAGACTGTGCGTGCCGCGACGTATGGCAGCGACCCACGCGGACGAGGGGAGCGATCCGATCCGGGCGGCGCGGGCCGCGCTCCGCGTCGAGCGCCGCCGGACCGTCGACGAGCGGGAGGCCCTCCGCGCGTTCCGCGGCCGCGTCTCGTCGGTCCCGACCGAGGACGGGAACGCGACCGCGGCGGGCCCCGCCGCGATGGATCCGACGCGCGGCGCGGGCGGCGCGATCGGCGGGGCGGCGGGCAGTCCCGACGGCGCCGGCGGCGCGGCGTCGCCCGGGTCGGGCCTCGTCGCGGTCCGAGACGCGTACCGGGCGACGGTGATGTCCGTGCCGCACTACGAGACGGAGTACGACGACACCTACGAGCGGAGCGTCGCGGCCGAGTTCGGCCCCGAGATCGCGTACGCGCTCACCCGGACGGACAGCTTCCACGAGGCGTACAAGCGCTCGCTCCTGAGCGCCATCGAGACCGCGGTCCAGGAGCGCGAGGCGTTCCTCGACGCCTTGGAGTCCGAGATCGAGTCGGTCGAGCGCGCCGGGTCCCGGCTCGACCCCGTCCGCTCGGAGGTCGCGGCCATCGACGACGAGCTCGGCGACGGCGACGCCGCGGCGGCGGCCGCCGGGTTCGGCGCGCTCGACGCCTGCCGGACTCGGATAGAGGCGCTCGTCGAGGACTGCGACCGGATCGCCGCGCGGCGCCAGCGCGTGCTCGCCGACCACGAGCGCCGGCTCGCGATCGGGGACGATATCGACTTCGCGACGTACTGCTATCAGGACCTCGACGCCTCGTATCCGATCCTCGCCGCCGTCGGGACGCTCGGCGACCGACTGGAGCGACTGCGCGACCGGATCGAGCGGGCGATGGCGCGGACGCGGTGAGCCGCCCGTCGGCCGCGGCCGGGACCCGGTAACACCCGTGTCCGCGCCGGTTCAAGTCCCTCCGCGACGTAGTGCGGGACATGACAGACGCCACCGACGACGGCGCCGACCGAGCCGCGGGCGAGGGCCCGACGCCCACGCCGGGGATCCACCACGTGACCTGCGTGGCGGGCGACCCGCAGCGCAACCTCGACTTCTGGGTCGAGACGCTCGGGCTCCGCCTCGTGAAGCGGTCGATCAACCAGGACGACCCCGGCACGTACCACTTCTTCTACGGCGACGCCGTGGGGACGCCCGGCACGAGCGTGACGTTCTTCCCGTGGACGGACCTCCCCGAGGGCGAGGTCGGCTCCGGACAGGTCTCCCGCACCGCGTTCCGGGTCCCCGAGGGGAGCCTCGACTACTGGGAGGAGCGGTTCGACGAGCGCGGCGTCGACTACGACGACCGGGAGGAGCGGTACGGCGAGACGGTGCTCCCGTTCCGCGACCCCGACGGGCTCCCGGTCGAGCTCGTCGCGGTCGAGGTTCCGGCCGACGACCCGACGACCGCGTGGACCGCGCACGTCCCCGAGTCGGCCGCGATCCGCGGCTTCCACTCGGTGACGCTGTGGATCGACGAGCCGGAGCGCACCCGACGGCTCCTCCGGACGATGGGGCTTGAGGCGGAGGCGACCGCGACGGACGCGGCGACGGGCGGCGAGCGCACGCGCTTCGCGGCGGGCGGCCCGGTCGGGAAGTACGTCGACGTGGTCGCGGTCGACCGGCGCGGGAGCTCCGGGCGCGGGACGGTCCACCACGTCGCGTTCCAGACCCCGACCGACGACGACCAGGCGGGGATGCGCGACGCGGTCGCATCGATGGGGCTCCGCCCCACGCAACAGATCGACCGGCACTGGTTCCGCTCCGTCTACTTCCGGGAGTTCGCGGGCGTGCTCTTCGAGCTCGCCACCTCGGACCCCGGCTACGCGAGCGACGAGCCGCTGGACGCGCTCGGCGAGCGCCTGGTGCTGCCCGGGCGGTTCGAGGACCGCCGCGACGAGATCGAATCCGGCCTCGTCGACGTGACCGTGCCGCGGGCCGACGGCGAGTTCGCGGCGCACCGCGCCGACTGATCGCGGCCGGCACGGACGTCGGGCGAGACGGACGGCGCGGACGACGCCGCGGACCGATCCTTCTAATCCGTCGCCGCCGAATCCACGCCCATGACCGAGGACCTCGGCACGCCCGTGCTGGACAACCACCTCCACCTCGACCCGCGACACGGCCGCGGGATCGAGGCCGTCGAGGAGTTCGCGCGGCTCGGCGGCACCCACCTGCTCGTCGTGAACAAGCCCTCGTGGCTGCTCGGCGTCGAGCCCGACGAGCCCGACGACTTCCGCGCCGTCTTCGAGGAGACGTTAGAGACGGTCGCGGCCGCCAGCGAGGCGCTCCCGGGGCGCGCGTGGCCCGTCCTCGGCGTCCACCCCGGACTGATCAGCCGGCTCGTCGACGAGCGCGGCTTCCCGCCCGAGGCGGCCCGCGACCTCATGCGCGGCGGACTCGAAGCCGCGAGCGAGTACGTCGCGGACGGCGACGCGCTCGCGCTGAAGTCCGGCCGCCCCCACTACGACGTGACCGACGCGGTGTGGGACGCGTCGAACGCGGTCACCCGCCGGGCGTTCGAGCTGGGCGCCGAGGTCGGCTGCGCGGTCCAGCTCCACACCGAGGCGACCGAGGACCTGACCGACCTCGCGGCGGTCGCCGAGGAGGTCGGACTCGATCCCTCGAAGGTCGTGAAACATTACGCCGCGGGCGAGCTGGCGGGCGTCACGCCCAGCGTGATGAGCGACAAGGAGCGGCTGGAGCGCGCCGCCGAGGCGGGCGAGCCGTTCCTGATGGAGACGGACTTCGTCGACGACCCCGACCGCCCGGGGATGGTGCTCGGCCCGAAGACCGTCCCTCGGCGGGTGCGCTGGCTGCTGGAGGAGGGCCACGGGGGGGCGGTCCGTCGGGCGCACGTCGAGACGCCGCGCGACGTGTACGGGATCGACACCGAGGCGACGCTGGAGCGTGAGGAGCCGTGAGCGGGGCGACGGCCTCGCGGCCGCCGGCGGTCCTGTTCACCGGGTTCCCCGGATTCCTCGGCTCGGCGCTGCTCCGGCGCGTGCTCGCCCGCGGCGACGGGCCGGTCGCCTGCCTCGTTCAGTCCCGGTACCGCGACCTCGCGGCGCGGCGCGCCCGCGACATCGTCGCCGACGTCGGGGACGAGGGCGGCGACGGGGCGGCCGTCCACCTCTACGAGGGCGACGTCACTGAGCCGGACCTCGGGCTCGGCGCGGCGCTCGACGATCCCGACCTGCTCGGCGGCGTCGAGGAGGTGTATCACCTCGCCGCGGTGTACGACTTAAGCGTCGACGCCGACCTCGCGGAGGCGGTGAACGTCCGCGGCACGGAACACGTCCTCGACGCGGCCGAGCGCGTCGGCGTCGACCGCCTCCACTACGTCAGCACCTGCTACGTCAGCGGCCGGTACGACGGGGTGTTCACCGCCGAGGACCTCCGCGAGGGCCAGTCGTTCAACAACCACTACGAGGCGACGAAATACCGCGCCGAGGTCGCGGTGCGGGAGCGGATGGCCGAGGGGCTCCCGGCGACCGTCTACCGGCCGGCGATCGCCGTCGGCGACAGCGAGACGGGCGAGACCGACAAGCTCGACGGGCCCTACAACCTCCTGCGGCTACTCTTGGCCCAGCCGCGGCGGCTCGCGGTCGCGTTCTCGGTCCCCGGCGCGGCGGACACGGAGCTGAACGTCGTGCCCCGGGACTACGTGGTCGACGCGATCGCCGAACTGAGCGGTCGCCCCGAGACCGTCGGCGAGACGTACCAGCTCTGCGACCCCGACCCGCTCACCGTCCCGGCGTTCGTCGCCGCGATGAGCGACGCCGCCGGGCGCCGGACGGTCACGGTCCCGACGCCGAAGCCCGTCGCGAAGGCGGCCGCGCGGGTGCTCTCGGCCCGGGGCGTCGACGTGGAGCCGGCGACGATCGACTACTTCGACCACCTGACCCGCTACCGCTGCCCGAACGCGACCGACGCGCTGGCGGACACCGACGTCTCCGTCCCGCCGTTCGAGTCGTACGTCGATCGGATCGTCGCGTTCGCGCGGGCGAACCCCGACCTCGGCGACGACCCGATGACGTGAGTCCGGGAGGGGCGACGGAGGCGCCCGACCGCGGGACGGAGGCGTCCGACCGCGGGACGGAGGCGTCCGACCGCGGGACGGGGGCGCCGCCGGGAATCCGGGATTCACGCGGGTGAGACGCGGTCTCGCGCGGCGATCGATAGGAAAGGCATTTGAGTTGGCCGGGCGACGTAGGGCACATGACCGACGACGACGCCGTCGAAACGTTCTATACCGACGAACGCTGGCAGAACTGGCTCGACAGGCTGGCCGAAGAGGAGCTCGACCCCGAGAACGAGGACTCGGCGCGCCTCCTCCTCAACCTCCAGGACGACGCGGCGATCGCCGTGGTGAAGGTGCTCGCGGCGTTCGACGACGACCGCATCGGCGAGGAGCGCGCCGTGGAGGAGCTCCGCGACATCCGCGAGATCGTCCTCGCCGACGTCGAGTTCGACGACGAGGACAAGGTGATGCTGATCGACGGCGTCCAGACCTCGCTCGTCCCCGTCTTCTACGCGGCCGAGGAGTACGTCGTCGGCGGCGTCGTCGACGGCGACGTGAGCGAGTTCGTGCGCGCGGCCGCCGAGGCCGAGGAGGGCGACGACCTCGACGCCGCGCTCGGCTACGTGGTCCAGGCCGGCACGCGCGTCATCGACGGCGAGGCGCTCGACATCGAGCTCGTCGAGGACCTCGAGTACGGGCTCGTCTCCGAGTGGGTCAACGGGCTCGACTCCCTCCAGTCGGCCATCGAGGACCCGGAAGTCGTCGAAGAGGAGGACTGACGGCGTCGACGGACCCGGCCCCGTCGGGTCGATCGAGGTGAAGTGTTTTCAGCGCCCGTAGCGTCGGGTCCGCATGGTCTCTCTCGCGGCCGGACTGGCGATCGCGCTCCTCGTCGTCTGGACGGCCAGCTCGTTCGTCCCGTTCGTGCCGGGCGGCGTCCTCGCGGCGCTGACGGTCGTCAGCTACGCGTACACCACCGGCTTCGCCGAGCCGAGCCTCGTCGCGCTGGTCGCGCTCGTCGCCGTCTCGCTGCTGGCCTCGGCGGCGGACCTCGTGTCCGGAATGGTCTCCGGCCGGATCGGCGGCGCCTCGACCCGGACCGTCGTCGTCGGGACGCTGATCGGGATCGTGCTCCTGGTCCCGCTCGGGCCGATCGGGCTCGTCGTCGGCCTTGGCGGCACCGTCTTCGTCGCCGCCCTCGACGAGCACGACGGCGACACGGGCGAGGCCGCCCGGCAGGCGGCCTACGCGGTTGTCGGCGCCCTCGCCAGCGCGTTCGTCCAGGCCGTCCTGCTCGCGGGCGTCACGGTCGCGTTCGCCCTCAGCGTCCTGTAACGCCGGTCGCGGGCGGGCTACGCCGCCACCGAGAAGAGGAGCAGGTTGTGCGCGGCCGGGCCGAGCCCCATCGCCGCGACGAATCCGAGGAGGAGGTACCCCTCGGCCGGCTCCTCGCGCACGTACGCCGCGAACAGCCACACGACGGCGCTCGCGACCGCGAGCTTCACGAGGAGGAACAGCCACCCCTCCCCGATCACCGGGAGCGACGGCAGCCCGCCGACCTCAAGCAGGATCCGCGAGAGGGGCGTGCGCTCGCCGAAGCCGAGCTGGGTCGTCCCGACCGCGGTCGAGACGCCGTCGAGCGCGTGGCCGAACACCGCGAGCCCGCCGACGCCGCCAGTGACCCTCGTCTCGGGGCGCGCGCGCGTCAGCCCGGCCCAAGTGGCGCCGGCGACAGGGACGGTGAGCGCGAGCGCGAGCGTCGACCAGCGCGCGCCGACCGGGGAGACCCCTGTGCCGACCGCGACCGCGACGACCGGGACGAGACAGAGCGCGCCGGCGGCCGCGATCGTCGCCGCGATGCGGTCCGGGCGGGCGGCGTCGGCGGCGAGCCACGCCGCGCCCGCGAGCGCTCCCACGGTGAGGTAGACCGCCGGCGAGCCAGCGAACGGCGCGAGGAGCGGCTGGAGCGCGTCGACGACGTAGAGGACGTGGGCCGCGGAGCCGAGCGCCATCCACGGGGCGAGCGCGAGCACGCGGCGCCCGGTGACCGCGGGACGGCGGCGGCGGAGCGCGGCGACGACGCCCGCGGTCGCGAGGAGGAGGACGACCAGGTGCGGCAGGGGCGGCAGCGTCGTGCCCGCGGGGAGGAGGGCGCCGACCATCAGACGGACAGGACTGGCTGGCTCGCGTACAGCAGCACGTACTCGGCGGCCTTCCCCAGCACCTCGCCGGGGTCGCCGGAGACGGGCTCGCGCGGGACGACGATGAAGTCCGACTCCAGCTCCTCGGCCGTGTCGAGGACGACGCTCCCGGGGTGGACCGTCTTCACCGACGTGGAGAAGCCGTAGGCGATGGAGTTGCTGTGGGGCACCCCGGCCGCGTCCGCGCGGCGGGCGACGGAGTCGGTGAACGCCTCGGAGTCGTCTGCCACCTCGCTCTCGTCGACCACCCCGTGGTCGATGGCGCGGACGACCTCCTCGTCGAGGACGTACAGCGCGTGGACGCTCGCGTCGTACTCCGCCGCGAGCGCGATGGCGTAGTCGACCGCCTCGTGTGACTCCTCGCTGCCGTCGACGGGCACGAGGACGAGGTCGATGTCGAGATCGGTCATACGCGGTCCCTCGTCGGGGGAGTTCAAAAAGCCCGCCCAATGCGGCCGCGCGTCCGGACTCCGGCGAGCGGACTCAGTCCCGGCCGCGGAAGGGATCGAGCGAGGGCGTCCAGTCGTACTCGCGGTAGCGGATCCGCGGCGTCGCGTCGGCGTCGATCACGCCGTAGCGCCGCAGCCACTCGCGGATCCCGCTCGTCCCGCCGAAGTCGCCGCGGTACCAGAGCATGAGCCGCGGCACGCGGGCGGTGCCGTCCGCGACGACCGTCTCGCCGCGCAGGTACGTCTCGGTCGCGTGGTCGAGCTGCTCGTCGACGGTCGCCGGGTCGTACGCGAAGACAGCCGGGCAGGCGGCCGCGCCGCAGTTGACCGCGAAGTGGATCCGCGGGTCCGGCTCGGCGACCCGGTGCCGGCGGACGAACGCGGACGGAAACGGGTTCGGCAGGTAGCCCAGCCCGTACTTCCACCGCGAGCGACGCAGGATCCCGTGTTCAATCTCGTCGAGGCTCAGGTCGGTGCCGGCCACGGAGACGACCGGGGCGCCGAAGAAGCGGCGGCGGTCCGACAGGCGCGTCGGGTCGTCGAGGAGCGCGTCGCCGGTGGCGCCGTTGTAGACGTTGATCCAGAACGCCAGCCGCTCGGCGGGCGAGAGGGCGTCGAGCGCGGTCGGCGACAGCGCGTCGAGCCGATCGCGGGCCGCGTCGGCGGCCCCGTCCGTCCGGACGGCGCGGAGGAACCCGCGGGCGGCGTCGACCGGCGCGGCCCCCGAGCCCGAGTCGGCGGTCGGAGGCTCTGCCGCCCCTCGGTCCGCGGCGGGCCGCTCCGCGGTCTCACCCCCGTCGGTCGCCCCCGGCCGTGCCATGGCCTGAGATATGGTCGCACGGACCTATATGTGGCCCGGTTCCGCGCGGCGGGCGCCAGACCGGGTCTCGATTTATCCGGCGCGAGCGCGTACGCGACGTATGAGCGACACCCGGACGTCCGCCGAGGCGGTCCCCGACTTCGAGCTCCCGAACGTCGCGGCCGGTCCCGACCCGTTCGCGCTGTCGGCCGCGGCCGCGGACCCCGACGCCGACGCGGTCGTCCTCCTGTTCCAGCGCGACTACCACTGCGGGAACTGCCGGACGCAGGTCCAAGCGATCGCCGACCGGTACGACGAGTTCGCGGCGCTGAACGCGACGGTGGTCTCCGTGCTGCCCGAACCCGTCGACCGGGCGCGGTCGTGGCAGGAGTCGTACGACCTCCCGTTCCCGCTGCTCGCGGACCCCGACGCGGACGTGAGCGACGCGTACGACCAGCCCGTGCGGTTCGGCGTCCTCGGGTCGCTACACGACCTCGTCGGGCGCATGCCGGTGGCGATGGTCCTCGACGTGCGCTCCGGCGAGCCGGTCGTCGCGTACGCGTACGAGGGGCGGCTGCCCGCCGACCGGCCCGAGACCGACGACCTGCTGGCCGAGGTCCGCGCGCTCCGGGACGACTGACCGATGGAGCGGCGCGCGCCCATCGCCCTCTGGCGGCTCTCGCGCCCGTCCCAGCTCGGCCTGATCGCGCTCGTGTACGCCCTCGGCGTCGCGATGGCGTACGGCCGCGGGCACGGCGCGACGGCCGGCCCAGTCCGGGTCGGCTTCGGGCTCGCCGCGCTGCTACCGGTCGCCGCGAGCGTCCACTACGCCAACGAGTACGCCGACGTCGAGACCGACGCGCTCACCGACCGCACACGGTTCTCCGGCGGGAGCGGCGCGCTGGTCGAGACCGACCTCCCGCGGGCGGTCGCGCTCCGGGCCGGAATCGCCGCCGGCGGCCTCGGGCTCGCCGCGGTCGGCCTCGGCGTTGCGGCCGCGGCGGTCGGCCTCGCGGACGGCCCGCTCCTGACGCCGCCGGCCGCCGTCCTCCTCGCGGGGATCCTCGTCGTCGGCTGGCAGTACTCGGTCGGGCCGCTCCGGCTCGCGTGGAACGGGCTCGGAGCGGCGACGAACGCGCTCCTCGGCGGCGCCGCGCTCCCGCTGTACGGGTTCGCGGTCGCGGCCGGTGCGGTCACCGCCGAGGCCGCGCTCGCGACGCTCCCCTTCGCCGTCGTGGTGTTCGTCAACCTCTTGGAGACGACGTGGCCCGACCGCCGCGCGGACGCCGCCGTCGGGAAGCGGACGCTCGCGGCGCGGTGGTCGGCGGCCCGGCTCCGCGCCGCGTACGCGCTCGGGGGCGCCGCGGCCGCGCTCGCGGCCGCCGCCCTCGCCGGCCGAGTGCTTCCGCCGCTCGTGACCGGGGCGACGCTGCTCCCGCTGGTCGGGCTCGCCCCGGGGTACCGGCGGTTCACGCGCCGGGAGGAGCCGCTGCCCGCGGTGGCGACGATGGTCGCGCTGGCGGCCGCGACGACGGCCGCGTGGGCGCTCGTCGCGCTCGGCGTCGGCCCGGGCGCGTGAGGGGCGACCCGACGCGCGGCGGGAGTCGGTGCCGCCCTCGCCGCGCGCGACTTCAGTCCCGCGAGCGGTCCCTCAGTACTGCGAGAGGTCCTTCTGTGCCGTTTCGCGTCGCTTCGCTGGCGGGACGTTCGTCGCGACGATCTCGTCGACCGCGTCCCGGTTGTCCGCGTCGCTGTTGATCGCGCGGGTCGCGCCCTCGCGGTCGACGCGGAACCCCGCCTCGGCGTACGCGTCGTACATCACGCCGCTGTTCGAGAGGACGACCCACACCCCGGCGTCGTCGAGCTCGCCGGCGACGTCGAGCAGGCGGCGCTGGTCCTCGCGGTCGAAGCCGTCGGCGCTGTACTCGTTGAAGTTCGCCGTCGCGCTCATCGGCTCGTAGGGGGGATCGAAGTAGACTAAGTCGCCGGGCTCGGCCGCGTCGAGGACGTACGCGAAGTCGCCGTTGCGGATCTCCGCGTCGGCGAGCAGGTCGCTCGCCCGGCGGATCCGGTCCCGCTGGACCCAGTCGGGGTCGGCGTACCGGCCGATCGGGACGTTGAACCCGCCGTCCGCGTTCTCGCGGTAGAGCCCGTTGTAGCAGGTGCGGTTGAGGTACAGGAGGAGGGCGGCCTCCTCCAAGGGGTCGAACGAGCCCTCGTAGGGGCGGCGGTTGAACCGCGCGCGCTGCTGGTAGTAGTAGGCGTCCACCTCCCGACCGCGGGCCGTCTCCTCGGCGTACGGGAGGGCCGGGTCGGGGTCGCTCTCGGGGTCGTCGAGCGACGCGAGCCGCGAGATCAGCTCGTCGGGGCGGTCGCGGACCTGCTCGTAGAAGTTCACCAGCCGCGGGTTCGCGTCGTTGACCGTCGCGCGGGCGGGTTCGAGGTCGAAGAAGACCGCGCCGCCGCCGACGAACGGCTCGTGGTACCGGCCGAACTCGGCCGGGAACCGGGCGTACAGCTCGTCGAGCAGCTGTCGCTTCCCGCCGGCCCACTTCAGGATCGGCTCGGCCATCGCTGTCGGGTGTCGCCCGCGCCCGGGGATAAACGTCCCGGGCCGCGTCCGCGGCGGCGTGATCCAGCACCCGATCGACCGCCCGCGGGGATCAGTCGTCGGAGGCCTCGATGCCCGGCATCGGGAGGTCGTCGACGTGGCTCGCGGCCTCCTCGAAGTTGGGACCGGGCTCGATGGTCCCGGCCTCGCGGTCCCACTCGATGTAGCCGGCCTCCTCTAAGGCCGGCAGGTGCGTCTCGCGGAGTTCGGCGGCGATCTCGTCGGCCCGCCCGCGAACGCGCAGATCCGCGACCGTCTCGACGGCGCCGTCCGCGAGGCCGGCGACCGCCCGCCTGCGCTCCGGCGCCGAGACGACGGCCGCTGTATCGGTGGTGGGAGTGTCGAGTGTCATTGTGTGGCTCCGTTCGTATCTACGGAAGCGGTCGTAACGAAATAAAAGCACCGCCGAACGCGCATCCCCGCACCGTCGACGCGCTCGACGGCGCGCGACGCGACGGCGGCGTCCGCGACCGGTCGCCCCGGCCGGCGACGGAGGAGAACCCGCGCCGAACGGCCGCTCGTTATCGACACGTTACAGAAATATGAGAAGTATACTAACGAGTAACATGGTACTGTTTACACCCCGTTAACAACCGTTTCAGATGTTCTGAATGCGTGTTGTGTGGTACCGTTTCTCAAAACTTATTTGGAAAGTGAAAGGTTTTAGTCGACCGAGCGTGTACGGTGAGATATGTACCAAGGCTCTATCACCTCGGCGGAGACGCACCGGCCGATCGGCGCCGACTCGCCGCCGGGCAGCCGCTCGCCGCTGGGGACGCTCGCGTTCCTCGCGCTCCTCGTCGCACCGTTCGTCGCGTTCGCGTACCCCGTCGCGACCGTCGCGCTGCTGACCGGCACCGTCGCGCTCGCCGTCGTCTCGCGGTCCGCCCTGCGGACCCTGCGCCGACGCAGCGGCCGCGTCCGGACGCTCACGCTCCCCGGCCTGGGGACCGTCGAGTACCGGATCACGACGAACTGACGCGAACGACCCGCGTCCGACGGAACCGCCGCTGAATCGCTTTTCGAAGAGACTCGCGCGCACAGCTGCGACGCCGAAAACAGTCGCAGAACCGCCGCGGATTGCCTTCTCGCCGATCTCCTCAGATCCCGTACGCGACGCGCTCGCCGACGTCGAGGCCGTTCGCGAGCGCGGCGTGGAGCCGCCCCTCGCCGGCGACCCAGTCGCCGAGCAGGTACAGTCCCGCGTCGCGCGCCGAGTCGACCGGGCCGCGGTCGACGCCGCCCTCGGGCAGCGCGTAGCGCCACCCCTGGTGATCGGTCCACGTCGGGTCGGCCAGCCGCTCGTCGCCGACGATGTCGGCGGTGTGCTCCGCGAGCGCGGCGACGTTCTCGGCCGGGTCCTCGTCGTAGCGCGCCGTCGACCAGGCGTCGTTCGCCTGGACGACGAGCAGCGTCTCGCCGTCCGGGACGTGGCCGGGCTTACACTCCTCGCGGGAGATCCAGCCGACGGCGTGCTCCTTGTCGGTGTTGACGAGCGCGTAGTAGGGCACGTCGAGTTCGAACGGGTACCGGAGGACCGCGGTCCAGACGCTGCCGTACTCGACCTCGCCGACCGCCTCGACGAGCGTCTCGCGGAGCGGGTCGTCCCACTCGGCGGTCGCGAGGAGGTCCCTCGTCTGCGGGGCCGGCGGGTTCAGCAGGAGGGCGTCGAACGGCCCGCGCGTCGCGCCGTCCGCGTCGACGAGCTCCCAGCGGCCGTCGCCGTCGGCCGCGCAGTCCAGGCGTCGGACCGTCTCGATCCGGGTCCGTCGGTGGACGGTCGCGTCGGTGCGGCCGAACAGGCGCTTCGCGATCTGCGTGAGCCCCCGCCGATAGCTCCACTTGTGGTCGTCGGCGTCCCGGCCCGGCGACACCGTCTCGTCCGCCTCGAAGGTGTACACCGGCTCCGTCACGTCGACGAGCCCCTCGTCGTCGAGCGTCTCCGTGATCAGCTCGACGACGCGGTCGTCGTCGCTCTTCAGGTAGTTCGCACCGTAGTCGTACGTGAACTCGTCGTGGCGCCGCGTGGCCGCGCGCCCGCAGAGCCCGCCGGACTTCTCGAAGACCGTCACGTCCGCGTCCGGGACCGCGCCGTCGATGACGAACGCCGCCGCGGCCGCCCCCGCGCCCGCGCCGACGATGCCTACGTGGGTCACACCGATCATAGGGGCCGCGACCACTTAACCGGTCGCCGCGCGGGTCAGTCGTCGTCCGGGCCGACGACCATGACCGGGACGTCGACGCCGCGCCGGACGCGGGCCGGGACCGGGTCAGGGTGGAGCAGGCGGTCGAGCCCGGTCCGGCGGGCGGCGCCGACCACCACGAGGTCCGCGT
This sequence comes from Halorubrum tropicale, assembly GCF_001280455.1. Classification (NCBI taxonomy): domain Archaea; kingdom Methanobacteriati; phylum Methanobacteriota; class Halobacteria; order Halobacteriales; family Haloferacaceae; genus Halorubrum; species Halorubrum tropicale. The sequence continues at coordinate 201,377 of NZ_LIST01000006.1, forward strand.
CGTGCGCGGCGGCGAAGTCGACCGCCTCCCTGTGCGGCGCGCCGTAGCGGAACCACTTCTCGACCTCGACGCCGGCCGCGGCGCCCCGGGCCGCGGCGGCCTCAACGAGCTCCTCGCCGGCCCGCTCGCGGCGCTCGACGACCATGTCCCAGCCCTCGGTCGTGTCGACGACGTACAGCGCGTCGACGGTCGCCCCGTGCGTCGCCGCGAGGTCGACGGCCGCCGAGGCCGCGGCCCGCCCCGCGGGGTCGTCGGTCGTGACGACCATCACGCGCTCGAAGCGCCCCGGCCCGGGAGACCGCGGGACGCGGTCGGCGTCGCGGGAGGCGCTCGCGGTTCCGTCGCGCGGGTCGGCGGCGTCGGTGTCGGTGGACATGGTGTGGGTTCGGGCGTCGGCCTGTGACGCCCCGTGTTCGAATACGGCTACGAGAGGCTCCATCTTAACAATTTTCGACAGGATAGACGATTATCATAATTTATCCGGGGCGCCGCGCGACGGATCGGGACCGCCGTCGGGCGGCGACCGACCGCCGGACGACCGCGGGCGATTCCGGACCGGCGAGCGGCTCGCGGGGACCGACCGCAACGACGAGTTTTAGTCGGCGAGCGCGGTGGGTGGAAACGAGACCTCCCCGAACCGGGGGACCGGTGCCGAGAGGCGAAACGACAGGGCACGCACGTCATGACACAGACCGACACCACGCGGACGACGGACGACGATGGGTGATGGCGAACCGACGGCGGAAGGCGCCGACGGGGAGGGAGAGGCGACGGCCGGCGGCGACGGGTCGACGGGCGGTGTCGACTACGCCGCGCGCGCCGCCGACACGCTCGGCTTCTCCCGCTGGTGGCAGATCGCGGCCGCGGCCGGGATGATGGCCGCGGTGAGCCCGTACCAGTACGTCTGGTCGTCCATCTCGCCGGCGCTCTCCGAGGGCCTCGACATCGCGCTCCCGGCGCTGGGCGCGGTGTTCTCCTTTTACGTCGTGTTCCAGTCGCTCTCGCAGTTCCCGGCGGGCAAGTGGCGGGACAGCCGGGGGCCGGGCGCGCTCACCTTCCTCGCGGCGGTGCTCGCCGGCGGCGGCTACATCGGCCTCGCGTACGCGACGAGCCTGTGGCAGCTGTACCTGCTGTACTCGCTGGGCGCGGTCGGCGTCGGCATCGTCTACACCGTCGCCGTCAACACCGCCGTCAAGTGGTTCCCCGACCGCACCGGGCTGACGACCGGGGTCGGGACGATGGCGTTCGCGGCCGGCAGCGCGCTCGTGGTCCCGTACGTGCGGGCGAACGCGACCGTGGCGGCGTACAGCGACGTGCTCCGCAACATCGGTATCGGGATCTTGGTCGTCACGCTCGTCGGCTCGCTCCTCCTCCGGGACCCCCCGACGGACTGGCTGGACCGCGACGGGGACGACGACGGCGACGGCGGGGCCGACGGCCTGGCCGCCTCGATCCGCGGCCGCAACTACTCGACGCGAGAGATGCTCTCGACCTGGCAGTTCTGGCTGCTGTACGCGATGTTCATCGCGATGGCGAGCGCCGACCTCCTCGTCATCGCGAACGTGGTCCGGTTCGCGGAGAACTTCGGGCTGGCGGCGCTCGTCGCGACGCTCTCCGCGACGCTGCTCCCCGTCGCCGCCGGCGTCTCGCGGCTGATCCTCGGCGAGGCGACCGACCGCTTCAGCCGCAAGCGCGTGATGGCGGGCTCGTTCCTCCTCGCCGGGCTCTTCCGGATCGGGCTGGTGGCGGCCGGCGAGGCGGGCAACGGCGCCGTCTTCGTCGCGTTCGTCCTCGGCGCGATGTTCTTCTCCTCGCCGCTGTACGTCTTCTTCCCGTCGATACTGGCCGACTACTACGGCTCGGCCAACTCATCCGGCAACTACGCCGTCCTGTACACCGCGAAGGTCGGCGGCGGGGTCTTCTCCGGGACGGTCGCCGGCTACCTCGTCGCGAACCTCGGCTGGAACCCGACGTTCCTCCTCGGCGGCGCGCTCGCGCTCGGCGCCGGAGCGGCGGTGTTCGTCCTCCGACCGCCCAGCGGCTCCGGGCTGGAGTCGACCGCCCCGTCGACGGCGGACTGACGAGCGGCGCGGGGGCGACCGCCGTCAGGCGTCTACCGCGCCCGCCCGCTCCTACCGCGTCGCCCGACGGACCGCGAACGACCAGAGTCCGACCGCGACGCCGCCGGCGGTCAGCACCGCGTTGACGCCGCCCGGTTCGAGCCCGAACGGCGTGAACGCGGGGGCGATCGACGCGTGAAGCAGGAAGCCGACCGCGCCCGCGGCGGCGACGCGTCGGGGGCGCCACGCCCGCGAGTCGGCGGTGTCCCCCGCCGGACCGAGGACGCGGTCGCCGGAGGCGACGACGACGTGGCCGAGGCCGAACACGGCGCCGAGCGCGGCGGAGCCGGCGAGGTCGACGGCGACGCTCGTCTCGAAGAGGCGGTACCAGAGGACGTGCGCCAGCCGCGCGGCCGCGCCGAGCGTCAGGGCGAGCGCGAGGTCGAAGCCCCCGGCCGCGACGCGGCGGGGCGTCACGGGAGCGTCCCCACCAGGGCGTAGAACGGGTCCTCGCCCGGGCGCTCGGCGATCCGGTCGGCGACCGCGAACCCGCCCGCGTCGAGGTACCGCTCGACGAGGTCGGCGCGCTCGGCCATCGAGGCGGCGCGCCACGCGCGGACGGCCTTCGTCGGGAACATGCGGTTCGAGAAGCTCACGACGACCGTCCCGCCGGGCGCGAGGACGCGCGCGAACTCCGCGAACACCTGGCCGGGGTACTGGAGGTACTGGACCGACAGCGCGCAGCAGACGGCGTCGGAGGACCCGTCGGCGAACGGGAGCGACGGGTCGGCGTTGAGGTCGCTGACGACGAACTCGTCGAGGCGGTCGTTGGCGGCCAGTTCGGCCTCGTTGAGCCCGTGGCCGACGACGCGCTCGTAGTCGGTCTCGGGCAGGTGCGACACCCAACTGCTCATCGCGTCGAGGACGCGGTCGCCGGGCTCGGTGACGGAGGCGTACAGCGCGGTGAGCCGGGCGAGGAACGCGTCGTCCGCGTGGGTGACGAACCGCGGATCGTCGTAGAACGTCCCGTCCGGCCGGTCGTCGCGCTTGCGGCGCTCAAGGTCCGAGAGGACGGTCGTCACGGTATCGAAACGAGGTGCGCGGGACACAAGAGCGCGTCGCCCCCACCGGACCGCTTTTTAACCGCGTAATTTTACAAGTCGGTAATGGACTCCACCACCGCCGCCGACCGCGGGCGACGAGGGCGCGACGGTCGTGGCGTTCCTGGTGGACCCCGACGCGCCCGTGGCGCGGCAGGGGACGATCGGTCGGTAGCGCGGCGGCGACCCCGAACGCTCAACTCCCGGCCCGCCGAACGCGGCGTATGCGCACCCCGCTCGCGGCCGCCGGGCTCGCCGCGCTCGGCGTCCTCCTGATGGCGAATCCCCTCTACCTCCCCGTCGCCGTCGGCGAGCCGAGCCCCGCCTACACGCACACCGTCCAGCCGGTGACCGAGGGGTCCGTCGCGGGCTTCGAGTCGCCGGCCGCGAGCGGGGGGAACGGGTCGGACGCGTCGGACGCGGTCGTCGCGTACGCCGACCTCCCGCCCGACGCCCGAGAGGCCTTCGACCGCGCTCGCGACTCGCCCGAGGGGGGCTTCGGCGTCGAGGACCCCGCCGAGCGCGTCGACTCGCTGTCGTACCCGACGGAGCCGGCGCTCGGGGACGGGATCCTGATCGTCGAGCGCGACGGCGAGCGGTACGAGTTCTGGACGCGGACCGTCGAGCGCGAGCCGGGCGCCGTCGTCGCGCAGCGCGTCCTCCTCCAGCCGGCGGCGTTCCTGATCGGCTTCCTGGCGCTCGTCGCCGGCGCGGCGGTCGGACTCCGTGGACGGCTCGGTGGTGAGTGACGGGAGGCGCGCCGCCGCGACCCCTCACTCCGAGGGCGTCGGCTGGCCGACGGGGCTGGGCGCGTCGCCGGCCTCGATCGCCCGGCGGGTCGACGCGCCGATCTCGACGAGGTGACACAGGGGGTTGCCGGGGTAGACGACCGGGTTCTCCAGGAGGCCGATCAGGAGACCGGTGAAGGGGGCCTCGACCCCGACGGCGTCCTCCTTGAACGGGTTGGTGATCGTCGCGATGCGCTCGCCCTCGCGGACGAGCGACCCGCTCTCGAAGTGGGTGTCGACGATGCCGCCGGAGTCGGCGCGGAGCCACGTCTTCTCGCCCGCGCCGGCGACGATGGTGCGCCAGCCGGGCCAGCGCACCGCGTCGGTCTCCAAGAGCCCGTACTCCGCGAACACGGAGCGGACCCCGTCGAGCGCGTCGTCGATGAGCGGGCGCTGGAACCGGTGCGCCTCCCCCATCTCGACCGTGATCGTGGGGATGTCGTCGTCGGTCGCCTCGCCGCGGAGGGTGCCGCTCGGCCCGTCGCTGTCGATGACGACCTTCGAGCCGAACGCCATCGCGAGACGGTAGACGGCCTCGTCGGTCATGTCCGCGCGGACGTGGAGCATGTTCGTCCGGCCGCGGGTGGAGGTGTGGAAGTCGAGTCCGAAGTCGCACGGCGCGATGAAGTTCTCGTAGATCTGGTGGGCCATGCGCTTCGAACTGGTCGACCCGGGCTTCCCCGGGAACGACCGGTTCAGGTCCCGGTCGTAGACGGGGAGGTACCGCTGCTGCGCGAGGAACCCGGGGACGTTGAGCACGGGCAGGCAGACGAGGGTGCCGGCCAGCTCGGAGAGGTCCCACTCGTGGGCGACCTCGCGGACGACCTCGATCCCGTTCAGCTCGTCGCCGTGGGCCGCGGCGGTGAGGAACGCGGTCGGCCCGTCGCGCTCGCCGTTGACGATGGTGACGGGGATCCGCACCGGGTCGCCGAGGTACGTCTCGCTGATGCCGTAGCGGATGTTCTGCGTGTCGCCGGGCGGCACCGCCCCGCCGTTGTACGTGAACGCCCGGTCGTCGCTCATGCCTGAGCGGAGCGGGGGGCGGGCTATATATATGGCGACCCGTCACTCCCCGGGCGGCCCGTCGGCCGAGTCGATCGGTCGAACTTTTACGCACGCCCGCGCAGGAGTCGCTATGAGTTCGGACCCGGTTCGGGTGGGAGTCCTGTCGCTGCACAACAGCAAGGAGACGAAGGCGATCTGTAACGCGGTCGAGGACCTCGGCCACGAGCCGGTGTGGCTCCGCGAGGAGAACGCCGCGGTCAGCGTCGAGGACGGCGACGTCTCCGTCGAGCCCGCGGTCGACGTGATCGCGAACCGCCTCCTCCTGTCGAACACCGACCAGCCCGCGGAGCTGCTGGGGCTGGCGGCGACGTTCGAGCGCATCCGCCCGATGCTGAACGAGCCGAACGCGGTGCTGGCGTCGATCCATAAGTTCGCCACGGCCGCGACGCTCGCCGACTGGAACATCCGCGTACCCGACGCGCTGCTGGCGCTGTCGAACGACCGCCTCAACGAGGGCCGCGAACGGTTCGGCGACGTGGGCGTGTACAAGACCGCGATCGGCACCCACGGCGGCGGGACGTGGAAGGTGGACCTCACGGAGCGGGTGAACCCGAAGGTCGGCAACCGGCAGGCGTTCCTCCAGAAGCTCATCGACCGCGACGACGAGAAGCACCGCGACCTGCGCGTGTACGTGGTCGGCGACGAGATCGTCGGGTCGATGTACCGCTACGCGCCCGAGGGCGACTGGCGCACCAACGTCGCGCTCGGCGGCGCGGTCGAGGACGCCACCGACGACATGCCCGAGGAGGCCGCCGACACCGCCCTCTACGCCGCCGAGGTGATGGGGCTCGACTACGCCGGGGTCGACCTCGTGGAGGGGTACGACGGCTGGTACGTCCTCGAAGTGAACCCCACCGCCGGGTTCAAGGGCCTCTTCGAGGCGACCGGGACGAGCCCGGCCCCGTACATCGCGAAGCACGCGATCGAGACGGTCGGCGGCGAGGTGGACGAGGCGGCGGTCGAGCGCGTCGCCGCGACGCTCGACGACTCGCGGCCCTCCTGCGCGCCCGCCCCGAAGCCGAGCACGACCGAGCAGCCCGACATCGGCTACATCGAGGAGGTCGTCGTCACCGGCACCTCCGGCTCGACGCAGGCGCTCGCGAAGTCCGACACGGGCGCGACTCGGACGAGCATCGACACCCAGCTGGCCGCCGAGATCGGCGCCGGCCCGATCAAGAGCATGACCCGCGTCAAGTCGGGCAGCGTGAAGGGCGGCAAGGCCCGCCCGGTCGTCGACCTCGTCATCGGGATCGGCGGGAACCAGCACACCGTCACCGCGAGCGTCGAGGACCGCGGCCACATGGAGTACCCGCTGCTGCTCGGCCGCGACATCCTCACCGACTACCGGGTCGACGTGCGCCGGCGCGCCGACACCGACGAGGCCGAGCGCGGCGAGGCGGGCGAGATACTCGAAGAAGAGGAGTAGACCGTCCAGACGGCGCCGGTTCGGGCGTCGGGCCCGTCTGGCGAAGGTATAAGACCGGGGGTGTCAATGTGACGGCATATGGTGAAGAGCACGGTTCGATTCCCCGAGCCGGTCGTCGAGGAGATCGAGTCGCTCGTCGACGAGGGGCAGTTCGAGAGCAAGTCCGAGTTCTATCGGTTCTCCGCCGACTACGTGCTCTCGCGGACGCTCGACGAGTACGATCCGTCGACGATCGACTACGACGCGATCGAGGCGGAGGTGATCCCCGAGACGGAGCGGAAGCTCGGCGGCGACGACGGCGAGACTGGGGAGCCGCCGTTCTTCGACTCGGTGGCGTTCGTCCGGAAGCTCGCGCTCCGCGGACGGTTCAGCGACGCCGAGGACTTCATCGACCACCAGTACGTCCCGGGCGACCGGCACGCCGTCCTCCTCGAAGAGCTGCTCCGGCTGTACCGCGAGGACGCCGCCGGCGACGAGCCGGCGGCGGTCGAGGGCGAGGGGCGGCGCCCGCGACAGGGCAGCGAGACCAACTGAGCCGCACGTCTACGACCGACTCCCCGCGCTCGACCGCCGCCGGCTCGTCGCCGACTCACGACTCGTACTCGGCCCAGACGTACCGCGTGCCGTAGCTCCGGTAGGGGCGCCACGCCTCGCCGATCTCGCGCATCTCCGCGCGCGACAGCTCCTCGCCGTCGTTGTAGATCCGTTCGATTCCCTTCCGCACTGCGAGGTCGCCGAGCGGCAGCACGTCCTCGCGACCGAGCGCGAAGATCAGGTACATCCGCGCCGTCCACTCGCCCACCCCGCGGATCTCCGTGAGCCGGTCGACGACGGCCGCGTCGCTCAGGTCCGCCAGCCCCTCCCGGGTGAGGTCGCGCTCGCCGTCGCGGAACGCGTCGGCGGCGTTCCGCAGGTACTCGACCTTCGTGGCGCTGAGCCCGGCCTCGCGCAGCGCCGCCTCGTCGGCCGCGAGGACGCGGTCGGGCGTCGGGTCGCCGCCGAGGGCGTCCACGAACCGCTCGCGGATGGCCGCCGCGGAGGCGGTCGAGAGCTGCTGGTTCACGATCGAGGCACAGAGCCGCGCGAACTCGTCGCCCGCGGGCGCGACGTCGAGGGGGCCGTGACGGTCGATCAGCGCGGCCATCGTCGGGTCCTCGCGCAGGGTGGCCGCGACTCGGTCGTCCATGTCGGAACCCGGGGACGCACGCGGGAGTACGATTCGGTTCGGACCGCCGCGGCGGGGGCGGCCCGCCCGAATAAACTTACTTCGAGTTTGGCGTTTGGAAGATGGAAACGTTCAACCATGACGGTTCCGACCGTTCGAGTATGCAACTCGAAGACGTCCAGCGCGTGGCAGTGCTCGGCGCCGGGAACATGGGACACGGCATCGCGGAAGTGGCCGCCCTCGCCGGCTACGACGTGTCGCTCCGGGACATCAACGACGAGCTCGTCCAGAAGGGGTACGACCAGATCGAGTGGTCGCTCGGCAAGCTCGCCGAGAAGGACCGGATCGGCGACGACGAGGCCGACGCGGCGCTCGACCGCGTCGACGCCTTCGTCGACCTCGGAGACGCGCTCGACGGCGCCGACGTGGTCGTCGAGGTCGTCCCCGAGAAGATGGCGATCAAGAAGGACGTGTACGACGAGGTCGTCGAGCACGCCCCCGAAGAGGCCGTCTTCGTCACCAACACCTCCAGTCTCTCCATCACCGAACTGTCCGAGGTCACCGACCGGCCCGAGCGCTTCTGCGGCATGCACTTCTTCAACCCGCCGGTGCGGATGGACCTCGTCGAGGTCATCTCCGGGAAGCACACGAGCGACGACACCCTGGAACTGATCGAGGGGCTCGCGGAGTCGATGGGGAAGACCCCCGTCCGCGTCCGGAAGGACAGTCCCGGCTTCATCGTCAACCGCATCCTCGTCCCGCTGATGAACGAGGCGGCGTGGATCGTCGAGTCCGGCGACGCGACGATGGAGGCCGTCGACTCCACGACGAAGTTCGACATGGGCCTCCCGATGGGCTCGTTCGAGCTGGCCGACCAGGTCGGCATCGACGTGGGCTACCACGTGTTGGAGTACATGCACGAGGTCCTCGGCGACGCCTACCGCCCGTGCCCGCTGCTCGGCGAGAAGGTCGAGGCGGAGGACCTCGGCAAGAAGACCGGCAAGGGGTTCTACGACTACGAGGACGGCGACGGCGCCCAGATCCCGACCGACGCGGTCGACGCCGACGTCCGCCGCCGCCTGCTCGCGGTGATGGCCAACGAGACGGCCGGCCTCATCGGCGACGACGTGGCCGACGCCGACGACATCGACGAGGCGGTGAAGCTGGGCGCCGGCTTCCCTGACGGCCCGGCCAAGCTCGCGGACGAGGAGGGGCTCGCCGCCCTCGTGGAGACGCTCGACGCGCTCGCGGAGGAGACCGGCGAGGCGCGCTACGAGGCGACCGACTACCTGCGCGAGGCGGCCGAGGAGGGCGGGTTCCGCGGCGACGGCGACGCCGACGCGGACGACGGCCCCGACTACGAGGTGCTGAACGTCGAGGTCGACGCCGAGAGCCGGGTCGGGCACGTCGAGATCGACCGCCCGCACCGGATGAACACGATCAGCGGCGAGGTCCTCGACGAGCTCGCCGACGCGGTCGACCGGCTGGACGACGACGACGAGGTCCGAGCGATCCTGCTCTCGGGCGCGGGCGACCGCGCCTTCTCCGCGGGCGCCGACGTCCAGAGCATGGCCGCCGGCGGCGCGGACCCGATCCACGCGGTCGAGCTCTCCCGACAGGGCCAGCAGACGTTCGGCAAGCTGGAGTCGTCCGACAAGCCCGTGATCGCCGCCATCGACGGCTACTGCCTCGGCGGCGGGATGGAGCTCGCGACCGCCGCGGACATGCGGATCGCCTCCGAGCGCTCCGAGCTGGGCCAGCCCGAGCTCGACCTCGGCCTGCTGCCGGGGTGGGGCGGCACGCAGCGGCTCGCGCGGATCGTCGGCGAGGGGCGCGCGAAGGAGATCATCCTCACCGCCGACCGCTACGACGCCGAGACGATGGCCGAGTACGACTTCGTCAACGAGGTCGTCCCGGACGACGAGCTCGACGAGCGCGCGCGGGAGCTGGCCGAGCAGCTGGCCGGCGGCCCGCCGATCGCCCAGAAGTACACGAAGCGCGCGATCCACGCCGGTCGCACCGACAACGAGGCCGGCCTCGAAGTGGAGGCGATGGGCTTCGGCCACGTGATGAACACGGACGACCTCATGGAGGGCATCACGGCGTTCATGGGCGACGGCGAGCCGGAGTTCGAAGGGAAGTAACGACGGACCCGGCCGCGGTGCGGGTCTCCCACCGGACTGCGGTCTAGCCCTCCAACCGCGCCGTGAAGAACGTCCAGCGCGCGTCGTCGCCCTCCGCGAGCGAGTCTCCCGCCCTCGACTCCCGTTCGACGACGAAGCCGGCGGTCCGGAGGTGTCGCCGGGTCGCTTCCGCCCCCGCGATGTCCCACTGCATCTCGACGCCGGTGTCTAGCCAGTCCGCGTTCTCGCCGTGCCACGGTTCCGGTCCCTCGGAACAGAGGAGTCGCCCGCCGTCGACGAGGACGCGCGCGAACTCGTCGACCACGGCCTGATGCTGTTCGGCCGGAACGTGGATCAGCGAGTGGTACGCCGTCACCGCGTCGAAGGCGCCGTCGCCGAAGGGCAGCCGAACCATGTCGCCCTGCGCGAGCGCCGCGTCCGGGACGCGGTCCGCGGCCAGCTCCAGCTGCCGGCGGGAGACGTCGAGTCCGGTCGCGGTCGCCGACGCGCTCAGATCGCTGAGGACGGGGGTACCCTGTCCGCACCCGGCGTCGAGAACGCGCGCCGACGCGGGGAGCGCGCCGAGGAAGTCGGCCAACACCTCGCGTCCGCGGCCGGTCTCGTTGCGGTCCGCTGCGTACGCCTCGGCGAGCCGGTCGTACCCGCGGCGTACCGTCTCCTTGTCCACCATGGATCCGAGACGTGAGGGCGGCCGGTTCAATACTTCGCTGAGGCCGCCCGCCGCATCCGACGGCGACCGCTCAGACGTACCCTTCCTCGACGAGCAGCTCGCCGTTGAGCAGCGAGGCGCCCGCCGCGCCGCGGATCGTGTTGTGCGCGAGGCAGTTGTACTTCGCGCCGGCGTCGGTCGACTGGACGCCGCCGGCGACGATCCCCATCCCGTCGGCGTACGTGCGGTCGAGGCGGGGCTGCGGGCGCTCGGGCTCGTCGTCGCCGAACACCTTGATGAGCTGGTCCGGCGAGCTCGGCAGGTCGCCGACGCCCTCGAACGAGCGCATCGCCTCGCGGAGGTCAGCGGCCGAAGGGTCCTCGGCGAACTCCGCGAAGACGTTCTCAAGGTGGCCGTCGAGCGTCGGGATCCGGTTACAGGAGGCGGCCACGTCGGCGTCGTGGAGCGCGACCTCGGCGCCGTCGAACTCGCCGAGCAGCTTGCGCGACTCCGTCTCCATCTTCTCCTCCTCGCCGCCGATGTGCGGGATGGCGTTGTCGATGATCTCCATCGAGGTGACGCCGGAGTAGCCGGCGCCGGAGACGGCCTGGAGCGTGGAGACGCGGACGCTTTCGAGGCCGAACTCGTCGATCGCCGCGAGCGTCGGCACCATCGTGATCGTCGAGCAGTTGGGGTTCTTCACCAAGGCGCCGTCCCAGCCGCGCTCGTCGCGCTGGACCTCGATCAGGTCGAGGTGGTCCGGGTTGATCTCGGGGATGGTGAGCGGCACGTCCGCGGCCATGCGGTCGTTCGAGGAGTTCGAGGAGACGACGTAGCCGGCCTCCAGGAACGCGGGCTCGACCTCCGCGGCGACGCCCGAGGGGAGCGAGGAGAAGAGGAGGTCCACGTCGGCGTCGGCGATCCCCTCCGGGGTCGTCTCCGCGACCTCCATCTCGGCCGCGTCCGCCGGGATCGGCGTGTCGACGCGCCACTTGGCCGCCTCGCGGTACGTCTCGCCCGCGCTCTCCGAACTCGCCGTGACCGCGGCGAGGTCGAAGGTCGGGTGGTCGTCGAGCAGCTGGATGAATCGCTGGCCCACGGCGCCCGTCGCGCCGAGGATACCGACTCGGACAGACATTGCGCGTGGGTCCGTGACAGGGACGTAAGTGCGTTCGGATAGGCGTCGATACCGCCGGACGCCCGAGGCCGGCGGCGAGCGGGGCCGTTAAGCCCCTCCGGGCGCAACATTGGCTCGCGCGCCATCAGTCCCCGCCCGAGTACTCCCCGATGGGAGCGATGACAGCGCGGAGAACCCAGGCGCGTGACATCGGTCGCACACGCGACCCGCCCGTCGCCGCGCAGGCGACCGCCCGCCACGAGGGTTTCCCGGTCGACGCGGCACGCCGCCGGAGATGAGACCGGTCGTTAGTGTCGCGGGCGACATTTTCAGCTTCAGCAGTATAATCGACCTTACGATGGGAATTATATCCCTACTCTGCACAATGAAATTATAACCCCACACCGAAATATCTAATTGACCACTCGACTATGCCGGCCAGTACGGCGGAAAGCAGAAAACCGCTTGCCAGCATACTGGCGAGTAAACCAGCTTGGAGCAATATTTCTCTTGTAACAATAGGTGGTGTAATACTGTTAGCGTACGTGAAAGAAGCTATTGGAACAAGGAATAATGCTACAATTCCGACTACTAGTCCAGCCAGCAACAACTGAACACTGATCCGATTTTGGACAAACCGAAGAAGTGGATATTGCGCTGTAATTGGTTCTCTTACATCCTGTTTAAGCCACCAGAGTCGATCCCGTCCCGGTTTTCGAGTTCCTAGAATATCCCGGCTCGCGAGGTCTTTCAACCGCCTGCGCACTTGTCGGTCGCTTAATTCAACTTTCTCGGCTACTTCTGTGGTTAGAAGGACTTGGTGCTCCGCATGCGAGAACGCATCAATAATCGGTTTGTCCTGTGTTTTTAGACTCGCGTCAAGATCAGATATTGACTCAGAATCCTCACTTTCCAAGCTCATTGGTTGGTGTCCCCTTGCGGACACTGGCTCTGTCCGCTTACAGACACAGATTTTGGACGTCTTTTTGCGGTCATTCTCTTGACCCTATAATTCCCTGGCACGTCAGTTAACATACGCAATGAGTCGAGCCACTGTCAAAAAGACTGGCACGATCGAGGAGGATAGTAGTACAGAGTCAGAGTCAGTAGTCCACCTGAAAGGGGAGATTCACAGTAGTCGCGGAGATCACGACAAAGAGCGGGAGTTGATGAAAGAGGGTATTGATGCTCTCGTTTTGGAAGGAACAGAGAATACCGGCGACTACGGGGTTACAGAGGGCTGGTTCCAACAGGCGGTAGCGGGAATGTTCTATATTCTAAGCCCACTCTATGTTTCGAAGGACATTCTCGTCGACTTCGCTGAGCTACAGGGTGCTGACGTGTACTTCACGCGGGAGAGTGACGCGGAGGTACTACGGAATGCCCCGTTTACGATGAGGGTGATCTCCGCCTCGTTGTATTTCCTCCTCTTACCCAGTAGCGTGATTGTCGGGCTAGTAACGGAGGACTATCTCGCGGGAGCTGGCTTCCTTGCCGTGAGTTTCTCTGTACCTGTTCTTCTTCTCAGGTGGTACAATATGGAGTTCAGATCAGGAAACCAGAATCGGGACGAGATAATGGCACAGACAATCGCTGATGCGGCTGAGGAGAACGATACGGTACTCGCGGTTGTTGGGGCGGGGCATGCTGATGGTATAGTTGACGCGCTACCGAAAACTCTGAACGTTACCTATCATCCGCCGGAATACGGTAGAGCATCCAAGGAGCATCTCAAAGAGATTCTCATTCCATTGTTCCAGATGTTCTCTCTCCTCCTAACTCTCTATCTGGCCATTCTTTGGATCATCGTGACTCTCGTCGGTTTCCTCTGACCAACCCGAGAACGAGCTTTCTAAACATAATTAAAATGTTACATCGGGGGTTGAAGGTTTGCTCGATTATTTGTATGGGGCCTCTGTATGGCATATTATGCGCCAACTACCAGAATTTTAGTATTTATCGATAATAGAGAATAGTCGCGGGCGACATCTTCCGCCGCCGAGCGCGCGGTCTCCCCGAGAGCGACCGCGCTCGCTACTCGGAGTCGCGCAGCACCAGCGGCCCGATGGCGAGCGTGCGCTTCGCGAGCGTGAGCACGCGGAGCAGGTAGGAGACGAAAAGCGAGAACGGGAGGAGCGCGACCGCGAACGCGCCGCCGACGGCGAGCGTCACGTGGGCGACGCCGAGCGTGCTCCCCGGGAACGTGCCGGCGTCGACGACCGTGACCATGAGGCCCGCGACGGCCAGCGCCGGCACCGCGGCGTACAAGATCAGGCGCGAGAGGTCGATCAGCGCCCACTGGAAGTACAGCGTCTTGACGTGCTCGCGGGCGGGCCCGTACAGCGACACGGTCGCTTTCAGCTCCCCGAGGAGCCCGCGCTCGTCGTCGGTGAGGGCGTCGTCGTGCTCGGTGGCGATGCGCTCTATCTGTCCGATCTTCGGCCCGTAGTCGAAGTTGAGCGCGGCGAAGACGACGTCGAAGGAACCGAACTCGGCGCCGTCGAGCTGGCCGCGCACGGCGTCGGCGTTCCCGGTGAGTCCGGTCGCGAGGTCGTCGACCTCCGCTCGGAGCGCGTCCCGACTGGACCCGTCGCCGTCGTCTCCCTGACCCTCCACCGAGTCGCGGAGATCCCGAGCGCGCCCCGCCGCCGCGCCGAGGATCGCGTCGAGGAACGCGGCCGGGTCCGTGGGCGCCGGCCCGCCGGTCAGGTCCGCGATGTCGTCCCGGACGGCGAGCGTGTCGTCCATTCGGTCCCGCTGGTCGCCGAGCGGGCCGTTCTCCTGCGTGAGCACGAGCTGTCCGATCGTGACGACGAGCGTCGCCCCCGTGACGATCGCGGTGATCATCGACGCGAACAGCGTCTCGATGGGGTCGCTCGATCCGACCTTCGTCGCGAGCGACGGCGAGAGCGCGACCGCGACGGCGACGAACGCGACGAAGACGGCCAGCGTCAGCACCGCCGCGACGACGAGCCGGTCCGCGCGCAACAGCAGCCAGAGCTTCACCCGGTTCTCGCCGGCGCGCTCGCGCATCGTGTCGGCGGTGTCCGTTTCGCCCGCGTCGGCGGCGTCCGCGTCGTCGCTCGCGCTCGACGACCCCTCGGACGACCCGCTCATCCCGACCCGACGCCCGTCGCGCGGTCGCCACCGGTCCCGTCGCTCGTGGAGCGCAGACCGCGCGGGCTCACGTCGACTCACGTCCGTTCATGACGCAGGGGTTGACCCGCGGCCGACAAATAACTCGCGGACGCCGCGGTCGGCGGCGGTCCCGCCGCAATCCACAACATGCCGCTCGTCGAAGGGGCGGTATGTCGACCGACGCCGCCCTCGACGTCACCCTCGTCCGCAACGCCACGGTCCTCGCGACCGTGGACGAGACGACATTCCTCGTCGACCCGGTGTTCGCCGAGCGGGGCGCGCTGCCGCCGATCGACGACACGCCGAACAAACGGAACAACCCGCTCGTGCCGATGCCGGACATCGACCTCGCGCACGACGCGGTGGTCGTCACCCACCGCCACCCCGACCACTTCGACGAGGCGGCGGTCGAAGCGCTCGACCCGGACGTGCCGCTGTTCTGCCAGCCGGCCGAAGCGGACGCGTTCGTCGAGGACGGCTTCACCGACGTGCGGCCGGTCGAGGGGCCGGCGTCGTTCGACGGCGTCACGCTCCGCCGGACGCCCGGCCGCCACGGACACGGGGAACTGGCCGAGGCGATGGGCCCCGTCTCCGGGTTCGTCTTCGAGGGTGCGGAGACGCTGTACCTCGCCGGCGACACGGTCTGGTACGAGCCGGTGGCGGAGACGCTCGCGCGGGTCGAGCCCGACGCGGTCGTCCTCAACGGCGGCGCGGCGCGGTTCAATCGGGACGAGCCGATCACGATGGGCGTCAACGACGTGCGGGCCGTGCGCGATGCGACCGACGCCGCGGTCGCCGTGGTCCACATGGAGGCGATCAACCACTGCCTGCTCTCGCGCGAGGAGCTCCGGGCGGCGACCGAAGACGTGCTGGTCCCGGAAGATGGGGAGCGGATCGGGTTCTGACCGCCACGCCGTCCCGCGCTGCGGACCCCCGGCGGTTTTGTGTGTCACCCCGGTACGCAGTCGTATGTCCCGCGCTTCGGACCTCGATCGGTTCTACGACCTCCTCGATCGTCTCGAAGCGAACGTCGGCGGGAAGCGGCGTCTCGCGGAGTGTACCGGGCGCATGGACTGGCCCGAGCGAGGGGTCTACTTCTTTTTCGCGAGCGGAGGGGCCCGAGAGGCGACAGACCAGCTGCGAGTCACGCGCGTCGGCACGCACGCCGTCTCGACGGGGTCCGGAACGTCGCTGTGGACTCGGCTGCGGGCGCACCGCGGAGCGAACCGCGGGAGCTACGAGGGCGGCGGGAATCACCGCGGCTCGGTGTTCCGCAGGCACGTCGGCCGGGCCATGATCGAACGGGACGAGCTCGGCGACGAGTACCCCCGCTGGGGCGAGGGGTCGACCGCCGACCGCGAGCGTCGCCTCGCGGAGCTGGCCCACGAGCGCCGAGTCAGCGAGTATATTCGCGACCTCCCGTTTCTGTGGGTCCACATCGGGGACGAGCCGGGCCCCGAGAGCGACCGCGCGTACGTCGAACGGAACGCGATCGCGCTCGTCAGCAACTTCGAGCGAGACTCCGTCGACCCCCGGAGCGACGAGTGGTTAGGACGAGAGAGTCCTCGCAACGAGATAACCGACTCGGGACTGTGGAACATCGCGCACGTTGACGAGCGACATGAAGCGGGGTTTCTGGATCGACTCGCCGACGCGGTCGACGGAACCTCCGGTCTCTGACTTACGCCGATTCAAAGAAGGTCCGGGTGCGAGAATTGAACCCGCGTCTCAGCCTCCACAAGGCTGAAGGATAGTCCACTACCCTAACCCGGACACGCGTCGAAACGTACCTCGCTTCGGTAAATAACGGTTACGACTCCAGGACGGGCGTGGCATCGAGTGGCGCCCCAGGCGGTACGACCGAGCGGGCCGTCGTCGGCCCCGGTCACCGCGTCGCTTTTGAGGCGCGCCGGCGTATCGACGGGTACCCGTGGCCTTCACCGACAAGATCTACGTGAAAAACCACCGGCAGCTCGCCTCCCAGCTGGAGGCGAACATCCCGAAGGGGGCGTTCGCCGGCGCTACCCTCGACCTGCTGTTCACCGGCGACGGGCTCTCGAAGCTCGACGAGACGACCCGAGACCGCGTGCTCGACTTCGCCGAGGACTTCCTCGACTGCGACTGCGATTCGAACCCCTACTGCGGCTGTCCCGAGGAGAAGTTCATGCGCTACGTCCTCGAACTGCGCGCCGAGGGGCTCGGGCCGCAGGCCATCGTCGACGTGATGACCGACGACTACATGGTGTACGCGTACACCGGGGACGTGCTCTCCTTCCTCGACGACTCCGTCCGCAAGCTGGAGGCGATCGAGACGCTCGCGGACGTCGACGGTAACGGCGAGATGTCCGAGCGGGCCCGAAAGGCGAAGCGGGAGCTGTCCGGATAGCGACCGGATCGAAGTCGACCCGTCGACGCCACGCCCGCTCACTGGGTCCGCGCCCGCGAAAGTTCACGGTGTCAGTCGTCGTCCGGCGACGTCACGTCGGTGCCGATCTCGTCGACGGCCGCGCCGTCCTCCGTGAGGTTCCCGTCGCGCCACGTGTCGCGTTCGAACCAGAGGTACGCGACGACGCCGCCGACGACGTTGGAGACCGGGAACGCGATCCAGAGGCCCATCGCCCCGAGCGAGCCGGCCGCGACCCACGCGACCGGGAGCCGGACGAAGCCGAGCGTGATCAGCGAGATGACGGCCGCGATCATCGTGTGGCCGGCGCCGCGGAAGCCGCCGGTGTAGGCGCGCATGGCGCCGATGAACCCGAAGGAGAGACCGCTCACTTGGAGGAACGTCGTCGCGTGGTCGACGACGGCGGGGTCCGGGGAGAACACGCCCGCGATCGGCCGCGCGGCGAGGACGATGACCCCGCCGCCGACCGTGAGCAGCCCGAGCATGGCGCGGGCGCCGAAGTGGTTCGTCTCGGCGGCGCGGTCCGGCTCCCCGGCGCCGATGTTCTGCCCCGTCATCGTCTCGATCCCCTGCGAGACGGCGAGCGCCGGCAGGAAGATGACCGAGAAGATCCGCGTCCCGATGCCGTACGCCCCGCTCACCGCGTTCGGGAAGTTGGCGACGACGAGGAGGAGCGCGGTGATCGAGACCGAGCGGGCGGCGCCCTCCGCGGAGGCCGGCAGCCCGATGCCGAGGATCGTCTTCCCGAACTCCGGGTCGGGGAGCATCTCCGAGAGCCGGATCTGGACCCCGCGGTCCCCGCGGACCATGATCCGGAGTCCGACGAGGAGCGCGAGCGCCCGGGACCCGACCGTCGCGATCGCGGCGCCGCCGATGCCCCACCCGGTGAACCCGGTCGCGTCGAGGGCGGCAGCCTCGACGCCGCCGAGGCCGAGCGCGCCGAACAGCGGGTTCGCGTCGAACCCGAAGATGAATATCGGGTCCAGGAGGATGTTGAGGACGACCGAGCCGGCCATGACGTACATCGGCGTCACGGTGTCGCCGTAGCCGCGCATCAGCGACATGAACACCGCGAAGCCGAACACGGCGAAGAGGCCCACCGCGTACACGCGCATGTACTCGACGACGAGCGGCGCGACGGTCTCGTTCACGCCGAGGAGCGCCGTGATGTCGTCGACGAGGACGTAGCCCAGCACGCCGAAGACGACGGAGATGACGGCGGCGTACGCCATCGTCTGCGAGGCGGCGTAGGCGGCGCGCTCCTCGTTGCCGGCGCCGGTGTGTTGGGCGACGAGGACGCTCCCGGCGACGGAGACGCCGAGCGCCAGCGAGATCATCAGGAAGACGATCGGGAACGCGAACGTGATCGCGGACAGCGCCTCGGTGCTGTAGCGCCCGAGCCAGAAGGTGTCGGCCAGGTTGTACAGCACCTGAAAGAGGTTCTGGACGACGATCGGGAGGGAGAGGAAGAACAGCGGCCACCCGATGTCGCCGGAGGTGAGGTCGAGCTCGTCGGCGCCCTTGAACAGCGAGCCGACGGCGTCGCGGAGGCCCATCAGGCGATCGCCTCCGCGTGGGTCGGGCCGTCGCGTTCGGGGAGGGGACTGTGCGGGGGATCGGGGCTCCGGCGGTCCGTGTCTGCCATTCGGTTTACACCAATACTGACTGACTGGTCAGTCAAAAGCGTTCGGAAGCCGGCGGCCCGCGGCGAGCGCTTCCCGGCGACGAGGAGCGGCCGAACGGTCTAAGTGCGCGCGCGCCCGAATCCAGCCAATGAGTCTTCGGCCCGCGTGGCTAACGTTCAGGCGATACGCGGCGGCGACGACGGGGATGACGCTCGTCCTCTTCTCGCTCGGCGTCTACACCGCGGCGACGGGATCCGGGCTGGCGTGCCAGGCCCAGTGGCCGCTGTGTTCCGACCAGCTCATCCCCGCGCTGACGATCAACCCCGACTTCATCGAGTGGTTCCACCGCGCGTGGGCGATGGTGACCGGCTTCCTCATCATCGGGGTCGCCGGGTGGACGTGGCTCGGCTCGGGGTTTGAGCGCCGGACCAAGCTGGCGGCGACGCTCGCGGTCGCGATCCTCCCGCTCCAGATCACCGTCGGCGCGATCACCGTCACCCTCAGCGGGCTCGTGCCCGGCGGGTACACGGTGTCGACGCACGCCGCGCACCTGGTCGTCGCGCTGACCATCTTCACGCTGCTCGGACTGGCGACCATCTGGGGCGGCGGGCGCGGGACCGCGCGGCTCCTCCGGGCGGCGGGGGGGATCGCGGTCGCCGGCGTCGTCGCCAGCGCGGCCTTCTCGCGCGCGGTGCCGTTCCTCACCTACGCGCCGCCCGCGCAGGCGGCGTTCTACATCACGGGCCTCGCCGGTCACCTCGGGCTCGTCGCGACGGTCGCGTACGCCACGGAGGCCGTCCGCGTCGGGTACGACGGGCTCGACGCCGGCACCGCCGGCACCGTCCGCGCGCTCGCCGTCGGCTCGATGGGCGCGCTCGTGGGCACGCTGCTGCTCGGCCGCGACCTGGTCCTGTACACCGCCGTCTGGCAGCAGGTCAACCTCGTCGCGCTGGGCGTCGCGATCGCGCTCGCCGCGGGCGCGGCGTGGACCCTCCGCGGGGCCGACGAGATGCGCGACGGCGCCGCGCCGATCGGCGGGGACTGAGCGGCGCAGTTTTTGCCAGATCCGTCCGTCCGAGCCCGGTCTCCCCGTCGATACGTGGAAACCACCGTCCGAGGGAGGAAAGGTTAAAACCAATCGCCGCACTCGCACAGGTATGACACACCACGCCGATTCCGACGTGAGCCGTCGGACGTACCTGAAGCTGACCGGCGGATCGGCCGCCGTCGGACTGACCGGCGTCGCCGGCTGCCTCGGCGACAGCGGGAGCGCCACGACGATCACCCCCGGAACCGCGCCCGGGTTCCCGCCGTTCGAGATGCGGCAGGACGGCGAACTGGTCGGGTTCGACGTCGACCTGCTCGAAGCGGTCGTCGCCGAGACCGACTACGAGATCGGCGAGTGGGCGACCTTCGAGTTCGAGGGGCTCATCCCGGCGCTCACGCAGAACGAGGAGATCGACGTCATCGCCGCCGCGATGACGATAAACGAGGAGCGCCGGCAGACGATCGCCTTCTCTGACCCCTACTGGGAGTCCGACCAGGCGATCCTCGTGCGCGAGGGGGGCGACTTCCAGCCGTCCGGGTGGAGCGACTTCGAGGGCACCCGGGTCGGCGCGCAGTCCGGCACCACCGGCGCGAACCAGGTGGAGACGAACCTCGTCGACGAGGGGATCATCTCGTCGGACAACTTCTCGACGTACGGCAGCTACGTCCTCGCCGTCGAGGACCTCGCGAACGGCAACATCGACGCTGTCGTCGTCGACAACCCCGTCGCCGAGACCTTCGCCGCGAACCGCGACGTGACGATCGCGTTCGTCGAGGAGACCGGCGAGCAGTTCGGCTTCGGCATCCGGCAGAACGAGTCGGAGCTCCAGTCCGCGCTCAACGACGGCCTCCAGACCGTCCGCGACGACGGCACGTACCAGGAGATCACCAACACCTGGTTCGGGCAGGAGTAGGATGTCGGTCTCGGGGTCGCTCGCGCTCGCCGCGGCCGCCAGCCTCGGGGCCCCGGACCCGACGGCGAGCGGCGCCCTCCTGTCGGCCGTCGAGTCGATCGACTGGTGGCTCGTCGGCGACCCCGCGGACTGGTGGTTCGTCGTCCGGAACGCCGACTACCTCGGCGGCGGGCTCCTGTTGACCGTCGGGCTCACCGTCGCGTCGATCCTGCTCGGCTTCCTCGTCGGCTTCCCGGCCGGCGCGGTGGAGGTGTACGGGGACGGGCTCTCGAAGCGCCTCGTGGAGACGGCCGGCGTCGTCCTCCGCGGGACCCCCATCGTGGTCATCCTCCTCGTCATGTACTTCGTCCTCGGCGTCCCGCAGGTGAACCTCGGCGTCGGATCGATCTCGCCGGCGATCTCGGCCGGGATCTTGGGGCTCGGACTGCGGAGCGCGGCGTACCAGTCGCAGATCTTCCGCGCGTCCCTGTCGAGCGTCGACGACGGGCAACTGGAGGCGGGCCGGGCCGTCGGTCTCTCCCGGTTCGAGGCGATCCGCTACGTCGTCGTTCCGCAGGCGCTCCGCCGGTCGATCCCGGGGTTCCAAAACGAGTTCACCATCGTGTTGAAGGACACAAGCATCGTCTTCGCGATCGGCCTCGCGGAGCTTCTGACCCGCGGCTACGACCTGTTCACGGAGCAGACGACCGCGGTCCTCGAAGTCATCCTGTTCATCAGTGCCATCTACTTCGTCCTCACGTTCACGACGAACCGCGCGCTCGATTACCTCGGCACCCGCTACGCGATCCCGGAGGGTGAGTCGGCGTGACTGACGACGGCTTCCTCCGCGTGAGCGAGGTCTCGAAGTGGTACGGCGACGAGCAGGTGCTCGACGAGGTCTCCTTCGGGATGGACCGCGGCGACGTGACCGTCCTGATCGGGCCGTCCGGCTCCGGGAAGTCGACGATGCTCCGCTGCGTCAACCGGCTCGCGGAGGCCCAAGAGGGGTCGATCACGCTCGACGGCGAGGAGGTGCTCTCGCCCGACACCGACGTCGACGAGCTCCGGCGCGAGGTGGGGATGGTGTTCCAGAGCTTCAACCTGTTCGCGCACCTCACCGCGGTCGGCAACGTCGCGCTCGGCCCCCGGCGCGTGCTCGGGCTCTCCGAGGACGCGGCCCGGGACCGCGCGGCGGACCAGCTGGAGCGCGTCGGGCTGGCCGACCAGCTGGACTCGTACCCCGCGGAGCTGTCGGGCGGGCAACAGCAGCGCGTCGGGATCGCCCGCGCGCTGGCGATGGAGCCGAAGCTCATGCTGTTCGACGAGCCGACGAGCGCGCTCGACCCGGAGCTCATCGGCGAGGTGCTGGAAGTGATGCGCGGGCTGGTCGACGACGGGATGACGATGCTCGTCGTCACCCACGAGATGAGCTTCGCGCGGGCCGTCGCCGACGAGGTCGTGTTCCTGGACGACGGCCGGGTCGTCGAGCGCGGGCCGCCCGAACAGCTGTTCGAACGACCCGAGCGGGACCGGACCGCCCGGTTCCTCGACCGCATCGCGAGCCACGAGTGATGGCGGGGGCGACGCGACCGCGGACGGTCGGCGAGCGCGTGGCCGACGCGGACGAGTCCGCCGGCCGGCTACTGCTGGTCGCCGCCGGCGCGCTGTTCTGGGGCTGGCTCGTCGTCAGCTGGGGCAACCGGTGGCTCGGCGGCGCGATCGCCCCGGTCGGCGAGCCGCTCGTCGCACCGGACGCCGTCGAGGCCGCGCTCGCCGGCGTGCCGGGGCTCGCCGGGGTGGCGGCCGACGCCGCGTTCGTGGTCGAGCTCACGCCGGTCCTCGCGCAGGGGACGTGGCTCACCGTGGTCATCACCGGCGTGAGCCTCGTCTGCGGCTTCTTCATCGCCGTGCCGCTGGCCGTCGCGCGGGTGTACGGTCGGTTCTCCGCGTGGCTCTCCTTGGGCTACACCGAGCTGTTGCGCGGCACGCCGCTCCTCGCGCAGCTGTTCGTGCTCTACTACGGGCTGAACCTGGCGGCGTCGGTCCCGGCGGTGCTGTCCGGCGTCTTCCCGCGCGAGGTGGTCTGGGTGGCGATCCTCGGGTTCACGCTCAACGGGGCGGCCTACCAGGCCGAGTACATCCGCGGCGCGGTCGAGAGCGTCGACGACGGCCAGATCACCGCGGGGCGGGCGATCGGGCTCTCGAAGCTGGAGTCGATATACCACGTGGTCCTCCCGCAGGCGCTCCGCTACGCGATCCCCTCGTGGACGAACGAGTTCGTCTACCTGATCAAGTACTCGTCGCTGGCGGGCTTCATCACAGTCCCGGAGCTGTACTACCTGGCCAACCAGGTCGCGAGCGACACCTTCCGGTACACCACCGTCTTCCTCGTGCTCGGCGCGATGTACCTCGCGCTCGTGTTGACGGCGTCGAAGGTCATGGAGCGCGTCGACGAGCGCGTCGCGATCCCCGGGCTCGGGGCGGACCGCGAGCGGTGACGCTCACCCCTCGAAGTCGGTGACAACCTCGACGCCCCGCACGTCGTACTCCTCCATGGCGGCGAGCCGGCCCGACACCTCCGACAGCGACAGCTCCCGGGCGACCAGCGCGCCGGGGTCGATCCCGGTCGCCTCGATCAGCGCGAACAGGTCGTCGTAGCTCGTCGGGGGCATCCCGCGGGAGCCGAGGAAGGAGACCTCCCAGCGCGTCATCCAGTCGGTCGGCAGCGACACCTCGCCCCGCTCCGCGTCCGTGGTGAGCCCGACCTGGACGTGCGTGCCGCGCGGGCGCAGCGACCGGACGGAGTTCCGACAGGTCTCCGCGATCCCCAAGGCGTCGAGCGAGGCGTCGGCGCCGCCGTCGGTGAGGGCGCGGACCCGCTCGGGGACGGACTCGTCTCCCGGGAGCGACCCCGCGTTCACGGTCTCGGCCGCGCCGAACTCGGCCGCGAGCGCGAGGGCGTCGGGGTCGAGGTCGACCGCGATCACGCGGGCGCCCAGCGCGGCGGCGATCTGGACCGCGGAGAGCCCGACGCCCCCGCAGCCGTGGACCGCGACGGCGTCGCCCCCGCCGACGGTCGCCCGCTCGGCGAGGGCGTGGTACGCGGTCATGTAGCGGCAGCCGAGCGCAGCGGCCGCGGTCGCGTCGAGCCACTCGGGGCGCTCGACGAGGTTGTAGTCAGCCGCCGGAACCGCCACGCGCTCCGCGAACGCGCCCGGCGCGGCGGCCTCGAACCCCAGCGCCCGGCCGTCCTCGCAGACGTTGCCGGCCCCGCGGCGGCAGTGCGGGCAGGTGCCGTCGCCGAGCGAGAAGGGGACGACCACGCGGTCGCCAGGTTCGAACCGATCGACCTCCCCGCCGACGGCGACCACCTCGCCGGCCGGCTCGTGGCCGAGGACCTGGCCGCGCGCGACGCGGTCGGCCGCCCACTCGCCGTGGCCGGCCCAGGCGTGCCAGTCGCTGCGGCAGACGCCGCAGGCGTCGACGCTGACGACGGCGCCGTCCGGGCCGGGGTCGGGCTCGGGGAGGTCGCGGACCGCGAGCGGCTCGCCGTACTCTCGCAGGATCGCTGCGCGCATACGGCGATCCACCGGGGGCCGCGACAAAGCTCTCTCGGCGTCGCGGGGGCCTGCCCTGTTATTTTCGCACTTTTCAGACTTGATCTCAGCGTATGACAAGTGATAGGCGAGTAAGGTTTATACTGACCGAGTAGCCTCGTTGACACGTGTCCGCAGCGATGGAACGACGCCCCGGAATCGCCTACCGCCGGCCTGCGGGGGATCCGGCGCGGTTCGTGATCGAGGCGTCCGGGGAGTCTCGGATCGAGGTCCCGGAGCGCGCGGAGGGCGGCTGGCTCGACTGCGTGGTCGACGAGGACCGCGAGCGGCTCCGCGAGGCGCTCGACGCCGCCCCGGTCGACGTGGTGTACCGCGTCGTCTCCGGCGGCGAGCCGCAGTGGGTCCACGAGCGCGGCCGGGCG
The DNA here is from genome assembly GCF_001280455.1 of Halorubrum tropicale. Classification (NCBI taxonomy): domain Archaea; kingdom Methanobacteriati; phylum Methanobacteriota; class Halobacteria; order Halobacteriales; family Haloferacaceae; genus Halorubrum; species Halorubrum tropicale. The sequence continues at coordinate 225,977 of NZ_LIST01000006.1, forward strand.
ACGGAGGGCGGCGACGTGGTCGGGTACCTGTTCCCCGCGGACGAGCGCGTCGAGCGGCGGAAGCGGCTGGAACGCCAGCGCGAGCGGCTCGACGAGTTCGCGAGCGTCGTCTCGCACGACCTCCGGAACCCGCTCTCCGTCGCGTTCGGGAACGTCGAACTGGCCGCCGAGCTCGACGGGGACGCGTCGAACGAGCGGCTGGACCGCGCCCTCGACGCGCTCGACCGCATGGACGACCTCATCTCGGACCTCCTGACGCTGGCCAAGGAGGGGAAGACGGTCCGGACCGCCGAGCCGACCGACCTGCGGTCGGTCGTGGACCGCGCGTGGCGGACCGTCGGCGAGCCGGCCGACGCCGCGCTCGTCGTGGACGGACCGCTCCCGACCGTGACGGGCGACTCGGAGCGGCTCCGGCAGTGCCTCGAGAACCTCTTCCGGAACGCGATCGAACACGGCGCCCCCGACAGAGCCGGCGCGAGCGCCCCCGCCCACGGGAACGACGGAGCGGGCTCAGCCGGGGGAGTCACGCCGGACACGTTCGCGACGGGTTCGGGATCGGCGGACGCCGACCCGAGCGACCCCGACGCCGCCGCGGTCCGCGTCCGCGTCGGACGGACGGACGGGGGATTCTACGTCGCGGACGACGGCCCGGGGATCGACCCCGACCAGCGGGACGCCGTCTTCGAGCCGGGCCACACGACCGCCCCCGACGGCACCGGCTTCGGACTGGCCATCGTCGAGCGGATCGCGGCGGCGCACGACTGGACCGTCTCGGTGACCGAGAGCCGCGAGGGCGGCGCGCGGTTCGAGTTCCGCTGCGCGGACGCGGTCGACCCCCCGACGCCGAGCGGAAGCGACGCGGATCCGAACTCGCCCCGGCTCGGCGGCGGCGGGAGCCGGTGAGCGACCGCCGCCGGGTCACATGAAGTCGGTCAGTCCCGCCTGATCGTCGTCGTCGCTCTCGTTCGGAGACTCGTCGTCCGCCGGCTCCTCCCCCGAGTCGGCCGGGTCGCTCTCGGGGTCAGTCGATCCGGAACCGTCGCGGTCGCGGTCCGCGGCCGCGTCGCCCTCGTCGCCGCGGCGGGCGCCGTCGACCGCGAAGGCGCCGTCGGCGTGTTCCTCGATCAGCTCCTCGCGGCGGGCCTGCGCGTCCTCGACGATCGACGCCACCTTGTTCGTCGACTCGCCGGAGCCGGTGACGAAGGCGACGCCCGCCTCGTCGAGGTCGTAGGCGGCCGCCATCGCGACGGTCAGCTCGCGGGGCTTACAGTGGTGGGTGACGGCCTCGAGGAACGGCAGCACCTCGCGGCGAGCCGTCGCGACGCTACACCCGCTCGCGGCCGCGATCTTGCCGACGACCTCGTCCGCGGTCGCGTCCGACGACGACCAGAACTGCGGGCGGCCGTACCGCGTCCACCCGCCCTTCTCGCCGTCGCGGGCGGCCGCCACGCCCGCGGCCGCGTTGTCGGTCGCGTACCGCCAGTAGGAGTAGTTCTGCGTGGCGCGCACGCGGCCGAGCCACACGTCCGCGTTCGCGAGGAAGTCGTACGCGCGGACCGCCTCCGCGGGCTCGTACACGTCGAGGACGTTGTTCTCGATCCAGCGCGAGATGTCGTCCGGCGTCTCGTCGACGGCGTACGCGGACTGGAGCGCCTCCTCCGCGGACTCCTCCTTGAGGACCGCGTCGAGGAACGGGAAGAGGCCCAGCGCCTTGTCCCGGTCGCCGGTGACCACGTCCTCGACCGTGACCGAGTCGCGTCCCTGCGTCGCGGCCTGGAGGTCGTTTATCGCGCCGCGGAGGTCGCCGCGGTTCCCCTCCGCGATTCGCTGGAGGGCGTCGGACTCGAACTCGATCCCCTCCTTGCGACAGACGTCGCGCAGGACGGGGACGATGGAGCGCGCGGAGACGTCGCGGAACTCGATCTCCTGGGTCGCGTTCCGGAGCCCGCGCGACATGTCGTAGTAGTCGTTGGCGATGAGCACGATCGGCTGGCCAGACTCCTTGACCAGCTTCGTGATCGCCGAGGCGCCGCCGCGGTCGTAGTTGCCGTGGATGTTGTCGGCCTCGTCGAGGACGACGAGCTGGCGCGAGGCGGTGTCGCCGCCGGCCGCGCCGCCCCCGGCCGCGCTCCCGCCGAGGGTGGCGTTGCGCGCCGCGCGCCCCGCGAACCGCTCGATGACGTCGGCGGTGCGCTGGTCGGAGGCGTTGAGCTCCACGGTCTCCCACCCCATGTCGTTCGCGAGCGCGTGGGCCGCGCTCGTCTTCCCGACGCCCGGGCTCCCGTGGAGGACGACCGCCTCGCGGTGGTCGTCCCACGACCGGGCCCACTCCGCGAACGCGTCGCGGGCCTTGTCGTTGCCGCGCACCTCCGAGAGCGTGCTCGGGCGGTACTTCTCCGTCCAGTCGGCCATTACCGGAGCAAGGAGCGAGCCGCGTTTAGTGGTTGCGGAGCGGGCGGGATCGCCGACCTCCAGAGCAAACTGACTCCTGGGTGAGCGGTAATCGGTGCGGAGTACTCGAGCAGGCCCGCCTCCCATTCCGCGGGTCCGCGATCCGGAACGCCGCCAGGTACTTTGTCTCGTCACAACCCCGAGATCCGTCTCGTGTGCGTCCCCCGTCGTTCGACGGGTCCAACCCTCGTCACCACTTCCACTTTCACCGCCCGTCCATGGCTCACCCCTTTTAGGTAATTCCCCGTCGGCCCTACCATGTCCACTCGTTCCCGACGACCGACCGCCGACCTCCCGGAGCTCGCGCCCGGCGTCACGCTCGTCGACGTCGACGACGAACTCGGCGTCACGCCCGTCCAGGCGCTCCTGCTCGACCGCGTCCTCGGCGCCGACGGCCCCGCGTTCTGGGTCGACGGCGCGAACAGGGCCAACACGACGCGCCTCCGCGAGCTCGCCCCGGCCGACCGCGTCCTCGACCGCATCGAGGTCGCCCGCGGGTTCACCGCCCACCAGCACACCTCGCTGCTCGACCGATTGGGCGGGCGGCTCGCCGCCCGCGAGTCGCCCTCGGTCGTCGTCGCGACCGGCCTCGACGGCATGTACCGCGCCGCCGACGTCGACGCCGACACCGCCGAGCGGCTGTTCGTCCGCGCGATCGCGTCGGTCGCCCGCGTCGCTCGCGTCCACGACGTGCCGGTCCTCGTGACGCGGTGCCGCGACGACGAGTTCTCGACGCCGGTGCGCCGCGCCGCGGCGACGCATCTCACCTGCCGGCAGACGCCGTTCGGCCCGCGCTTCGAGGACGCTAACGGCGACACGGAGACGCTCGTCTACCACACCGACGACGGCTGGCTCCAGACGACGCTCGCGTACTGGCAGGAGGTCCTCGAACACCGCGCCCGGATGTACGAGGGAGCGACCGTCGACCGCGCCGCGGCCGCGCCGAGCGTCCGGTAATGGGTCGGACGAACCCGACGTACCGGGATCAGTTGAGCGCGATCGAAGACGACTGGCGCTCGTTCCGACGCGTCCTCCGCCGGCAGGACAAGCCCCGATTCGACCGGCTGTTCGCGTACGCTCGCGACCACGCCGACGCGGCGGGGAACCTCAACCCCGCCGACCCGCTGGCGCCGGTGTGGATGGCGATCGCGCTCGAACAGGAGCGCCGGATCGCCGAACTGGAAGACGAAGTCGAGTCGCTCACCGAGGCGTAGCCCGTGACGCTCACGCTGGAGTACCTCGGTGACGGCCGCGTCGCCCGATGGACGCTCACCCCGGACGGCGCCGCTCGCGAGGTCCACGAGGACCACCACCCGACGCTCTTCGTCGGTGACTCAGCGGGCGATCTCTACGGTCGATCGGGCGGCCCAAATCCGACGCCGCCGTCCCGCGACGGGCTCTCGGACGCGCTCCGCGACCTCTGGTCCTTCCTCGACGGACAGGACGCGGTCGAGCGACTCGGCGTCGAGGCCCACCGGCAGACGTTCCGGACCGACGCCCGGCCGCTGCTCCGCGTCGACGCCGCCTCGATCGACGCGGTCAGAAGGGTCGCGAGCCGAACCGAGCAGTTCGGACAGCCCGACGCCTACACCTGCTACAACGTCGATTTTACCCGCCAGCTCCGCTTCTGCCTCGAAACAGACACGCCCGCCGCTCCGGACCGCTCGGTGCGCGACCTGCGGACGCTCCACCTCGATTTACCCCGGCACGAGTCGGGCATCGAGTCGCTGCCGCAGCTCGCCGTCGACGGTGACCGAGTCTGGTCGTCGCCCGCCGAGACCGTCGCCGGCGTTCAAGCGGCGCTCGACGAACGCGATCCCGACGTCCTGGTCGTCTCGACGGCGGACCTCGTGCCCCTGCTGTTCGAGGCGGCCGACGCCTACGGCGTCGATCTCGAACTCGGTCGGCGGGACGGCTACACGAAGCTCGCCGGCGAGTCGACGTACGCCTCGTACGGCAACGTGGGGCACTCGCCGGCTCGGTACTCGGTCCCCGGACGCGCCATCATCGACGAGTCCAACTCGTTCTTCTACCATGAGTCCGGGCTGGAAGGCTGTCTCGACCTCGTCGAGCGCTCCGGGCTCCCGTTACAGGAACTCGGGTGGGCGTCGATAGGGCGAGTGCTGACGGCGATGCAGATCCGCGAAGCGAGGGACCGAGGCGTGCTCGTGCCGTGGCGCGCGTGGCGTCCGGAACTGTTCAAGCGGGCGTCGACGCTCGACGACGCCGACCGCGGCGGCACGACGTTCGCCCCCGACGTCGGCGTCCACGAGGACGTTCACGAACTCGACTTCGCATCCCTGTATCCCAACATCATCAGGACCCGGAACATCTCGCCCGAGACCGTCCGCTGCGGGTGTTGTGACACCGACGACGTGCCGGGGCTCGGCTACTCCGTTTGCGACCGGGACGGCTACCTGCCGGAGGTGCTCGGCCCGCTGATCGACGCCCGGAGCGAGATCAAGGAACGGATTCCCGACGCCGCCGGCGACGAACGGGAGCGATTGGAGGCCGCCTCCTCCGCGATCAAGTGGATCCTCGTGTCCTGCTTCGGGTATCAGGGCTTCTCGAACGCCAAGTTCGGGCGCATCGAGTGCCACGAGGCGATCAACGCCTACGCTCGCGAGCTCCTCCTCAATGCGAAGACCGCACTGGAGGCGGCCGGCTGGCGCGTGGTCCACGGCATCGTCGACTCCATCTGGGTGACTCCGGCCGACGGTCGCGAGCAGCGCCCCTTGGAGGAAGTCGCAGCCGAGATCAGCGAAGAGGCGGGCATCGAGTTGGAGTACGAATGCGCGTTCGAGTGGGTCGCGTTCTGTCCGATGCGGAACTCCGAGTCGGGAGCGCTCACTCGGTACTTCGGCAAGCGCCGCGGTGAGGACTACCCCGAGACGGGAGTCGGCGACGCGGTCAAGACGCGAGGCATCGAGGGGCGACAGCGCTCGACGCCGGAATGGGTCGAAGCGGTCCAGAGCGAGGCGCTCCGCGTGTTCGACGAGACGCGCTCTCCGGAGGCGGTGTGCGACGTACTCCGGCGGCGCCTCGGGGACCTACGAGAGGGGACGGTCAACCCGGACGCGCTCGTCGTCGACAATCGCGTGTCGAAGGACCCAAACGAGTACTCGATGGAGACGCTCACCGTCGCGGCCCTGAAGCGGGCGCAAATCGAGGGCGCGGGGCTCGCCCCGGGACAGACCGTCCGGTACGTGGTCGTTGATGCCGACGCACGAGGTGCGTCGCGGGTCAGATTGGAGTTCGAAGAGATACCACGATACGACGCCGCGTGGTACGAGGACGGCGCTGTCCGCGCCGTCGAGAGCGTGTTGGCGGCGGTCGGTTGGGACGAGGGAGCGATCCGGCAGTATCTCGGTGAGACGAGAGACGAGACGCTGGCGAGCTTCTGAGAACTGGTATCTGATTCTCCGGTCCCTCTGGCCCTAATCAGAACTGATCTTGTGTCGCCTCGGTCGGCAGGGATTTCGACTCCATCCCCCGCGGGGGTGGGGAGGCTGGCGCACACGCGGGCGCGAAATCTCGTCGGAGAGACGTTCAGTCTCGATTGGCGTGAAATCGCCATGTGCCGCAGTTCCTCTCGGCGCGTGGTGATGTGGCTGCTACTCAGGTATCAATATCTGCTGCTGTAAGCGTTATCGCCCACGCTTCGTGAGATCCCTCGTCAGATGAGGACCGGTGCGACGCCGAGGGCGGCGGTCACGAGAAGGACCGCGACGTATCCGGCAGCGACGAGGTATACGACGCGTCGCGGATAGTCGACGAGGCCTCGACGGTGTCCAACTGCCGCGAGGTAGCCGGTCAGCGGCAACAGCTGGAGGGCGTGGAGGCCGACGAAGTGCGCCAGGCGGAAGTCGCCGACGAGCTGCCAGCCGACGACCGGGACCGTCGGCTCCGTCGTCTCGACGACCCGGGACTGGATCGCGATCATCGCCGCCCCCTCGAACGCGCCGACGACGAACCACCCGACCCCGAGGAGGATGCCCGCGGCGAACGCCGGGTGGACGTCGAACTCGTCGCCGCGTGCCCGGACGGCCAGCGCGGCGATCGCGACGGTGACGATGACGATTGTAACGCCCATGACGCCTCCGATCGCCCCGTCGATGACCGTCGCCCGATTGAAGTGAGAACCGACGCCGCGCGCGGCCTGTCCGCCGATAAGGACGATTTCGATGAGGAGACCGACGCCGACGATCCGGGAGACACGGCGGCGAAAGTCCGGGTCGACCGGGAGGTGAACACCGAGCCAGCCGAGCGTCGCGCACACGAGCGCGATCGAGCCGGCGAACTTCGCTGGCTTGAGCCACGCCGGTTCCCCGTTGACGACCATTGGGTCCAAGACGGTGCCGACGGCGAAGGCACCGAACAGGACGGCGTTGATCGCGGCCACGGCGGACAAAACCGGATCGCGGCGCCACAGCTCTCCGATCGGTCCGGTGATCGTCCGTGCCATCGTCCGCAGCGTCGCCCGTCCGCTCGTGGCCGCACCGGCCGACTCGGAGTTCATACTACAGTGTTGCCGGGCGATTCATGTGTGAATGACCCCAACGTGTTGGTATCTGTCCGAGGCGGCAGTACCCAGCATGATCGACGCCCGATTCCGCATTCGCCTCCCGCCGGACCTGTACATCGCCGACCTGTCGGAGGCGTTCCCCGATGCGACCTTTCGCCTGCTGTCCGGCGTCCGCAGTGGCGCCACCGCGAAGGAACTCGGAGAGGTGCTGACTCGAACCCCGGAGTCGGTCGCAGCAGCGTTTCGCGAACACGGGGCGGTCGACGCGTACGAGGTGTTGGAATGCACCGACGACCGGCTCCTCGCGACGTACGAGACGACCGACGTCGACCTCTACGCCTTCGTCGAGTCCGGAGGGTTCCCGCCCGAGTTTCCGATCGAAGTTCGGAACGGGTTCTACGAGTTCGACCTGACCGGTACGCGCGAGGAGTTCGACCAGCTCCGGAAGGCGCTGGAATCGAGCGGTACCGAGTACGAACTCCTCTCGAAGGTGGAGAAGAAGCGGTCGGACCGACTCCTCACGCGGCGACAGGAGGAACTCCTCGCCGCCGGGCTCAGAGAGGGATACTTCGAGGTCCCGCGAGAGTGTACCCTCGCGGACCTCGCCGACGTGGTCGGCGTGGACAAGTCGACCGCGTCGGGGATTGTCCGCCGGGCACAGGCGCGGCTTATCGCGTGGTACCTGACCGACGTGACGGCCGACAGCTGACGATGGCCTCGAGGGAGCACCAGATCTCGACGCCGCACGTGCGATGGATCCCTGACGAGAGCGGGTGTTACGCTCGACCGAGGTGGTCGTAGACGCGCTCGGTCGCCTGACTGCTCGCGTGTCTGACCCGACTCCGAACGTCGTCTCCCGCGTCCTCGACGGGCGTAACTGACGGGTGAACCGGGCGGTCACTGTCGTACCAAACCATCGTCATACCGGTCTATCTGGCCGGTTTCGGACAGTTCGTGTAAAATTTCGTATGGGACCGCTGAGGACRKCGAACTCAGGTCATACGGACCCCATCCGCATAGGATACCACTACCCCACGGTCCCTGACTACACGCAGACGAACGGCGGTCCGGTAATTAAGGACTTCGCTTCACTCGTCGGCGGCGTCCCGCGACGCCACGGGGTCGCCGCCGTCCCGGACGGCGAGACTCCCGATCGGGTCGCCCTCGTAGACGGCCAGCCCCTCGC